>DASSQR010000100.1:0-38033 GCA_035702405.1 Gallionella sp. | reverse complement strand
GTCACTGGTCGCGACCTGTCTGCCCTTGACAAAGATGTAAGTGATGATGACAAACGAGGTGACCGGCACCATCATTACCAGCAGCGGAAAGGTGCTGAACACGCCGAGCGTAGTAGCGAATACCAGGATATGGTTGAACACCAGGTTGATCGTGAAGATTTCATGTGGCCACTTGGCGCGTCTGGCCTCTTCGGGCGTAATACTGAATTGCTGATGCATTTTTCTCTCCTCCTTAAGAAAGGGCTGCACATGGACCGGACGTGCAGCATACCCATTTTGTTGCATCCCGTGAATGTGGCATAAAGCCGCAGTCCGGGAATCTTATAATAAAATCAGGTACAAGTCGCCGCCGTTATGGCGCTGCAGACGCGACAGTCTTGGATGGTTTGGTTTTCAGGCAGCACTCAGCATGCAAGATGCTGTCCGACCAGGCAGCGCAATCGGCCCATGTCCAGAATTTCCACCGAGCGTACCTTGATGCAGATTAGTCCGTCTTCCTGAAAGTGCGAAAAGGCACGGCTGACGGTTTCCAGCTTCAGTCCGAGATAGCTGCCAATCTCCTGCCGGGACATCCGTAACTGAAAACTGGTCGCCGAGTGGCCACGTGCTGCGAAGCGTTGCGACAGATTCAGCAGAAAGGCAGCGAGCCGTTCCTCGGCGCGCATCGAGCCCAGCAGCAGCATGATGCCCTGATCGCGCACGATTTCACGGCTCATTATCTTGTGCAAGTGACGTTGCAGGCTAGGCATTTCGCGGCTCAATGCTTCCAGTCGGGTAAACGGCAAATCGCAGACCTCGCTGTCTTCCAGTGCGACTGCCTCGCAAGTATGGTGGTCGGTGCTGATTGCATCCAGTCCAATAATTTCCCCGATCATCTGGAAACCGGTCACCTGCTCGCGTCCGTCCTCATGCAACACCTGGGTTTTGAATGAGCCGCTGTGGATCGCGTATAGCGACTGAAACCTGTCGCCGCTGCGATATAAATAGGCGCCGCGGGGAAAACACCGCTTGACGTGGCTGAGATCGTCCAGCAGGCGCATTTCAGCGCTGCTGAGATCGACAGGCAGGCAAAGCTCGCGCAGATTGCAGCTGGAGCATGCCGTCTTGAGAAGTGAGTGCGAAACCGAACGTTGCACGTCGCGTACCTAGCCTACCTTCGAAAATGAATTATGTAATGGGAGGTATCCGGCGGGGAAGCTGCGCACAACATACCACTCTAAAACTTCTGGTAATTCTCTATGTTCAAGGTCGCAATATGCCACGAATTTTGACATATATCAAACCGAGAGGGGTGACTAGATGGCAAAGTTCGCATCCAATACGTGAGGAAGTTTATGGAACAGGCAGACAATCAACTGGTGGTGGATCTGGAACTGATACGCAGGCTGGACAAAAACGGTCCGCGATATACCTCGTATCCGACTGCCGACCGGTTCGTCGAGGCCTTTAACGCCGAAACCTACAGCCAGTGGGTGGCCAAGCGCGAAATCGGCGGCATTGCCCGGCCATTGTCCCTCTATATCCACATTCCGTTCTGCAATACGCTGTGTTTTTACTGTGCCTGCAACAAGGTGATCACGAAGGATCGCAGCAAATCAGGCGAATATGTGCGCTACCTGATCAAGGAAATGGAAATGCAGGCGAAATTGCTCGGGCCGAACCAGGTCGTCGAGCAATTACACCTGGGCGGCGGGACCCCGACCTTCCTCAGTGACGATGAGATCCGCCAGGTGATGGGGGCGATCCGCCAGCATTTCAAACTGGTGGAGGACGGCGAATACTCCATCGAGATCGACCCGCGTAAAGTGAGCGAGGAAACCATCGCGCTGCTCGGCTCAACCGGCTTCAATCGCATCAGTGTCGGCGTGCAGGATTTTGACGCTGCAGTACAGCAGGCGGTGAACCGCATCCAGGGCGAAGAAGAAACCCTGCATGTCATTCATGCGGCGCGCGCGCATGGTTTCAAATCGGTCAGTATCGATTTGATCTATGGTCTGCCCAAGCAGACCCTGCAGGGGTTCGGCGTTACGCTGGACAAGGTAATTGCGGCCAATCCCGATCGTTTGTCCATCTACAACTACGCGCACATGCCGACCGTGTTCAAGCCGCAACGGCGCATCAACGAGGCCGATCTACCCGCGCCGCAAGTGAAGCTGGACATCCTCAGCATGGCGGTTGATAAACTTACCAAGGCAGGCTATGTCTACATCGGCATGGATCACTTCGCCAAGCCCGAAGACGAGCTCGCGGTGGCGCAACGGCAAGGCCGGCTGCATCGGAATTTCCAGGGATATTCCACGCATTCAGACTGCGATCTCGTGGGGCTGGGGGTGAGCGCGATCGGCAAGATCGGCCCGACCTATAGCCAGAACTATCGCGAGCTGGAGGATTACTACGACGCGCTCGACCGCAATCAGCTGCCCATCATGCGCGGCCTGGAGTTGAATGCGGACGATCTCGTGCGCCGTGCGATCATTCAGGCCCTGATGTGCCACTTCGAAATTTCCAAGGAATCGTTCAATATCGCCTATCTGATCGATTTCGACCACTACTTCGCGACCGAAATGGAAGAACTGTATGACTATGAGCGCGAAGGCCTGCTGGAAATTTCGCCGCAATGGATCAGCGTGACGCCCAAGGGGCGCATGCTGATCCGTAATATCTGCATGGTCTTCGACAAGTATCTGCGCACCCGCACCGAACACGCGCGCTATTCTAAAGTGATCTGACCGCAGGACGGCTAACATCCGGAACAGGGCAGGTTTAAAACCTGCCCTTTTTTGTTCATATCATTTCGGCGTACGCGCTCTCGCGCCGGCCTCTTCGCTATAATGCCAACCTGACTTATTTTGCGGGGCGAACATGAACAAAATCCTGAAATACAGTTTGTGGGGCGCGGGCACAGTGGTCGGCATCGCCGTCGCGGGTGCGGCATATGTGGCGGCTACCTTCAACCCGAATGACTACAAAGGCAAGATCATTCAGTCCGTCAAGGAAAGCAAACACCGCAATTTGCGCCTTGAAGGAGATATCACCCTGTCGTTTTTTCCCAACATTGGCGCCAATCTGGGCAAGGTGGGCCTCTCCGAGGTCAACAGCAACAAGGAATTCGCCGCGGTCGACAGCGTGCGCGTGGCGCTGGCGCTGATGCCATTGCTGCGCAAGGAAGTGGTGGTGGACGAAGTTGCAGTCAGTGGCCTGCAGGCCACGCTGGTCAAGCACAAGGATGGCACCACCAATATCGACGACCTGCTCGGCCAGAAGGAAACCAAGGCCAGCACGGGCCCGCAGGTAAAATTCGATATCGCATCCGTTACGATCGCCAAGACCAATCTGGCTTATCGCGATGAGGGGACGGGAAGGAGCTATGCGATCAAGGATCTGAATCTCAACACCGGGCGCATTGCCAACGGCGTGCCGAGCAAAATTGATCTGACGGTCGGTGTGCAGGCGAATCAACCCAGGGTCGATCTCAATACAAAGCTGAAAACTACGCTGACCTTTGATCTGGACAAGAAATACTACCGCCTGGAAGGGCTGGATCTGCAGGCCACCGGTAGCGCCCTGGATATCAGCAACCTGAAACTGAAAGCCAACGGTGACGCCAGCGCGAACCTGAATACCCAGGAATTTGGTGCCACGAAATTTGTGCTGAACGCGACCGGGACGAAGGATAAGGATAACTTCGATGTCAAACTGGACGTGCCGGCATTGAGCCTTACCTCCGAGAAATTTGCGGGCGAGAAGCTCGCGCTGAATGCCAAGTTGAACGGCCCGGTCGGCGATATCGCCGCCGCTTTGTCGTTATCCGATTTGAAAGGGACGGCGGAGTTGTTCAAGAGCAATGCGCTGGTGTTGGTGCTCGATATGAAGCAACCCGAGCAAGCATTCAAGGTGAAACTCAACTCTCCGTTGTCGGGCAATTTCAAAGCGCAACAAGTCAACCTGAGCAACCTCAGCGTGGTGGTGCAGGCCACTGGCGACAAACTGCCGAACAAATCGGTGAGCAGTGAGATGAAGGGGAGCCTGCAGGCCGACGTACTGAAGCAATCGGTGCAGGCGAACCTTGCTGGCGGACTGCTGCAAAGTCAGGTCAAGGCCAAGGTGGCGGTGGCCGGTTTTTCCAATCCACTGATCCGCTTCGATGTGGATGTCGACCAGTTTGATGCGGACCTCTACATGCCGAAGAAGGCCGCGGCACCAAAATCGGCTCAGCCGGAGCAGCCACTGGATCTGTCCTTCCTGCGCAAGCTCAATCTGGATGGCAGCCTGCGTGTCGGCTCACTGAAAGTGGCCAACGTGAAAACCACCCAAGTGCGGCTGGATGCTAAAGCGCGCAACGGGCAGCTGACAGTCAGCCCGCTATCCGCCAATTTGTACCAGGGCAGCACAACCGGCAGCCTGAGCGTGAACGCGCAAGGCACGCCAAGCATTGCGGTCAGGCAGAATCTTACCGGCGTCAACATCGCGCCCCTGCTCAAGGATGCGGCGAATTACGACACGCTGGAAGGCAAGGGCAATGTCGGCATGAACCTCACCATGCAGGGCAACACTGTCACGGCATTCAAGAAATCGCTCAATGGCGCGGCGTCGATGAACCTGACCGATGGCTCGATCAAAGGCATCAATATCGCCAAGAAGCTGCGCGATGCGCAGGCGATGCTGGGGCGCGGTGGTGCCGGCACGCAAACGCAGGCTGCCAACAAGGAAGAAAAGACCGACTTCAGCGAACTCAAGGCAAGCTTCAAGCTGAACAACGGCGTGGCGCACAACGACGACCTGTCGCTGAAATCACCGTTGTTGCGAGTGGGCGGCGTCGGTGACATCGATGTTGGCAACGACAGCATCAATTATCTGGCGAAAGCCACCTTGGCGAAAACTCTGGAAGGCCAGGGCGGCAAGGATGTGGTCGGTGGCATCACGGTGCCGGTGCGCGTCAGCGGTCCGTTCACCAACCTGAAATACACCCTGGACTTCGGCGCGATGGTCAGCGAGGCCGCCAAGCAGAAGGTCGAAGCCAAGAAAGAAGAAGTAAAATCGAAACTCCAGGAACAACTCAAGAGCGGCCTGAAGGGCTTGTTCAAGTAAGATAAGACAAAAGTCCCTCGCCCCTTCCGGGAGAGGGGTTGGGGAGAGGTCATCCTGTTGCCGCCATCAGATTTTTCTTCCCGCCTGATCGTCTGGCAGCAGCACAGCGGGCGCCATGGTCTGCCGTGGCAGGGCGCGGATGCCTACCGCGTGTGGCTGTCCGAAATCATGTTGCAACAGACGCAGGTGGTTACGGTCATTCCCTACTACCGGCGCTTCGTCGACGCGTTTCCAGATGTCGTTTCATTGGCTGCTGCATCTGAAGAGCAGGTGCTCACCTGCTGGAGCGGTCTTGGTTACTACGCACGCGGGCGCAACCTGCGCTGCGCCGCGCAAGTCATTGCGGAAAAGCATGACGGTGTATTTCCACGCCGCTTCGAAGACATCCTCGCGCTGCCCGGGGTCGGCCGCTCGACTGCTGCTGCCGTTTGTGCGTTGGCCTATGGCGAAAGACGCGCCATCCTCGACGGCAACGTCAGGCGGGTACTCGCGCGCCATTGCGGCATCGACGGCTGGCCGGGCGACAAGAAAGTGGAAGCATTGCTGTGGCAGCAAGCCGAAGTTCTGCTGCCATCTCCTACTCGCGCCGCAGGGGAGAGAGCCGGGAAAAGTAGAGCCGCCAATTCCGACGTTGCCACCTACACCCAGGCCCTGATGGACCTTGGAGCAATGGTGTGCACCCGCAGCCGGCCGAAATGTGCGGCATGCCCCGTGCGGGAAGATTGCGTGGCACTGACGACTGACCGTGTCGCCTACTTGCCGTCACCGCGACCGCGCAAAGCTGTTCCGGAGCGCCATGCCGTCATGTTGCTGCTTAATCAAGGTTCCGACATCCTGCTGGAGAAGCGCGCCCCCCACGGCATCTGGGGCGGGCTGTGGAGCCTGCCCCAGTTCGACGATGAGGAAGCGGCGCAGGAGTGGTTTCTGCGAAATGGCATGGCCTCGTCCCGCCGAGAAAGGCTGGCGCCGTTTACCCATACTTTCACCCACTTCAAATTGCATATCACGCCGTTGCAGATCGAGCTTGCAGCCCAACCCTTGGGGACAGCACAACCCGGCTCGGTGTGGATGGCTGCGCCAGAGGCGCTGAGTGCAGCGATCCCGGCACCGGTGCGAGTGTTGATCAACAAGTGGGTTGAGGGTAATAACGGCCATGCTAATGGTGCTGCGCTGTAATTAAAACTCAACGATCTCTCCAGCCGTTCAGTGTATTACGATTTGTAATGCATTGAAAATATTGACAAAATCATATTAAAGTTTTGTTACAATCCGATTCGTACGATCTGGATGCTGAAACAGCCTGAATGTCGTAATACTGCAATAGTACCGAATCGTCGTCATACGAAATTCAGGACGTTCTCCCTGATTTGCGCTTGGAGAATGGTTCTGGATGAATACTTATACCAACAATATTATCGAGGGAGAAGTCATGAGGCTTACGGCATTAATCATCGCTAGCAGTTTTACTCTGTCCATGAATGTTGTATACGCAGGCACGGCAGAGCCCCCATCCGCAACTACAATTAACGAGTCGGAGTCCAACGAAGCCGGTGTTGTCGGTGCTACTGGAGCTGCAGGCGTTCTGGCACTAGCTGGAGATCAAGCAGTTCTGCCTTCTTCCGCTGCGCCTAACGGGCCAGAGTCCAACGGAACTGGAGCTGCCGGAGTAACCGGAGTAACCGGAGTAACCGGAGTAACCGGAGCATTGGGACAGGGCGGAAATCAGGCAGCAGGAGCTCAATCCTCAGCCACATCTGGCGGGGCAGTGTCCAATGGATCTGGGGTTGCCGGTGCTGCCGGAGTCGCAGAAGTCCTGGCGCTGGGCGGAAATCAAACGACAGTAGTGTCTTCCTCAGCGACGTCTAACGGGCCAGGTTCCAACGGAACTGGAGTTGTCGGTGCTTCCGGAGTTGGTGGAGTTCTGGTGCAAGGTGGTGATCAAGCAGTAGCGCTTCAATCCTCAACCGCATCTGACGGGGCAGCGTCCAATGGAACCGGGTTTGTCAGTGCTGCCGGAGTTGGTGGAGCTCTGGTGCAAGGTGGTGATCAAGCAGTAGCGCTTCCATCCTCAACCGCATCTGACGGGGCAGTGTCCAACGAAACCGGATTTGTCAGCGCTGCCGGAGTTGGTGGAGCTCTGGTGCAAGGTAGTGATCAAGCAGTAGCGCTTCAATCCTCAACCACATCTGATGGAGCCGCGTCCAACGGAACTGGGGTTGCCAGCACTGCTGGAGTTGCCGGAGCTTTGACGCAAGACCAGGCTAAAGCAGCCAAAACGGAACAAGAAATCAAAACAAATGGACGAATCAGGGGCGGTATAACTGCAGTTTGGGCGGGCCTCTTTACGGGTGCAGTGGGTGGGCCTCTTTCGGTTGCAATTATTGGCGGCGCGGCATTGGATAAATTTATTCAACAAAGTCACGCAGAGAATAATAATCTCGTTTTGGGCGCTGAAGACCAAAAACAGGCGTTAATTGAAGGCGGCATTCTTGGTGGTGTGGGGTGGGCAGTAATGCCCCCATCAGGGAGTGCAGCTGCCTCGGCAGGGTCAGCCGCCCCGGCAAAGTCGGCAAATGAGGTCGAAGAACTTGCGGAAGCAATTGCTGATTAAACTGTCTTCCGCAACTCACTCTCCCCATTTCTTCACCAACTCGTGTGTAATGCTGAGACGGTCGAGGATGCGTGCCACGACAAAATCAACCATGTCCTGCACGCTCTGCTGGTGAGGTAGAACCCTGGATTCGGCGGCAGAATGGTGCCGCCGGCCGCCAGACAATATTGCTGGCGATCGGGCATTTCTCATACCTTTGCCCATTTCAAACTGCACATCGGACCACTCCTGCTGATCATGGATGCCAAACCGTCCCGGGTATTGCAGTCCGGGCATAGATGGCCGAACGTTGGAGCAGCCATCAAAGCGGCATTCCCTGCATGAGTACGCATCCGGGGAGCAAATGCTTACTGCAAAATAATCTGTTAATTCGTGTGGTGTAAATTTCCAGGGCATTGATAGTTAGGCGGCAGGTCGTTTCTGGAACTTGCCATCGTGGGCCTGAAGGGCGTGCGATTGAAGCTCGCGCATAAAATCTGTTACATTCTGGTCCGCCCATCTAAAATCGCCAAGGGGATTGCAGATGAACTCTCCGGAAATGCCGCTTAAGCGTCACGAGTCGTTGAAGGATCTGCGAGTGGCCGTTGAAACAGCCACACCCGAGAAGAATAAAGTTCGCTTTGTTGCGCCTCCGCCGCGTACGGAACGCGTGACAGGAACGTCGGGGCATTTTCGATCTTATCGTCCCCATCCATTTACCCGCGACGAGCGTTCCACTACCACACTCCTCTTTGGCGGCCTGCACTGGCGCGCCGAACGGGTGATTCAGGGAGCATTGGAGAATCTCGGGTACAAGACCCGGATACTGCCTGTCGCGACCCGCGAGGATATGCTGATCGGACGTGAAGTGGCCGACATCGGCCAGTGCTGCCCGACGAGTTTTACCACCGGCAATCTCATTAACTTTCTGAAAAAAGAGGCGCGACGAATCGGTCCGGAACAGGTGACGCGAGATTACGTCTACCTCACTGCGGGTTCCTGTGGTTCCTGCCGTTTTGGCCAATACCACCAGAGCTATGAGATGGGCCTGCGCAATGTCGGCATGGAATCTTTCCGCATGTTCCTGCTCGGGCAGGATAACCTCGATCAGGGCCGCAAGGAAGGCGAGGGGCTGCAACCGGATATGCCGTTCATGCTTGGCATCGTCTGGGCGATCGTGGTAACCGATGTGGTGCAGGACATGGAGTACCAGATTCGGCCTTATGAGGTCCATGCCGGCGCGACCGAAAAGACCGCCCGCGAGTGCATCGAATATCTTTTCGAGGTCTTCCGCCGGCGGCCGGTCCGCGGCAAGAAGCTGGGCTCGCTGTTGTGGCATCTGGGAACCAATTATTTCACCGACGCCATGCTCGAGGTGCGCCGCCGTTTTGATCGCATCGAAGTGGACCGTTTACGGGTGAAGCCGGTGGTCAAGATAACCGGGGAATTCTATCTGCAAACGGTGGAAGGCGATGCGAACTACAATATCCATCGGTGGCTCGAAGCGGAAGGCGCCGAGGTCTACCCTGCTGCGACCACCATCTGGTTCGATTACTTGCTGCGTTTCGCCGGCCAGAACTTCGAAGATCACATCGGTATCGAACGTTTCTCGCGCTTGAAGCTGGGTGGTATTCAGACCGCTCAGTGGCTGCTTCAGTGGACCTACCGGCGCATGCGTCGGGCCATAGGCATGGTGCCGCACGAACTGCCCGACCAGCGTGAGCTGCGCAAGCTTGCTGCGCCCTATTTCCATAGCCGACTCGATGGGGGCGAAGGCGACATGCTGATTGGCAAGGCGCTCTGGGCCTACCACAAAAAGAAGGCGCACATGATTTGCGAACTGTCGCCATACGCATGCATGCCGAACACCATGAGTGTTGGCGCCATGGCCAATGTCATCGGCCGCTACCCCGACCTGCTCTATGCGCCGCTGGAAATCAAGGGCGACGCCGAGGTGCACGCGTTGTCGCGTTGCCAGATGATCCTGACCGAGGCAAAGAAACGGGCGCGGCGCGAATATGAGGAAGTGCTCACACGCACGGGATTTACCGAAACCCGCCTGCGCGAGGCGGTTGCGGCACGTCCCGAACTGAAGCGCGCAACCTACCGCGTTCCGCACTGCGGTGTTGCCGGCACGGCCGCCAACCTGGCGCTGCATATTGCCAGGGGGGAGCGCGCATGAAGATTATCGGGCTGGATATTGGCTCGACCACGGTAAAGGCGGTCGTCGCCGAGGAAGGCAATGTCATCTGGCAGGATTACCAGCGCCACAACACCAGGCAGGCCGAGATGGTAATCACATTTCTGGCGCGGATGGAATTGGAATGCGGCGTACAGGCAGGGCGTGACCGGCTCTTTGTCACCGGCTCGGGGGCGGGGCTGATCGCGCCGCTACTCGGTGGACAGATTGTGCAGGAAGTGGTGGCAGTGGCCGCCGCAGTGGAAAAATTTCACCCTGAGGTGAACTTCGTTTCCGAGATCGGTGGAGAAGACATGAAGACCCTGTTCTTCACTCCAAGCGGCAGCGGAAAGAGCAAGCAGGTGTATATGCAGTCGGCCTGCAGCGGCGGGACCGGCACCTTCATCGAGAAGACCGCGCGCAAGCTCAATATTCCTCCGGAACGTTTGTCGCAAATGAGCTATGCCGGGCATGAACTGCACAAGATCAGCTCAAAGTGCGGCATTTTTGCCGAGGCTGACGCCAACACGCTGGTAAAGTCCGGTGTGCCGGTGGAGGAAATCATCGCCAGCTTGTTCGAGGCAGTGGTATACCAGAACCTTGCCACCCTGACCAAGGGCAATACGCCGGCACCGCAAGTCTTGTTGCTGGGCGGGCCGAACCTGTTTTACGCAGGATTGCAGGAAGCATGGCGGCATCACCTCGGCAAACTGTGGAGCGAGCGCAAGTTCCGGCTGCCCGATGGTGCCACCCTTGAATCATTGATCACGGTTCCCGTCGAGGCGCTGTATTACGCCTGCCTCGGCTGTATCGAGATTGGCCTCGGCGAGAAAACTTCAGTGGGTATCTATTCGGGCACCGAGCGGCTGCATTGGTGGGTGGAAAAGGGGCAGTGGGAGCAGAAAGAACAGGAGGGCGCCAGGGGCCTGGTGCGCGACGCAGCCGATCTCGAGTCATTCATGCGGCACTATGGCGGCAGCAACGGCAAAGCGCCGTTGGCGACGGGTGTCCCTGAAAGTGGTGAACCGGTGCTGGTGGGCTGCGATTTCGGTAGTACTACGGCCAAGGCGGTGGTGTTGTCCACCGACGCTGAACTGCGATTCAGTTGCTATACCCCGTCGGCCGGCAACCCGATTGAGGATGCGAAGGCTCTGTTTCGCCAGATCCGGAAAGCGGGCTTCGAAAGCATTGCCGGGCTCGCGATCACCGGCTATGGCAAGGACCTGCTCCAGAATATCGTCGGCGCGGATGTCGGGATTGTCGAGACCGTGGCACATGCGACCGCTGCGCTGAATTACTTTCCCGATGCCGATGTGATCTGTGATGTAGGCGGCTGCGACGTGAAAATTCTGATCCTGCGCCAAGGCACGGTATCTGACTTTCGTCTGAATTCGCAATGCTCTTCCGGCAATGGGGCGTTTCTTCAGGGCGTCGCGGAGCGCTATGAGGTGCCGCTCGAACAATATGCCGAGCATGCGTTCCGCGCGCGTTCCGTACCCTCGCTGGCCATGGGCTGCGGCGTGTTCCTGCAGTCCGATATTGTCAACCAGCAGCGCAAGGGCTGGTCACCGGATGAAATCATGGCCTCGCTGGCGGCAGTCTTGCCGCTCAATGTCTGGGTATACGCCGGGCAGTTGCAGAACCTGTCCGCTGCTGGCCGCAAGTTCGTGCTGCAAGGAGGTACGCACCGCAACCTTGCGGTGGTGAAGGCACAGGTCGATTTCATCCGCGAGAAAGTGCCGGATGCGGAAATCGTGGTTCATCCGTATTCCGGCGAGGCAGGTGCGATTGGCGCGGCGTTGTGTGCCAGGGACTGGCTGGAGAAAGGTGAGAAGAGCAGGTTTCGCGGCTACGAGGTGATCGAGGCGCTCGAATACCACAGCACCACCAGCGAACACACGATTTGTAACTGGTGTGCGGTAAATTGTCGGCGCACTTTTATCGATGTGCGCCTGCCTGACGGCAAGGGGCGCAGTTGGAGCAAGGTGCCGCTGGCAGCAGGTTGGGAGCGGGTGATCAGCGGCAACACCTGCCCCAAGGGATTGCTCGAGGACGCAAACGAAATGCGCGTAGTGATGGATCAACTAGAAGAGGTCAAACGTGTCTATCCAAATGTTGCAGAGCTGGTTCGGGAGGATGCTTTTCGGCGCGTCAAGAGCGAGGCTTAACCGTCACGACAACTCGACTGCTCGGACTTCCTCCAACTCCACAAAGCCGCGCTCCCAGATGCGTGTCGGTATTCCGCGCACGCTCAATCAGTGGTCGACCCATCAATTCTGGATCGGCTTTCTCGAAGACCTCGGCATCGGCAAGGTCGACTTTTCATCCGATACCTCGGAAGAACAGACCCGCAAGTTCGGCAAGGGGCGCGGTACGGTCGACTGCTGTTACCCGGTCAAGTGCATGTCCGGGCATTATGGGGAGTTTCTCGCGCGCAAGGCGCACCGTCGGATTGACATGCTGCTCTCGCCGATGATTTCTTCGCTTCCCTCCTATCTGCATGGGCATGTCGCGGCATCGCTGGCTTGCCCACGGGTCATGTCCGCGCCCGAGAACATCAAGTCGGGGTTCCAGAAGGAAAAGGACCTGTTTGCTGAACACGGCATTCAATACGCAACTCCGTTCGTGTCACTCGGCGACCGTCCAATGGTGCCCAAACAGCTTTACCTGGGATTGCGCGACTTTATTCCCGGGCTCACCAAGGCGGAGACAAAACGCGCGGTTGACGCCGGATTTCGCGCTCTGGATGCATTTAATGCAAATATGCGCCGGAAGAGTTACGAGATCATCGAGCAATGTGTGCATGCCGACAAACCCTGTATCCTAGTGCTCGCACGTCCCTATCATATGGATCCGGGGATTGGCCACGAAATCGAGACGGACCTGCAGGCACGTGGTTACCCCCTGCTGTGGTCGCAATATCTGCCCACTGATCCGGATCTGTTGCAATGGCTGTTCGCTGCGGATATTGCTGCTGGACATATCAAATCACCATTCGATCTGTCGGATGTCTGGCCCTCGTCGTACAGTGCCAATACCAACGAAATCCTGTGGGGGGCAAAAGTCGCCGCGCGCCTGCCGTGGATCGCCTGCGTGGTGCGTCTGTCGAACTATGAATGCGGCATGGATCAGCCGTCCTATTCGCCGGTGCAGCAAATAGTCGAGCGTTCTGGCACGCTGTTCTTTTCCTTTCAGGACCTCGACGCCACCAAGCCGGCCGGCTCGGTGAAGATACGGATCGAGACTATCGCGCATTATCTGCAGAAGTATTCAGGGGAGATCATCAGGAAGAAAAAAGAGCATTATGCGGATGACTTTCCTGCCGGGTGGGAGGGGGCCGGCGAAACTGGCCGGGGGTAGCCGACTCTCAGTTACCCCACTTTTTCACCAACTCGTGCGTCACTCCGAGATGATCGAGGATCCGCGCGACAACGAAATCCACCATGTCCTGCACGCTCTGTGGGTGATGATAAAAGCCGGGGTTAGGCGGCAGAATGGTGCCGCCCGCGCGGGCAAGTTTGAGCATGTTTTCCAGGTGGATCGCAGAGAACGGCATTTCGCGTGGCACCAGGATCAGCGGGCGTTTTTCCTTGAGCATCACGTCGGCGGCGCGGCAAATGAGATCATCGCTGATGCCGCCGGCGATTTTGCCGAGCGTGCCCATGGTGCAGGGGCAGACCACCATTGCATCGCCGGGGTTGGAGCCGGAAGCCATTGGGGCGAACCAGTCCTGGATGCCGAAAACCTTGAGTTCGCCGCTGAAGTGGCTGAAACGCTCCACGAACATCTGCTCTGCATCCTGGGGGCGATTCGGTAATACGATATCCATTTCCTGTTTGGCGACGATCTGCGCTGCCTGTGAATACACCAGCCGCACGTGCTGGCCGCTGCGCAGCAGGCATTCGAGCAGGCGCACGCCATAGGGCAGGCCGGAAGCGCCGGTGAAGGCAAGGGTAATGGTTTTCATAAGATATACCGTTGAATTAAATTCCTCTCCAATTTTTGGAAGCGGGGCAGGGGAGAAGGGATATCCTATATCCCCCTTGCTGGCTCCCCCTTCAAGGGGGAAGGGATGGCTTCTGGCTATTATCCATGAAATGCGCGGCGACCAAACCGTTAACCGTGCCGAATACCAGTGCCGCGCCGGCAAAGATCGGAATCAGATAGGCTATGCCGGCATGCGGGATCAGCCACAGATAAACGATCAGCATCTGCCCGGCGATATGCGCAAAGGCGGCGTAGACGCTATGGCTGACCGGACCGAACCAGCGCTTCGGCAAATGTTGCGCCACTGCGAGTACGATCAGGCTGCACACGGCGCCCGAGAGACTGAGGAAAAATCCTGGGGTCAGGAAGTTGCCGAACAGCAGGCTGCCCGCCACTACCCGCAACAGTGACACCCAGGCCGCCATGCGCCAGCCATAGCGCGCCAGCACGATCAGCGTGACGATGTTGGCGAGCCCTGGCTTGACCCCTGGCAGCGGCGAGGGGATGGCGTTCTCCAGCACCGTAAGCCCGAGTGCCACCGCGGCCATGCGCGCGACGTGGTGGTCTTCGGCGGTGCTTTGCAGCAGGATCGAGGATCGAGGATCGGGCGAGGATCGAGAATCGAGGATCGAGGATCGAGCCTGTTTCGGAGCTCCGTTATTCCCGCGCTCGTCGTTCCTCGCTCCTCGCTCCCGATTCTCGCTCCTCAATCCTCGCTCCTCGATCCTAATAGTTGAGGCTGTCATAGCGTTTCTTGCTGCCCGTCAATTCCACGCTGACCTGATTTGGCAGGCATAAAGCGATTTCGCCGGCCTGCTGCAGCCAGCCTTGGCGCACGCAATACTGGCGCGGGCTGGGATCGGACGCGATGCGCGCGCGGCGCTTCTGGATCGAGATGATGCTGACGCCCAGCGGACCGGGCACCTCGATCTGCTGGTCACGTGCGAGCGATACTTCACGGAAAATTTTGCCGCCGCTACGGATGATGGCTTTATCGGCCAGGTCGCCGCTCCATAAGTTGAGCGCGAGCAGTACCGCGCAGCTGAAGCCCAGCAACAGCGTCAGCCAGTCACCGGGCTTGAGATGCTGCCACGCGGTAAGGTGCATGGTTTACTGGACCAGCTCGCGGTGGCGCACCAGTACCTGCTGCCGGGGCTCGAAATATCGGGCAAGTTTTTCGGCAAAGTACACCGAGCGGTGTTGTCCGCCGGTGCACCCGATCGCGACCGTGAGATAGCTGCGGTTGTCCGCAACGAACTGAGGCAGCCAGCGCTCGATAAAATTCTTGATGTCATCGAACATCAGTTGCACGTTGGAAGTTTGCTCCAGAAAATTGATCACCGGAGTATCACGTCCTGTCAGTGGCCGAAGTTCCGGGTTGTAGAACGGATTGGGGAGGCAGCGCACGTCAAAAACCAGGTCGGCATCCAACGGAATGCCGTGCTTGTAGCCGAACGATTCGAATAGCAGCGTCAGGCGTGCGCGATCCACCTGGATGAACTGTTTGATCCAGGCGCGCAAAGCATTGGCGTTGAGTTCGGTAGTATCAATGTGATGCCCGATGTCGCTGATCTCTGCCAGCAATTCGCGCTCATGCCTTACGCATTCCGGCAGGGTGCGCACGCCGTCGCTGAGCGGATGCAGCCGCCGGGTTTCCGAGAACCGCTTGACCAGCGTTGCGTCCTGAGCATCCAGGAACAATACGTGCACCGCCAAGTCCCGCTGCATCAGCTGCAGCAACAATGAGGGCAACCGTTGTACGCTGTTGGCGCTGCGCACATCGATGCTGACCGCGATATTGCTGTAGCCGGCCGGCAACAAATACTCGACCAGCGGGCTGAGCAATTCGGCCGGCAAATTATCCACACAATAATAGCCGCTGTCCTCCAGCACCTTGAGTGCAACGCTCTTGCCGGAACCGGACAGCCCGCTGATCAGGAATAGTTGCATCGGGTTCCCTGTCATTCACCAAGCAGGAGCTGGTCATGCCGCTCGATAAATTCCTGCATCGTGTTGATTCCTCGCATTTGCAGCACAAAATTGCGCGCCGCCGCTTCCACCAGGACCGCAAGGTTGCGGCCAGCAACCACCGGGATGTTGACGGTGCTCACGCTCACCCCGAGGATTTCCTGGTGTGTGGCATTGAGTTGCAGGCGTTCGATTTGCGACAGGTCGCCGCCCGGCGGTCGGTGCAAATGCACGATGAGTTTTAGGCTTTTTTTGCGCCGTACCGCGGTCTCACCGAACATGGTGCGGATGTTTAACACACCCAGGCCGCGCACTTCGAGGAAGTCGCGCAAGAGTTCGGGGCAGCGGCCTTCCAGGGTATCCGGTGCAATACGGTGCAGTTCGACGATGTCGTCAGCCACCAAGCCGTTGCCCCGCGTAATGAGTTCCAGCCCCAGCTCGCTCTTGCCCACCGAACTTTCGCCGGTGATCATCACGCCGACGCCCTGCACGTCCAGAAATACGCCATGGCGTGTCGTGGTTTCGGCCAGTTCCTTCGCCAGATAGTGGCGCACCAGCCACATCAGGTGCACGCTGGCTTTGGGCGAATAGAACAGCGGGATGTTGGAACGGTTGGCAAACTCAATCAGTTCGGGCGGGATGTCGTTGCTGCCGGCCACGATCAAACAGGCGGTAATGCTGTGTTCGATCCGGCGGAATGCCTTGTCGCGTTTGTCCGGAGCCAGGTCACGCAGATAGTCCAGCTCGATTTCGCTCAATACCTGCACCCAGTTCGGGTGGACCAGGTTGAGATGGCCAATCAGACCATTGTTGGAGGCATTGACCTCTTCACTGGTGATTATCCGGTCATTGCCATCCGTTCCGGCGACGCGGCTCAATTCCAGCCGCGCCTTTTTGTCCTCGAACAATTGCCGGATGTTGACCTGGGCCATCAGTGCGCTTTCCAGTCGTAAAACAGCTGGTGGATGGTCGCAGCATCCTCGCTTGCGCTCAGCCGATTGCGGAATTGCTGATCGCTGAACATTTGCGCAAGTTCGCCAAGAATTTGCAGATGCAGATCAGTTGCCCGTTCCGGCACCAGCAATACAAAAATCAGATGAACCGGCTGGCCATCCGGCGCATCGAAAGGAATGGGATGGCTGGTGCGAACGAAGGCCGCGGTTGCATCGCGCAGTTTGGCGATACGCCCGTGCGGAATCGCGACGCCATATCCCAGACCGGTGGAGCCCAGCTTCTCGCGCGCAAACAGGCTGTCGAACACCTGGCTGCGCCCGATCTGCTGGTTATTTTCGAACAACAGCCCGACGCGTTCGAACACGCGCTTTTTGCTGGTGGACTCGGTATCCAGCAAGATGTTGTCAGGCAACAGAATTTTGCTGATCAGGTTCATGAGTGGGCTGTATAAAAAAGGGCGGTATCACTGCCGCCCATTGTTATTTATTCTGCTGCCTCTGCGGCCAGCTTCCCGGTATCATCGTGGCGTCGTGCCGCCAGCTTTTCCTTGTGTTTCATTACCTGGCGATCCAGCTTGTCCACCAGTGCGTCAATTGCCGCATACAGGTTTTCATCGCCGCACTCCACGAAAACGTCCTTGCCGCTGATGTGAATGGTGGCCTCGGCCTTTTGTTTCAGCTTGTCTACGGACAGGATGATGTTTACATCGATCACGTTATCGAAATGACGCTTGATCTTGTCGAACTTGCTGGTCGCATAATCGCGGATGGCTGGGGTGATTTCCAGATGATGGCCGGTGATATGGAGGTTCATGGCATGCTCCTGCTTAGAGTGATTTACGGAGATTTACCGGGAGAATATGCAACGCCTCCCGGTATTTTGCTATGGTACGACGGGCAACTACAATACCCTGTTGTGCCAAAATTTCCGACATGCGGCTGTCCGTGAGCGGTTTGCGGGTGTCTTCCGTGTTGACCATCTGTTTGATCAACTCGCGTATCGCGGTGGAAGAACACATGCCGCCGCCTTCCGTAGCCAGGCCGCTGCCGAAAAAATGCTTGAATTCATAAATGCCGTGCGGCGTCAGCATAAACTTTTGGGTGGTGCTGCGCGAGATCGTGGATTCGTGCAAGTCGAGCGCATCGGCGATTTCGCGCAGCACCAGCGGGCGCATGCCAATCTCGCCATGTTCGAGAAAATTGACCTGGCGATCCACAATGGCCTGCGCCACGCGCAAAATCGTGTCGAAGCGCTGCTGCAAGTTCTTGATCAGCCATTTGGCTTCCTGCAATTGGGTGGCGAGCTGCGACGAGTTCTTGTCGTCGCGCTGCTGCAGGAAACTTGCATAAATCTGGTTGACGCGCAATTTTGGCATCGCATCGACGTTAAGCCGCGCGCGCCATTTGTTCTTGTGTTTTTCCACGATTACGTCGGGCACCATATAGTCCGCAACGGTGTGGTCGAACTCCGCACCCGGTTTGGGATTCAGGGCCGTAATCAGGCGTTGTGCTTCGCGCAGCTGGTCGTCTGTGCAGCGCAGCGCGCGCTTGATTTTGGTGAAGTCGTGCGCCGCAAGCAAGTCGAGATGATTGCATACCAGCCGAATCGCCAGATTGCGCTGCGGGGTATCCTCCGGAAGTGCCCTGAGCTGAAGCGCGAGGCATTCGCCGAGATTGCGGGCGCCCAGGCCGGGCAGGTCCAGGTGCTGCAGTTGAACCAGCGCAGTTTCCAGATCATCCAGGGTAATTTCGAGCTCGGCCGGCAACAGTTCGACCAGTTCCTGCAGATCCTGCGTCAGATAGCCGTTTTCATCCAGCGCATCGACCAGCAGGCCGACCACCTTGCGATCCCGGGTATCGAGCGAACTGGTAGTCAACTGGCTATGCAGATGTTCGCGCAAACTGGCCTGGCCGGCAGCTTGTTCCGGGAAAGTCTCGTCTTCGTCATCCGTGCCATGCGCGCTGCCGCCACCTCCACCGCTGCTCCAGTCGGCCGCCTGGCTGTCGTAATCGCCGGTACCCGCTTCGTCGGCGCGCGCCGGCTCATAGGAATCATCGGCATTGCTGGTGCTGCTGCGGGGCGCTGCGGAAAATGCGGCTGCAGCGGATTCATCGGCCAGTTCCAGCATCGGGTTCTGGTCGAGCATACGCGCAACTTCCTGATTGATGTCATGCGTGGAAAGCTGCAACAAGCGAATAGCCTGCTGCAACTGGGGCGTAAGCGTCAGTTGCTGGGACAGGCGAAGTTGTAAAGAAGCTTTCATGTTGTAGTGTTAAATTCGGGATACCTTCGCGTCATAGCTTGAAGTGTTCACCCAAATATACTTTCCTCACGCCCTCATTATAGATGATTTCATCGGGCTTGCCCTCCGCCATGACCGAGCCGGCATTGATGATGTAGGCGCGGTCGCAGATTCCCAAGGTCTCCCGTACATTGTGGTCGGTAATCAGCACGCCGATGTTGCGTTCCTTGAGGAAGCGAATGATTTTCTGGATATCCAGCACGGCGATCGGATCGACCCCGGCAAACGGTTCGTCCAGCAGGATGAAGCGCGGATCGGTGGCCAGTGCGCGGGCGATCTCCACGCGCCGCCGTTCCCCGCCGGACAGGCTGACCGCGGGATTGTTGCGGATGTGGGTGATATGCAGGTCGGCGAGTAATTCTTCCAGTCGCTTCTGGCGTTCTTCCTCGGATAAATCCTGTAGTTCAAGCACCGCCTGAATATTCTGTGCGACCGTCAGGCGGCGAAAAATCGAGGCTTCCTGGGGCAGGTAGCCCAGTCCCAGACGAGCGCGCCGATGGATCGGCAGATGCGTGATGTTTTGACCGTCGATAAAGATTTCCCCGCCATCGGCGGCAACCAGTCCCACAATCATGTAGAACGACGTGGTTTTGCCCGCGCCATTCGGCCCGAGCAGGCCCACCACCTCTCCGCTCTTCAGTTCCAGTGAAACATCATGCACGACGGTGCGCGAACCGTATTTCTTTTTCAGGACTGCTGCGCGTAATTCACTCATCTGCTGACCTCAAAAACGTAATCCGCGTATCCGGCCTTAAGGCCTGCTGCCGGTTCGGCAGGAGGCCAATCATGACGCAGACGTTCGTCCAGCGCCTCGCGGTGAGCGGAGCACATGCCGGATTATTCAGGGTTCGCATGCTTACTCCGTGGGGGAAGGTTTATTGCCGGGAGGGGCGATCGCCGGAGCGGGGCGTGGCGCCGCTCCTTCCTTGGGCTTGGGCTGCAACACGGCATGCACCCGTGGCGCCGGGCCATTGGCAGCTTCGGCAGTACCGCGGTCTACCTTGAAGATCTCGGTTTTGGCGTTGTAGGTAATATGTTCGCCGCGCACCTCGTCCTGGTTGCGTGTGATGCGTGCCTGCTCGTAAAAGTCCACGGTGTCGGCGCGCGTGTCATATTCGATCCGGTTGCCATAACCTTCCACATACTCGTCCAGGCCCTCGCGTTTCTGCCGATAGCTGGCGGGGTGGCCGTAGGCCGTGCCGTGCTTGAAGCCGTCCTTGTCCTCGGTCACGACAACTTTGTCGCCACGGATCCGCAAGGTACCCTGGGTCATTTGTACGTTGCCGATAAAGGTGCTGGTTTGCCGGGCATCATCGATCACCACCTGGTCGGCTTCCATGTGCACCGGTTTGTCGCGGTCAGCGCGCTCGGCAAAACAGGGGGGTACGCAGAGCAGCAGCAGTGCGCCCAAAAGCAGTTTATTTGCGGGTCGGGACATATTCACTTCTTACCTGGGAGAGCAATTTCAGGGTTCGGGTCTGGTTGTTCATTTCCAGACCGGTTGCATGCACGATGTCTTGCGCGTCGGTGATCGTCACCGGACGGTCGGTTTTGGCCAGATCCTGGTCCGGAATGACGTGCAGATATTCGGTGCGCAGTGTGAGCTTTTCCCGCTGGGCGCTAGCGTCGCGCACTACCTCGACATTATTGTGCAGGAATACCTCGTCGCCTTTGCTGGAAACGAGACCGCGCCTTGCAGTGACGTGAACGGGCGGCTGGCCGGAGGAGAGCATGTCGAGACGCGGCAGTTCTACCACGGTGCTGTCGTCATCCGGATAATGCAGCATTTTTTTTGCGGCCATCGTGAAGCGTGGCGCACCCTGTTCATTCAGCCGAGTCGCGGAAAAGTTTTCCATGATCGCATCGGGGTCGTGGCGCTTGCTGCTGTCCGGCCGGGCGGGCTCTGGCTGCACCAGCTGGTTCAGCCAGTAGGTCACTCCCAGCAGGCCGAGCAGTGGCAACAGCGGCAGCCAGTGGCGCGCGCGGGAAGCAAGGGTCATGTCAGATAGGGAGCCAGCTGCGCATCCAGGGTACCCTGGGCGGACATGATGAATTCACAGGCTTCGCGCACGGCGCCGTGCCCGCCATCGCGCTGGGTGACGTAGTCACAGTTTTCGCGCACTACGAGCGGCGCATCCGGCACGCTGATCGCTAGTCCGACGTGGCGCATAACCGTCAGGTCGCCCACATCATCGCCCATGTAGGCGGCAGCATCGCGCGACAGTTTCAGCTTGTTGAGCAGGCCGAGCATTGTTTCGAGCTTGTTTTCCGAGCCCTGGTAGAGATGCTCGATGCCGAGTTCCTGTGCGCGCTTGGCTACACAGTGCGAAGTGCGGCTGGTGATGATGGCAAGTTCGACTCCGCTGGCACGCAGCATCTTCATCCCCTGGCCGTCCAGCGTGTTGAAGCGCTTGAATTCCTGGCCCGAATCGGACAGGTACAGTCCGCCGTCGGTCATCACTCCATCCACGTCGAAGGCCATCAGACGAATCAATTTTGCGCGGCTCAATAGCATATGCGAATCTCCTGAATAGTTGTTAGTCGTTAGTTGTTTTTCAATGGCATCCAAAAGTTTGCTGCCATGCTAACGGCTAACGACCCGCGTCTGAATGACTAAAGATCAAATCACCTTGGCATGCAGCAAGTCGTGCATGTTAAGCGCACCGACCAGCATATTTTGTTCGTCCACCACCAGCATCTGGTTGATATTGTACTGCTCCATCATCTGGACTGCTTCGGCGGCGAGTCGATCCGGTCCGATGCAGCGTGGATGGACGGACATTACCTCGCGTACCGGGGTGGCATTGAAATCCAGCTTTTTTGCCAGCGTGCGCCGCAAATCTCCATCGGTGTAAATCCCGAGGACGTGCCGGCTGTCATCCACAATTGCGGTCATGCCGACACCTTTTTTCGAGATTTCCAGGATTGCATCGCTCAACATGGCATCCACGGGTACCATCGGCAAGCGCTCGCCGATGCGCATGATGTCGCGCACCTGCGTCAGCAGGCGGCGGCCCAAGCTGCCGCCGGGGTGCGACCTGGCAAAATCTTCCGCGCTGAAACCCTTCGCATCCAGCAATGCCATGGCGAGCGCGTCGCCCAATGCGAGCGCGGCCGTGGTGCTTGCGGTAGGCGCGAGTTCCATCGGGCAGGCTTCCTTTTCCACGCGCGCATCAAGATGCACGTCGGCCGCGCGGGCCAGGCTGGAAGCGGGATTGCCGGTCATGCTGACGAGCTTGGCGCCCTGCCGCTTGATGACGGGGACAATGGTCATCAATTCCTGACTCTCACCGGAATAGGACAGTGCGATGATCACATCCTCGCTGGTGATCATGCCAAGGTCGCCGTGGCTGGCCTCGGCCGGATGCACGAAATAAGCCGGAGTGCCGGTGCTGGACATGGTTGCCGCGATCTTGCGTGCAATGTGTCCGGATTTTCCCATGCCGCTGACGATGACGCGTCCTTCGCAGCGCAGGATGATGTTCAGTGCCTCCAGAAAATCACCATTCAGTCGGTTGGCCAGGGCTTGTACGGCAGATGCTTCGATATTCAACACCTCGCGCGCAAGTTCAAGCGCGTGCGGGGCAGCAGTAACAGATTTATTCATGCGGCACATTATAGCAGTGTGGAATTTTCCGATGAAAACAATAGCGGAGAATGTGGCAGTACCCATGCGCCATTTATGGCTGTCAGTAGTTGAGCAAAATCTAATGGAGGGAGTAGAATGCTGCGCTTGCAAAGTTGGACTAATCAGCAAGGCTAAGGAAATAACAATCAGAATGGACATGGTCGGGATATTGCCGTTGGACGTGGCAGGAACGGTTATCGTACTGTGGCTGGCCTTGGGATTGCTGGGGTTGGCATTGCAACGCAGTCCGCACCTGATTGCCCGGCTGGTTTTTCCCGCCGGCGCGGTGTTGTCGCTGGCGCTGGCCGCTACCGGCCTCTGGGCGCTCGGCGAAACTGCCGATATCGCGGTATTGCCGCTCGGGCTGCCGGACCTGCCACTGCATTTGCGGCTGGATCACCTGTCCGCCTTCTTCCTGATTCTGCTGGGCGCGGCCACGTTTGGCGTGTCGCTGTTCAGCGCCGGCTATTTTCGCACCATGGAAGGCGGCACGCTCGGGCTGCTGTGCCTGGAATACCATTTGTTCCTCGGTAGCATGGCA
Source organism: Gallionella sp. (assembly GCA_035702405.1). GTDB lineage: Bacteria > Pseudomonadota > Gammaproteobacteria > Burkholderiales > Gallionellaceae > Gallionella. Next base: position 14,796 of record DASSQR010000100.1, on the reverse strand, counting down.
CTCGTGCTGCTGGCCGATGACGCCTACATGTTCATGGTGGCATGGGAAACCATGGCGCTGTCTTCTTATTTCCTGGTCACCACCGACCACCGCATCCCGGACATCCGCAAAGCCGGTTACCTGTACTTATTGATTGCGCACGTCGGCGCGATTGGCATTTTGCTCAGCTTCGGTGTGATGCAAGGAGGCTTGGGTATCGGCGCCTACACCTTCTCGGCAATGCGCGAAGCGCATCTGTCGGTGTTCTGGTCCTCGGTCGCGTTTTTGCTGGCCCTGTTCGGTTTCGGCGCGAAAGCCGGCGTGCTGCCGATGCACGTGTGGCTGCCCGATGCCCATCCGGCCGCACCGTCGCCGGTATCCGCGATGATGAGCGGCATCATGCTGAAGACCGCGATTTACGGCATCTTGCGGGTCACCTTCAGCCTGCTGGAAGCGCAGCAGTGGTGGTGGGGCGTGTTGGCCTTGGCGCTCGGATTGATTACCGCAGTGTTCGGCGTGATGTTTGCCGCCGTGCAGGGTGACATGAAACGGCTGCTGGCCTACTCCTCGATTGAAAATATCGGCCTCCTGCTGGTGGGCATCGGGCTGACCATCATCTTCCATGTCTACGGCAAGGATGCACTGGCGGCGCTGTCGCTGACTGCGACGCTGTATCACGCCCTGAATCACTCGTTCTTCAAATGCCTGTTGTTCATTGGCACCGGCTCGATCCTGCATGCGACCGGCGAGCGCAACATGGGGCGCATGGGTGGGCTGATTCACCACATGCCGTGGGTGGCGGTGCTGCTGCTGGTCGGCGTGCTTGCTATCGCCGGCCTGCCGCCGCTGAACGGCTTCGTCTCGGAGTGGCTGTTGCTGCAGGCTTTCCTGTTGTCGCCGGGGCTGCCCAATACCTATATCAATATGCTGATTCCGGTGGCGGCCGCGGTGATTGCGCTGGCCGCAGCCCTGGCGGCCTATGTGATGGTGAAATTCTACGGGATCATCTTTTTGGGGCAGCCGCGCGGCGAGGCCACGCACGAGGCGCATGACGCCGGCATCTGGGAGCGGATCGGGCTGGGCTGGCTGGCTCTGGGATGCGTCGTGCTTGGGTTGGCGCCGGTGTATGTCGTGCATCTGCTCGATCTCGTGACGCAACCGCTGATCGGCAAGGGCCTGGGTAATGCCGCGAGCGGATGGATCTTCCTTGCGCCGGTCGATACCGAACGCGCCAGCTATAGTCCGTTGTATTTCCTGCTGGCGGTGCTGGGTGTGATGCTGGTGACCGCAGTGGTCGTGCGCCGTTTCTATCATGGCCGCCTGCGCCGCGGTCCGGCTTGGGATTGTGGTTTCCCGGCGCAGAATTCGCGCATGCAGGATACCGCTGAAGGCTTCGGACAGCCCATCCGCCGCATTTTTCAGCCGTTCTTCCGCATCGAGCGTGAGGTGCCGAGCCCATTCGATCGGTATCCGCGCTATCACGGCCATAGTGAAGATCGCATCTGGTACGGCCTCTATCTGCCGATCAAGGCGGTCACGGAAAAACTTTCTTCGTGGGTGGCGGTGTTGCAGCATGGTCGTATCCACCTCTATCTGGCGTATACCTTTGTCACGCTGGTCGTTCTGCTGTTGCTCATATGATGGATAACCTGAACCATATCTTCGGCATCCTGTTCCAGTTGGCCCAGTCGTTACTGGTGGTGGCGCTCGCGCCGCTGCTGATGGGTTGGGTGAACCAGTGCAGCGCCTGGCTGCAGAATCGTTCCGGGGCCGGGGTGATGCAGCCCTACCGCACTTTGCGCAAATTGTTCCATAAGGATGCGGTGCTGGCACATAACGCATCACCGTTGTTCCGTGCCACGCCCTATATCCTGTTTGGCTGCATGTGGCTGGCCGCAGCCATCATTCCGATCATTGCGGTGGATTTGCCGTTCTCTCCTGCCGCCGACGTGATTGCGCTGGTTGGGGTTTTCGCGCTGGCGCGCGTGTTCATTGCGCTGGCGGCAATGGACATCGGCACGTCATTCGGTACGCTGGGCGCGCGGCGCGAGATGCTGGTGTCGTTCCTCGCCGAACCGGCGCTGCTGATGGTGTTTTTCACCGCCTCGCTGATCAGTCAGTCAACGCAGCTCACGCGCATCGTGGAAGTGCTGGCGCATTACCAGTTCGTTCTGTATCCCAGTCTCGCGTTCGCCGCACTGGCGTTCGTGATCGTGCTGCTGGCCGAGAACGCGCGCATCCCAGTCGATAATCCGAGCACGCACCTGGAACTGACGATGATCCATGAGGCGATGATTCTGGAATATTCGGCGCGCCATCTGGCGCTGATCGAATGGGCCAGCAGCCTCAAGCTGTTTGCCTATATTTCCATCGGTATCGCGCTGTTCGTACCGGGGGGCATTGCCGAGGTGGGCAACTGGGGCGCGCTGCCGCTCGCTATTCTGGCGCTGCTGGTCAAGCTGATCCTCGCGGGTGCCGCACTGGCATTGCTTGAAACGCTGCTAGCCAAGATGCGCATTTTCCGGGCACCCGAGTTCCTCGGCACGGCATTCCTGCTGGCAGTGCTGGGGCTGCTGATTCACTTCCTGCTGGGGGCGTAATGAGCTATACGGTTCAGTTCATTAACCTGCTCGCGGCGCTGCTGCTGCTGATCGTGTTTGCGATGCTGTCGCAACGGCGCATCCTGTCGCTGATCAACCTGTTTGCCTGGCAGGGGCTGGTGCTGACCGTCAGCACTGCCGTGGTGGCTTACTCAACCGGGCAGCACCACCTGTATTACTCCGCCGGCCTGACCCTGCTGCTGAAGGTGCTGGTATTGCCGTGGCTGCTGCATCGCCTGATTCGCAAGCTGGACGTGAAGTGGGATGTGGAAACCCTGATCAATATTCCCGCCACCATGCTGGTTGGCATCGCGCTCGTAATCTTCTCCTTTAATCTGGCCGCGCCGATTTCGCAATTGTCCGAAAGCATCACGCGCGGCCTGATCGGCATCGCGCTGGCCAGCGTGCTGCTATCACTGCTGATGATGCTGACGCGGCGCAAGGCGGTGGCGCAGGTGGTTGGTTTCCTGTCGATGGAAAACGGCCTGTTCTTCGCCGCGACCAGCGCGACACACGGTATGCCGCTGGTGGTCGAACTGGGCATTGGCCTGGACGTGCTCGTCGCCACCTTTATTTTCGGGATCTTTTTCTTCCAGATTCGCGAGACTTTCGACAGTCTCGATATTACCCATATGGAGAAGCTCAAGGATGATTGACCTGCAGCTCATGGCGCTGCTGCTCACCCCACTGATCGGGGGCGGGCTGCTGGCCCTGTTCGGCTCGCGCCGATGGGCGGCGGAACTGAACTCGGTGTTCAGCGGCGGCACGTTTATCGCGTCGGTCGCTCTGACCGTGCGCGTGATCGACGCGGGTCCGCAGGTCGCATTCGGCGAGCAATTCTTCATCGACCAGTTCAACGTGTTTCTCGTTGCGCTGACGGCGTTCGTAGCATTCACCACTTCGCTGTTTTCGACGCCCTACATGCGCATCGAACAGGATCACGGCAGGCTCAGCACGCCGATGCTGCACCTCTATTACAGCATGTATCAGCTGTTTACCTTCACCATGCTGGTCGCGCTGACGACCAACAACATGGGCATCGTCTGGGTGGCGATGGAAGCGGCCACGCTGACGACGGTGTTGCTGGTGTCGTTGTACCGCACGCCGGCTAGCCTCGAAGCGGCGTGGAAGTACTTCATTCTCTGCGGCGTGGGCATTGCGCTCGCGCTGTTCGGTACCATCCTGCTTTATTTCGCCGCCGAGCGGGTGCTGGGACAGGGCGGCTCGGCGCTGCTGTGGACCCATTTGAACGAGGTGAAAGGCGCGCTGGAACCAACCGTACTCAAGCTCGCATTCGTGTTCCTGCTGGTCGGCTACGGTACCAAGGTCGGCTTGGTACCGCTGCATAGCTGGTTGCCGGATGCTCATGCGGAAGGCCCGACACCGGTTTCCGCGGTGCTGTCCGGCCTGTTGCTGAATGTCGCATTGTGCGCGGTCGTGCGCAGCAAGGTGCTGGTGGACGGCTCGCTGGGGAATCATTTTGCGGGCAACCTGATGATGGGTTTCGGCCTGCTGTCGGTGGTGGTCGCCGCGCTGTTCCTGTCGCGGCAAAAAGACATCAAGCGCATGTTCGCGTATTCGTCCATCGAACACATGGGACTCATCACCTTTGCCTTCGGCATGGGCGGCGCCGTCGCCACCTTTGGCGGGATGCTGCACATGACGATGCACTCGCTGACCAAATCGGCAATCTTCTTCGCGGTTGGCCATGCGGTGCAGAAAGCCGGCACCCAAACGATGGAAAACATCCGGGGCATGCTGCAAGTCAGTCCGACCGTAGGCTGGGGGCTGATCCTCGGCACGGCGGCGATTCTCGGCATGCCGCCGTTCGGCGTGTTTGCGAGCGAATTCCTGATCATTACTACCGCCATGCACAGCTATCCTTGGTCGACGCCGATTCTGCTGGTGGCGCTGGGCATTGCGTTCGCCGCGATCTTCGGCAAGGTGCAACCGATCGTGTTCGGCGAAACGACCGCGCGCCGCCTGCCGCACACCCCCGCACTGCTGCCGGTGTTTGCCCACCTGCTGCTGGTGCTGATCCTCGGGCTGTACATGCCGCCCTATCTGGCCAACTGGTACCGCCAGGCGGCGGCGCTGTTAGGATAAGCAGGGATTCCCAATGCCAATTACCTATCCCAATCTGTACCTGACCAAGTTGCCCAGCGCCTTTCCCGCCTGGACTGGGGAGATCAAGCCGGGCGATTTGCCGCCGATTTGCCAGAATGTCTCCGACGGCGGGGGGCGGCTGGTTGCATTGTGGGGCCGTGACGCACGCGCCGAAGAACGGGGATTTGTGCTGCATGTCGCCATGATTAACGAAACCGGGCTGGTGTGCCTGCAGGTGCCGCTGTCGCCGGACAAGCCGGTTTATCCCGACATCAGCCAGATTTTTCCGACGGCCGACCGGATGCAGCGCGCTCTGTATGACATGCTCGGGGTGTATGCGCAGGATGCGCTGGACCATCGCAAATGGCTGCGCCATGCTGCCTGGCAAAACGGCAGCTTCCCGCTGCGCAAGGATTTTGATGCGGCTAAGAGCCGCACCGACGAACTCGATGGTTATCCGTTCGTACAAGTCGAAGGGGAAGGGGTGCATGAAATCCCGGTCGGACCGGTGCACGCCGGTATTATCGAGCCGGGGCATTTTCGCTTCTCCATCGTCGGCGAGCGTGTGCTGCGTCTGGAAGAGCGGCTGGGCTATGTGCACAAGGGCATCGAAAAACGCTTCGAGAGCCTGAGCCTGCAGCAGGGCGCGAAACTGGCCGGCCGCGTGAGCGGCGACAGCACGGTCGCCTATGCCTGGGCTTACGCGATGGCCGCGGAAAATATCGCTGGCGTCACGCCGCCGGAGCGTGCCTTGTGGCTGCGCGCACTGTTTCTGGAACGCGAGCGTGTGGCCAACCACCTGGGCGATCTCGGTTACCTCGGTAATGACGTGGCACTCGCATTTGGTTTTGCGCAATTCTGGATATTGAAGGAACAGGTGCTGCGCAACAACGCGACGCTGTTCGGTCATCGCTACCTGATGGACAAGATTGTTCCGGGTGGCGTCACAGCAGACCTGGCAGAAGCAAGCAAGCAAATTATTCTGGACGAATGTGCGTTGCTGGAGCGCGAAGTTCGCATCTTGCGCGACATTTACGAAGAACACGCCGGAGTGCAGGACCGGTTCATGGAAACCGGGCGCGTCGAACCAAAACTCGCGGCGCGGCTCGGCTTGTGCGGTTTGGCTGGACGCGCTAGCGGCCAAGCCTGGGACATGCGTGCACAGTTCCCGTATGCGCCGTACGACAAGCTGGACGTGCAGATGGCGGGATATCGTAATGGCGATGTAGCAGCGCGCGTGTCGGTGCGCTTTGATGAACTGTTTGAGTCGCTGCGGCTGCAGCGCGAAATTCTGGCCAATCTGATCCATGACGGTGATCTGGCGGCACCGCTCGAACAGCTGCCGGCGCATGGTTTCGGTATCGGAGTGGTGGAGGGTTGGCGTGGCGAGGTGCTGGTGGCGGTGCACACCGATGTCCAAGGCAGCCTGTCCCGCGTGCATCCGCATGATCCCTCCTGGCAGAACTGGCCGCTGCTGGAGCATGCCATCATGGGCAACATCGTGCCGGATTTCCCGCTGATCAACAAATCGTTCAACCTGAGCTACTCCGGACAGGACTTGTAGGAACTGCCATGTATCAAATCATCAAGCAAATTCTCAAGACCGGTATCAGAACTGAGGCGCCGCCGCAGCCGGATGAAGCGCTGCGCGTCGAGGCGCAGCGGTTGCAGCAGCAAATTCTCGAGGTGTTCAACGGAGCGCTGGCGATCCGCCAGGTCGATGCCGGTTCCTGTAACGGCTGCGAACTGGAAATTCACGCGGTCAACAACGCCTATTACAACATCGAAGGATTGGGCGTCAAATTCGTTGCCAGCCCCCGTCATGCGGATTTACTGCTTGTCACCGGTCCGGTATCGCGCCACATGGAGACGGCACTGAAGCGCACCTACGACGCCGTGCCAGAGCCAAAGCTGGTCGTGGCGGCTGGCGACTGCGCATGCGACGGTGGCATTTTCGGCGAAAGCTATGCCAGCTGCGGCCGCGTGGCCAACGTCATCCCGGTGGATGTTGCCGTGCCCGGTTGTCCCCCTAATCCAACAGCGATCCTGCAAGGCATCCTCACGGCCATCAGTGCGAAACGATAGCGACAAGCTGAATTCGCTTGCCGTTTTTCTCGCGCACAAGGAACGGAAATTCGTCCGGTGCGTCACCGCACCCTGAGGTTATCGGGTTGCTTTGCTGCAACGGCGTCACATATTTTTTAATCAAACCGTAATATCCGATGACCAATAATGCACGGTTAAGGCCGCTGCTAAACGATATAACACGGCGATATGGAGGTTTGCCCTACCTGTCATGGTAGGTACACACCCCATTGTTTCAAGGCTGCGGAAGTCTATAGTGCGAACACCGGGCACGCCGAAAGTCTGCCCCGGTTGGAACCGTAGCTGGTCTGGGCAGCGTCGTGCCATTGCAGGTACAGCACCAGGTCAAATAATTTTGCGGTGATTTTCAACGTTCAATTCAGAAAGGAAGCATGCCATGGCAACCGGTACCGTTAAATGGTTCAACGACGCGAAGGGTTTTGGTTTCATCACTCCTGACAATGGCAGCGGCGATCTGTTCGCGCATTTTTCCGCGATCAACATGAGTGGATTCAAGTCGCTCAAGGAAGGTCAGAAGGTTACCTATGACATTGTTCAGGGACCCAAGGGTAAACAGGCCTCCAATATTATTGGTATGCAGGCGTGATCGGTTCTTGAGTCCAGACAAAACCCGGCGCTGGCCACGGCCGGGTTAGTAATAACAGGCACGGAAGGGTGCCTTGGCTATCGGGTCATTCCTTACAATAACCGCGTTACCGATGGCTCCACTCCGCAGGTCTGGTTCAACAGCTGCCCCCTGAACTGCTTCTTCCCGGTCGGAAAACTTTCATACGGTTCCCGGCGCGAATATGACCAGCCTATTCCCATGACCACGTGGCTGCTTTCTTCTTTCTGGCATGAATATTTTGTCCGAAACAAGGAGACAGAAAATGGCGACCAAAGCAGATGAAATCTACGTGTCCGAATTCACCGAATTCATGGACGACTATCTGAAAAAACATCCGGAAGTGGTTGAGGACCAACAGCACGGCTGGGATATCTACTGGAATCCGAAAGTGGACTTGGCAGCGCTGAAGGAAGCGGAGGAAAACTCCGTGCCGGACGATGAATACGGCTTTGCCTGGCTGGCCTGGCGGGTCAAGCCGGAGGCCACGAAACAACCTGCAAAATAGGCATCCGGCTGAATCGGCATCCCGCTAGTGCCAGAATCTGCTTCCCCAAGGTTAAGAGCTGAGCGTCATGCGTGTTCTCCCGCTCCCAACCCTGCATTCTTTTCCGCAGCATTGCCTGCGCCGCCAGACGGATACCGCCGTTACTCCGGTTTGCGCTCGCTCGAACTGGCACACACTTGCAGGGCGAATTGCGGGTGCAGAAAGCATACAAGGTATGCACCTACCTTGCAGAGTGGGCGCATACCGTATTGTGACGGAGCCGCAAAAGTTTAAATTGGCAACCTGACTATCCATCGAGCCAGGATAAGCGCGAGCATGGTTGTGTCTGCGGTTAGCTGCGTCCCGGCCGCATTCCTGGTTTATGACAAGGAGACGAAAATGAAAGAAGTTCACATCAATTATTCCGGCATGAATCTGAATTACAAGGTGGCAAGCGGTCTGGCATCTTCATTTGCCGCCAGTGCGCTGGGCGTCGACGAGCCGGTCATGGTCGCCTGGCATGACAAGCAAGCTTCCAGAATGTCTCCCGCGATTGAGGGCGGCGACATCAATACCCGGTGGCACGATTATGGCGAAAGCCACGGCGGCAAGCTGGAGGTGGACATCAACGGTGACTACGATTTCGTCTTTGCCGATTCAACCGGTTATGACGAGCTCGGCCCGAGTCCGCTGGTCAATCTGCACGACCAGGCGGGCAATGAATACCTCTGCCAGATCAACATGCTGCGCGATCCAAAACATCCCGATGAGGAAGCCTGTGTCAGACTGGAAGGGTTGACCACCAAGGGTGACATTTCCTGAGGCGACTGCGATGCTCGATATCAACAAGATGATTGATGATCCGGCCACCAAACAACCCGAGGAACTGGCCCGCAAGCTGGAGATGGAACAATGGTCGCGAGCGCAGGGTGAGGCGGTTGCGGCAGAAGAAGGGATCGTGATGGGTGACGCGCAGTGGCAGGTGGTGGACTTCCTGCGTGATTACTACCGTCAGTATGGATTGGCGCCGGCAGGGCGGGTATTGGCTGGGGCACTGGACCGGGAGTTCGCGGCACAGGGTGGTACTGCGTACCTGCTCACGCTCTTTCCCCGGGGGCCGGTAGCGCAGGCCAGCCGTATCGGGGGCCTGCCGGTGCCTCCTTACACCGAAGACCGATCCTTCGGTAGCGCGATGTAACCCCGTTATCGCTGGCGGAATGGTTACTGGTCGGAATGAACGGAATTAGCCCACACACGCTTCGCGACAAGCGAATGAAAGGCCGGATGGTGATCCGGCGCGCCATGCGGGCTGATCACGTGGCGGAGAATGCATCCGGCGGTCATCTGCAGTTACAGTCCCGGGATGAGCCACGTTGTACTGCAACGCGGGTCAAGCGACGTGACCCAATCTCGTGAATTCTTGTGAAGGAGAACGCCATGAAACTGCTTAACACGAAACTGATCAATAAAACGATTGCGATGATTCTGGTACTCCAGGTCGGGGCGGTAGCGGGAAACTGGGCAATGGCTGCGGATAGCGCCGGCAAAGCCGACGACTCGTTCCCGATCAGCTGCCCATGGATCAAGTCGGCTTTGGCTGCGGAAGAACCCATGATGGGTTCGGTCAGCATTATTTCTCCGAAGAATGATGCGGTCCTGAAAAGCGATGTGGCCAACAAGCTGGAGTTTGACGTCAAACTGGGGCCGAATGGCAACCACGTCCATATTTACGTTGATAATGGCAGCCCTATTGTCGATCGTGACATTGGCTATTGCCCCTGCACGATCGATTTGCCGAAACTCTCTCCTGGCAAACATACCATTGCGGTGAAGGAGGCAACGTCGGCCCATGCGCTGACCGGCGCGCAAGCCTCGGTGACGGTTACGGTCAAATAAGAAACAGGGTGGATGGAGGTGCAAAATCTCATCTACGCCCTGATTCAGGTTGTCCATAACTTTGGTGCTGCTACCGTCGTCGGTTCTGCGGCCGCTGCCTTGTGGCTGGCTCGCGGCAATGCGGTGGTGCAGCACCGGCTCGCGGTGCTGGCCGCCATCGGTTGGGCAGTACAGGGGGCAAGTGGAGCAACTTTCGGTATTACCACTTATTCTTTTGAAGGCCATTTGCCGGATATTCATGGCGTCGCAGTGGTTGCACTGCTGATCAAGATGGCATGTGCGGCGGTGGGCTTTGTTGTGGCTGTGGTGTATACAAGGCGCGGCCTGCAATGGTCGCCCGAAACACGGCTGTTTGTCTGGCTCGGCCTGTTTGCACTTGCGTTTATCGCTTTGAGTGCGGCAGCCTTTCTGCGCTGGTTTTCCTGAGCTGCTACTGGATTGCGCATTACAAAGATCTTTAGTCAGGCATATTTTTCGGTAATATGTGGAACGGGCACGCCCCAAGTGTGCGCCATACTCGCAGAAACACATCCGTATGAAGGCAATACTCAAAAACGAGTGGAGGTTTCATGCCGTTCCCGAGTTCGCGCAAGACAGGCCTGATGGATTCACCGACCGCGGGTGCGACCGGTCGTCTGGACGCCGGTAACTTCGTCAATAAGGACCTCGTGCGGGCCTGGCTGAGCTGGTCGCTGGTCTGGCTCACGATTTTTCCGCTGGTCGGGCTACTCGTCTCCATCAAATTTCACGCGCCGGATTTCCTTGCCGAGACTTCCTGGCTGACCTTCGGCCGTCTGCGTCCGGTACATGTCAACGGCGTGATTTTCGGTGCCTTCTCAACGCCGACGCTCGGGCTGCTCTACTACCTCGTGCCGCGCCTGTGCGGCCGCCGCATGGCCGGGGAACAGTGGAGCTGGTGGGCGCTGGCCGGCTGGAATATCTTCCTGATAATCGGCTCACTCTCGCTGCTGCTGGGCTTCAACTCCGGCTTCGAAGCCGGCGAATATCCGTGGCCGGTCAATATCCTGCGCTGGGTCGTGTTGGCCGTTATCTGCGGCCAGGTGGTGGTAACCCTGCTGCGGCGCAAGGAAAAAGGGTTCTACGTCGCGCTGTGGTATGCACTGGCCGCGCTGGTCTGGACGCTGATGAACCTGATTCTCGGCAACGCGGTACTGCCGTTCGTACCGATGTCCGGAATCAGTAATACCGCTTTGCACGGGCTTTACATCCACTATGTGGTCGGGCTGTGGATAACGCCGGCAGGGCTGGCGCTGATGTACTACTTCATCCCGCTCGCGACGAAGAACCCCCTTTACAGCCACCAGCTCTCGTTGCTCGGCTTCTGGACGCTGGCGCTGTTTTATCCCTTCGTCGGTACGCACCATTACCTGTTCAGCCCGATTCCGTTCCATACCCAGACGATCGCCATCGTCACCAGCATGCTACTGATTATCCCGGTCTGGGTGGTGATCACCAATTTCTTCGGCACGGCCAACGGACGTTGGGGCGAGATCATCGGCGGCCGCGACGGGGACAGTTACGCTGCGAAGTTCCTGCTGCTCGGGACCTTCTTCTATCTGGTCGGCTGCTTCCAGGGGTCGACCGAAGCACTGCGCCGCGTGCAGGAGCTCACACACTTCACCGACTTCGTGATTTCGCATTCGCATTTCACCGTCTTCGCTACCTTTGTGCTGGCCGCGGTGGGCAGCATGTACTACGTCTGGCCGCGCGTCACCGGGCGCCAGTTATGGAGCTGGAAACTGGCGAGCTGGCACGTGTGGCTGACGATTACCGGCACCACGCTGATGCTGGTCGGGTTGGCCGCGCAGGGATTCATTCAGGGCAGCATGCTGGAATACGGTGCGAACTTCGTCGATTCGCTGGTCGAGATGAAGCCGTGGTGGGTCGTGCGCACGCTGGCGGGCGCGACCATGGATATCGGTTTGGTGCTGATGGCCTTCAATCTGATCATGACCACGCGTTATGGTGTGCCGTTTGTCGCACCGGATGAACCAATGCCATTGCCGGCAGCCGGTGTGCGTCCCGCAGCCGAGGGCTTGAGCTGGTTGAGCCGGCCGTCAACGGTTTTCATTGTTGCCGGCATGGCGTTCTTCCTGGTGGCCGTTTCGATCCAGGGCATTCTGCCATCGATTCTGCCGCAGACCTACAACCCGATTGTCGCCTCAGCAACCACCGGCCAGAGCATCAAGGTGGCCGCTTACACCCCGCTCGAGGAGAAAGGGCGTCGCGTCTACATCCGCGAGGGCTGCTGGTACTGTCACTCCCAGTACGTGCGGCCGGTTACCGGCGAAAACCACCGCTGGGGGCCGGTCTCCCAAGCCGGCGAGTATGTGTACGACCAGCCGCATCTGCTCGGCACTCGGCGCATCGGGCCGGACCTGACGCGCGTTGGACGGAAATACGGCGACGACTGGCATCACGCGCATCACTGGAACCCGCGTGATGTCACGCCAGATTCGATCATGCCGCGTTTCCCGTGGCTTTACAAAGAGGCCAGCGGCAATGCGGCCCCCGAGCTCAATGAGGATGGCGAGGCGCTGGTCGCTTATGTTCAGCGCCTCGGTACCACGATCGGCGACTGGCGCGAAACCTTCGTTTCGACGCGCCTGACCACTGGCGCTTCGCTGCAGACGAGCAGTGCGGAAACGGCACAGGAGCTGGTACCGCGCGGCAAAGCCGTATATTTCCGGCGGTGCGTCGGCTGCCACGGCGAAAAAGGCGACGGCAAAGGGCCGTCGGCACGGTTCCTGAACCCGAAACCGCGTGACTTTACCTCGGGGATTTTCAAGTTCCGCTCGACCAGCGGCGGCGCCAATACGCTGCCTTCGGATGAAGACTTGTTCATCACCATCACCCACGGCTTGTGGGGTGCCGCGATGCCGCCGTGGTACGAGATATCCGCGGCGGACCGGCTGGCAGTAATCCAGTTCATCAAGACTTTTTCGCCGCGCTGGAAACAGGAGCAACCCGGTGCGGCAATCGCAATTCCGGATGAACCGCCGGTGACACCGGAGTCGATCGCGCGTGGCCAGCAACAATTTGGCACCATCTGTGCAGTCTGCCACGGGGCACGCGGTCTGGGCGACGGCATGCCTGCAGGCGCGCTGTCCGACACCTGGGGCAACCCGATCAATCCGGCCAATCTGACGTTGCCGGCCGGCACAACCGGCGGCGTCAAGCTCGGCCACGATGGGCGACACATTTTCAAGACCATCATGACCGGCATCGGTGGCACGCCGATGCCGGCGTTCGGAGCAGTATTCAAGCCCGATCAGGCGTGGGATATCGTGCATTACGTGCAATCCTTGCGTGTCAATGCGCATATCGCATCGTTGCGACAGGCCGGCCTGACTGGCACGGAGCAGGAAGCGGTGTTTTGCACGTCCAGCATGCCGTGGCTGCGTGCCGCGTGCACTGCGGTCGTGCAGCCCATCATCGATTTCTGTTCCACCGGCGGACCGCAACAGGCCAAAGCAACATTCGCAAAATTTCAGTTGAGCGCGGCACGGGAAAAGATCTGGGCGTCGTTGTCCGAAGCCGCCGATCACGGCCAAATCGATCCCAAGGTGCTGCAGATCGACCAGTTATCCTTGCCACAACCGCAACCATCAACAGGGAAATAGCCCCCGCTATGAGTAAACCGCAAGACGATAAAAAGACAGAAAGTGCCGGCAGTGACGCCCGGGCTACGGAACAGGCACCAGATCGTCCGGTCTATATGTATGCCAGTGCCGGAGTGACGGAGCGCAAGGGCAGCATCCCGGTCTGGCTCTGGCTGGTCGCGATCTCGCTCCTGATTTGGGGAATCTATTATCTCGTGACCTATTGGAACGCGCCTGTGGCGACCTAGTAAGTGATCGGCCCCGTTTGGGGCAGGTGTTTTCATAAGGAGGCAATTATGAAACCAGCAATGATAATCACGACAATCGCAGCCTGTCTGATGATGGTGCCGGTGCTCGCCGCTGAAATGCCAAAAGAGGCGACGACGCTCGGCTGCGTGGCTTGCCACTCCATCGACAAGAAGGGGGTGGGACCTTCCTGGCAGGAAGTTGCTGACCGCTATACGGGGAAGGGGGTCAAGAAATTTACCTATGAGGGCAAGACCTATCCGCTGATCGAGGGACTGGTGATGAAGGCATCCAAAGGAGGTTCGGGTAACTGGGGCCAGATGCCGATGCCGCCCAATGATCCCGCGGGAATGCACAAGGCGGAGATCACCAAACTGATCGAATTCGAGCAGAGCCTGGCGAAGAAGTAAGCCCGGTCGGGTGTAAGGCGAGTTTTGCTGACTGGATCATGCCGGCAGGGGAGCATGTCGGCAACCGGTAGTTTATTTACTTCATTTCCGGGCGATAAATCTGCACATTGTTGCGTCCCACGGATTTGGCGTAATACATTGCGGCGTCGGCATTTCTGATAAGTTCCTTTTCATCGGCACCATGTTGGGGGTAGACCGCGATGCCGGTGCTCGAAGAGATGTTCATGGTATGCCCGGCCAGCTCGAATGGCTGGTTGAGCAGATGCCGGATCATTTCGCCGACCTGGAATGCATCATCTTCCGAATTGATGGTTGGCAGTACCACGACGAACTCGTCGCCGCCGATCCGGCCCACGGTATCCGATTCGCGCAGACAGCCCTGGATGCGCTGGGCAACTTCGCGTAACAACAGGTCTCCCACATCATGGCCCAGGGTATCGTTGATGGGCTTGAACTTGTCCAGATCGGTGAACATCAGCGCGAGCCGGGTCTGGTCGCGCTTGGCGATTGCCAGTGCCTGCTGGAGGCGGTCATAGAACAGGGTCCGGTTTGGCAGGTTGGTAAGCGGATCAAAGTGGGCAAGGCGCTTTACCTGTTCTTCCATCGCCTTGCGGTCGGAAATGTCATAGAACCAGCCCAACACTGCGGGCTCATTCTGATACTCCAGTTTCAGGTAGGATGCCAGGGCCCAGGTCGTTCTTGAATAAACGGTGGGCACCAGCAGCTCGACCAGCTTGTT
>DASSQR010000099.1:0-7652 GCA_035702405.1 Gallionella sp. | reverse complement strand
GCAGACCGAGTGCCTTGCCGGCCTTCTTCTCGGCATTGAAGGCAAGCGCGAACTTGGTCGCCATGGCCTTGAGGTCAAGACCATGGGTGGCAGCGCCGGCATCATTCAGCGTGGTGTCGTTGAAGCTTTCGATCAGGAACTGGATGCCCTCGTAGCCATTGCCGCCGTGGGCAAAGCCGGTATGGGTCAGGAAGCCGATCATGCCCTTGTTGATCTGCACGCGTTCCGGCGATTCCGGACCGTCGGCAGAGACCGCACCCTTGCAGCCCTGGGCCGAAATGGTACCGACGCCGTTGGAGATGATCAGGCCGAGCATGACTTCGAACGGGAACAGGCCCGCCGGAGTCGGCCGCTCGCCGAGCAGTGCGATGTAGCCCAGTTGGCCGACGCTCCAGGATTCCAGAATTTCCTGGTTGCTGATGCCGCAGAACGAATCCGGCTGATGCTTCGAACTGTCGGTCGACGCACCGATGATCACCGAGAACAGGCGGGCGTACCATGGCAAATTGCGCACGGTCAGGCGTGAAATGCGCTTGCGCATCATTGGTTCCCACGCCACCGTGGTGGTCAGCGCGGCAACTACGGCATCGGCGGTCAGATTGCCGTTCAGCGAGCGCAGATAGCGCACGAAGGCAGACTTCGCACCGCGCTTGTCGAACGCATTGAGCAGTGCCTCGGCTTTCGCATCGGGGGCGTCACCCAGCAGGGTAGCGAGCTGTTCCGGAGTGGCTTCGGCCGGGGTGATACCGGCGCTTTCATCGTCGCCCTTCATCAAACCGGAGTGGGCGAACAGTTCGGTCAATGTATCGGCCGCACGGCGTGCGCCGTCAACGCGCTTCGGACCAAGCAGCGCAACTGCAGACGCAATCGCGGTGTTCGGCGCATTGCCGGCTTCGCGTGCGGCATCGGCCGCGGCCAGCATGGCCTCACCATGCAGGTTGACATTCGCGGCAACCGCCAGGTTGAACAGCGCATTGTCGTTGGCGTCGTTGAGTTCGCGCACCAGCGACAGGCACAGGTTGGATTCAAGCGGCTGCTTGGATGCGTCCAGAATGGAAATACCGTTTACCTTGGTCACCTGGGTCGCCGGATCCATCACCGAGCTGCCCGAGCAATCCTTCATCGACTGGCGCGGGAAAATCGCGCCGACGTTCTTGAGCAGTTCAGCAATTTGTTCGTCATACGGAGACAGCGCCTTGACCACCGGAATGTCCAGTTCTGGCGGCAGCTGGAGACCCTGGGAGTCACCGAACCATGGCTTCAGTTCCAGATTGCCTTCGGGCGGGAAATCGCGCTCAATACCGTTCAGGCGCATGACTTCGGTCAGCGCAGCGGGGATGTGCGCGATGTTGGTCACCACCGCGCCCTTCTTCGAGCAGACCGGATTGCCGGGCGTGTAAATGTTGTTCACGCCAAACTTGTTCATGAACCAGCGTTCCTTGGCCAGCGCATCGTCGCCGGAGCCGGCGATTGCGCCGGCGTGGCCGACCGCGCGGGTCAGGTTGGCCTTCCAGCGGCCCACCACGCACGCGATCACCGGTTTTTCAAAGGTGATGTTTTCTTCATAATAGCCGCCCGGTTCGACGTACATCACGCCCGCCTTGGTGCGGTCGTCGTTGTCCATCGCCACCGCGAACTCCGGCGAAGCGAAGTTGATGTACACGTCCTTGCCGGAAGAAACCAGCGTCGTCGTACCCCAGCCGTTGATGGCCAGATAGTTGGCCATGGTGGTGGTGAAGTTGCCGGAGTTGGAATAAATTGCAACCGAGCCCTTGCGCAGCGTTTCGCCCGGCTTGTCGCCGCCGAGCGCGCCGCCGATGCGGATATGGTTCCACGAGTCGGCTACGCCCAGGCAGTTCGCGCCGAAAATATCGACACCGCGTTGCTGGCCGAGGGCGCGGATTTCGCGCGCATCGTGCACCGAGGTCTTCTCGGTCAGGATGATGACTTTCTTGACTTCCGGATTGATCCGAATCAGTTCGGCCACGCCGTCGCGCACGGCGGCCGGTGGCAGATAGACCACGCCGACATTGAACTTGTGGCCGGCTTCCATGCCCTCGCGCACGTTGTTGTAGACCGGAATGTTGCCCACGGGCGTTTCCAGGACCTGACCGCGGCGGCCGGGTGCAGTGCCGAACACGATGTTACCGCCCGAATAGGCGTGGCTGACCGGAGTTACGGAACGCGATTCATTTCCCAGGATATTCAGCACACAGATGCGATCCTCAGGCGTGGCGATCTCGGCCAGCGACCGGATGCCCACGTGATACTTGAAATTTTCGATACCAGGCTTGCTCATTGCTAATCACCTTTGCTTATTCATATTGCTTTTCGTCAGCATGACCGCACGACAGCAGACTCATGTCCGTGTGGTCATCTTCATCCGTATTCTTGTCCGTTGCCGAATCAGGCGTCCGCCGGCAAACCCAGCATCTTCGCCACTTGGGCACGGCCGCCGGCCTTCATCCAGCGATCCGCTTCCTGCGCGTAGTTCACCACGTCGGTCATCGCGGAGTCGAAACCGAAGATGCGGTACGGCAGGCGCAGCGCGTCGAGCACATCCTTGAACGCGCCCATGCCGCGAATCACCTGCGGACCGCCGCGGCCGATCACCACATACAGCGGGGTCGGACCATGCTCGCTGAAGTGTTCGCGCAGCGCGTCAGCCATGGCGCGGAACGTGACGAAAATGTCGGTGTTGTTGGCCTTGCCGCCGATGATGAACAGCACGTTCGACTGCTTGAGGTAATACTTGAGGCAGATGCGCATCACGTCGCGCATCTTTTCGTACGGCGGGTTGCCGCCGAAGTCGGAAGAAATGATCGCGTCGTTGCCGAGCACTTCGGATACCAGCGAGTTTGCGCCACCACCGAAGGTCGGCGCCAGGATGGTGCCCTTTTCGTTGATCACGTATACGTCGCTCTGGCCCTGATAGGTGCGCAGTTCATTGATTTCCTGTTCGAAGTCGTTGGATTCGGTGACGAACAGGTCAACCGGCAGATTCAGGCGATTCACGCGCGGATCATCGCGGTCGAAGCCGCACTTGAAGTCGCAGGCGACCGGCAGCAAACCGCCGTTCTTGGTCGGCATCATGCGAATCGGATTGAGTTCCAGCGTCGACATACCGTAATGGTGATACAGTTCCCACAGTTTCGGCAGGTGTTGCACCAGCGGCGAGATGATTTCGCGGGGTGCGCCGAGGTCGGTCAGCGCATTGGAAATAACGAACGACTTGAGGCCGGTCAGCGGATCGAACGGGACTTCGATGATCTGGGACTTGTCCAGTTCTTCGATGTCCATGCCGCCGTGATGCGTCAGCGTCATCACCGGCGCGCGATAGCGGGTCGAATCGGTGATCGAGAAATAGATTTCATAGTTGGCCGGAACCGCACCTTCGAAGGTGACCCCGCGCGACTTGTAGGACGCATTGCCGACGCGGTGCTCGGCAAAGTAAAGCCGTTCCTTTTCCGCAATCGCGGTCTTCAGGTCCTTGGCACGCCCGAGCAGACCGGACTTGCCCTTCTTGCCCACCCCGCCCTTGAACATCGGCTTGATGAACACCATGCCGCATTTTTCGATCAGGCTGTGAATCTCGTGATCGCTGGCTTCCGGCCCTAGCACCTCTGAGCGCGGAAAATCGACGATATCGAGCAACTGTGCTCCGTAGAGCATTCCACTAACGTTCATAGCTTCCTTAACCTCTTCTTGTCAAATTCCGCCAGTTTCCTGCCGGAGTTCATTATCAAATTTTTATTGCGCAGGCCGGACATGAGCTATGCCCCTCCCTATTCCCGCCTGCCGGTTACGTCCGTTACCTGCCCGACCGTTTAGTATTCTTCAGGCAGTTCTTTCAGTTCCGCCCACGAATACACGGGTCCCTTGACGCATACGTAGTCCTTGCCGACGTTGCAGCGACCACATTTGCCGATGCCGCACTTCATCTTGTTTTCGATGGTCGTGTAAATCTGTTCGTCGGTGAATCCGAGCTGTTTCAGGTTCTGGATCACGAACTTGATCATGATCGGTGGGCCGCAGGTGATCGCAATGGTGTTGTCGGGCGACGGCTGCTTGTCCAGCACATTGGCCGGCACGAATCCGGTATAGCCTTCCCAACCTGCCTCGGCGCGGTCAACGGACAACTGCACGTCCGCGTCGCTGCGCATGCGCTCCAGATCGGCCTTGTACATCAGGTCGGCCGGCGTCCGTGCACCATAGAAAATCGAAATATTTTTGAAGTCGCCGCGCTGTGCAATCGCCGTGGTAATCAGCGGCCAGATCGGTGCGAGACCGACGCCGCCGCCGATGAAGACGAGGTTTTTGCCGCGCCAGTCATCCAGCGGAAAGCTGTTGCCATATGCGCCGCGCATCCCGATCACGTCGCCGACTTCCAGCTCGTGGAAAGCGGTCGTGACACGCCCGGTGCGCATGATGCTGAACTGCTTGTATTCCTTGATCAGCGGCGACGATGCGATCGAGATCATCACTTCGCCGCGACCGAAAATCGACAGCATGGCGCACTGGCCGCAGTCATGCTCAAACAGATCGCCTTCGACGGGCTCGACACGGAAAGTCTTGATCGAGCGTTCCCCACCCATCTCTTCCTTGATATGGGTAATCCGCGCCAGTTGTGGCAGGTAAATGTTATGCTGCATGTTCGACTACCTTATTGACGACAGAAACGATATCAATTCCGACTGGGCATTCGCTGACACAGCGGCCACAACCGGTACACTGAATCATCCCGAAGTTGTCCTGGAAATACTGAAACTTGTGGCTTACCCGCTGACGCAGCCGCGCCCCGGTACCTTCGCGCGGGTTGTGGCCCGAGGTATGCATCGTGAAATCGGGGAACTGGCAGTTATCCCAGGTCCGCACGCGATTGCCCTTCAGCGGTGTCGAGCTGGTCTGCTCGTCATTGATGTCGAAGCAATGGCAGGTCGGGCACAGGAAGGTGCAAATACCGCAACCGATACACGGCTTCGCGAGTTCATCCCACAACGGCGAATCGAAACTGGTTTTCAGCTTGGCTGCCGCGCCGGGTGCATTCGCAACAGCGCGTTGCGGATGTGCCACAGCAGCCGCATGCACGTCCTGAACCTGCTTGCGATCGGCATCTGCCGCGTCGCTGAACACACCGCCCGCAGCCGCCATCAGCGCCTTGCCGGCTTCGGTAATCGCGGTAACGGCGTAGCGATCACCCAGGTCAGTCATCATCACGTCGAGGCCGTCGGTGGATACCGGCGAACCGCCGACCGACAGGCAGAAGCAATCGCTGCTGGCCGGCTTGTTGCAGGCGAGACCGACGTAGGCCACCTTCTTGCGCCGCTCCCAGTAGTACGGGTCTTCGACGTGATCGGAGAACACCTTGTCCATGCGCACCGCGCCGCGACCATCGCAGGGACGCACACCGAACACGGCATGCGACTTGATGCTTGGAAGCTTTTGCGTCAAGCGCGGCGGCTCCCCCTTGATCTGCTCGAACGAGAAGAACACCTCGCGCTGCGGGAAGGAAAGTCCCTTCGGCGGCTGGGTGGTGTTGCCGTGATCCATCCGCACTGCGCCGTTTACCGGCCGATACGCCCAGATACCATCCTGAAACGACGGCCCGAAGACTTCCCAGTCGGACAGCGCGGCGATCCAGTCGTCGATACGTTTTTTGTCTAGAATCTTTTCCATGCCATTACCTGATGAATTCTTCCGGGTCGTTTTCGTTGAAGGAGGACGTCAGCGATGGTCCCGACAGGCTTGCACCTGGTTCGTAACCGAACTCGTCGCGTGATTCCTGCTCCATCTTGTTGTTCAGCAGCCGCAACGGAATATTTACCGGGCAGACGCGTTCGCACTCGGCACAGTCGATGCAGCGGCCGGCCAGATGCAGCGCGCGCACCAGGTGGTATCCCGCGTTGTCGGCACGCGTCGCGGAACGGTCGATCCAGCGGATGCGGGTCGCCTTTTCCTCGGCACTGGTTTGCCCGGTGACCGGGAACTTGATGCTGTCCACCACACACTCGTCGCAGTAGCACATCGGGCATACCGAACGGCACGCGAAGCAGCGGATGCAGCGGTCGAAGTGATGGCTCCAGAACTCCCAGCGTTCGCCTTCGCTCAGCGCCTTGAATTGGTCCAGCGCGGTGAACGGCACGGCCAGTTCGCGCCCCGTCTTGTCCTCGCCGAACACTGCATTGTGCTCTTTGGGATACGGGTTGCGGCATTCGAGGCAGCGGTCCGCCAGCACTTCGCGGGCCGGGACACGCTGTTCGCCGGCGGCGGTGGTGAAGACAAAATCATCACCGTCGAACGACGACTCTGTCGCATATGCGCCATTCAGATGGTTGGCCAGCTTGCGCTCGTCCACCACCCCGGTACCCTCGCAGGACATGCCGATGACGTAAACATCGTCACGCTTGAAATAATGCTCCTGCACAAGCACGGCAACTGCACGCGCATCGCAGCCCTTCGCAACCACTGCAATCGGCTGCTTCGGCGTCTCGCGTTTATGCTTGAGCGCCTTGCGGTCCTCAACCAGATTGAGCGCGAGGTTGTGCACGCAGGTCGGATCCCAGACCAGTTCGTCGGCCTGCTCCGGACGGGTGATCACCACCGGCTCGGCCTGCATGCCGCGGCTGCCGCGGCGATAACCGATCACGGCGCGCACCTCGTTCTTTGCGAGCATGTCGCGCGCGGTATCGCGAATATCCTGAATCTTGATCATGTGCGGTCCGCCTTCAGTTTGGTTTGCGGGCCGAGCGCCTTGATGTCTTCAACGAAATCCGTGATGATCTCGGAGTATTTCGCACCTTCCGCGGCCGACACCCAGGACATGCGGAAACGATTCTCCTCAACCCCGATGAATTGCAGCATTTCCTTGACCAGCTGAATCTTGCGCCGGGCCAGGAAATTGCCCTCGATGTAATGGCAGTCGCCGGGGTGGCATCCGGATACCAGCACGCCATCCGCACCCTTCTTGAACGCCGACAGAATATACAGCGGCGATACGCTACCAGTGCACGGGATCATGATAGGTGTCGCATTGGCGGGGTACTGAATGCGCGAAACGCCTGCCAGATCACTTCCCGCCGACGAACACCACTTGCACAGGAAGGCGACGATCCTGGGTTCGAACCCGGATGCGGCCTCTGTTACTTGAGCTTGTTGTTCCGACATCTACTTTCCTCAGTTTTCAAATATCTCAAGCCAGGCACGCTTCGATCATTTCGCTGATCTGCAGCGGCGTCGCATTCTTGACCTCGATCGCGGCGCGCAAGCAGGTCGCCGAACAACTGCCGCAGCCTTCGCACAGCACTTCGTTCACCAGCGCCTTGCCATCCACTAGGCTGATCGCGTTGTAGGGACAGGCGGTGACGCACATCTCGCAGCCCGAGCAGTGCGAATTGCGTACCTTCGCGACCGTCGGCGCATGGCTCAGCGTGGGTTGCGACAGCAACCCGATCACCTTGCACGCCGCGGCGCTGGCCTGGGCAACCGTTTCCGGAATGTCCTTCGGACCCTGCGCGCAACCGGCCAGGTAAATACCCGCGGTGACGCTTTCCACCGGCTTCAGTTTGGGGTGAGCCTCGGCCAGGAAACCGTCCTTGTCGCGGCCGATCTTCAACGTCTTGGCGATCTCTTCGGTGCCCTTCGAGGGTTCCATG
>DASSQR010000098.1:0-4909 GCA_035702405.1 Gallionella sp. | reverse complement strand
GAGGCGGCCATGAAATACTTCATTCTTGGCGCACTGGCTTCGGGTCTGTTGCTGTTCGGCATGTCGATGCTGTACGGTGCGACCGGATCGCTGGATCTTGGCATTGTGTCCCAGGCGATCCAGACTGGCCGTGCCAATCAGGCCCTTGTAGTGTTTGGGCTCGTGTTCGTGGTGTCCGGCCTGGCGTTCAAGCTGGGTGCCGTGCCCTTCCATATGTGGTTGCCTGACGTCTACCACGGTGCTCCGACGGCAATGACCATGCTGATCGGCTCGGCACCAAAGCTTGCCGCCTTTGCGTTTATCACCCGCATTCTGGTGGAGGGACTGCAGCCGCTGGTACAGCAGTGGTCAGGGATGCTGATCATTCTTGCAATCGGATCGATGGCGATCGGCAACATCACCGCCATCGCGCAGACCAACATCAAGCGCATGCTCGCCTATTCCACGATTTCACACATGGGCTTTCTGCTGCTTGGCATGTTGAGCGGCGGTATCGGTGGTTATTCCTCATCGATGTATTACGCGGTAGTGTATGTGCTGATGACACTTGGGGCCTTTGGCATGATTATGCTGTTGTCGCGCGAGGGCTTCGAGGCGGACACCCTGAATGATTTCAAGGGACTTAACCAGCGTAGTCCGTGGCTCGCCTTCATGATGCTGCTGCTCATGTTTTCGTTTGCCGGTGTGCCTCCGACAGTCGGCTTCTATGCGAAACTGGCAGTGCTTAGCGCGGTCGTGCAAGCAGGGTACCTATGGCTGGCTGCCCTTGCGGTAATGTTTTCTCTGATTGGCGCGTTCTACTATTTGCGGATCGTCAAGCTGATGTATTTTGATGCGCCGGAAACTCATGCGCCGATCAGTGCCGGTCAGGATAGCGCATTGCTGATCAGTGTGAATGGGTTGGGTGTGTTGTTCCTCGGTCTGTTACCCAATACCCTGTTGTTGCTTTGCGCCGGGTCGGTTCAGCAGTCTTTGTTATTGCACTGAAGCTTCCTGTAGCTGCCGTAAAAGAACTCCCGCCTTGGCGGGAGTTTTTTTATTTGTGATTCCTGAGATGTCGATATAGAATCAGTACATACCGAATTACCGATTGTAATTATAAGTGAGCCACAATTTCCTGCAAAACTCGACAGAGTCATCGCAACACAATGATAATGCAGAAGTTGTTATGTTGCGACCGTCAAAACAAGTCTGACCGGTATTGATTTCTGGTCTGTCCACTTGCCGACAATGATATTCATAAATCTCGCGCAGATGACGAAATCAGGTCAAATATGCCAATAACTCGACGCGCGAGAAAAAATATTATGAAAAATCATTCCGTTCTGCATGTCGGTTTCAAAACAGCTAGTTGTCGAATAATAGACACTCATGTCGACATGTCGACATGAGTGTCTATTATTCGACAACTATTTGGTTCAATTTTTTTCAAAAAAATATTACCCGATCTTGATAAAGCCATTTAATACGACGAATTGCTTTCCATAATGATTATCTGATGAAGACTGGCACGGCTATTGCAGATAGGTAATACAGTTAGATTACATTTTGTAACGTCATGGGGCCGGGCTGAAACAGTAATACTGCGACGATCCGCTTTTTGGCAGTAAAGGAACTGAAGATGAAACTGATGCTGATCCGCCAATGGGTGGATATATGCGGAACGCTGCTGTTTTTCACGACAGCCCGTCCGCGCTCCGACATTGCGGCAGTTGACCCCGTCAGCCGGATGCGCCGCTCCAGCCAGGCAACCTGTCAACAGCAACAGGAAACTCGTCCGCCCCTGCCGGCGGCAAAGCCACTATACATTGCCGGCCTGCAGTTGCTGGCCGGATTCGGACTGACCATTGCTCCGGCGATGGCGCAAGAGGCAGCGGAATCCGCTGTTGGTGACACCGCGACGTCATGGAACCTGACGGCGCTCACTGTGGTAAGCAAGGGCCAAACCTACATGTCGCGGGAGGGCGAATTCACCCGCGATTTCATACTCGAATCCAAAGCCACTGCAGTCGATCAGACCGGTGCCGTCGTGCCTGCTGGCACTCTCAAGCTTGTCCTGTCGGCTTTTTCTCCTGCCTATGATCAGCGCGGCCAAAGGAAAGGCTCCTGGTATGTCGGAGGAAAATGGTTCCTGACGGACAGTTCGCTTGCTCCATCTGACGGCTCCCCCAGCGCGCGACATCGCGCGGGCGAAATGACCGGGCAGATCAAGGCCGAACTTACATTCAATCCGTTTGTAACACAAAAAAATTGGACGGCCAAAGTTTGGTTGCCCATGACAAGAATTGCACCTGCCGCACAGGCAGCAAGCAGTCAGCCCGCGAGGGGAGAGGGTGCATTGACGCTGGACGACAAGCGCGAGGGCAAGTTTTCGCTGAACCTCAAACTGTGGCCAACGATGCAGCATTGAAATGTCCAACTTAAAAATGACATTAGGAGGCAAGAGAGATGATATGTAGTGTGTATAAAATACTTTTAGTATGGAGGCGCCGATGGGTGGACAAGAGCGCCATGGCATTGTTTGCCATGCTTGCCTTGTCGCTCTCCGGCGCGGCCAGTGCAGACGTGCCTGGACGGCCGCTACCCGGCGGCGCAGTTCCTAACCCGGGTACTCAACAGCAGGAACTGCAGAACATTACGTTCCCGGCAGCATGGAACGTGTTCGAGTTCATCGTAACCTGCGCAGCGTGCCACAGCGGTACGGTTGATCAGCACGCCGGCCATTTCGGCAACTGGGCCGGTACCAGCATGGCGAGTGCCGCTCGCGATCCGGTGTTCCGCGCCAATGAAATGGTCGTGAACAACACCGTCCTGGCTGTTACCGGTCAGAACGGCGCGGGCAACGTCTGTTTCCGTTGCCACAGCCCGAACGGTTGGACCTCGGGCCGTTTCGACCCGGCTCTGGGCGGCAGCCCGGATGGCGCAACCATGATCCACAGCATCGTGCTGTCCACCGACGATGAAGGTGTGACCTGCGAGACCTGTCACCGCGCTACCGGCGCAGTTACTTACAAGCGTCCTGACGTATTGAAGAACGCCTCGACTGGTGTGATGGATCAGGTTTGGAACGTGCTTGGCGGCTTGTTTGACTGGCCGCATCAGGGACACGGGCCGGTAGATCAGGCAGGTGATCCGGTCATTGGTACGGGCGCGCCCTATGGCGATACCACACTGCAGTTCCTCGAGTCGAACCTGACCTATATCGGCAAGTACTCGGGCAACATGGATGTCTATTTCAGCGACATCCCGCTGGGCGGCAGCTATACCGGCCAAATCTACGCAGTCTATCCGGACTGGTGGGTCACGGCTGGTAACAAGATGAACCCGGTGCCAGCAGGAATGCCGGCGAAGAATTCGATCGGTCAATCCCTCGCTTACGATATCGATGGCACTCTGCCACCTGTATTCAATGCACCCGTTGGGCCACCAGCGAAAGGCAATCCGGTTTACCAGGCACAGGCTCTGTCGATGGAACACTCGACGGTCGGTGGCGCAGGCCGCAAGGTTAACGCCTGGGATATGGTTAATCCGTACACCCCAGAGTTGCCCCCGGGTCCTGGCGGTTCGCTCAGCGGTAATACGTTCATCCGCTCTTCCGAGTTCTGCGGTTCCTGTCATGATCTGACCGTGCCGGTGCTGAATCACGGCATGCCGGAGCAGCGCACCTATACGGAGTGGAAGTTCTCTGAGTTCTCCAAGACGACCAACGTCGGCTATGACCCGATCAAGAAGCAACAATGGAAGGGCGAGCAGCGTTGTCAGGACTGCCATATGCCGACACTCAAGCATGAGTACACGGATTTGGATCCTTCCAGCTACAACCCCGATCCGTTCTGGGTTGGCGGCTTCCCGTATGGCAAGGATCGTGCCCCGAACGGCGGTACCGCATTCCACAAGCTGACTGGTGCTAACCGCAACCTGCCGGCGATGATGAAGGCGTTGTATCCTGAAGTCGACCTCGTCTTGATGGGTGCCCCGATTGGCCGCGACCCGCGCGTCTTCCCCGGCATGCTGTCCGACCGTGGTCCGATGTGGGATCGCGCCCAGCAGAATACCGACATCACTTTGCGTGATGCACTGGACGTGCAAATCAGTCAGGCACCGGTAGAACTGCAAGGTCAGCCCGGCGTGTACGAAATGAAGGTGAAGGTCACCAACAACTCCGGTCACCGCATTCCGACCGGCTACCCGGATGGCCGTCGCTTCTGGCTGTCGGTTGCCGCGAAGGACGCTGCCGGCGTGAACGTGTATGAGTCCGGCGTGTACGACGCAGCTCAGGCTACGTTGAGCACCGCGACTGGTGTGCCGTTCAACCGTGCGCTTTCCAACGTGATCGACTCGACCCAGCAGGCGAATGCTGTGATGGTGTATGAACGCGTTACCGGTACCTGCACGAATGCCAACGGCGCCGCGATCTTCCCGGATCCGACCAGCGGTGTGCCGACAGCTTGCGCACCGTCGACCGCGCTGACCAACAACTTCATCCTGTTCGACAACCGGATTCCGCCGAAGGGCTTCACCTATCAGGACTATCGTACTGCGGGTGTGAAGTTCTGGAATTACAATCCGACTACCATGGTGCCGTACGAACAAGGCGGCCCCGTGAACAGCAAGATCGTTCAGCGTTACGCGGATGGTCAGAACTGGGATGAAGTGACTTATCGCTTCAAGGCAGCGCCTGGCCAGAAGATCACCGCAACGGCCGAAGTGTACTGGCAGACCCATACGCGCGAATACATGGAACATCTGCGTGACAGCGATACTTCCCTGGTACAACCGCTTGGTCCGCCCCAACCCGCTCAACCGGGCTTCCCGATCACGCCGAGCTTCCTGTCGACGTGGATTAACGGCAAGACTCTGGCGCAGATCATCGATCCGTTCAAGAATGCTCCGTTGAACGACAACTGGG
>DASSQR010000097.1:0-5140 GCA_035702405.1 Gallionella sp. | reverse complement strand
TCCAGCGCATCGTCCACGTAGGTGAACACCACCGGAATCACCAGCAAGCTGAGGAAGGTGGAGGTAATCAGGCCGCCGATCACAACAATCGCCATCGGCGCACGGAAGCTCGGATCGACGCCGATGCCGAGCGCGACCGGCAGCATGCCCGCGCCCATCGCCATGGTGGTCATCACGATCGGGCGCGAGCGTTTTTTGCACGCATCGAGCAGCGCTTCGGCGCGGCTCATGCCGCGGTCGCGGCGCGACACGATGGCGTATTCCACCAGCAGGATGGAGTTCTTGGTGGCGATACCCATCAGCATGATCAGACCGATCATCGACGGCATCGACACGGCGGTGTGCGTGATGAAGAGGGCGAAGAACGCGCCCGGCACCGACAGCACCAGCGCCGCGAGGATGGTGGCCGGCTGTACGAAATTCTTGAACAGCAGCACCAGCACCGTATAGATGCACAGAATGCCGGTCAGCATGGCCAGACCGAAGCTCTGGAACAGTTCGCCCATCGCTTCGGCATCACCGACCGTCGCCACGGTGATGCCGGACGGCAGGTTCCGGAGGCTGGGCAGGGCCAGCGCCTGCTTCTCTACTGCCCCCATCGGTTGCTGGTTGAGTTCGATCTGGAAATTGATATTGCGCCGCCGGTCGTAACGGTCGATCTGGGCGGGTCCGCTGCCGATACTCAGATCGGCCACATTGCCCAGCATCACCGGCCCGCGCGCGCCGTGCACCACCAATCGCGACAGCAGGTCGAGGTCCTGGCGCGCATCGGCGCGCAGCTTGACCATCACCGGAACCTGCCGGTCAGGCAGATTGAGCTTGGCCAGGGATTGGTCGTAATCGCCTGCCGTGGCAATCCGCAGCGTATCGGCAATTGCGGCGGACGTTACGCCCAGGTCGGCGGCCTTGGCAAAATCGGGGCGCACCACCAGTTCGGGGCGCGCGAGCGCCGAGGTTGAGGTGACGTTGCCGATACCGGGAATGGTGCGCAGCTCATGCTGCACCTGCTGCGCATGCTGCAGCAACGCATCGCCATCCTCGCCGGCCAATACCAGCACATACTTCTCGCTTGAACCGCCCGGCCCTTCCAGGCCGATCTTCACGCGCACGCCCGGCAATTCGGCCAGCGCCTCGCGCAATTGCTCTTCGATCACCTGCTGGCTGATGTCCCGTTCGCGGCGCGGCGTGAAGTTCAGTGTCAGCGTGGCCTTGCGCACATCTGCGGCCCCTTGCGGTGCAAACGGGTCGCCACCGGTGCTGCCGCCGCCGATCGCAGTGTAGATGAGTTTCACATGCGGATTCTGGGCCACGATCGCACGTGCCTGTTCCGCCATCCGGTAGGTCTGATCGAAGGTGCTGCCCGGCGGCAGCGTGAGCGTCACCTGCGATTTCGCCGGATCGGCGGGCGGCATGAAGCCGGTGGGCAGCAGAAACACCAGTCCGAATGAACCGAAGAAGAACACCACCGCCGCAACCGTGGTCCGGACCCTGTGTTTAAGGCACCAATTGGCCCATCCCAGGTAAGTCTCAATCCACCGTGGCAGTCCGTGCGAAACCCGCGGCTTGAGAATATAGGCCGACATCATCGGCGTCAGCATGCGCGCCACGACCAGCGAGAAGAATACGGCAATCGCCGCAGTCCAGCCGAATTGCACGAAAAACCTGCCCGGCACGCCAGCCATGAATGCGGTCGGCAGGAACACTGCAATCAGCGTAAACGTGGTCGCGATCACCGCGAGACCGATTTCGTCTGCCGCCTCCATTGCCGCCTGGTATGGCGTCTTGCCCATCTCCAGATGGCGCATGATGTTCTCGATTTCGACGATGGCATCGTCCACCAGCACGCCGACCACGATCGACAGCGACAACAGCGTGACCACATTGATGCTGAAGCCCATCAGGTACATCACCAGGAAAGTCGGAATCACCGCCAATGGCAACGCAGTCGCCGCGACGAAGGTCGCGCGCGCATTGCGCAGGAACAGCAGCACTACCAGCACGGCCAGTGCGGCGCCTTCGTACAGCAGCGACATCGAGCCTTCGTAGTTTTCGACCACCGGATCGACAAAATTATAGGCCTCGGTGATGACCAGGCCGGGATGCTCCGCCTTGAGCTTGGTCAGGACCGCAGCGGTTCCCTGGGCCACGTCGAGCACACCATACCCGCGCGAGCGGCTGATCTCGAAGCCCACCACTTCGCGACCGTCGAGCAACGCGGCAGAGCGGCGTTCGGCCACGGTGTCGCGCACGGTGGCAAGCTGGTCGAGCCGCACGTTGCGCCCGTCCGGCAAGTGGATTTCCATGCGCGCGAGGTCGTCGGCCGTCTTCACCGTCGCGATGGTGCGCACCGATTGTTCCATGCCGCCGATATCCGTCCGGCCGCCGGATGCTTCCTGCTCGATCAGGCGCAGCTGCTGCGAGATGTCTGCTGCGGTCGCATTCAGGGCGAGCAGCTTGGCCGGATCGAGTTCGACGCTGACCTGACGTGTCACGCCGCCGACCCGGCCAACCGCACCCACACCGCGCACCGATAGCAGCGCCTTGGTCACGGTGTTGTCGACGAACCAGGACAGTTCCTCTTCGCTCATGTTGGGCGACGAGATGGTATAGGTCAGGATCGGCAGCCCGCTGAGCTCCACCTTCGCTACCGTCGGATCGCGCAAATCGCGCGGCAAATCGGCACGCACGCGGTTCACCGCCGCGCGCACATCATCCACCGCTTCCTGGGTATTCTTCTCCAGGCGGAATTCGGCCGAGATGATGACCGTGCCGTCCTGAATCTTGGTGTAAAGATGCTTAAGTCCCTGGGTATTGGCTAGCGAATTCTCCAGCTTGCGCGCGACCTCGGTTTCCAGCTGTACCGGCGAAGCGCCGGGCAGGGAAGCCGTCACCACCACCATCGGCAGATCGATGTCGGGGAACTGCTGGATCTTCATCGCCTTGAAGGCCATCATGCCCATCAGCGTGAGCATGACGAAAGCGAGAACCGCCGGAATGGGGTTGCGGATGGACCAGGCTGAAACGTTCATTTATTGCGCCGCCTTTGTAACCCGCACAACATCGCCATCCGCGAGGAATGCGCCGCCGGTTTCGACCACCGGCGTATCTGTACTCAAGCCGGAAGTGATTTCGACGCGATCAGCCAGGCGCGCGCCCGTGACAACCTTGCGCTCCTGCACCTTGCTGTCCGGCGTTATGACGAACACGTATGCCGCGCCATCGCGCAGCACCACCGCTGACTGCGGCAGGGTCTGCGCGCTCACTTTACCCTCGCCCAGCCTGATCATGCCGCGGGTGAACTGTCCGGCGACAAGGCCCGCATTGTCCGGCAATTCCACCAGCACCTGGCCATAGCGAGTCTTCGCGTCGACCGCGGGCGCGACCGCGCGCACCTTGCCATGCACGATTCGTCCCTCGGCGAGCGACAGCTCAACGGCCATGCCCTTGCGCACCCGCGCCAGTTCGTCGGCGGTCAACTCCGCGCGCCATTCCAGCCGTCCCTGGCGAATCAGACGGAACAGTTCCGCGCCGGGCTGGGTCAGCGTGCCCACGGTTGCATTGCTCACCGAAAGAATGCCAGCATCCGGCGCGACAATGCGCGCCTGCGCCACCCGCAGCGTGTCCGCCTGGAGCTTGGCACGCCGCACCTCGACGCGCGCGCGCGCCGCCTGCTCGACTGTCGTGGCCTGAATTACCTGCTGTTCGCTGATAAAACCGGACGCCCGGAGCTTGCGCGCACGCTCGGCGTTGGCTATCGCTTCGGCCAGTTGCGCTTCACTCTCCGCGAGCGCGGCACGTGATTCCGCAGCGGTGGCCTGCTGGGTATCCGCTGCCAGAGTAGCCAGCAAATCGCCACGCCTGACGCGGTCACCGACATTCACCTTCACTTCGGCGATACGCAGGCCGGACAGTTCGGCACCGATCACAGCTTCCTGCCATGCGACCACACTACCATTGGCGGCAAGTGTCTGCGCCCACTGTGCCGGTGCCAGTTGCACCGCCCGCACGGTGAGTGCGGCTTTAGCCGTCGGCTTGGCAACGGTCTCGGCCGCCCCCTTCCCGTTACTCGGCAACAGCCACCACGCCCCTGCCGCCAGCAATGCAAGCACCGCGATGATCTTGATGGTACGTCCCTGGTTTGACATGATTCTTGCCATAAACATTTCGATATTCCTTACCGATACCTGACGATGCGCAGCGCCAAAGGCGCGATTATGCAACAAGCCGGCGCCGTTGTTTTTACATTGCGACTAAATGCCGGAAAACAGGTGCCACCAGCCGTATAGTGTGACGAACGACACCAGCAGTCCGACCGCCACCATCAGGTTCGCCAGTGGCGGATCGAGCTCGTGTTCGGTCGCGACGATCGCTGCGGTGATCATCGGCGGCATCGCTGCTTCAAATAAGGTCACCTGGATTGCCTGACCTTGTGCCTCGAGCAGTGGCACATAGAGAAGAAAAATCGCCAGCGGCGCGAGAATCAGCTTGAACAGCAGGCCGAGCGCCAGATTGCGGCCATTGCCCGCGATGTGACCGAGCCGCAGTTGCATACCGACCGAGAGCAGCGCGAGCGGCGCCAGGGTATCGCCCAGCCGTTTCAGCAACGCGGTGAACCACTCGGCGTAGTCCACCGGAATCAGCAACACGGCGGCCAGCAAGGAAATGAATGGCGGAAACAGGATGATGCGTTTGACGATCAGTGCAACCGTCGGCCGGCCGGACGAATAAATGCCTGCCGCGGTGATACCCAGAATGGACAGCGCAAAAAACGAGCCAAGCTGGTCGGCGATGATCGCCGTGCCGATGCCGGCATTACCGTAATACGCTTCCACCATCGGCAGGCCGAAGAACGAGGTGTTGCCCAGCCCGCCAGTCAGCATCAGTGCCCCCACCGTCCGCCGCGGCAACTGCAGCCGCCGTCCGATCAGCCAGAAGGATCCCGCAGCCAGCGCAAAATAAATCCATGCCATCGCCGCCACCAGAACCACATCGCCAGCAATCTTCAAATCGTGGATGTAATACAGCGTCAGCGCGGGCAGCG
Organism: Gallionella sp.; assembly: GCA_035702405.1. GTDB lineage: Bacteria > Pseudomonadota > Gammaproteobacteria > Burkholderiales > Gallionellaceae > Gallionella. Next base: position 99 of record DASSQR010000097.1, on the reverse strand, counting down.
AAACATGGATGATGAAACTGTTGAGCGCGGCAGGCGCGTTATCCGGCATGCGCTTGAAATGGCGCAGCAGCACGCCGGCGAGAAAGCAGAGGATGAGCA
>DASSQR010000096.1:0-69625 GCA_035702405.1 Gallionella sp. | reverse complement strand
GCCGCGCGCCTTTTCTTCCGGCGCTGCGTCGATCTGGTCATATGCCTTGGCTTCGCCGCCAAACTTCTTGGACAGCACCATCGTGATCGCTGCGGTCAGCGTGGTCTTGCCGTGGTCAACGTGACCAATCGTGCCGACGTTTACGTGCGGCTTGGTTCGTTCAAATTTGCTCTTTGCCATGATGTTCGCCCCTAATCCTGATTCTTAATAGTTAATTCCGTACTGAAACTTATTTCTTGCTCATGATCGCTTCGGCGACATTCCTTGGCGCCTCAGAGTAGTGCTTGAATTCCATGGTGTAGGTTGCACGGCCTTGCGTCGCAGAACGCAGCGCAGTGGAGTAACCGAACATCTCGGACAACGGCACTTCCGCCTTGACCGTCTTGCCGCCGCCCGCCATATCGTCCATACCCTGAACCATGCCGCGGCGGGACGACAAGTCACCCATCACCGTGCCGGTATAGTCTTCCGGCGTTTCCACCTCGACCGACATCATCGGCTCCAGCAATACGGGATTGGCCTTGCGCATGCCGTCCTTGAACGCCATCGACGCTGCCATCTTGAACGCGTTTTCGTTCGAGTCCACGTCATGATAGGAACCGTCAAACAGCGTAACCTTCACGTCAACCACCGGGAATCCGGCCAACACACCGCTCGGCAGCGATTCGCGCAAGCCTTTTTCCACGGCCGGAATGAATTCGCGCGGCACCGTACCGCCCTTGATCGCATCGACAAACTCGAAACCCTTGCCTGCCTCGTTCGGCTCCATCTTGATCCAGACGTGACCGTACTGGCCGCGACCACCGGTTTGCTTGGCGTACTTGCCTTCAACTTCCACGGCCTTGCGGATCGCTTCGCGGTAGGCCACTTGCGGCGCACCCACGTTTGCTTCCACGCCAAACTCGCGCTTCATGCGGTCAACCAGAATTTCCAGGTGCAACTCACCCATACCGGAGATGATGGTCTGACCAGACTCTTCATCAGTGCGCACACGGAACGAAGGATCTTCCTGAGCCAGGCGACCCAGCGCAATACCCATCTTTTCCTGGTCCGCCTTGGTCTTCGGCTCGACCGCAACGTGGATCACCGGCTCCGGGAACACCATGCGCTCGAGAATGATCGCCTTATCCGGATCGCACAGCGATTCACCGGTCGTCACTTCCTTCAAACCAATACAGGCGGCGATATCGCCAGCCAGAATTTCATCAACTTCTTCGCGATTGTTCGCGTGCATCTGCACGATACGGCCAATACGCTCTTTCCTGCCCCTGACCGGGTTGTAAACCGTATCCCCCTTCTTCAGCACGCCGGAATACACGCGCACAAAGGTCAATTGCCCGACGAACGGGTCAGTCATCAGCTTGAACGCCAACGCGGAGAAACTTTCCTTGTCATCGGCCTTACGGCTGGTCGGCTCGCCACCCTCGGTTTCACCCTTCACATCGGGAATATCAACCGGCGACGGCAGGAACTGAATCACCGCATCCAGCATGCGCTGCACGCCCTTGTTCTTGAATGCGGTACCACACAACATCGGCTGGATTTCGCAAGCGATCGTGCGATGGCGAATGCCTTCAATAATCTGCTGCTCGGTCAACTCGCCATTTTCGAGGTAATGATTCATCATTTCCTCGGATGCCTCAGCGGCAGTTTCAACCATTTTCTCGCGCCATTCATTGGCGGTATCCACCAACTCAGCCGGAATATCCCTGTACTCGAACTTCATCCCCTGGGATGCCTCATCCCAGATGATCGCCTTCATCTTGATCAGATCCACCACGCCGGTAAAACCATCTTCGGCGCCAATCGGGATCACGATGGGAACCGGATTGGCCTTCAAGCGGGTCTGCATCTGCGTGACCACCTTGAAGAAGTTGGCGCCGGTACGATCCATCTTGTTGACGAATGCCAGACGCGGCACCTTGTATTTGTTGGCTTGGCGCCACACCGTTTCAGATTGCGGCTGCACACCACCCACGGCGCAATACACCATGCAGGCACCATCCAGTACGCGCATCGAGCGCTCCACCTCGATGGTGAAGTCCACGTGGCCCGGGGTATCAATAATATTGAAGCGATGTTCCGGGAAGGTCATGTCCATGCCCTTCCAGAAACAGGTCGTTGCCGCAGACGTAATGGTAATACCGCGCTCTTGCTCCTGCTCCATCCAGTCCATGGTGGCTGCGCCATCATGCACTTCACCGATTTTGTGGTTCACACCGGTGTAGTACAGAATGCGCTCAGTGGTTGTTGTCTTGCCTGCGTCAATATGCGCACTGATGCCGATATTGCGATAACGCTCGATGGGAGTTTTACGTGCCACGGTAGATACCTAACTATTAATCTGGTTAAACGACTGTAATCCGCTTAGAAACGGAAATGCGAGAATGCCTTGTTCGCTTCCGCCATGCGATGCACTTCTTCACGCTTCTTCACTGCACCGCCGCGACCTTCGGATGCATCGATCAGTTCACCCGCCAGACGCATGCCCATGGACTTTTCACCACGCTTGCGCGCAGCTTCGCGCAACCAGCGCATTGCCAGCGCCATGCGACGTGACGGACGCACTTCCACCGGCACTTGATAGTTCGCACCACCAACACGGCGGCTCTTTACTTCGACCTGCGGCTTGGCATTGTTCAGCGCGAGATTGAACACCTCGATCGCATCCTTGTTGGTCTTCTTGCCAACCTGTTCCAGCGCACCGTACAGGATACGCTCGGCCACCGACTTCTTACCGGCGGTCATCAACACATTCACAAACTTGGACAGATCCTGGTTACCGAACTTCGGATCCGGCAGGACTTCACGCTTGGGGACTTCTCTACGTCTTGGCATATCAACCTCGAATAATCAGAAAATTATGCTTGAAGGAATTACTTCTTGGCGCGCTTCGCACCGTACTTGGAACGAGCCTGCTTACGATCTTTCACGCCAGCCGTATCCAGACTACCGCGCACCATGTGATAACGCACACCCGGCAAGTCCTTTACACGACCGCCGCGCAGCAACACCACCGAGTGCTCCTGCAGGTTGTGGCCTTCACCGCCGATGTAGCTGATCACCTCAAAACCATTGGTCAGACGAACCTTGGCCACCTTACGCAACGCGGAGTTCGGCTTCTTCGGAGTCGTGGTATACACGCGAGTACATACTCCGCGTTTCTGCGGAGAGCCCGCCAAGGCGGGAACCTTGCTCTTTTCGACGATTGCAACACGCGGCTTGCGGATCAACTGGTTAATGGTTGGCATTATCTACACATCCTAAAATAATTTTCTAAAATTCCGTTAAAAATCAAATTGGTTAAAAAAATTCCGCGCCACCGCGAGGCAAAACCAGCCTTCGGCGACGAAAAAAAGGTTGCGAATTCTATTGAGAAACCCCAAGAGTGTCAAGCAATAGCAATGATTTGCAAAGACAAGTTAGCGCCCGGCTTTTTTGATACCCCATTTGATCACCGCAGCGCATTCCACAGGTCATGGAAATACCTCCGCTTCGCGAAACAGCTGCCCGCCGACATCCCTGGCGGAAAGAACCGGCTTGCCCTGCAACGGCCACTCGATCGCCAGGGTTGGATCATCCCAACGGATGCAGCGCTCGTGTTCGGGGTACCAATAGTCAGTCGTTTTGTAGAGACACTCCGCCGCGTTCGACAGCACCAGAAAACCATGCGCAAATCCTTCCGGGATCCAGATCAGTTTTTTATTCTCGGCGGATAATATCGTTCCCACGTACCGCCCGAACGTTGCCGAGTGCTTGCGCAAATCCACAACCACATCGAACACCGTGCCGCTCACCACCCGCACCAGCTTGCCCTGCGCATGCCTGACCTGATAGTGCAGACCTCGCAACACCTGCCGCCCCGAACAAGTGTGATTATCCTGAACGAACTCAACCTCGCGCCCGACCAGGTCGACAAAGGAACGATGATTAAAGCTCTCGAAAAAATAGCCGCGCTCATCGCTCATCACATCCGGATCGATCAACAGGACGTCAGGAATGGCGGTTGGAATTGCCTTCATTCGGGCACCTCCCGGAAACTTAAAGAATTGCCAGGGCCGCTCGCGACCCGCCCCGAATACCGAGCAAGCCGACAAAATAAAAAAGCCGCTCGACGCGGCTTTTTCTCACGACCGCCACAGCGACCGGAACGAATTGGTAGGCACGATTGGACTCGAACCAACGACCCCTACCATGTCAAGGTAGTGCTCTAACCAGCTGAGCTACGCGCCTAAAGACGAGCATTATATGCAAAAGCTCTGCGCTCCGCAAACAGAATCGCACATCAAACAAAAGCTCTGCAAAATCAATAGCCGCCCATGGCCAGATTTTCGAAACGGGTGTACTCGCCGCGAAAAGCCAGCTCGACTTTGCCGATCGGGCCGTTACGCTGTTTGCCGATGATGATTTCCGCCTTGCCTTTATCGGGCGAATCGCTGTTGTACACCTCATCGCGATAGATGAACAGAATCAGGTCGGCGTCCTGCTCGATGGCGCCGGATTCCCGCAGGTCCGACATCACCGGCCGCTTGTTGGGGCGCTGCTCCAGGCTGCGATTCAGCTGCGAAAGCGCAATCAGCGGCACGTGCAATTCCTTGGCCAGCGCCTTCAGGGAGCGCGACATTTCCGAAATTTCGGTGGCGCGATTTTCGCTATTCTTGCCCGCATTGGAACTCATCAGCTGCAGGTAATCCACCACGATCAGCCCGAGCCCATTGTTCTGACGATGCAGACGGCGCGACCGGGCGCGGAGCTCAAGGGCCGACAGCGCAGCACTCTCGTCGATATAGATCGGCGCGTCATTAAGCCTGCCCAACGCATGGGTCAATCGCCCCCAATCGTCATCCTGCAGCCGCCCCGTACGCAGATCATGCTGGTTGAGTTTGCCGACCGAGCCCAGCATACGCATCGCCAGCTGGGCGGCTCCCATTTCCATACTGAAAATCGCCACCGGCTTGTTGCTGTCCAGCGCAATATTTTCGGCGATATTGATGGAGAATGCCGTCTTGCCCATACTGGGACGCCCGGCCACGATGATCAAATCCCCTGGCTGAAGCCCGGAGGTCATGCGATCCAGATCGGTAAAACCCGTGGCAACACCGGTCACGTCGCTGTGATTATCGCGGCTGTAAAGGGTCTCGATGCGCTCCACCACCTGCGTCAGCAGCGGTGGCATCGGGAAGAATCCCTGCTTACCCCTCGAACCCGCCTCGGCAATCTCGAACACTTTGCTTTCCGCCTCGTCGAGCAGCTGCGCGGCATCTCGCCCCGCCGGATTGTAGGCGCTGCCGGCGATATCCGAGCCCACCTCCACCAGCTTGCGCATGATGGAGCGCTCGCGCACGATTTCGCCATAGCGCCGGATATTCGCGGCAGACGGCACGTTCTGCGCGAGGCTGCCCAGATAGGGCAAACCGCCCACCCTTTCCAGCTCACCGGCAATTTCCAGCGCTTCCGCGACGGTAATCACATCCACCGGTTTGGCCTGTTCGCTCAGCCGCACAATTTGCCGGTAAATCAGCCGATGTTCCTGACGATAAAAATCTTCCTCAGTGATCAGGTCGCCAACTTTGTCCAACGCGCTGGATTCGAGCAGCAAACCACCAAGCACCGACTGTTCTGCCTCGACCGAATGAGGCGGCAATTTGATCTGGTCGATTTGTGCATCCTGAACAGGAAAGTTTTGCATGGATTAAATCAGAATAAAAACAGAGCTGGGACTGGCATTTTACCTTGTCACACAAACCAGAGATAGAAAACAAAAAAGGACTGTCTCCAGTCCTTTTCTGTTTGTGTGAATACCGTGCGAATTACTGTTCGCCAAGCACCGAAACGGTAATATCCACCACCACATCGGTATGCAGCGCAATGCTGACCGGATAATCGCCGATTTGCTTGAGATGACCTGTCGGCATACGCACTTGTGCCTTTTCCACCTCGAAGCCCTGAGCCAACAGCGCAGCAGCGATGTCGGCATTGTTGACGGAGCCGAACAGCTTGCCGTCCACGCCCGCTTTTTGCACGATCTGCACGGTCACGCCAGCGAGCTTCTCGCCACGCGCCTGAGCGTCAGCCAGCTTGGCCTTGTCCGCTGCCTCGATCTCGACGCGACGCGCTTCGAATTCCGCCATATTGGCAGCTGTAGCACGCTTGGCCTTGCCTTGCGGGATCAGGAAATTGCGGGCGTAGCCGTTCTTGACCTTGACCACGTCACCCAGTTGACCGACGTTAGTCACTTTTTCCATCAAAATTACTTGCATGACTTCACTCCTTAGTGCAAATCAGTGTATGGCAGCAAAGCCAGGAAACGCGCACGCTTCACGGCAACGCTCAATTGGCGCTGATAGCGCGCCTTGGTGCCGGTAATGCGAGCCGGAATCAGCTTGCCATTTTCGGAGATGAACTCCTTGAGGATATTGATATCCTTGTAATCCACTTCGGCGATCTTCTCGGCAGTGAAGCGGCAGAACTTGCGGCGCTTGAACAGATTGTTGCGGGAAGAACGCTTGTTCTTGTCATCTTTCTTTTTGTCTGATGGACGAGCCATGATGTTTCCTTATTCCAAAATAAATATCGTTTAATGCAAACCGGTTGCGATAGCGAGAGCCACGCGATCCGGCGATGCGTCAATGATCAGGCAGCAGCCGCTTCTGCGGCAGGTGCGGCACTTTCAGTCGGCACGGAACGGGATTTTTCTTCCTTCATCATTGCCGACGGCTCGGTGACAGCAGCCTTGGTCTTGACCGTCAGATGGCGCAGCACCGCGTCATTGAAGCGGAACGCATGTTCCAGCTCGTCCAGTGTTTCCTGGTTGCATTCGATATTCATCAGCACATAGTGTGCCTTGTGGATCTTCTGGATCGGGTAAGCCAGCTGGCGGCGACCCCAGTCTTCCAGACGGTGGATCTGACCGCTTTGGGAAGTTACCAGAGTGCGATAACGCTCGATCATTGCAGGCACTTGCTCGCTTTGATCGGGATGCACGATAAATACGATTTCGTAATGGCGCATTAAAACTCCTTGTGGTTGTTAACGCCCCCCGCCATGCGTAGCGGTGGAGCAAGGTCGAGAACCGACCATCGGTTCTACAGGGGCGCGCATTATAGCGAAATTGACTTATTGGTCAAGGACTTTAACGCGCACTTGGGCGCACAACCACGCCGGCGCGCGTCGAAGCCGTTGATGGCAGGCGAAACTCAGCTTTCGCTCAGTTTGGCGTGAGCTGCGGCCAGCCGGGCGATCGGCACGCGCGGCGCCGAACACGATACGTAATTCAGCCCGATCTGGTGGCAGAAAATGACCGAACGCGGATGCCCGCCATGCTCGCCGCAAATGCCGACTTTCAGTTCCGGCCGGACGCTGCGGCCGCCTTCAATCGCCAGTTTCATCAGGCGGCCGACGCCCTGAATATCGAGCATCTCGAAGGGATTGTCATGCAGCACGTCCTTTTCGTTATAGTCCGGCAGGAACTTGTTTTCGGCGTCTTCGCGTGAAAACGAGAAGGTCGCCTGTGTCAGGTCATTCGTGCCGAACGAGAAGAATTCAACTTCCTGGGCAAAGCTGTCCGCCCGCATGCAGGCGCGAACCACCTCGATCATGGTGCCAAACTTCAGGTTCAGTTTGACGCCGCGGCTCTGTTCGACCTCTGCCACGGTCTTGTCCAAATAGCGTTTGACGAAGCGCAGTTCCGCCGAGGTACAGACCTGAGGCACCATGATTTCGGGACGCACGTCCAGGCCTTCCTTGATGCATTCGGCGGTGGCCTCGGCCAGCGCGCGAATCTGCATGATATAGATTTCCGGGAACGTGACGCCGAGCCGCACGCCGCGATGCCCGAGCATCGGGTTGACCTCCTGCAATGCCCGCACTTTCTTCAGGATCGTCTGTTTTTTACTGATCGCCAGCTCGACGATATGCAGGTTGAACGTGTTCTGCCTGACCAGATTGACCGCCTCGGGTGTCAGCACGGCATCGGACAGGATCGCCAGCGTGTTGTCCAGGATTTCCATGCCGCTGACCGTCTTGTACAGATGCTGCAGTTCGTCGAGCTCCCGGATCAGCTGCCGCTCCGACGGCAGAAATTCGTGGATCGGCGGGTCGAGCAGGCGAATCGTCACCGGCAGGCCCGCCATGGTTTGCAGCAGGCTCTTGAAATCCGAACGCTGGATGGGTAACAGGCGGTCGAGCGCCTTCTGCCGCTGCTCCAGATCGTCGGCGATGATCATTTCCAGCACGATGGGCAGGCGATCCATCGCATTGAACATGCGTTCGGTCCGGCACAATCCGATTCCCTTGGCGCCATACTGCAACGCGCGTTTTGCGTCCTCGGGCGTGTCGGCGTTGGCCATCACGGCCAGTTTTGCCTCGTTGTCGGCCCAATCCAGCAGCGTATGCAGCTCCTGGGTGATTTCGGCCTCGATGGTCGGCACCATGCCCAGATAGACCCCGCCCGAGGTACCATCGACGGTGATGATGTCGCCTTCGTGAATCACCGTCTCGCCGATTGTTGCCTGGCGGAGCGTCACGTTGACCTCGATCCCCTCGGCACCTGCCACACAAGGCTTGCCCATCCCGCGCGCAACCACGGCCGCATGCGAGGTCTTGCCGCCGCGGCTGGTCAGAATGGCGCGCGACGCAAAGAACCCGTGGATATCTTCCGGTTTGGTCTCTTCGCGCACCAGAATGACGGACTTGCCGGCCTTGCCCTGCTCTTCGGCGCGGTCGGCATCAAAAATTGCATGACCGGAGGCCGCACCCGGCGATGCCGGCAGCCCCTTGGCCAGCGGTTCCGCACTGGCCTTAGGATCGAGCCGCGGATAGAGCATCTGCACCAGGCTTTCCGGAGCGATGCGCAGCAAGGCCTGCTTGCGCGAAATCAGGCCCTCCTTTTCCATCTCTATCGAGGTGCGCACCATCGCGGTGGTATTCATCTTGCCGTTGCGCGTCTGTAAACAGTACAGCGTGTTTTTCTCGATGGTGAACTCGAAATCCTGTACTTCGTGGTAGTGGTTTTCCAGCTTGTGCCGCAACTCCTGCAGCTGCCGGTACAGGCTGGGCATTTCCTTTTCCATGTAGTCGACCGGCTTGGGCGTACGGATACCCGCGACCACATCCTCGCCCTGCGCATTGACCAGGTATTCGCCATACAGCAGGTTTTCGCCCGTAGCGGGATTGCGCGTGAAACCGACGCCGGTGGCGGAATCATCGCCGCGATTGCCGAACACCATGGTGCAAATACTCACCGCCGTGCCGTTGGCCATCTCCGGCGTGATGCGGAATTCGCGGCGGTAATCGACCGCGCGCTTGCCCATCCACGATCCGAATACCGCCTTGACCGACAGGTCGAGCTGTTCGTACGGGTCTTCCGGAAACGGCTTGCCGGTCTGCTCCTGCACCACGCGCAGGAAGCGCTCGCACACCTCCTTGAGGTCGTCGGTCGTGAGCGCGAGGTCTTCCTTGATGCCGCGTTTCTGCTTGACGGCGTTCAGGGCTTCATTGAAACGCTCCTCGGGCACCCCGAGGGCAATTTTGCCGAACAGCTGAATAAAACGGCGATAGGTGTCATAGCCGAAGCGGGGATCGCCAGTCTGTTCGATCAGGCCGGCCAGGGTCTGGCTGTTCAGGCCGAGATTGAGGATGGTGTCCATCATGCCCGGCATCGACATCGCCGAACCGGAACGCACCGACACCAGCAACGGGTCATGGGCATCGCCGAAACGTTTGCCGGTTTTCAGCTCAAGCGCCTTCATCTGGGCGTGAATCTGATCGAGCAGATCTTTCGGCAGGCCATCGTGTCGCGCGGCGAGAAAATCGAGGCAGGCTTCCGTGCTGATGACAAAACCGGGCGGCACATTCAGCCCGATCTGCGTCATCTCACAAAGGTTGGCACCTTTGCCGCCGAGCAGTTTCTTGTTTTTCCCGTCACCTTCTTCAAACGCAAAAACCTGTTTCCTGGCTTTACTTGAGTCGCTCACGGTATCCTCCAAGAGATGGATTTCTACTCAGGTCATGGGCATTCTATCCCCGAACGGTGCGGCTGTCCGCAGTTTTTTGCAGGCTCAAACAAGGACAGCACCAGCTTGGCAGGCTGTTGAAAAACGTAGCGAGGACAGCCAGCTGCAAGGCGCACGGAACGGAGCGACGAGACATATCTGGTAGATAGACGAGGAAGCGAGTACCACGCAACGCAGCAGATGGCTGCCGCAGTAGTTTTTCAACGGCCTGCTAGCGGCGTTGCCGCACCGCCTCGAACAAACAAATCGCGGTCGCGGCCGCGGCATTCAGCGATTCGATTTTGCCGGGCATCGGGATGGTAATTTTTCGTGTCGCCCGGGACAGCAATTCGGCGGACAGCCCCGCCCCTTCGTTGCCAATCAGGAATGCCAGCTTGCCGCGCAGGTCGCATTCGTACAGGCTGTGCGTCGCTTGCAGGCTGGTCGCCAACAGGTTGCCGGGAAAAGCCTGCGCAACCTGCAACAAGTCTTGCCGCTCGTATACCTGCAGCACAAAATGCCCGCCCATCGCCGCTCGCAGCACTTTCGGCGACCAGGCGTCGGCACAGCCGGCCGACAGGAATACGGCATCGCATCCCGCGGCCGCGGCCGAGCGCAATATCGAACCGAGATTACCCGGATCCTGGATGTCTTCCAGCAACAGCGCGAAACGGGTTTGTGCCATCACCGGCTGAACCTGCGGCAGATCGATCAGGGTGAGAATTCCGGTGGGTGTCTTCAGCTCGGTCAGTTCCGCAAACAACTTTTCATCCAGTTGCGTGACCGGAATGCCGCCTGCCCTTTTAAGCAACGCGGCAACTTCATCACTCCTCAACGCAGCGGCGTTCAGCAGAATGTGGCGGGGGGTGTGACCACTGTCAAGATAGGCCGCAAGCAAATGCGCGCCGTCCAGCAAAGTCTGGTTGGCCTTGCTGCGTTGGCGCGCCGAACCGCTGAGCTTGACGAGTTCCTTGTAAAACGGATTGTCGCGTGACTGAATGAACTTCATCTAATGGTGTATAGGGGCGCCCAATTGTGCGTCTTAAGCCGTACCGTCGCCAGATTCCTGGTCCAACAACGCGCCGATTTCTTCCAGTGGCGGCAACTCATTCAACGCACGCAGATTCAAGTCATCGAGCATTTGTTTGGTGGTCGCAAAAAGTTCCGGTTTTCCGGGTGCTTCGCGCGTGCCGACCACTTCCACCCACCCGCGCGCTTCCAGCGTCTTGAGGATTTGTGAAGATACCGCCACGCCACGAATCTCTTCGATGTCCCCGCGCGTGACAGGCTGGCGGTAGGCGATGATCGCCAGCGTTTCGAGCACCGCGCGCGAGTAGCGCGGCGGCTTTTGGGGATTGAGCCGATCGAGATACGTCTGCATTTCCGGCCGGGCGCGGAAACGCCAGCCGCTTGCCACGCGCGCCAGCTCGACGCCACGGCCCTGCCACTCCCGCGCCAGCTCTTCCAGCAAGGTTTCCAACTGGCGATTATCCAACGGCACGTCGCTGAGTCGCTTCAGCTCGTTCAGCGGCAACGGTTCGGCGGTGGTCAGCAGCGCGGTTTCCAGCACGCGCTTGAATTCCGCGGTATTCAGTTCTCTTGCGAACAAATCCGTGACCGCCAGTTCCCCGCCACCCGTCATCGCTGGTTGCGCAAGCACCTCAAGGCTGTCGTTGGACGGCTCTGCGCAAACGGGCGCAAGAGAATCGGCAGCGGCTGAATCAACCTCACTCAGCGGTAATGGCTCGGCTAGTCCGGACATAGATATTCCCCAATGTTTCGCTTTGCTGGATTTCCACCAGGTATTCCTTGGCCAGTTCGAGAATGGCAATGAAAGTGACCACCAGCTTCGGCACCCCATCGTCCAGGTCAAACAGCTGTTCGAAAGGAACGTATTCACCACCCTGCAGGCAGCGCAGCACATGCGTCATCTGCTCGCGCACCGACAGCTGTTCGCGCCGCACCTTGTGGTGCTTGTTCAGCCGCGCGCGCGCCAGGAGGCTCAGCCAGGCCTGGCGCAAGTCTTCCACGCCGACCTGTGGCAGGCGTTCCTGCACGGTGCGTTCGATCAGCACCTGCACGATCTCGAAATCGCGTCCGGCCTGCGGCAGTTCGTTGAGTTTCTGCGCGGCCAGCTTCATCTGTTCGTATTCGAGCAGACGGCGCATCAACTCGGCACGCGGGTCGGCGCCCTCTTCTTCGCTGACTTTTGGCAGACGCGGCAGCAGCATGCGCGATTTGATCTCGATCAGCACCGCCGCCATCAGCAGATATTCCGCCGCCAGCTCCAGCCGATGCTGCTGCATCATCTCGATATAGCCCATGTACTGGCGGGTCAGTTCCGCCATCGGAATGTCGAGCACGTCGAGATTGTGCCGGCGAATCAGGTACAGCAATAAATCCAGTGGCCCCTGGAAATTCTCCAGAACGAGTTCGAGCGCATCCGGCGGAATATACAAGTCCTGCGGCAGTTCAAGCAGCGGCTCGCCGTGAATGCGCGCATAGGCAACAGGTTGAACTTGGGTGTCGTTCATCATGGAGCCAAGAGGACACGCTTGAACACAGAGTCATGCAATCTGGTCACTTTGCATTCCATTCGTAAACCGTAACGATCGAAGATTTCGTTATATGCACCGGGTCGCTGAAAGCCAATGCTTTCGCCTCTTCCAGATTCGCAGCCTTAAGCAAGTAAGCCCCACCGGACTTATCCGTAAACGGCCCCGCCAGTTCGAGCTTCCCCTGTTGTCTCAAATGATCAAGGAATGCATAGTGCTCATCGATGACAGATGGCTGAAATTCGGGAGTACGGAATGTTGTAACCAGATAGTGAAGCACCCACTTCTCCTTATATGCCTAATGGGATGCTGAAAAACTACTGCGCTCGACATAACGGCGTTGCTCAAGGGCTCAAAATGCTCATTTACTCTCGTGTAAACTCCGCTTTTTCGCCCTTTCGCGCCTTGTTCTGTCATCGCTCGCGACGCTTTTCAACACCCACTATGCCGTTTACGAGTAACTCAGCCCCATCGCCTCGCGCACGTCGCGCATCGTTTCGCTCGCCAGCTTGCGTGCCTTTTCACAGCCGTCCGCGATGATGTTGCGCACCAGCGCCGGGTCGTCCAGGTACAGTTGCGCACGTTCCCGCATCGGGCGCAGTTCGGTCAGCATGGCATCGATGACTGGCTGCTTGCATTCGATACAGCCGATGCCCGCCGTGGTGCAGCCGCGCTGCACCCATTGCCGGGTGTCGTCGCTGGAATACACCAGATGCAGGGGCCAGACCGGGCATTTCTCGGGCGTGCCGGGGTCACTGCGACGAATGCGTGCCGGATCGGTTGGCATGGTGCGGACCTTCTTGCCCAGGCTGGTTTCGTCTTCGCGCAGCGTTATCACGTTGTGATACGACTTCGACATCTTCTGACCATCCAGCCCCGGCATCCGCGAGGCCGCGGTCAGCATCGATTGCGGCTCTGACAAAATCATCTTGCCGGTGCCTTCGAGGTAGCCGAACAGACGCTCGCGGTCACCCAGGCTCAGGTTCTGCTGTTCATCAAGCAGCGCCTTGGCGGATTCCAGCGCTTCGTCATCGCCCTGTTCCTGAAATCGTGTACGCAGTTCTGCATACAGCCGGGCCTTCTTGCTGCCGAGCTTCTTCACTGCGGCCAGGGCCTTTTCCTCGAAGCCGGGCTCGCGGCCGTACAGGTGATTGAAGCGGCGCGCAATCTCGCGGGTGAATTCGATGTGCGGTACCTGATCCTCGCCGACAGGCACTTGGGTAGCACGATAGATCAGGATGTCCGCGCTCTGCAGCAGCGGATAGCCGAGAAATCCGTAAGTGCTCAAGTCCTTCTCGGTCAGTTTCTCCTGCTGATCCTTGTAGGTGGGCACCCGCTCCAGCCAGCCCAAGGGCGTGATCATCGACAGCAGCAGATGCAGCTCGGCGTGCTCCGGCACCTTCGATTGAATAAACAGGGTCGCGTGAGCCGGATCAACCCCGGCGGCAAGCCAGTCGATCACCATGTCCCAGACGCTTTGTTCGATGACTTCGGGAGTATCGTAGTGCGTGGTCAGCGCGTGCCAGTCGGCCACGAAGAACAGGCATTCGTACTCGTGCTGCATCCGCACCCAGTTTTTCAACACGCCATGGTAATGCCCCAGATGCAAATTTCCGGTGGGACGCATTCCCGACAACACTCGATCAGCAAACATGGATTCCTCAAATTCCAAATAACAACGTAATCAATCTTTCCACCAGCGCAACCAGCGGAGACAGAATCAAACCCAACAGCGGCGTAACCGCCAGGAAGATCAGGATGAACATTCCATAAGGCTCGATCCTTGACAACTTGTAGGCCTGCCGCGGCGGCAGCAAACTGACCGCAACCCGGCCACCGTCCAGCGGCGGCAGCGGCAGCAGGTTCAACACCATCAGCACGATATTGATCTGTATCCCCATGCTCGCCATTCCCAGCATCGGCTCAGCATAATAGTTTTCCGGAAACCACCAGGTCACTTTATAAAGCAGCGCCCAGCCCAAGGCCATCACCAGATTTGAAGCGGGCCCGGCCAACGCCACCCAGAGCATGTCCTTTTTGGGGTGGCGCAACGCACTGAAATTGACCGGCACCGGCTTGGCCCAGCCGAACAGCAACCCACCCAGCAGCAACGTCAGAAGCGGCAGCAAGACCGTGCCGACCGGATCGATATGGCGCAACGGGTTCAAGCTGATGCGCCCCTGTTGGTAAGCCGTCATATCGCCGAAATGGCGCGCCACGTAGCCGTGCGCCGCCTCGTGCAGCGTGATGGCAAACAGGATCGGGATCGCCCCGAGTGTCACGGTCTGAATGAACTGATCGATATGCATTTATTAATTAAATCCCAAATGGAGCAGCATCACCCTTGCCCTGCCGCAGCAACACGGGCGCCTCGCCGGTCAGATCGATCACCGTGCTGAAGTCCAGCCCGACCGCGCCGCCGTCGATGACCAGTTCGACCTGTTTCTCCAGCAACTCGCGGATACGCTCCGGATCCGTCAGAGGCCATTCGGCATCCGGCAAAATCAGCGTGGAACTCAGAATCGGTTCGCCCATTTCTTCGAGCAGCGCGAGCGCCACCGGATGATCCGGAACCCGGATGCCGATGGTGCTGCGCTTCGGATGCTGCAACCGGCGCGGCACCTCCTTGGTCGCCTCCAGAATGAAGGTGTAATTGCCCGGCGTGTTCGCTTTCAGCAGACGGAACTTGGTATTGTCCACGCGCGCGTAACGCGAAATCTCCGACAAGTCCCGGCACATCAGCGTGAAGTGGTGCTGCTCGTCCAGCTTGCGAATCTGCCGGATGCGCATCACCGCATCCTTGTCGTCCAGATGGCAGCCCAGCGCGTAGCAGGTATCGGTAGGGTACACCACAATGCCGCCGTCGCGCAGCATCGCCGCTGCCTGGCGAATCAGGCGGGCGTTGGGATTATCGGGATGAATCGTAAAGAACTGTGCCATAGACTATAAATATTTTACCTTCAAGCGCACTGACGCGTCTTCTCACGCGTGTGAAGAAACCGGTCTGGGCGAGGGCGAGTGATGTGTCTTGAGCACAAATCCGTCTTGCCGCTCCTCCCACACCGGCCGGCAGCTGAGCGGCAGATCGGGCATGCGCCCGAGGTCCCGGTAACTCTCTGCAGGACCATGAAAATCCGAGCCGCACGATGCGAGCAAATCGAACTCATCGGCGTAGCGCGCAAACTCGGCATACTGTTCCGGCGTGTGACTACCCGTGACCACTTCGAGCGCCTGCCCGCCGCATGCGACGAACTCGACCAGCAATTCGTGCATGGTGTGCTTGCCCATGTGGTGGCGCCCGGTCATGTAGCGGCCGGGATGCGCCAGCACCGCGATGCCGCCGCTGCCGCGAATCCAGCCGACCGCATCCGCGAGCGCCGCCCATTGATGCGACACATAGCCCGGCTTGCCCTTAACCAGATAACGGCTGAAGACACCCTTCACGTCCTTGCTGTGCCCGGCCTCGACGAGGTAGCGCGCAAAGTGCGTGCGGCCGATCATATTGGGGTTTTCCGCATAGCGGTACGCGCCTTGCAGCACCCCACCAATGCCGGCTTTGGCCAAAGAATCGGCCATGCGCTGCGCGCGTTCGCCACGCCCGGCGCGCAAGGATTGCAGACCGGCAACCAAGGGAGGATACGTCGGATCGATCCCCAGGCCGACGATGTGCAGCGTATGGCTGCGCCACGATACGGAAATCTCCACCGCGTCAACGAAGATCATGCCGTGCTGTTCGGCCGCGGCGCGCCCCTCGGCCAGCCCGTCCACATCATCATGGTCGGTCAGGGCCAATACCTTCACCCCGCGCGCAGCCGCGCGCCGCACCACCTCGGTTGGAGTCAGCGTGCCATCGGAAGTACTGGAATGGCAATGCAGGTCGTAATTCAGCATCAGCGTCCCACCATCCCGAACCGGAAATTCGATCTCGTGACGCCGCAAGCCACCTGCAGAGCAGATTGACGGAAGGTCTTCAAACCTCGCCGCCGCCCTTCTTCATCACTTTGCCTTCTTCGGCGCGCTTGCGGCGCACTTCCTTGGGATCGGCGATCAGTGGACGGTAGATTTCAATGCGATCCTTGTCGCGCAACACGGTATCGGCCTTGGCCAGCTTGCCGAAGATACCGAACTTGGCCGTAGCCGGGTCGAGCTCGGGATACCGTTCCAGCACACCGCTGGCCTGAACCGCCTGGAGCAGAGTCGTCCCCGCCGGCAGTTGCTGCTTCAGCAGTTTTTGCTCGTGGGGCAGCGCATAGATCACTTCGATATTGATTTTTTCGCTCATGAATTCGTATAAATTTTATCTGCACGGTGGATGAAAGCATCCACAAAACTATTGGTGATGAAATGAAACACCGGCCCAACCAGCTTTTCCAGCAGCTTGCTGGAAAACTCGTAGTGCAGGCGGAACTCTATTTTACAGGCTGAATCGCCCAACGGGATAAATCGCCAGTGACCGTCAAGTTGTTTGAACGGCCCCTCCTGCAACGTCATGTCGATCTGGTGCGGCGCCATGCGCACGTTTTCGGTGGTGAAATGCTGCTTGATGTGGTGATAATTGATATGCACCGTAGCGTGCACCGTCGAGCCATCCTCCAGCAGCTTGACATTCGCACCGCCGCACCAGGGCAGGAACTGCGGGTATTCCTCCACGCGGTCCACCAGGTTGAACATCTGGTCTGCGCTATGCGCGACCAACACTGATTTTTCTACTAACGCCATTCCAATCTGCCCTGTCTGCGATATGTTGTTGCCTGAACCGCAGGATCTACACCGCCTTCCTGCCATTGCCCGGTGCGGTGTTTGCCGTCCGGAACCAGCTCCAAAAGTACCGCCTTCAGCCCTGCTGCAATTCCAAAGGCTGGTAGAATAGCCGAACACACCGCAAAACTCACTAGGAACCTCTAATTAAACCCGCCATGAACCGCGTTGCTGCCAAATTTGTGATGGATGCCGGAAGCAAGCCGCGTCGAATAGCCACAGCATATTCGCAAGGCGAGCGGCAACGCAGACGCACAAATTTTGCGCAACCCGCATGGGCACTGCCTTTGCGGGCGGTCTGCGGCGTCAGGCTCCTAGCGAAGGGAATGACCATTCGCGTTGTCGCCTTCCTTGCATCCCATCCCGCAAAGGCGAGTGCGCGGTCATGCCGGGCTTAATCAGAGGTTCACAATGAGCATCATCCAGAATAAAAAAGCCTATCACGACTACTTCATCGAGGATAAATACGAAGCCGGCCTCATGCTCGAAGGCTGGGAAGTCAAGGCCATCCGCGCCGGCCGCGTGCAGCTCAAGGAAGCCTACGTCACGGTGAAAGACGGCGCACTCTACCTGTTCGGTTCCCACATCAGCCCGCTGCAGAACGCTTCCACCCACATCCACCCCGACCCGGTGCGCACCCGCAAGCTGCTGCTGCACAAGGAAGAAATCGACAAGATCATCGGCAAGGCGCAACGCGCCGGCTACACCCTGATGCCGCTCGACATGCACTACAAAAACGGCCGCGTCAAACTGGATGTCGGCCTGGCCAAGGGCAAAAAGCAGCACGACAAGCGCGCAACGGAGAAGGAAAAGGACGCCAAGCGTGAGGCGGCACAGGCCATGAAAAAGGAACGCCGATAGTCAGGCAGCGCGCTTGCGGCGCAGGCTAACTTCGCGCAGCGAAGTTAAGCTCGCAAATGCTAGCGGCCGCAGCCACAAACGGGCGAGTAGGCCGACACCGAATTATTCAACGCAATATCACATAAATGGACTTCTTAGGTTTTGTCGCATTTGGCCTTCTGCTGGTTCTGCTTCCAGTGCTGGCTATTGTTTTTTTGCTCGGAAAACTGGCTGAATACCTCACGCGACTCGCCACCCCAGGACGACAGGATCAAATCAAGTGGGGTATCCGAGCAAAATATGGCACGTACCTGGGGCTATTCATTTTTCTCACGTACTCGACCTATACCGCTATCTATCCAAATGATGGTTTCTTTCTTTCCGAGTTTAAGGAAGTTACCCTCAGAGAGCCGCCAAAATCGTCTAACGTCGTTGCAAAGAGTGCCTCTTATCCAGACTTCCATGGAGATTACTGCTCATATTCAAGAATTGAGCTTTCTCCCTCAGACTACTCCACTCTGCTTGCCGAAATCGCAACTGACTCTCGCCTTGAAAAGGGTGATCCCATGGGAAATAGTGAAGAGCAAAATGCGCTTAGATCAATGCCCGTACTTCAGTATAAAAAATCATTTACTCGGACCGAACCAGGCAAAGACGATCATTACCTTGGAATCAAATTTATGAGCACCGGCAAGCATGTCGAGGTCAGCATATGCGTTACTTAGAACAAGATAAGGTCTATGGAAACTGTATGCTTCAGTCCAAAAGCTAGGAGCAGCATGACAAGGCGACAGAGATGAAAGGCTACAAGCCGAGCTTTGAATACTCATAGCAATACGCTCATCTGGAGCCGAGGAAGAATTCCACGCACTGCGATTGCGCTTACTTTAAACACAGCTCACCATCATGCACAAACTCGAAACCCAGATCGAAATTGAAGCCCCCGCCGAGCGGGTCTGGTCGCTGCTCGTCGATTTCCCCTCCCATTCCCACTGGAACCCGTTTATCCCTTCCATCGAAGGCATCCCCGGGATAGGGCAATCGCTGAAGGTATTCATCCAGCCACCCGGCGCAAACGGCATGCTGTTCCGGCCGAAGGTGCTCGCGGCAGAACCGAACCGCGAACTGCGCTGGAAAGGAAAACTCCTCCTTCCCGGCCTGTTTGATGGCGAGCATTATTTCCTGCTGGAGAGCAGGCCCGGCGTCGGGGTCACCTTCCGGCAGGGAGAAATCTTCACCGGGATCCTTGTGCCCCTTTTCAGGCGCTCACTGGACGGCACCACCAGACAAGGCTTCATTGCGATGAATGAAGCGCTCAAACGCGCGGCCGAGAATCCGTAACGTTCAGGAAAGATTCGTTTTGAACAACGGCCCGAAGCTACCGGCAAACCAGATATAACGCTAACATGCACCGCCTCATCGTGTTCCTGCTGCTGACCCTTTTCGCAGCAGCCACCTCCGCCCAACCGAAAGGAGCTACCGTGACCGCAAACGATAATATCCGATCACAGACCACCTACCTCTCTGGCGGCTGCTTCTGGGGCATGGAAGAGCTGGTGCGCCAGATTCCCGGCGTGATTTCGACCGAGGTCGGCTACACCGGCGGCGACACACCGGACGCCACCTACGAGCAGGTAAAGACCGGCCGCACCGGCCATGCCGAATCGCTGAAAATCGTGTTCGATCCGCAGCAGCTCAGCTACCGCCACCTGCTGTTCGAATTTTTCCGCATGCACGACCCGACCACGCTCGACCGGCAAGGCAATGATGTCGGCTCGCAATACCGTTCCGCGATTTTCTACGTGGACGAGGAACAGCGGCGCACTGCCTGGGAAGTCATCCGCACCGTGGATGCTTCCGGCGACTGGCACGCCAGAATAGTCACCGAGGTGGTGCCGTTCAAGGAGTTCTACCGCGCCGAGGAATATCACCAGAAATATCTGGTCAAGCACCCGCACGGCTATACCTGCCACTACGTGCGGCGGATGAAGCTGGGCGAGTAGCTATCAGCCCTCTCCCTAACCCTCTCCCGCTTGCGGGAGAGGGAATTTATTGCCCTCTCTCCCTCCGGGAGAGAGTTGGAGAGAGGGTACTCACTGCGCCACCCAAGACCGCGGACTACTTCGCCACCCCATAATACTTGTTGAAGTAATTTACCAGCCGCCTCGTCCTCCGCCATCAGCGGCTCCACGTAGCGGATATCCGAATACGAAGCACTCCGCGTCTAGTCGCTGCGGCGCGGGCGGGTGACGACCTGGCAATCGACTGGTCACCATTGGTCCAGCCACCGCTCACCGGTTTACCCGGTCAGGTTTTCTGCCGCCAAGGTGTGAATGCGCCCACAACCGCGCCGATCGCGCTGCAGAGCAAGACTTTGTCGCGCATGTCATCGATACCCGAGATCATACGGAAGGCCTTCTGGAACGGATTTCCGTCAAACGAAAACAGCACCTTCAGGCTGACGTACTCCCCACCCCATCGGCCGAAAATGGCATAGCCAACCAGCAAGCCTGCCAGCGCAAAAATTGTGATACTGAAAATCCTGCCCGCATTCATAATCCACTCCTGTTGATGCAATTAACCCCAGAATCTGCCAATGGTCGCCACCGCAACGGTCGTCAGGCCAAGGGTCAGGTTTGCCGCAACCAGTTTGCGGATCCGACCCAGCATCTGGCCGGCGTCTTCCCAGCGCTGCTGCGAGACATACTGACCCAGCGGGACGTAGCAGCCACGGAACACGTAGACGAAGATTGCGATCATCACGATCCCCAGTGTCAGCATGATATGAACATGACGCGGCGCATGACCCATGCCACCGAAGAGGTAGATCAGGTAGAACCCGGTGACCAGCAATACCACGATCGCGCTCCAGACCCATACGAAAAAGCGCGTGAAGACGGAGTGCCATAAACGGAGCCGCTGCGGCGGTTCGAGTATTTGCACTGCCGCCGGACGCAGCACGACGTAGGCGAAAAACATGCCGCCGACCCAGATCAGGGCAGCGAGCAAATGGAGCAGCTGGAATAAAGCCATGGTTGTTTACTAGTTGGTTGATAACAGCCAGATACGATACCGAAAAGTCACCCGATCTTCTACGTGGCTGCCATCATGGGAATACCGGATCGAAGGCAAACAACGAACCTTGTGGTGCGCCGGGCACCGTGCACGTACCAGTTCAGGCGGTTACTCTTTCACCAACAGATCGCGCACCGGTTTGAAACTCTTGCGGTGCACCGCCGAGACACCGTGAACGCGCAATGCCTCAAAATGTGCGGAGGTAGGATAGCCTTTGTGAGACGCGAAACCGTAGTGCGGGTATTGTGCGTGCAGCTGCAGCATCAAGGCGTCGCGCGCAGTTTTCGCCAGAATCGATGCTGCGGAAATCGCTTCGACTTTGCTATCGCCCTGCACGATCGCCTGGCTGGGGATACCAGTGTCCGGGCAATGCAGGCCATCCACTAGCACCTGCTGCGGCTGCATCGGCAATGCTGCCACCGCGCGACGCATCGCGAGCAACGTGGCCTGAAAGATATTGATCCGGTCGATTTCCTCGACTTCGGCGAAAGCCACCGCCCAGGCGAGTGCGCGCTCGCGAATAATGGGCGCGAGCCGGTCGCGCTGCAGCTCGGAAAGTTTTTTGGAATCGGCCAGCCCTTCGATCGGCTTCATCGGATCGAGGATCACTGCGGCTGCGCTCACCGGTCCGGCCAGCGGGCCACGCCCGGCTTCATCGACGCCGCAAATCAGGATGGTTGTTTGTGTAATTTTTCTCTCCTCTAATCTTCTGCCAGCCTGTCGGCTGCCCTCTGATAAAACTACTAGCCATTCGACCAGGCGGCAAAGCCGCCAAGTCGCTGGTTATCCCGCAAGCGGGAGAGAGGGTTTTTAGCTTGGCAGATACGGCAGGATCGCCGCTGCCGCTTTCTGCGAAGTATTCTGCCGCAGCGTCTGGTGCAATGCGGTAAAGGTCTGTTCCAGTTGCATCACCGCATCCTTGTCGTGAACCAGATTGAGCAGTGCCTGCGCGAGATTTTCCGGCGTGGCATCATCCTGCAGTAGTTCCGGCACCACAAAGCGTCCGCACAGGATATTGGGCAACCCGACGTACGGCAGGTAACTCTTGCGCTTCATCAGCCGCCAAGACAGCGGCGGCAGGCGGTAGGTAATCACCATCGGGCGCTTGAGCAGCGCGCACTCCAGCGTGGCCGTTCCCGAAGCCACCAGGACACCATCGGCTGCAATCATCGCATCATGGGCATGACCGAACAGCAGGGTGAACGGCAGTTGCTCGGCATCGCAGTGATAGAGCGCCTGCTCAAAAATAGTGCGAGTTTCGCGGGTCGCCAGCGGCACGAGGAACCGAGCATCCGGATGCTGCTTCAGGATCAGCATGGCGGTCTGGATATAAGTGTGAGCCAGCTGCCTGACTTCGCTCTGGCGGCTGCCGGGCAGCAACGCAAATACCTTGGCAGTCGCCGGAATCTTCATGGTCTCGCGCATCTTCTCGCGATCCGGTTGCTCGGGAAACAGGTCCGCGAGCGGGTGACCGACATAATCGACCGGTACCCCGGCCTGCTGGTAGATTCCGGGTTCGTGCGGGAACAATGCGAGCATGTGCGATACGGCGCGCTTGATCTTCTTGATGCGCTCGCCGCGCCAGGCCCAGATCGAAGGACTGACGTAATGAATGGTCGGAATGCCGCGCCGCTTGAGCGCTAGCTCGAGATCGAGGTTGAAGTCCGGCGCATCCACGCCAATGAACAATGCGGGCCGATTAGCCAGCAGATACTTCTTCAGGTCGTTGCGAATGCCGATGATTTCGCGATAATGGCGCAGCGCTTCGACATAGCCATTCACCGCAAGTTTTTCTGCCGGAAACAGTATCTCCATACCGGCCGTCTGCATCCGCGGTCCGCCAATGCCGACAAACTTCAAGTCGGGCCGCACCGCCTTGAGGGCAGCAATCAAATAACTGCCGAGCAGATCGCCCGAAGCTTCACCCGCGACAATACCGATGACCACTGGTTGTTTCGGCATGGCGAATGATCAGCGAATAATGCCGCGCTGGGTTTGTTCGAGAAAATCTGCCAACCGTTGCAGCTCGGGCTGTTCCATCGCCTGGGCGCGAATTGATGCCCTGGCTTCCTCAAGACTCAGACCGGATCTATACAATGTCTTGTATGCGCGCTTGACCGCCATGATTGACGCGCTGGAAAAACCACGCCGCTTCAACCCTTCTGCATTGATGCCATGCGGGACCGATGGATTGCCGGACGCGAGCACATAAGGTGGCACATCCTGCAACAGGATTGTGCCCATGCCAGTGATGATGTGTGCCCCGATCTTGACGAACTGATGCACCACAGTGAACCCCCCCAGGATCGCGTAATCGCCAACCTCGACGTGTCCGGCCAGCTGGGCGTTGTTCGCAAAGGTGGTGTGACTGCCGATCTGGCAATCATGCGCCAGATGCACGTAAGCCATGATCCAGTTGTGATTGCCAATGCGGGTCACGCCCGCATCCTGGGCCGTGCCGAGATTGAAGGTGCAGAATTCGCGGATGGTATTGTGGTCGCCGATTTCCAGCCGCGTCGGCTCATTCGCATATTTCTTGTCCTGCGGGATTTCACCCAGCGAACAGAACTGGAAGATGCGGTTGTGCCGGCCGATCCGGGTATGACCGTTGATCACCACATGCGGACCGATCACCGTACCGGCGCCGATCTCGACATGCTCGCCGATCGTGGAATACGCGCCGACCTCGACATCGTCGGCGAGTTTGGCATTCGGGTGAACGATGGCGGTCGGGTGTATCATCATGCCACCGTTTTCATGGTGCACATCAATTCCGCTTCGGCGGCAAGTTGCCCGTCCACTTCCGCTTGGGCAGTGAACTTGAACAGGCCGCGCATGCTGCGGGTCAAGGCGACCTTGATGATCAGCTGGTCGCCCGGGCTGACCGGGCGCTTGAACCGCGCACCGTCGATCCCGGCAAAGTAATACACCGTTTTCTCGTCCGGCTTGCTGTCCATCGATTTGAACGACAGCAATGCGGCCACCTGCGCCATCGCTTCGATGATCAGCACCCCCGGCATCACCGGATGGTGCGGATAATGGCCGGGGAAGAATGGCTCATTGATCGTGACATTCTTGAGGGCGGTAATGTTCTTGCCCGGCTCGATCGCCAGCACGCGATCCACCAGCAGGAATGGATAACGGTGCGGCAGGTGTTCGAGAATTGCGTGGATGTCCATGGTGGTGCTCATCAATCTTTTCCTTGCTTTCTTATTTCCCTGTTTGTCGTTTTAACGACTCCAGTTCTTGTTCCAATGTTTTAAGACGTTTCGCCATATCGTCGAGATGGCGCAGGTGCACGGCATTCTTGCGCCACTCGTCGGTCTTGCTGAACGGAAAAATCGCGGCATAGGAACCTGCTTCGCGAATCGATTTGCCGATCAGCGAAAATGCGGCGATCTCGACATGATCCGCAATCTGCAGATGCCCAAGAATGCCGGCGCTGCCGCCGATACGGCAATAGCGTCCGATGGTGGCACTGCCTGCAATGCCGACGCAGCCGGCAATCGCGGTATAGGCGCCGATGCGCACGTTATGCGCGATCTGGATCTGGTTGTCCAGTTTGACGCCGTCTTCGATCACGGTATCGTCCAGCGCGCCGCGGTCGATGGTGGTATTGGCGCCGATTTCGACATCGTTGCCGATGACCACCCGGCCGATCTGCGGAATCTTGAGCCAGCGGCCCTCGTCCCACGCAAAGCCGAACCCGTCCGCGCCGATGACCGCGCCGGAATGCGCGATCAGGTTATCGCCGATCACGCAGTCGTGGTAAATCGCTACCCGTGGGTACAATCGGACATGGCTGCCGATCACCGCATTCGCACCGATACTGCAGCCTTCACCGATCACGCTGTGCGCACCGATCTTGGCGCCGTCGCCGATCACCGCAGTGGCCGCAACGCTCGCGGTTGGATCGATCTGCACGCCTGCCCCGATCACAGCCCCGGGCTGAATGCCCGGCCTGACCGCCGGCAACGGATTGAGCAACGCAGAAACCCGCGCAAAATCAGCGTAGGGATTGTTCGAAACGATTCGCGGCAGCGCTGTCGCGTCCGCATCAGCGGGACCGACGATTACGGCGCCGGCCAATGTGGTAGCCAGCTGCCCGCGATACTTGCTGTTGGCGAGGAAGCTGATGTGCTGCGCCTGCGCTTTTTCGAGGGTGGCAACCTGGCTGACGCAAACCTCGCCATCTCCCAGCACGCGCCCGCCAAGCCGAGCCGCGAGGTCAGCCAATCGATACGACATGTTCATCCGGTGTGCTGGTTATTTGCCTTCGGCCTTGTCAGCTGCTTTGGCTTCCGGCTTTTCGAGGTACTTGATGACCTTGTCGGTAATGTCGATCTTGGGGTTGCGATAGACCGCTTCCTGCAGGATCAGGTCATATTTTTCCGTTTCGGCAATGGCCTGAATTGCCTTGTTGGCCTGTTCCAGCACGATGGCCAGTTCTTCATTCTTGCGCAGGTTCAGGTCTTCGCGGAACTCGCGCTGCATGCGCTGCAAGTTCACGTTCAGCGCGGTCAGTTCGCGCTCCTTGTTGCGATGATTGGCATCCGAAAGCGTGGGCCCCTCTTTTTCAAGCATGGCCTGCAGGTCCTTTGCCTGCTTTGCCATTTTCTTGATCTCCTGATCGCGGCCGGAAAATTCCTTTTCAATTTTCTTTTCCGCCCTGATCGCCGGCTGGGATTCGCGCAGCACCCGTTCGGTGTCCACCACTCCTACCTTGAAGTCCGCGGCCTGCACCACTCCCGCGCCTAACAAGAGTGCGAGCAGACCTGCTTTTACCGTTGCTTTCATCATTTACTCCTTATGCATCACAACCACCGGCCGGGTCCATCTGGATCATCCAGCCCCGGCCATAAGACAGTAGTTTAATCAAAACATCGAGCCAATGGTGAACTGGAACTTCTGCAACTTATCCACCGGATCTTTCTTGAGCGGGATAGCATAGCTGAATTTCAGCGGCCCCATCGGGGAAATCCAGGTCAGTGCCGCGCCCACCGAATAACGCAAGCCCTTGCTGCCCGGCTGATCGCCTTTCCCGTATATCCCGCCGGCATCGAAGAATCCGGAAAGACGGACCGACTTGTCCTTGCCCATACCTGGTACTGGCATCAACAGTTCAGCCCCACCGACGATCCGGCGGGTACCACCCAGCACGGCACCGGTCGCATCGCGCGGACCGAGCGAGTTGGGCTCATAACCGCGGACCGAACCGGTACCGCCGGCATAGAAATTCTTGAAGAACGGCATCGGCTTGCCGCCATAACCACCGGCCACGCCGGCCTCGCCGTTCAGCATCAGCGTGAAATCGTTGCTTACCGGATAGAACCACTGGTGCTGATAGTTCAGCTTGTAGTAGCGCATATCGA
Source organism: Gallionella sp. (assembly GCA_035702405.1). Classification (GTDB taxonomy): domain Bacteria; phylum Pseudomonadota; class Gammaproteobacteria; order Burkholderiales; family Gallionellaceae; genus Gallionella. The sequence goes on along the minus strand of DASSQR010000096.1, from coordinate 43,033 downwards.
ACACGGGCAGGGCCACTTCCGCGTTGGCATGCTGCACGGTGCCCGAGGTAGTGTAGATCGCGCTGTCGCGGCTATCGCGGCCCCAGCCCACCGACCCCAGCACGGTCGTATTGCTCGAACCGAAGGTCTGGACGTAATTAAGCAGGCTGACCGGGCTGCCAGCCAGCAGTCCGAGCTGCGTGCGTTCAAACGACAGGCCGTAGCTGATTCCCGTGTCCTCACCGATCGGCACCCCGAAGCGGATGGCACCGCCGAGAGTGTGGGAGGTATACTGGCTGACCAGGGTACTGGTCGAATCGGTATTACGCTTGTAGATATCGAAGCCGCGGCTTACCCCGTCATCGGTGTAATACGGGTTGGTATAGGAGAAGGCATAGACCTGATTGATCTTGCTGGTGTTGAGCTGCACGGAGACGTGATTGCCGCTGCCAAACACGTTGGTTTGCGTCACGCTGCCCGACAACACGATCCCTTCACCATTGGTAAAGCCCGCACCGGCCGAGATATTGCCGGTAGATTTTTCCTTGACCGTAACGGTCACATCCATCTGGTCGGCAGTGCCCTGAACCGGTTGCGTTTCGACATTCACTTCTTCGAAGTAGTCGAGCTTGTCGACGCGCTGCTTCGACTTGGTGATTTTCCCGGAATCGAACCAGGCGCCTTCAACCTGACGGAATTCGCGCCGAATCACTTCGTCGCGAGTCTTGGTATTGCCCGCGATGTTGATGCGGCGCACATACACGCGCTGCCCCGGGTCGATCATGAAGTTGAACGACACCTCGTGCTTCGCCTTGTTAATGTCAGGGATCGCATTCATGTTGGCAAAGGCGTAGCCTTCTTCACCCAGCCGCTCGCCGATTTTCTTGCTGGTGTCGGTCAGCGCTGCACGCGAGAATGGCTGCCCCGGCTTCACCTCGATCAGCTTTTCGATCTCAGGTTTCGGAACCAGCGTATTGCCCGAAATCTCCACCTTGCCAACGGTATATTTCTCGCCTTCGTTCAAATTGACGGTGATAAATACATCCTTCTTGTCCGGCGACAGGGAGACCTGCGTGGAGTCGATGCGGAACTCCAGGAATCCATTGTCCATGTAGAAGGAACGGACGGTTTCCAGGTCGGCCGACAGTTTCTGCTTGGAATACTGATCATTCTTGGTGAACCAGCTCAGCCAATCCGGCGTGCTGAGTTTCATCATGCCGCGCAATTCGCTTTCCGGATAAGCGCGGTTGCCGATGATGTTGATTTCCTTGATCTTGGAAACTTCCCCTTCCACCACATTGAACGCGACCCCGACCCGGTTCCGTTCAAGCTCGGTAACGGTGGACGTAACGTTCACGTTGTACTTGCCGCGCGCCACATACTGGCGTTTCAATTCCTGGACCGCCTTGTCCAGCACGCCTTTGTCAAAAATTCGCGCCTCGGCCAATCCGACCATCTTCAAGCTGTCCTTGAGCTGGTCCTTGGGAATATCCTTCACGCCGTTGATTTCAATGCTGGCGATCGAGGGGCGTTCACGCACCTGCACGATCAGCACACCCTGCTCGACTTCCAGGCGCACATCCTTGAAAAAACCGGTGGAATACAGGGCACGAATCGAAGCCACTGCCTGCTGGTCGTCCATCGTGTCGCCCACTTTGACCGGCAGATAACTGAATACTGTGCCAGGCTCGGTCCGTTGAATACCTTCAACGCGAATATCTTTAATGGTAAACGGTTCAAACGCCCAAGCAGAAGACATGCAAAGCAGGGAAATCAGCCCTGCAATTTTATTCAATTTCATTTTTTACCCAGAGATAAGGCGATTAATGTCGTTATATATGGCGAAGAACATCAACGCGCCGAGCAAAGCGATGCCGATTTTCTGGCCAATCTCCCACGCCTGTTCAGAGACCGGAGTTCCCTTAACCAATTCGGCGACATAATACAGCAAGTGCCCGCCATCCAATAAGGGGATGGGCAGCAAATTCAGCACCCCGAGGCTGATGCTGATCAGGGCCAGGAATCCCAGATAAGCCACCAGCCCCATCGCGGCGGATTGCCCGGCATAGTCGGCGATGGTGATCGGACCACTCAGATTCCTCACCGACACTTGCCCCACCACCATCTTACCCAGCATTTTCAGGCTGACCACTGAGGTTTCCCAAGTCTTGCGTAGCGACTGCATCAACGCTGCGCCGGGCGAGTAGCTCACCTCGGTGGCCAATGCCTGCCAGACGGCTTTGTCGATCAGCGGCGCTGCACCGATCTTGCCGATGATCTTGCCATTTTCCATTGCCGCCTGCGGTACCACGGTCACGTTCAACGTCATGACGCCGCGCTGAATATCGAGCTGTACTGTTTGATCGGGGTGGGTGCGCACGACTTCTACCACTTCTTCCCAGCGCTGCACGGTCTTTCCGTTTGCACGCATGATTACATCACCTTCCTGCAAACCCGCGCGTTGCGCCAACCCGCCCTCAATCACCTTGCCGATGACCGGTCTGATGGTGGGCTGGTAAAGGTTCAGGCCGAGTTTGGCAAGAAACTCTCCATCCAGATCCTTTGCTTCCAGGTTTCGCAAGTCCAGTACATGCTGCAATGGCACACCACTGGCGCTGCGCGCCTCAATCTTGACCTCGCCATGCTGCAGCGCAAGGTCCAGCAACTTCCAGCGCAAATCCTGCCAGCTCGGAATCACCTCGCCGTCGATACTGAGGATGGTTTCACCCGCCTGCATCTGTGCTACTGCGGCCGGCGAACCGGCCGGCACATTACCCAGTATCGGCTTTACGCCGGGCATGCCGTGCACGAACAGGAACCAGTACAGCAGGATCGCCAACAAAAAGTTCGAGAATGGCCCGGCCAGGATGATCGCGATGCGCTTCAGCACGTGTTGGCGATTGAAAGCGTATTTCAGATCTTCAGGCGCTACCTCGCCCTCGCGCTCATCGAGCATCTTGACGTAACCGCCCAGCGGAATAGCGGAAATCACCCATTCGGTATCGCGGTCGGCGGGCCGGCCGAAAATATTACGGGCGAAGCGCCGGCGATAGATCACCTTGCCAAAGCCGAGCGAAAAACGCTGCACTTTCACGCCGCAGCTGCGCGCGACCAGATAGTGTCCAAACTCGTGGAACAGCACCAGGAGCGCGATTGCGACGATAAAGGCGCCCAGGGTCATCATCGGGACAGCTCGCGAATCTGTTGCCGCGCTTGCGCTCGCGCCGCCGCGTCCGCTTCCAGCACATCATCGAGATTGCCGACCTGGCGGACCGGCAGCGCGTCCAGCGCCGCCGCAATCACGCGCGGAATGGACAGGAAGGGAATCTGTCTATCGAGGAATGCCGCCACCGCCTCTTCATTGGCGGCATTCAGCACCGCCGGAGCCGTACCGGCCGCGCGCAGTGCCTGATAGGCCAACGCGAGGCAGGGAAAGCGCTCAAAGTCGGGTTCGGTGAAAGTCATGGTGGCCACCTTGCACAAATCCAGCGCGCCCACACCCGCATCGATCCGTTCCGGATAAGCGAGCCCGTAGGCAATCGGCGTACGCATGTCGGGATTGCCGAGCTGTGCCATCATCGAGCCATCCACGTATTCGACCAGGGAATGAATCACGCTCTGCGGATGCACCACTACCTGGATATCGTCAGCACTGGCGTTGAACAGCCAGTGTGCCTCGATGACTTCCAGTCCTTTGTTCATCATGGTGGCCGAATCCACCGAAATCTTGCGCCCCATCACCCAGTTCGGGTGCGCGCAGGCCTGTTCCGGCGTGACATGCTGCAACTCGCTCAGCGGGGTATTGCGGAACGGCCCGCCCGATGCCGTCAGCAAAATCCGCCGCACACCGTTGCGCGCCAGATTACCATCATAGCCACGCGGCAGCGACTGAAAGATCGCGTTGTGTTCGCTGTCGATCGGCAGCAGTGCCGAGCCGCTCGCGTGTACCGCATCCATGAACACGCTGCCGGCCACCACCAGAGTCTCCTTGTTGGCCAACAGAATTTTCTTGCCCGCGCGCGCTGCCGCGATGGTGGGACGCAGGCCGGCCGCGCCGACGATCGCCGCCATCACCGCGTCGACCGCCGGCAGCACGGCAACCTGTTCAAGCGCCTCCGCACCGCTCAGCACCTCGGTATCAAGCCCGGCGTCACGAATCAGCGTGCGCAACCGGCCGGCGCTTTCTTCATCCTGCAGCACCGCATAGCGCGGCTGGAACTGGCGGCATTGGCGAAATAATGAATCGACCTGCCGGTTCGCAGTCAGCGCGGCGATCCTGAATTTGTCCGGATGGCGTGCAACCACATCCAGTGTGCTGCAGCCAATACTCCCGGTAGAGCCAAGAACAGTTAATTGCTGCATCGTCTAGGCCAGTTTCTGCAACAGCATGGCCAGGGCGGCGAGCGGCAAGGTTGAGGTCAATGCATCGATGCGATCGAGCAATCCGCCGTGACCGGGCAGCAGAGCCCCGCTATCTTTGACGCCGGCCTGCCGTTTGATCGCAGACTCGAACAGGTCGCCGATCACCGCGAGGCACACCCACCACCAGGATGCCAGCAGCAATCCCGGCAGCGCTTCGCGCGGAAGGAAGGCCGGGTTGAACCGCCACACCAGCAAGATATAAATCGTTACCCCGATAATCGCCCCGCCGACACCTTCCCAGGTTTTACCGGGGCTGATCTCGGGCGCCAGTTTGTGTGTGCCGAATCTGCGCCCGGCAAAGTAAGCGCTGATGTCCGCGACCCAGACCAGCCCCATCACTGCGAGCAGCACCCATGGCATCGGCGGCGTCGCACGCAGATCCAGCATCGCGAGCCCGGTCGGAACCAGCACTGCCCAACCGGTCGCAGCCATCAGGACCGGCTGATCGATCTTCCAGCCGATCATCAGCCAGGTCGGCGCAATGATCAGCCACAGGAGCGCGGAAACGAGATAAACCGGCATATGGAAATACACTTGCTGGGTGGCAGTGGTATTGGCATCAAGCCACAGCAGTGCCAGCATCGACAGCAGGATCACAACCCAGTAAAGGCTCGCCTGCCGGCCTCTCATGCCTGACAGGCGCGCCCACTCGACCGCGCCCTGCATGATCACCACCAGCACCAAGATGGACCACCCCACGGTCGGCAGCACAAACAGGGCTACCAGAAGCAGCCCGAACAAAATCAGTGCGGTGAGCACCCGGGTTTTAAGCACCCTGTCCTCCTTTTGCGGCCTTGTCTTGTACCTGCTCGCTGGTACGACCGAAACGGCGCTCGCGTTTCCGGAACGAATCGATCGCGGCCAGCAACTGTTCGCGATTAAATGCGGGCCACAGCGTGTCGGTGAAATAAAGTTCGGTATAAGCGAGCTGCCACAGCAGGAAGTTACTGATGCGCTGTTCGCCGCCGGTACGAATGAACAGATCCGGCTCGGGCGTGTCACCCAGCGCCAGGTAAGGCTGCAAATCCTCCTCGCCGAAAGTCTGGGCGAGTTGCGGCTGATCTTTCAGGAGTGCATGCACCGCCTGCATTACATCCCAGCGGCCGCCGTAATTGGCTGCGATGGTCAGCGTCAAGCCCGTGTTACCGGCCGTTAGCTGCTCGGCATCCTGCATCGCCTGCCGCAACGGCTCGTCGAAACGGCTGCGGTCGCCGATGATTTTCAGCCGGATATTTTTTTCATGCAGCCGGGCAACTTCGCGTTCCAGCATTTTCAGGAACAGCGACATCAGGAAGGAAACTTCATCGGCCGGTCGCCGCCAGTTTTCGCTGCTGAAGGCAAACACGGTGAGGTATTCGACCCCCAGATCACGGCAGGTTCTCACGATTTCCCGCAACGCCTCGACGCCGCGCTGGTGCCCCATGACGCGCGGCATGAAGCGCTGTTTCGCCCAGCGTCCGTTGCCATCCATGATGATGGCGATATGGCGCGGCACAGCAAGGGTCTCGGGAATGCTGCGGGTAGAGCTTGGGATTAACGCCATATTCAGGATTCAGGATGCGGGATTCAGGATCAAGTAATGGCGGCCATTCTAGCCGAATCCTGCATTCTGAATCCTGTTTCCTCTGTTCAGACCGCCATCAGATCGGCTTCTTTGGCGGCCAGCATCTTGTCGATTTCGGCGACAAAGCGATCCGTCAGCTTTTGCACGTCGTCCTGCGTGCGGCGCTCTTCGTCCTCGGCAATCTCCTTGTTCTTGAGCGCTTCCTTGAGGTGATTGTTGGCATCGCGGCGAATATTGCGCACGGCCACTTTGGCGTTTTCGCCTTCGGACCGGACCACCTTGATCAGATCGCGGCGGCGTTCTTCGGTCAGCATCGGCATCGGCACCCGGATCAGCTCGCCTTGGGAGGCCGGATTCAGACCCAGATCGGAATCGCGAATCGCGCGTTCCACCGGGCCGACCATGTTCTTTTCATACGGTTGTACACCGATGGTGCGCGCGTCGACCAGCGTGATATTGGACACCTGGTTGATCGGGGTCGGATTGCCGTAGTAGTCCACCATCACATGATCCAGCAAACCGGTATGCGCACGTCCCGTGCGCACCTTGCCCAAGTCCGCCTTCAGCGCCTCCAGGGACTTTTGCATCTTGTGTTCGGTCGTTTTTCTAATTTCGGCAATCATAAACTCCCCCTGTTAATTCACACGCACCAACGTGCCTTCGCCTTCACCCAGCACCACGCGTTTCAACGCGCCTGCCTTGAAGATGCTGAATACGATAATCGGCAGCTTCTGGTCGCGGCACAACGTCAGCGCCGTCGCGTCCATCACCTGAAGATTCTTGCTGATCGCTTCGTCAAAGCTCAGGCTCTGGTAGCGGATCGCATGCGGGTCCTTTTTCGGATCCGCGGTATAAATTCCGTCCACTTTGGTGGCCTTGATCACCACGTCGGCGGACATTTCCACGCCGCGCAACGCGGCGGCGGTATCGGTGGTGAAGAACGGGCTGCCGATGCCGGCCGCAAAAATCACCACCTTGCCGTCTTCCAGATAACGCAGGGCCTTGCCGCGAATGAACGGTTCGGCCACCTGCTCCAGGCTCAATGCGGACTGCACGCGGCAATCCAGCCCCGCGCGTTTCATCGCATCCTGCAGCGCCATCGAGTTCATCACGGTGGCGAGCATGCCCATGTAATCGGCGGTTGCGCGATCCATCCCCGCCGCGGCCGGAGCCACGCCGCGGAAGATATTGCCGCCGCCGATCACGATTGCGACCTGCACTCCCATCCCAATCACTTCCGCAATCTCGGCAACGATGCGCTCAACCACGGTGCGATTAATGCCGTAGCTGTCCTCGCCCATGAGGGCTTCGCCGCTGAGCTTGAGCAGAATGCGTTTGTAGACGGGTGCGCTCATGACGATCAACCCTGTGCTGCAGCGATCGTGGCAGCCACCGCGGCGGCGTAGTCTTCGGTCTTCTTCTCGATGCCTTCACCCACGATGTACATCTGGAACGCAGTGACCGATGCACCCTTGCTCTTCAGCAATTGCTCGATGGTCTGCTTACCGTCTTCGGCCTTGACGAACACCTGGCCCAGCAGCGTCACTTCCTTCAGGAACTTCTGCACGGTCCCTTCGGCGATCTTGTCCAGCATCGCTTCGGGCTTGCCGCTTTCACGCGCCTTCTCGATCGCGATACGGCGTTCGGTCGCGATGTCTTCCGGGTTCACGCCGGACGCATCAACCGACTTCGGCTTGCTCGCTGCGATGTGCATACAGATGTCGCGGCCCATGGCATCGTCGCCGCCGGTATAGTCCAGCAGTACGCCGATCTTGCTGCCGTGCAGGTAGCTGGCCAGCTTGCCGGAAGCGGACACATAGCGCGCGAAACGGCGCACGGAAATGTTTTCGCCGAGCTTCATCACCAGCGCCTTGCGGACTTCTTCCACACTGCCAGCACCGGAAGCGATGGCCGCATCGGACAAAGCAGCAACATCAGCCGGATCATTCTTGGCCACGGTTTCGGCGACGCTCTTGGCGAAGGCCACGAAGTCTTCGTTCTTTGCCACGAAGTCGGTTTCGCAGTTCACTTCCACGATGGCACCGGTCTTGCCGTCTGCGGCGATGAAGGTACTGACCGCACCTTCAGCCGTCACGCGAGTGGAGGCCTTGCTGGCTTTCGCGCCGCTCTTGATGCGCAACTGCTCTTCCGCCACCTTGAAATCACCATTGGATTCAACCAATGCTTTCTTGCATTCCATCATGCCGAGACCGGTCGCCTCGCGCAGTTCCTTAACCATGCTTGCAGTAATTTCTGCCATCATCAACTCCTGAAAATACTTATAAAAAAAGGGGCTTGCGCCCCTTTACGCGCCCGGGTGAAACTCAGGCTGCTTGTTCAGCCACTTGCTCGACGAGTTCGTTCAGAGCTTGTGCGCGACCTTCCAGCACCGCATCAGCGATACCGCGTGCATACAGGCGGATCGCCTGGCTGGAGTCGTCGTTACCCGGAATGACGTAGTCCACGCCCAGCGGGGAATTGTTGGTATCAACCACGCCGATCACCGGGATGCCCAGCTTCTGCGCTTCAACGATGGCACCCTTCTGGTAGCCGACGTCGATCACGAACAGTGCCGCGGGTAGACCTTGCATATCCTTGATGCCACCCAGGCTGCGATTCAGCTTTTCCAGTTCGCGCTTCATCATCAACGCTTCTTTCTTGGAAACGTTTTCGGATGCGCCTTCGGCTGTCATCTGTTCCAGCTCGCGCAGACGCTTGATGGACAGTTGCACGGTCTTGTGGTTGGTCAGCATACCGCCCAGCCAGCGATAGTTGACGAACGGCGAGCCGGCGCGCACGGCTTCTTCCTGGACGATTTCACGTGCCTGGCGCTTGGTACCGACGAACAGGATGGTGCCTTTTTTCGCGGTCAGCTTGCGCACGAAGTTCTCCGCTTCGGCGAACAGCGCGACGGTCTTTTCCAGGTTGATGATATGAATCTTGTTGCGGTGACCGAAGATGTACGGAGCCATCTTGGGATTCCAGAAACGGGTCTGGTGACCGAAGTGCACACCAGCCTCGAGCATTTGACGCATAGTTACAGCCATAATTACTCCAATGTGAGGGTTATAAACTACCGCTCGCCAGCTTGACTCATAACGGAAACATCCAAAAATCAAACGATCTCTGGCACTTTCCGGTAAGCACCCTGACTTGCGCGAGCGGGAAATTTGCTCCTAGCCTATCCAGAAGCGGCCGGCATTCTATCACCAACCTGGGGGTTCCCTCAACCTGAAGCGGCGTTGCAACTATTCGCGCAGGATCACCAGTGGCGGCAGCTGCATCAGGCGGCGTGTGCCCAGCCATCCGGCCAGCATCACCACCGCCATCCCGCCCAGACCGCCGATCAGCCAGATGGCGAAGCTTGGCTGATACGGGATTTCCAGCACGAAGCGCGCAAGCACCCAGCCCAGCAGCACGGCGCCGGCCGCCGAGAACAAACCGCTCAGCAAACCCAGCGCGGCAAATTCGCTCAGGTGCAGACGGCGCAGATAACCGCTAACCGCGCCGAGGGTGCGCAGGATCGCCGCCTCGTGGATGCGCTCGTCCTGTGTCGCCAGTAGTGCGGCATACAGCACCGCAAACCCGGAGAACAAAGTGAACAGAAATACTACGCTCATCGTCTGCGCGACCTGGTCCATGATGTTGCGCACCTGCGCGATGACCGCCCCGGTATCGATCACCAGCAGATTGGGGAATTCCAGCGCCAACTGGTCGCCCACACGCACCTGCCCCGGCGGCAGATAAAAGCTGCAGAGATAGCTGGCCGGATAATCCTGCAGCAATGCCGGCGTGGCGATGACGAAAAAATTCACGCGCATCGAGTCCCACTGCACCTTGCGCAGACTGGTCACGCGCGCGGAGAAGCGGCTGCCCGCGACATCGTAGGTGAGCACATCGCCGAGGCGGATGCCCAGCGTACTTGCAATACCCTCCTCGACCGACAGCTCCGCTTTCGCTCCCGCACTCCACCATTTGCCCTGCACCAGTTCGTTCCACGCCGGCATCTGCTCCGCCCAGGACAAATTGAATTCGCGCTCGACTAATGCGCGCGCACGCTGATCGGGATAGCTGTCGCCGGTGATGGGTCGGTCATTGAGCGCGACCAGCCGGCCGCGCACCATCGGCAACAGTTGGGGCGGTGGCATTGCGCGGCGTACAAAGAATTCCTCCACGGCCCGCCTCTGGTCCGGCTGGATATTCACCACGAAACGGTTCGGCGTATCCGGCGGCAGCTTGTCGTACCAGCCGCGCAACAGGTCGGCGCGCACCAGCGTCAGCATCAACAGCGCCATGCCGCCCAGGCTGAGCGCAACGATCTGCATCGCATTGGTGCGCCCGTGCCGTGCCAGATTGGCAAACGCGTGCCGCCAGTAAGAGGCCGAACGCATGGCATAACGCGCGAGGCCATGCAGCAGCAGCCACGCGACGCCGGCAAATACCACCATCCCGGCGAGCAGTCCGCCCAGCATCGTCAGCCCCAGTCTGGTCGAATCCGCCTGCCACAAGAACAGCCCCGCCAACACTAACACGGCGACACCGTAAGCCAGGGCGGCGCTGGCCGGAGGGTTACCCATCTCGCGGCGTAAGACGCGCAGCGGCGACACCTTGCGCAGCTGCAACAGCGGCAGGAAGGCAAACCCGAACAGCAGCGCAAAACCGCTCGCCGCCGCCTTCAACAACGGTAATACACTTGGCTGCGGCAACCCCGCACTGCGTAGCGCCGCTAGGAAATTCACCAGCACCGCCTGCGTGACATATCCCAGCCCGCAACCGAGCAATACCGCAACAACGCCCAGCAACAGATACTGGTACAGAAACAGGCGCAGCACCTGGCCCTGTTGCGCGCCCAGGCAGCGCATCACTGCGCAGCCATCCAGGTGGCGCTGCACGAACCGGCGCGCGGCCAGCGCCATGGCCGCACCGGCGAGAATCGCGGCGGTCAGTGCAGCCAGCCCGAGGAAGTGCTCGGCGCGCTCCAGCGTAGTGCGAATCTCGGGCCGCGCATCGCGTACGTCTTCCAGTTTCTCGCTGCCGGACAGCCGGTTTTTCAACTGGTCGCGCAACCTCGCAACTTGCGCCGCGTCACCGGCAATCATCAGGCGGTAACTGATGCGGCTGCCTTCCTGCTGCAAGCCGGTCGCCACCAAGTCTTGCGCGTTCATCATCACCTTCGGCGCAAAACTCGCAAAGCCGATGGCCTGATCGATGTCCTTCACGATATAGGCCGACACCACGAAGCGCTGCTTGCCGATCTCGACCGTATCGCCCAGCGCCACCCCCAGCCGCCGCGACAGCCGCTCGTCAGCCCAGATCGTACCGGGCGCCGGAATCGCGGTCGCCACATGCTCATAGCCGTCGTTGATGACAATCTTGCCGCGCAGCGGATAGCCCGGTTCAGCGGTCTGAATCTCACTCAGCAAAGTCTGCTCGCGGAACAACACCATGCTCGGAAAGGTCAGGCTGGTGACGGTGCGCAGACCGAGCGCTTTGGCCGCAGCCGCATAAGAATCCGGCAGCGGCCGCGTCGAAGTAATGCGCAGATCCGCCCCGATCAGGCTTTGTGCCTGCTGCTGCAACGCGAGCCGCACCCGGTCGCCAAACAGCTCGACCGTGCTCAGGCTGCCCACCGCCAGCAACAGCGCCAGCAGCAGCACGCGCCATTCGCCCGCGCGCCAGTCGCGGCGGAGAAGGTTGAAGGAGAGGCGGAGCAGGTTCATGAAACAACCGTCATTCCGGCGCAGGCCGGAATCCAGTTGATTGAACAAATCCGCGCAAAGCGCGGACAAGACTCAACGGCATTTTCAATAAAACCGCTGGATTCCGGCCTGCGCCGGAATGACGGATCATAATAGGGTTCCATAGAGGTCATCCCAGTTCGGATTGGTTTGCTCAATGATGTGCACCTTTCATGCCCGCTGCCATTCCTTGACCGCCTTTTCTCGTTGAATAGCAGACTCCATCGTTTCATGCATCTCATACCAGACCAGCCGATCCACACCATACTTACTGGTGAACCCTTCGGTGACATGATTCTTGTGTTCCCAGATTCGTTTGATCAAATCCGACGTCACACCGACATACAACGTACCATTACGTTTGCTTGCGAGCAGATAGACGCAGGGTTGCTTGTTCATCTCACTGCTCGCCGCGTTCCGTCATTCCGGCGCAGGCCGGAATCCAGTTGATTGAACGAATCCGCGCAAAGCGCGGACAAAATCCAACGCCATGATAAAGCACCTTCATGCCATCCGCCCCGCGGCAAGATGCAACTGCCGGCCACAGCGACCGGCCAATGCGGCGTCATGCGTAACCAGGATCAGCGTCGTGCCCAGCGCGCGATTGAGTTCCAGCATCAGCTCAATCACCTGCGCGCCGGTAGCGGCGTCGAGATTGCCGGTGGGTTCGTCGGCGAACAGGATTTTCGGCTGGGTGACGAATGCGCGTGCCAGCGCGACGCGCTGCTGCTCGCCACCGGACAGATGTTTGGGCAGATGATGCGCACGTTCACGCAGGCCGACTTGGCGCAGCGATCCCATCGCGCGTTCGCGCGCATCGACCACGCCGCGCAGCTCCAGCGGCAGCATCACGTTTTCCAGCGCATTCAGCGCCGGCAACAACTGGAATGACTGGAACACGAAGCCGGCCAGTTCGCCGCGCAATCGGGCGCGCCCGTCCTCGTCCAGCGCGAACAGGTCATTGCCGTTGAGCAGCACGTTGCCGCTCGTCGGCACATCCAGCCCGGCGAGCAAGCCAAGCAAGGTGGACTTGCCGGAACCGGAAGCGCCCAGAATCGCCACGCTGGCGCCTGCATCAACGGCAAAATTGACCTCGTGCAAAATTGACAGCGGCTGCGCGCCGCTTAACACTTGCTTACTCAATTCAACCGCCTGCACAATCACTGTCATGAAGAATTCATCCTTGGCAAAATTGCCGCTCATGTTGATTTTCTTGCTGGCGACCGCCGTGTGGCAGCCTGCGCCCGCGCACGCGGCCAAAAACATCCTGGTATTCGGCGACAGTCTATCAGCCGGATACGGCATCGACCGAGAAAAAAGCTGGGTAAACCTGCTGCAGCAGCAACTGCTGCGTACCGGCGCAAAATATCACATTGTGAATGCGAGCATCAGCGGTGAAACCACCCTGGGCGGGCGCGAGCGTATTGCCAGCGCTCTGCAACAATACCGCCCTGCCATCGTGATTCTGGAACTGGGTGCGAATGACGGCCTGCGCGGTTACAGCATCAGCAGTGTCGAAGCCAACATGACCGCTCTCATCGAGAATATCCAGAAAGCGAACGCGCAAATCGTGCTGGTCGGCATGAAGCTACCGCCGAACTACGGCGAGCCGTACATCACGCAATTCCATAACCTGTATCCGCGGCTCGCAAAAAAATATCGTCTCAGCCTGCTGCCGTTCCTGCTGGAGGGGGTCAAACCCGACCAATTCCAGGCCGACAACCTGCATCCGAATGAAGCCGCACAACCGCAACTGATGCGCAATGTGCTGAAGGCCCTGCAACCACTGCTGCGTTAAACGACGGGCGCCTTCAGAAATTTGCTTTTGCGGAGTGAAGCGCAAGGAGCCGCGCAGCGAACGACGAGGCATATCGAATGATAGACGAGGAACGAGCGACAACGAAGTTGCGGCGAGACTTACCTTCAGGTTAGTCGGAGCCAACACGTGACGCCGCGATTCGCCCGCAAAAGCAAATTTATGGAGGTGCCCGTAATGGCCAATCATCTCGCCGAAGAAACCAGCCCCTACCTGCTGCAACACGCGGACAATCCGGTCGACTGGTATGGCTGGCACCCGGAAACACTGCGCCTTGCGCGCGAGCAGGACAAGCCGATTCTGCTGTCGATAGGCTACTCGGCCTGCCACTGGTGCCACGTGATGGCGCACGAATCATTCGAGGACGAGGCGGTCGCAGCGGTGATGAACCAGCATTTCATCAACATCAAGGTGGACCGCGAAGAACGCCCGGACCTCGACCAGATTTACCAGACAGCGCATTACCTGCTGACACAGCGCAGCGGCGGCTGGCCGTTGAATATCTTTCTCAGCCCGGACGGCGTACCGTTTTTCAGCGGCACCTATTTCCCGCGCGAGGCGCGTTACAACCTGCCCGCTTTTCCAGACCTGCTGGAGAAAGTCGCGCAGGTCTATGCGGCAAACCGCGCCGAACTCGCGCGCCAGGGCGAGCAGGTTGTCGCCGCGCTGGCCGACATGCTGCCCAAGCCCGGCAAGGCCGCCGGCCCGCTGCATGATGCGCCACTCGCGTTGGCCGCAAGCCAGCTCGGCAAGAACTTTGACGACGTCCACGGCGGTTTCGGCAGCGCGCCGAAATTCCTGCATCCGGCCGAACTTGATTTTTTGTTGCGGCGCAGCCGTATCGAGAATGACACCAATGCCAGGCACATGGCCCAGTTCAGCCTGCAGCAGATGGCGCGCGGCGGGCTGTATGACCAGCTCGGCGGCGGCTTCTGCCGCTACAGCGTGGACGAACGCTGGGAGATTCCGCATTTCGAAAAGATGCTCTATGACAACGGCCTGCTGCTTGGCCTCTACAGCGATGCTTGGCAAAACAGCAATGTGCAGCTGTTTGCGCGCGTCGTCGAACAAACCGCCGGCTGGGTGCTACGTGAAATGCAGTCACCCGAAGGCGGTTATTACTCGTCGGTGGATGCCGACTCGGAACACGAGGAAGGCAAGTTCTACGTCTGGCAGCGCGATGAAGTTCGCAGACTGTTGAGTGCCGAAGAGTATGCCGTGGCTGCGCCGTATTACGGTCTGGATGACACGCCGAATTTCGAGGAGCACGCGTGGCATCTGCATGTCAGTACCCCGCTCGACAAGATCGCCGGGCGCCTTTCGATTCCCGAAGCACATGCAGCGGAGTTGCTGGCTACAGCACAACAAAAATTATTCGCCGCACGCGAGCAACGTGTCCATCCCGGCCGCGACAAAAAAATCCTCGGCGCCTGGAACGGCCTGATGATTGCCGGCATGGCGCGCGCCGCACGTGTGTTAGACCGGCGCGAATGGCTGCAGTCGGCGCAGCGGGCGATGGATTTCGTGCGCGGCACCCTGTGGCGCGACGGCAAGCTGCTCGCCACCTATAAGGATGGCAAAGCACATCTCAACGCCTATCTGGACGACCACGCGTTTTTGCTGAATGCCTTGCTGGAATTGCTGCAAACCGAATTTCGCAGTGACGACCTTGTCTTTGCCGGACAACTCGCCGACGCAATCCTGGAGCGCTTCGAGGACACGGAGCGCGGCGGCTTCTTCTTCACCAGCCACGACCATGAAGCGCTCATTCAGCGCAACAAGGTCGGGCAGGACAATGCGACGCCGGCAGGCAATGGGATCGCGGCGCAGGCACTGCTGCGGCTGGCTTTGCTGACTGGCAAGACGGAATATGCGGCAGCCGCGGAGCGTTGCCTGAAATTGTTTTTCCCCGCGCTGGAACGCGCCGCAGGCTATCACTGCAGCCTGTGCACCGCCCTCGCGGAATTCCTTCAGCCCCCATCATTGCTGGTGCTGTGCGGAAATCTCGATGAAGCCATTGCCTGGCGGGCGGCAATGCAGCAGCACTACCTGCCGGAGTTGCTGACCATTGTGTTGCCGGAGGATGCAGCCGATTTACCGCCGGTACTGGACAAACCGGGTGGAGACCACACCACTGCCTGGCTATGTTCCGGCACGCAATGCTTGCCGCCAATCACCAGTCTGGATGAGTTGCTGAAACGTATTAGTTAGTCCGTCATTCCCGCGAAGGCGGGAATCCAGTTGATTGAATAATTCCGCACAGCAGGACAAAACCGTGGCCTTGTCCGCCTTCGCGGAGTTTTTGCCTGCTGGATTCCCGCCTTCGCGGGAATGACGAATCAGCAAACAAGAAGTTTATCTGAGCGTAACGCCGCCCTGCGCAGAAAAACCGATCGCGCTCGCAACCCCGGCGCCGAAGCGTTTGGCCAGACGATCAGCAAGACCTTCCTTGACGGTAAAGTCGACGATGGTCTCGGCCTTGATCACGTCCCGCGCGACCGATTCCACGCTGCCATAACCATCGGCCAATCCCATCTCCACGCCAGTCTGGCCGTTCCACACCAGGCCGCTGAAGGTATCCGGCGTTTCCTTCAGGCGCTTGCCGCGTCCTTCCCTCACCGTCTGGATAAACTGCTGATGAATCTGCGCGATCATCTGCTTCGCATACGCCTGCTGCTCCGGATTGGAGGGCGAGAACGGGTCGAGGAATCCCTTGTTGGCGCCGGCCGTAATCAGGCGGCGCTCCACGCCGAATTTTTCCATCGTGCCGGTGAAACCGAAGCCATCCATCAGCACCCCGATGGAACCAATCAGGCTGGCCTTGTCCACGAAGATCTTGTCGGCCGCAGCCGCGACGTAATAACCGCCGGACGCACACACGTCCTCGACCACGACATACAGCGGAATGTTGGGATACTTCGCGCGCAAGCGATGAATCTCGTCATTGATTTTACCGGCCTGCACCGGGCTGCCGCCGGGACTGTTGATCCGCAGGACCACGCCCTGCGTTGCACCGTCCTTGAATGCCGCCTGCAGGCTCGGAATCAGGTTGTCGGAACCGGCGGGACTATCGGGAGCAATCACACCCTGCATGTCCACCAGAGCGGTATGCTTGCCGCCGCCCAGCACCGGTTCTTTCTTCTCGAACCAGCCCAGCGACGCAAACAGCACCAGGAAGATGAATACGAAGGTCAGTGTCTTGAAGAAAATGTTCCATTGCCGCGCGCGACGTTGTTCCTGAACGGCAGCCATCGCTACTTTTTCCAGCACGCCGCGTTCCCAGTTGTTGTCTTGTTCCGCCATTTCTTTTCCTTTGTTAACGGTTAACTATGTGTTCTGAGCCACGCGCGCAATTGCGCAAAATCGCCCACCAGTGCGAGCGGTTTCAGTTCCTGCAGCTGTTCCGGCGGATGCGCGCCGTGTCCGATCGCGACCACATCCACATTGGCATTCTGCGCGAGCTGCACGTCATGCGTGGTATCGCCCACCATCAGGGTGCGCTCCGGAGAGACCGCCAGTTCGTCCATCAGTTCAAACAGCATCGCGGGGTGCGGTTTGGAAAAGGTCTGATCCGCAGTGCGCGTGGCATGGAAATATTTTTTCATGCCGGTAGATTCCAGCGCACGATCGAGCCCCGCGCGGTTCTTGCCGGTCGCCACGCCCAGCCAGTAGCCCGCGTCGTGCAGTTCCATGATGGTCTCGCGCGCCTGGTCAAACAACGGAATGGCTTGGTCCTGGGACAGGAAGTGATGACGATAACGCGCGACCATTTCCGGCATCAGTTCCTCGGGCAGCGCGGGCACCGCGTAGCGCAAAGCCTGCTGCAGGCCGAGGCCGATCACATGCCGCGCAGTGGCGTCATTCGGCACCGGCATCCCGAGATCGCGGCACGCAGCCTGGATCGAGCCCGCGATCACCGCGGTCGAATCCATCACCGTGCCATCCCAATCGAACACGATCAAATCGTAGCGTCTGTTCATTGCAATACCGCTAAAAAGGCACGGATATTAACACTTTGTCGTATGCCTTTCACTCCGGGACACTACCTCCTCCCGGAATTCCGGGGTCATTTGCGCGAAGCGCGGCAATCGCTTCGCGCAATACGAACAGCGCCGACCGGAAAAAGAGCACGGCGAGTGCAAGACCGACCATAATGTCCGGCCAGGCCGATCTGGTCAGCCAGACTCCGGCGGCGGCGAACAATACCGAGACGTTCGCGATAATGTCGTTGCGGGAACACAGCCAGACCGAACTCATGTTGATGTCATCGGCCCGATGCCGCCAGAGCAAACCAAAACAGATGCCGTTCGTGGCAAGCGCCAGCAGTCCAATGGTGCCGATAATCTCGACGATCGGCGGCTGCGGAAAAATGATCTTGTAAATTGCCTGCCCGAGGACGAACAGGCCAAACGCCGCCATGATGCCGCCCTTGAACAAGGCCGCCCTGGCCTTCATTCTCGCGCCGCGCGCCACAACGTAAATACTGAATCCGTACACCAGCGCATCGCCCAGCATGTCCAGCGAATCCGCCACCAGCGAAACCGAACCACCAATCAGCCCGGCTGTCAGTTCGACCACGAACATGATGGCGTTGATCGCGAGCACGATCTTGAGCGTGGAGCTTTGGCGATTCCGAAGCGTCTCCAGCCCGCAGGCCTTGTTGTTACAGCAACTTCCCATTTCATTTCCCTTCATTATTCGGCGCAATTGCGGGTCACCGCGGGTGATGGACCGGCATCACATGCCTGCCGGACCGCGCCGAAACGCAAGTATAACGCGGGCACGATCAGCATATTGAGCAGCGTCGAGGACACCAGGCCGCACAGGATCACGACCGCCATCGGGGCCTGGATCTCCGAGCCCGGCTGGCCACCCGCGAGCGCAAGCGGGATCAGCGCGAGCCCCGCCGCCAGCGCCGTCATCAGGATCGGCACCAGCCGTTCCTCTGCGCCGCGCCGCACCGCTTCGTACACATCCGCGACTTCATCGCGCTCGACCAGATGATGAATGTGCGAAATCATCATCACGCCGTTGCGCGTGGCGATGCCGAACAGGGTAATGAAACCGACGATCGACGCAATGGTAATCACGCCACCTGCGGCATACACTCCCGCCACGCCGCCGATGATCGCGAGCGGCAGATTGAGCATCACCAGGAACGCATCGCGCGCGGAGTGGAACGCGACAAAGAGCAGCAGAAAAATGCCCGCGATGACCGCAGCACCGAGCAGGAGCAGCGTGCGGGACGCTTCCTCGGCGCTTTCGAACTGGCCGCCAAACTCGATGTGATAACCTGCCGGCAATCTGATTTCCCGCGCCACCCGGGCGCGCATGTCATTCACCACGCTCTTCAGGTCGCGCCCCGCGACGTTGGCCATCACCACGATTTTGCGCTGCACGTTCTCGCGGTTGATGAAATACGGACCGCGGTCGTTTCGAATGTCGGCCAGAGCGGACAACGGCACCTGCGCCCCCTGAGGCGTGGTAATCAGGGCCTCGCGGATGGCGTCAAGACTGCTGCGCGCCGACGGATCATAGCAAACCACGAGGTCGAACACGGCCTGGCCCTGCGTCACCTTTGCCACGCTCAGCCCGTTGAACGCCGTTTCGATGCTTTCCGACACCTCGTTCGCCGACAGCCCGTAGCGTGCCAGCGCATCGCGCCGGTATTTGATGGTGAGGAACGGTATTTCCGTTTGTTGCTCTGGCTGCACATCGACCGCACCGTCCACCTGCGCCATCACACCCTTCACCTGCTGCGCGAGCGTGCGCAATTCCTGCAAGTCGTTGCCGAATATCTTCACCGCGATATTGGCGCGGCTGCCGGATAACATGTGGTCGATGCGATGGGAAATCGGCTGCCCCACGACCACCTGGATGCCGGGCAACATCGCAAAATCGGCACGCATCGCCGCGAGCAACTCCTCCTTGCTGCGCTCGCCCATTTTCAGGCTGACCTCAATCTCCGATTGATGTACGTCGAGTGCATGCGGATCGAGTGGCGAACGTCCGGTGCGGCGCGCGGTCGCGACCACTTCCGGATAAGTCAGCAGGACTTCCTCCACCATCTGCCCGAGTGCCGCCGATTCTGCCAGTGCCGTGCCCGGAATGGTCTCGGCACTGACCGTCAGGGTGCCCTCGTTGAAGTCCGGCAGAAAAGCCTGCCCGGCCAGACCGAGCCCGAGCAGCGCCGCAAGGAACAGGCCGCCGCTGATGGCGGAGATGACTTTCCAGCGCGTCAGAGTCGCCGCGAGAACGCGGCGATAGATTGCGCGCAGCCATTGCAGGAGAGCCGACTCGTGCTCACGCCGAATCTCGCCGGAATTGGCAAGAAACAGCGACGCGAGCACCGGCGTCACGGTGATCGACACCAGCAGCGAGGCAAACAGAGAAATCACGTAGGCCAGCCCCAGTGGCACCATCAGCCGCCCCTCGATTCCCGACAGGAAGAACAGCGGCAGGCACACCAGCATGATGATGAGCGTCGCGAACACGATGGATCCCTGGATTTCGCGCGCCGCCAGGTAAATGACGTGCAGCCCGGACTCGCGCCGCCCTTCGGGTTTGGCCTGGTTCTCGCGCAAACGGCGCACCACGTTTTCCACGACCACGATGGCATCGTCGACCAGTGCGCCCAGCGCAATCGCCATGCCCCCCAGCGTCATGGTATTGATGGTCGCGCCCAGCGCTTTCAGCACGAGAACCGCCGCGACCAGCGACAACGGTAGTGCCACCAGGGTAATGGCCGTCGAGCGCGCCGACAGCAGGAACACGAACACAATCGCCACCACCAGAATCGCGCCGTCGCGCAGCGCTGCCAGCAGGTTGTTGGTGGCAGTCTCGATGAAGTCCGCCTGACGGAACAAACGATTCTCGATTTTCATCCCGGCCGGCAGCGACTTCTGGATGTCGGCCATGGCCGCGTCGAGTGCGCGCGTGAGTTCAAGCGTATTGGCCGCCGGTTGGCGCTGGATGCCAAGAACCACTGCCGGCTTGCCGTTGGCGGAACCGATGCCGCGCTTGACCGCGGTGCCTAGCGCCACGTCCGCGATGTGCCGGATCAGCACCGGCTGGCCGTTTTTCAGCGCCACCACTGCCTCGGCGATATCCTCAACCGTGCCAATCCGGCCGATACCTCGAATCAGATATTCCTGCCCGCCCTCGCCATAGTAACCGGCGGCGGCATTGCGGTTGGCGCCCGCCACCGCTTTCACAGCTTCGCCGATGGTCAGCCCGTAAGCGGCCAGCCGCTCGGGTTTAAGTGTCACCTGAAACTGCTGCAAGTCACCGCCGATGGGCAGAATTTCGGCGACACCGGGCACGGCCAGCAGCCGCTTGCGCAACACCTGGTCGGCCGCGTTCTTGAGCGCGACGGTCGAATGTTGTCCGGCGGTTTCCGAGGTCAGCGCGATGAACATGATTTCACCCATCAGCGAGGCGGCCGGCGCCATCACCGGCGCGTCGACACCGGGTGGCAATGCGGCTCTTGCCAGTTGCAGCTTTTCGGTGACGATTTGCCGCGCGAGGTAGGGGTCGGTTCCCCACGCAAACTCGACGATAACCGTGGACAGGCCGACTTTCGTTGCCGAGCGCACCCGGCGCACGCCCGGTGCGCCGTTGAGCGCCGTTTCAACCGGAACGGTAACGAGTGTTTCCACGTCGGTCGGCGCCATGCTTGGCGCCTCGGTGGCAACGGTGACGGTTGGCGCGGTCAGGTCGGGGAAAACATCGACCGCCGTGCGTGTTGCCTCGTAACCGCCCCAGACCAGCATGGCTATCGCGCCGAGCACGACGAACAACCGATTGCGCAGCGACCACCGAATGATATTTCCAATCATGGCGGACCTCAGTGAGCGTGTCCTGCATGACCGGAGGCACCGGCCTTCGCGGTCGACAGGCGAATCAGATAGGCGCCTTTCGACACCACGCGCTGGCCCGCATCGAGACCGTTGCGGATTTCCACCATTGCGCCGTCGCGCACGCCGGGAGTGACGATGCGGCGCTCGAACGAATCGCCGCCGATCTGCACGTACACGACCGCCATCCCGTTTTCGTCCTGCAGCGCCGTGGCCGGTACCAACACGGCCTCCCGCGCTTCCGCCGCGGCGCGCACATGCGCCTTGACCAGTTGTCCGAGACGCAAGGTCTGGTCCGGATTGGCGAACTCGAAAATCACCGGCACCGTTCGGGTAGTGGCATCGACCGCGCCGCCGACTGCAATCAGGCGGGCATTTTTGCCCACCTCGAATTCATACGGTTTTTCGCGGCCATCGACGGCGAACCAGACCCCACCGGGCGTGCCAAGTTGCGCCGCCTCGCTTTCCGGAATTTGCACTTCCAGCCACAGGTTGCGCGTATCGGCGATATGGAACAGCGGCATGCCTTCCTGCACATAGCCGCCGGGCGCCGCTTTCACATCCGCGAGCACGCCGTCAATCGGCGACCGAATCGGCATGCCGCCGCCGCGACTGCCGCCATATTGGCCGAGGCGCCGCGTCGCGGCATCAAGGTCTGCGGCTGCGACCTGTTCGGCGGCCTGCGCGGCCAGCTTGCGTTTTTCCGCGACCGCTTCCTGCGCGAACAGTAATTCCATACGCTCGCGCTCACGCTGTGCCTGCGCGTAGACAATGCGTGCCTTGGTCACGGCCACTTCCAGCGCGGCATAATCCACATCCCCGCCCAGCCGCGGCGCCAGATACGCGAGCACCTGGCCCCGCTTTACGCGCATGCCGATGTGAGGGAAGCTGCCGGCCGCATTCACCTGACCGGTCACGGGCGCCGCCAGTTGCGCGTCCCCATCGTACCTGCCGCGCAGCGTTCCGTTACCCGCTACCGACGCTCGTGCCACGCCCTTGATGGCTTCAGCGGTGGCGAAATCGACCTTCCATTGCTGCTCCTTGGTAAAGACGATGCCCTCGGCGTGATGTTCCGGAGCATCCGCTGCTTCAGCCGCGGATGCATACACGCGAATCAACCCGGCGTCGTGCCGCACTTCGCCTTCCGGCGTATGCAACACCAGCGTCAGACTGCGTTCGCCGACCTGGCGCGGCGTCACCACCGGCTGGTAGATACCTGGTTCCGCCGGCGCAACTACCGCAAAGCGCTCTTCCGGCGCATTCCCGCCGCTCAGGAGCACGTCCACTGCGCCCGCGGTAATCGGTTTGAAATCCGCCAGCCGGGTGAAATGCGCGGCGACGGTCGTTGCCTGGCCGCGCACCAGCGGCAGCGCTTCGAGGAACAGTTCAGTGGTGGAAGTAAACACAGTGATTTTTTCACCCTCCAAAGCATGCGCCTCGCCGGTCTTGTCGGCGTGCTTGCCGTGTTCGTCCTTGCCCCCGGCGTCGTGGCCGCCGCAGCCGGGCAGCCCTAGAACGAGAGACAGCCACAGCAGATGCAATAAAGTAATATTCTTGATTTTCATTCGGGGATACTCCCGGTCAGCAGGTCAAATTCAATGCACGCCTGGCGCGCTTTCCATTCGAGGTCGAGCGCCGTCGTCTCGGTCTCCAGCGCGCCCTTGTAGGCATCGAGCAATTCCAGCAGCGTGGATTCGCCGGCCTGATAGGCGGCTTCGGCAATGCGCACGAGGTCGCCGGATGACACTACTGCGTCGCGGCGATAAGCGGTGGCCGCGGCAATCAGGTGTTCGAGTTGCCGGTGCAAACCGCGCGCCTCGCCCGTAAACCTGGCAAGTGTGAGCTGGTAGTCGGCTCGCGCTCCTTGTTCTTGTGCCGCCGCCCGGTGCCGGGCGCCCTGCTGGTGGTCAAACAGCGGCAGCGGCACGGACAGCGACACCAGAGGTCCGCTACCCCGGGCGACACCGTCGCTGATTTGCTTCGTGCCAATGCCCGCAGTCACTTCCGGCAGCCAGCCGCGGGCTGCGGCTTTGCCTTCAAGTACGGCGGCATCCGCCTTGAATGCCAGTTCGCGCAGCACAGGCTGCTCGGCCAGCCGGGCGAGCACCGCGTCTAGCTGCGGCGGTGCGGGCGGCAAGAGCGCGCCAGCCACGCCAGGGGAAGGGTCATCGGGCACACCCGTCAAGGCCGCCAGACGCTCGCGCGCCAGCACCAGTTCACCGCGTTCGATGGCGAGCCTGGCTTGGGCCAGCTGCCGCTCGCGCGCGAGCCGGCGACGGTCGTAACCGGAGACCTCACCCGCCTGTTGCAGGAGCGTGAAGATATGCTCGGCCCGGCCAAGCTGCTGCAGCCAGGATTCGGTGCTGCGTGCCACCTCCTGTTTCAGCAGCACCTCGTAATAGCGCCGCTTGATGGCGGCAGCCAGTTCGGCACGCTGGCCGGCATTTCCCGCCCGTACCGCATCGGTGCGGCGCGCGCCGGCTTCGCCTTTGAGACCGCGCCGGCCGGCGACGTCCAAGGGCTGATTGACCTGCCAGATTTGTTCGGAGGTTCCGGGCACGCCTCGGGTGCGGTCATGCAGGTACTCCAGGGTCGGATTGGCCCATAGGCCGGCTTCAATGGCATTGGCCTCAGCCTCGCCAACGGTGCTGTTGGCCAGTTCGGCAACTTCGGGGCGTGCCAGCCCCTGCCGCACGCTCTGCGCCTCAGTCAGTAATTCGCCCGCCGCCGCGCTGACACCAGCCGCGAGCAGCGCTACTGCAAGAAATAGTTTCCGCATCGACATCCTCGTGGGTTAAAACCATAGGGAAGCGACGGGACGCGACCGTGCGGATGCACGGTGTCAAAACAGTTTGAGGGAATGCGTCCCGCCGGTCAGGCGAGGCGGAAGCGAGGGGGACGTTCGAGCAAAGCGGGCACGCGGGATGGCACCGGCGCTTCGTCAAAGTGGGTAAAGACATCCGCGGCCGCAATCACGGAAGGCTCCAAGGCGCCGGAAATCTGCGCCGGCAGGTGGCTGAACATGTGGCCGCTGCAGGCATGCTCGTCGTGATGGTCGAAGCTCGGGTGGCTGGTTTCATGATCCTGCGCATCGACCAGCACCAGGTTGCTGTTGCCGGCGTCATGGTGCGCATCCGGCGCCATCGCTTCCCAGGCGAAATGCGGCGACATGATCGTCAGGGTGACAATCAGCAGCAGTACACGCGAAATGTGGCGGCAACAGGACATGCGCAGGATGCTATATGACTGTCAAAGCCGGCGTCAAATTTTTGCCCCACTTAGGCCGGCACGCATGCGCGCAAACCGCTGCTGAAACTCGGCAAACTCGCCCGCCGCAATCGCGGCGCGGATGTCGCGCATCAGATCCTGGTAGTAATGCAGATTGTGGATGGTGTTGAGACGTGCGCCGAGAATCTCGCCGAGGCGATGCAGGTGGTGCAAGTAGGCGCGGCTGAAATTGCGGCAGGTGTAGCAGTCGCAGCTGTCGTCGAGCGGACGCGTATCCATGCGGTATTGCGCATTCTTGATGCGCACGTCGCCGTACCTGGTGAACAGATGCCCGTTGCGCGCGTTGCGCGTCGGCATCACGCAGTCGAACATGTCGAGGCCCTGCGCGACCGCCGCGACGATGTCTTCCGGCGTACCCACCCCCATCAGGTAGTGCGGTTTGTCTTGCGGCAACTGCGGCGCGGTGTGTTTGAGAATGCGCAGCATGTCTTCCTTCGGTTCACCCACCGACAGGCCGCCGATGGCAAAACCGTCGAAGCCGATGTCGATCAGGCCGCGCAATGATTCATCGCGCAGATACTCGTGCATCCCGCCCTGCACGATGCCAAACAAGGCATTGGGATTGCCTTCGTGCGCCTTCTTCGACCGCTCTGCCCAGCCCAAGCTGAGCCGCATCGACACGCCCGCGACCTGCTCGTCCGCCGGGTACGGCGTGCACTCGTCGAAAATCATCACGATGTCGGAATTCAGTACCTTCTGGATGCGCATCGATTCTTCCGGCGACAGGAAGCATTTATCCCCATTCACCGGCGAGCGAAACTCGACCCCGCCGCCGGTAATCTTGCGCAGCTCGCCCAGGCTGAACACTTGGAAGCCGCCGGAATCGGTCAGAATCGGGCCTTCCCAGCCCATGAAGCGATGCAGCCCGCCATGCGCCGCAATCACTTCAAGCCCGGGCCGCAACCACAGGTGAAATGTGTTGCCCAGCACTATGTGCGCGCCGATGTCGTGCAGCTCGGTCGGGCTCATCGCCTTCACCGTGCCATAGGTGCCGACCGGCATGAACGCTGGAGTTTCGACGGTGCCGTGGGCCAATGTGAGAGTACCGCGGCGCGCAAGGCCGTCGGTTTTGTG
The DNA here is from genome assembly GCA_035702405.1 of Gallionella sp. Lineage (GTDB taxonomy): Bacteria > Pseudomonadota > Gammaproteobacteria > Burkholderiales > Gallionellaceae > Gallionella. The sequence goes on along the minus strand of DASSQR010000096.1, from coordinate 17,296 downwards.
CAAAGTGAAATTCATAGGGGCGCGATTTTACCTGATAGCTGCCCGCCACTGCTGGCAGAACATTTTTGTGTCAGCCAGCCATACCTGGAAATCGCCCGCGAATCCCTCTGCATCGGCAAGGAACTCCTGCTCGCCATGCAACAGCGGATTGGGTTGCCGCGCCCTGCGCGACATGCGCGCCAGCACGTCCGCGACACCTTCGACTTCAGCGTAACTCGACAGCCAGTCCTCGCGTGCCATCAGCGTTAGCGCGGGATGCGCTAACGCGGGAAGCTCGCCCATCCGGTCGTCGATGAAGCCATAGACGCCAGTACAGAATTCCTCCAGCGGCTGCGGATGCAAAGCATCCCAGTCTCGTGCCAGCAAGTGATCGTAGAACACATCCACCAGCACACCGGCGTAACGACGACGCGCGGGGGAAATGCGAGAACGGCTCAGGCAAAAGGCCGGGTGTGATTCCGCGTGGTGATCGATGGCCCGGTGCAGCGCCACCCCACGCGCCAGATCCGCTGGCAAGCCGGCGGGCAAAGGCCCCTTGATCCAGTCGCCCACCACTCCGCCGACGATCAGCGCCGGAGCATCGCCCGCGAGCAGAGCGTGCGCCAGGAAATTCAAGGTAATACCTCCATCACCACTTCATCCACCATGGGAGGGCTAAGAACTGTCGGCTGCGTGCCCATAAACGACATTCCAGCTTCGCGAAAACAGACACGACCTGATGCTAATTGTTATCAGCGGGCTTGAAGGCCGAACACCCACTCTTTACATTGACGGCACGGCCGTCGAACGGACTGGCACTCTCCACGCAAACGCCGTAGTCAAGCAAGTTGGCATCCCCATCTATATAAACAAACCAAGGGCAGTCTCTACATTGTCCTCCAGTTGGTTCGGCACGTGAAACACCCCAGCGCAACGCAGTCCTGGTCTCCAGTGCAAACGGTTCGCTCTCTAGTTCTGTGAAATCGGATGTGCCATCACCCACAGTCAACTCACCATCCTTGATCGACATCCAGCTATTTTGATCAAGCCTAATGGTCCATTCGGGTCCACCTTTAACCATGGACATCGAACGAAGGCAATGCCCGTTCGAGAAATGAATGACCAACTCTGGAACCTCTCCAGCAAGAGACAGGCTCTCGATCTTGGCATCTAGAAGCGTGGCAATCCCCTTATTTATATCGGGCCGGCTACATGAACTGCCATACAGGATGGACGCCCCGCTCTCAACGCGCCAGTCCCAGTCAACCGAGATGCACGCTTGGCCCCGCTGGTGATGCCGCCTCATTGACTCAAGGAGCTGTAGCTCGCCAAGCTCCAAAAAAATAGTAGAACCGTATCCCTTCCAAGGACGTGCGACCGGAAGACCGATCAACGGCTGGACAAGTTCAACGAATGAATCTAGGGGCCTAACCTGATGAGCCATAAACTCTTAGCAAAAGGTGATTGGGTAACAGCGTAACCAAGCCAAATTGGAGTTAACCCAATGATGCCGGCTTCTGGGACATTACGGACCTCCAGCCTACTTCTGCGCCTTCACAATGCTCATCGCCGTCGCGACGAGCCCACCCATGTCGGCGAGGTTGCCGGGCAGGATCACAGTATTGCCCTGCTTGGCGACGTTGGCGAAGGCTTCGACATATTTTTCCGCGACCTTGAGGTTGACCGCGTTCATGCCGCCGGGGGCTTCGATCGCATTCGCCACCATGCGGATCGCCTGCGAAGTCGCGTCGGCCACGGCCTTGATTGCTTCGGCCTGACCCTGCGCGTTGTTGATTGCAGCCTGCTTTTCGCCTTCCGACTTGGCGATCGCGGCCTGGCGCGCGCCGTTGGCGAGGTTGATCTGTTCCTGCTGCTTGCCTTCGGACGTAGCGATCACCGCGCGCTTTTCGCGCTCGGCTGTGATCTGCGCCTGCATCGCGTGCAGGATTTCCTTGGGCGGCGTCAGGTCCTTGATCTCGTAACGCAGCACTTTCACGCCCCAGCTCAACGCAGCCTCGTCCAGCGCCGACACGACGGAGCGGTTGATGTCGTCGCGCTCTTCGAAGGTCTTGTCCAGTTCCATTTTGCCGACGACCGAGCGCAGCGTGGTTTGTGCGAGCTGGGTAATGGCGAACACGTAATCGCTGGCGCCGTAGGAAGCCTGTTTGGGATCGGTGACCTGGTAATACAGGATGCCGTCCACCTGCAATTGGGTATTATCTTTTGTGATGCAAATCTGGCTTGGCACATCCATCGGCACTTCTTTCAGCGAGTGCTTGTAGGCAACGCGGTCGATGAACGGCACCACGATGTTGAGCCCCGGTGCCAGCACCGCGTGAAAGCGCCCCAGCCGCTCGAGGATCCAGGCATTTTGCTGCGGCACCACTTTGAGCGCGGTGATCACGAAGATAATTGCGGCAATCAGGATGAACACTCCGATTTCCATGGCTTTCTCCCTTGAGTTATTGCGGTTTGTGCTGCGACACGATCAGTTTCGACCCGCGCATGGCCTTGATATACAGGGTGCCGGCATGCGGGGTATCGGCGGTTTCCGGTTCTGCGTCCCACTCCGCACCGCGGTAATAAACGCGTGCGGTCCCATCTTCCCGCCAGTTCAACACCTGCACCGGCTGGCCGAAATCCGGGTTGGCCTGATCCGCTTGAACCGCGCGCGCCCCCTTCCAGCGATGCAGCCACCAGATTCCGGCGACGCCCGCAATCGCCCCGAACGTGAGCTGCAGCGGCTCGCCAAACCCGATCAGTGCGGCCAATCCGCCAACACACATGGCGCCAGCAAGTACCAGCATGTAAAACGTGCCGCTCGCCATTTCCGCGATGAGCAATGCCAGCGCCAGCAAAAACCAGAGGATATAAGGTTCCATGCCGTTTCCTTGCGTGATAATTGTTCTCAATGCTACCAGATTCGCGCGACGGTTTTCACACCTGCCGGCGTTCAATCAGCATCGCATCGCCATAACTGAAGAAACGATATTTCTGTTCCACTGCATGGCGATATGCCGCGAGCATCTCGGCCATGCCGCCGAACGCGCACACCAGCATCAGCAGGGTGGAGCGTGGCAGATGGAAGTTGGTCAGCAGCACCTCCACCACGTTAAAGCAATAACCCGGCGTGATGAAAATCCTGGTCTCGCCCATACCGGCCTGCAGCGTTCCCGATTGGGCGGCACTTTCAAGCGCACGCAAGCTGGTCGTACCCACCGCCACGACACGCCCGCCCGCTGCGCGCGCTCGTGCGATCGCATCCACTGTCGCCTGCGGAATCTCGTAGCATTCGCTGTGCATGGAATGTTCGTGGATATGCTCCGCGCGCACAGGCTGGAAGGTACCGGCGCCAACATGCAACGTGACATAGGCGATACGCACCCCCTGATCACGCAAGGTCTGCAACATCGTTTCATCGAAATGCAGGCCGGCGGTCGGTGCCGCCACGGCACCGGCTTCGCGCGCGAACACGGTCTGGTAGCGCTCTTCATCCTCGGCCTCGGCCGCATGGGTGATGTAGGGAGGCAGCGGCAGCCTGCCGTAGCGTTCAAGCAGCTCCAATACATTCTCGTCAGTTAAGAAGCGCAAATGGAAGAAGTCTTCCGCACGCCCCACCATCTCAACTGCCAGCGAGTCCGCCAGCAGCAGGCGGCTGCCTGCCTTGGGCGCTTTACTCGCACGCACTTGCGCCAGTACCTCATGGTCGTTCAGCACCCGCTCGACCAGCACCTCCACCCGTCCGCCGCTTTCCTTGACGCCAAACAGGCGCGCCTTGAGCACGCGGGTATCGTTCAATACCAGTAAATCATTGGGGCGGACGAGCTTCACCAGATCGGCAAAGTGGCAGTCTTCCAACGCCGTGCCCGCCACATGCAGCAGGCGGCTCGCACCGCGCCGCGCCGGCGGATGCTGCGCAATCAGGGCCTCGGGCAGGTCAAAATCAAATTCGTCGGTACGCATGAACAACATGGAGGGTTACAAAGTCGGGATTGTAGTTGATGCAACGCGTCGTTTCATGGATAATGCGCGCCTTCATTCTCGCCGGGGTGATGGAACTGGTAGACGTGCCGGACTCAAAATCCGGTGCCTGAGAGGGCGTGAGGGTTCGAGTCCCTCCCCCGGCACCACAAATAAAATCGCAACGCAGTGTCAACCGAATATCCGTGCCGTACGTTTTAGGCTGCGACACGGTAGTGTGTCGTAAAATATATTTTAACTTACTAAAATTTTAGGAGTCCCAAATGAGCAAACTGTTGTCCGCCCTGATCGCTGCTGTTTTCGCTGCTGCTTCCTTCTCCGCTGTTGCTGCTGAAGCTGCTGCTCCTGCTGCTGCTCCTGCTGCTGCCGCTCCGGCTGCTGCTGCTCCTGCTAAGGAAGAAGCAAAGCCTGCCAAGAAGGCAAAGAAGGCCAAGAAAGCAAAGAAGGCTAAGAAAGAAGAAGCTGCTGCTCCTGCTGCTGCCCCAGCCGCTAAGTAATACCAGCTTCAATAAAAAGGCAGGGGCAACCCTGCCTTTTTTATTTTCTGTCGTTCCGTTTTTTTCCGCTGCGGCTCCATCCGTGCGGGCTCCGATTTTTCATCTGGAACTCGACACGCGTATAATTCGCCCTCTCGCGCTGCACTTTGCCCTCTGCATCTGATGCGGCGCACCGAATTTACCCTTGGCTGCAATGTAAACATGATCTGGAAACCCAACGTCACCGTCGCCGCCGTCATCGAACGCGACGGCAAATTTTTGCTGGTGGAAGAAGAAACCTCGCAAGGCATCCGCTTCAATCAACCCGCCGGACATCTCGAAGCCAACGAATCACTGTTAGCCGCGGCTGCGCGCGAAGCGCTGGAAGAAACCGCCTATCACTTCGTCCCGCAGCACCTGCTTGGTATCTACCGCTGGCATTCTGTCGAAGCGGGCGTCACTTATTTGCGCTTTGCGTTCACGGGCGAGATCACCGGCCATGAACCCGGCCGCAAGCTGGATGACGGTATTCTGCAGGCAGTCTGGCTGACACCGGACGAGATTCGCGCGAACCAGGCCAAACATCGCAGCCCGCTGATTTTGCGCTGCGTCGAGGATTACCTTGCCGGCAAGCGCTACCCGCTGGAAATCCTGACTGACTATGACTAAACGGGTAGTCGTCGGCATGTCCGGCGGGGTGGATTCATCGGTCACGGCCCTGCTTCTGAAGCAGCAAGGCTACGACGTGATCGGCCTGTTCATGAAAAACTGGGAAGACGACGACAACAGCGAATATTGCTCGTCGCGCCAGGACTTGCTCGATGCGGTATCCGTGGCCGATACCATTGGCATCCCGATCGAGGCGGTGAATTTCGCAAAGGAATACAAGGAACGCGTGTTCAGCTATTTCCTGCGCGAATACCAAGCCGGACGCACGCCCAACCCGGACATCCTGTGCAACTCGGAAATCAAGTTCAAGGCATTCCTCGATCATGCCATCAGGATGGGCGCCGACCTCATCGCGACCGGCCACTATGCCCAGGTGCGCGAAGTGGACGGCCGGTTCCGGTTGCTCAAGGCGCGCGACGACAGCAAGGACCAGAGCTATTTCCTGCATCGCCTGAATCAGGCGCAACTGTCAAAGGCCATGTTCCCGCTCGGCCAGATGCTGAAGTCGCAGGTGCGTGCGATTGCCGAACAACATGGTCTGTCCAATTACGCGAAAAAAGACAGCACCGGCATCTGTTTCATCGGCGAGCGGCCATTCCGTGAATTTCTGAATCGCTATTTGCCCGCACAGCCCGGTGATATGTGCACTCCAGAAGGCAAGACCGTCGGCCGCCACATGGGACTGTCGTTTTACACCATCGGGCAGCGCCAGGGACTGGGCATCGGCGGCGCCAGCGATTCCTCGGGCGAACCGTGGTTCGTGGCCGGCAAGGACATAGCCAACAACCGGCTGATCGTGGTGCAGGGACACGACCATCCCGCGCTGCTCGCGACGCACCTCTCCGCACTGGACAGCCACTGGATCAGCAGCATTGCGCCGCAGCTCGACCACCCGTACGCCGCCAAGACGCGCTATCGCCAGACCGATGCGCCGTGCCGCGTCACCCACCTTTCTGCCGACGGCTGCGAAGTCGCGTTCGACCAGCCGCAATGGGCGGTCACGCCGGGACAATCGGGGGTGGTCTACGATGGAGAGGTATGCCTCGGCGGCGCCATCATCGAAAGAAGTCTCCCATAGTCTGCTGCGCGACTCTCGGAGACTTCTTGAGCAGGAATACCCCTGATTCGCGTAAAATACGCGTTTTCGCTTTCAACGTTGCACCATGACTACACTCAGTAAACTTTCCGCGCTCTCTCCGCTGGACGGGCGTTACCACGGCAAGGTCGATGCCTTGCGCAGTTTCTTCAGCGAATTCGGCCTGATCCGGTTTCGCGTCCACATCGAAATCGAGTGGCTCAAGGCGCTGAGCGCGCAACCGGACATCAACGAAGTCCCACCGTTCTCCGCCGCGACCATCGCACAACTGGACGCACTCGATGGCAATTTCAGCGAAGCCGATGCGCTCGCAATCAAACACATCGAAGCGACCACCAACCATGACGTGAAGGCGGTCGAATACTGGTTGCGCGAGAAGCTTTCGGGCAATCCGGAAACTGCGAAGGCGCTGGAGTTCATCCATTTTGCCTGCACTTCGGAAGACATCAATAACCTGTCCCATGCGCTGATGCTGAAAGGCGCGCGCGACACCGTGATGCTGCCGACGCTGCAGGTGCTGATCGGGCGCCTGAAGAATCTCGCTCATAATCTCGCCGACGTGCCGATGCTCTGCCGTACCCACGGCCAGACCGCAACGCCGAGTACGCTGGGCAAGGAAATGGCAAACGTGGTATACCGTTTGCAGCGCGCCGAACAGCGCCTTGCCGGCACCGAAATTCTCGGCAAGATCAACGGCGCGGTTGGCAACTACAATGCACATCTCGCTGCCTATCCGGAGGTTGACTGGGAAAGCTTTGCGCAACGCTTCGTGACCGCGCGCGGCCTCGTGTTCAACCCCTACACCGTCCAGATTGAACCGCATGATTGCATGGCCGAGCTGTTCGATGCCTACGCGCGCATCAACACCATCCTGGTCGACCTGAACCGCGACGTCTGGGGCTACATTTCGCTGGGCTATTTCATGCAGAAAGTAGTCAAGGGTGAGGTCGGGTCCTCTACCATGCCGCACAAGGTCAATCCGATCGACTTCGAAAATTCCGAAGGCAATCTCGGCCTCGCCAATGCGTTGCTGAAGCACCTGTCCGAGAAACTGCCAGTGTCGCGCTGGCAGCGCGACCTGACCGACTCCACCGTGCTGCGCAACATGGGCGTCGCGCTCGGCTATACGCTGCTGGCCTACGAATCCTGCCTGAAAGGCCTGAACAAGCTGGAAGCCAACCCGACCCTGCTCGCGGAAGACTTGAACAGCAGCTGGGAAGTGCTGGCCGAACCGATCCAGACGGTAATGCGCCGCTATCACGTGGAAAATGCCTACGACAAGCTGAAGGAACTGACGCGCGGCAAGGGCGGGATCAATCGCGAAACGCTGCATACCTTTATTCAGACGCTGGAAATTCCGGAGGCCGAGAAGCAACGGCTGTTCAATCTCACGCCGGCGACGTATACCGGCAAGGCAGCTGAATTAGCTCGAAGAATTTAATCTGTTAAGCATCGCCTGCTTACGCCAATAAAATAGCCCGCAAATGCGGGCTATTTTATTGTAGCTGCAGTATCCGTGCTGTGGCCTTTTTTCTTCCAAACTATAGGCGACTAAACACCGCGGTACCGTCAACGTGCGCTCCGGCTGGTATAGCTCCTCCGTTGATGCCGTAAATTATGCCGGCCCGGCTGGCATTGCCCCCCGCGATGAAGCCACCCACGGTTGCCATGCAACTGGCCGGGTTACAAGGGGTAGCAGGAGCGCCCGTGGCGGGTGCATTAGTCAGAGCATAGGTAGTTGCGAAATTGTTGAGGATGAAGCTGTTTCCAGTAAATGAGCCAGAGAAATGAAGGGTAAAGGTACTACCATTCATGGTGAACACCAGTGAGCTTGGCTCAATGAACGGCACAGCACCGAAAGTTATTGCCATCGAACCGCCTGTCACGACTCCGGGTGTCCATGCTCCGGTACTGAGGGTTGGCCGCGTCGCACCTGCCAGCGTGTACGTCGCCACGCCGCTAGCCGGCAGGGTTGGAGTTGGAATCCCCACCACCGTATGCATCCCTTGGTTGGCGTTAAAATTTAAAATCTGAAGTCCTTGCGTGATCGCGCCATAAAAACGCCCCCATGCGATCGTGCCGTCATAGCCGGCTGCCGGGATACCATTATTGGTACTCGTATCCAGCGTTGCTGCGGCCAAATCGATCAACGTCCCGCCAGCAGTCTTGTACGAAACTTCGGTACCTGCGGTATTGAACGTCACTGTACCGGGATAGTCGGCACCTAATCCTCCCGCGGGCATTATGCTAGTCCCGACCGCCGCCACCCCAGTGATCACCGTCAACCCGCCTGTAACACTTGAGGGCAAACCGGTGTTGGCACATGTCGTGCACGCGCCTGCCACAAACTGCTCGGTCACGGGCGAAGGCGTTGTAGTTCCTGTCATCCCGGCTGGCGGCGTTGACGGTTTCTCGAATATGAGCTTTGGGATGGTATTGACATCAGTCACAAGCGCTGACTGTCCTTGGGAAAGGGTCAGCACTCCGCCCTTGTTGGTCAGGCTGACGACGCCTTCCGCTACACTGACTTGCAGTTCCTCATTCAGGACAGCGTTATAGCCGGTCCCGCGAATTCCGATGGTAGCCAGCGGTGTGGCAACCTTGTAATTGTCACGGTTGACACGACCGATCAGACCTGTAATGGCTCTCAGCCCGCCCTTTAACAGACTGAAAAGTCCTTTCTCCTTGCCATCCGTCCTGTTTTCGTAATGGTACTCGTCCACCCTGAATTGAGTGTCCGGCTGCAACGAAACAAAGCCGCCATCGGTGAAACGAACCTGGGCACGCGCGCCGGTGGCGGTGTGAATGGCTTCACCCGCATTGATCTCGGCGCCTTTGACCAGGGGCCGCTGGCTGCCATCCGCAGCCACGGCCATCACGTTGCCAGCCACAAATTCTACTTTGCCTGCAGCGACGCAATAGCCCGTCAAAGGAAAAACGGCAAGAACCATGGCCAGCGCCGTTGTCCGGCAAAGCACGAATAAATGCTGTTGAGAGAACATGGCGTTTTCTCCTCTTTGCTAGTTGAAGTCGCGACGAACACTCACGCTGAATATCGCCCGGTTGTAGTCACTGATGACCACGTTGGAACGGTTTCTGGTGAGACTCAGGCTGGGCGTGATTGTCCATTTTTTGACCGGGACATAACCGATTCCCATGACGAGATCGGCTTGGGTATCCTTGCGAGTCACCAAAAACAAGGGATCGGGGCCGTTATAGCGGCGCCACTCGGCGCTCACGGAACCAAACAACGTTGCCTTCGGATTGATTTTCATCTCGCCGCCGGCTCTCAGTCCATAAGGTTTATGCCCCAGATAGGGTACACCTGCCCTGCGCTCCCGTTCTTCGCCGGCATAGGCGCCGACATAAACGACCGGGGCGGACTCGGCCACGAGAGCGCGTGCGTAGGCAGCACCCACGACATAACGTTGGGCATCCCGAATATCCTGACCGGGATAATGCAGGTCGGCATACTGGACGTAGGCGCTAAACTGACTGCTGCTGCCCAAGGTATGTAGCCACTGCGCCGTCGCCCCCTTGGCAACGCGAAAGCTGTGATAGTCGAGGTCAAAACCTTGCGCCTGCAATGCGATTGAATAGCTGTCGCTTCCTTTGAGTAAATTGAGGCCAAAATTGCCATCCAGCCCGGTTGTATCGAATGCTGTCTGCGTGGAGTTCAAGCGTTGATTGAAGCTCGCTCCGCCGAATGCGGCCCACTCGGGGTTAAAGGGATGCCGCACGAAAAGGCCGCCAGCCACATTGGCAAAACTGTCACGTAATTTGACCCCGGTAGCATTCAGCGTCGCAATGGCGCCGCCAAAAAATGGAATGGCAATCTGGTTGCTGGCGGTTGCACTATTCACGTTACTGTCCGAACCCACCGCTGCCTCCAGATAACCCGTTGCCGTCGTGCGCTGGCCGGCGCGAGCCTGCTCGATGGCCTCAAGGTATTTTTCGATGGCCACCCTTACCTCTCCACGGGGATTCTGTTTTTGGACAGTTTCAAATTCACGCTTTGAATTTGCCGTTTCACCCGCCGCAAAATAAGCCCTGGCGATCTCGGCACGCGCCTGCAAGTGATTGGGGTTGACGGCCAGCACGCGCTCCAGTGCGAACACCGCCTCATTTGGCTTGCCGCTATCCAACGCTGCGACACCCAGCAGATAGTCATAGTTCTGATCGCCGGCGCGCTCGGACTGGTGCGGCACCAGCAACTCATAGGCTTCTTGCGCTTTACCGCTCTTGAGCAACGTGTCAGCATTGACTAGCAGGCTGTCGCCCGCTGCCAGAGCGTTCCCTGAAATCAGCAAAAAGGCGAACATGGCAAAACATTTACCGATACTGTTCATTTACTTCCCCTTTAGTCAGTAAAGTACTAAGTCCGTCGAATGTTGTAGCGAGCCAAGAAAGTATGGCAAACAAGTTCTTATCGCGCAACACCGGAAAACAATAATATTACGTATTATCATCAGGTTGAAGAATTTGCAGCGGACAAAAGGCCTATTCAATGGCCCACTCGGATGCAATCTGCCCTTGGGATGCATGCAGGTGATTAGGCGACAGTTAACGGATTGCCGGCGTCCCGGTATTTGTAAATACGGCCGCGCCGAAGAGGGTGCCACCCGCCGTGCTCGAGCCATTGGTACTGACCGAATAAGTCATCCCCGCCCGGGCAGCGTTCGGGCCGGCAAAAAACAACGCAACCGATGCGGAAGAGCAACTTGCGTTGCAGATCGTCCCGGTCAGTGGCGCGGTGCCCGCAGGACCACGCCATTCCGTTGCTGTAACCGAAGTACCGGTTGCCGGACCGGTGCTGAAACTCAAGGCAAGATTCTGGCTGGCCGGCCCGACGGTCATATGCAACTGCCCGGACAGGGAAGGAATGGCACCGAAGAACACGTCGAGCCCCCCGTCCGTGACCCTCCCCGGGGCAAAACTGCCCGTGTCGATGGTCGGCCTGGTCGCCCCCGTCAGATTGAAATGCGCCGAGCCGGAGGTCGGCATCGGCGCGGTCGGAATTCCTGCCACTGTATGCAACCCCTGGAAGTCGCTGAATGTCGCCGTCGAAGAGCCACTGTTTTCCGTCACGCTGATGGTCCCATAGTAGCGCCCCCATGCGATTGTGCCATCATTGCCGGATGCCGGGATGCCGTTGTTCACGCTTGTGTCCCGTACCGCCTTACTCAAATCAAGCGACGCGATGGGCAGACCGAACGCCTGCTGCACATATGACGTTTCCGCCCCCGCGCCATTGAATGTGGCCACGCCACCACGGTCTTCCCCGACCCGCGGCGTGACCAGCGCCGAACTGGCAAACACGGCGGTCACCCCCGACAATTGCAGCGGAATGCCGGGAACGGGATCAATGCCGCCCGGTGTAGTTCCCGGTGTAGTTCCCGGTGTAGTTCCCGGTGTAGTTCCCGGTGTAGTTCCCGGTGTCGTACCCGGTGTCGTACCCGGTGTCGTACCCGGTGTCGTACCCGGTGTCGTACCCGGTGTCGTACCCGGTGTCGTACCCGGTGTCGTACCCGGTGTCGTACCCGGTGTAGTTCCCGGCGTGGTGCCCGGTGTAGTGCCCGGGCTTGCATTGTTTCCACCAATGCCGGACAAGGTACTGGCGAGAATCAGACGCAGCCCCCCGCCGCCGCAGGTTCCGATGCAGTCGCCTTGCGCGTATGGCGCATCCTGTCCTGCCGTTGCGCCACCACCGCCTGCCGCCGCGGGCGGTGTAGCTGCCTTCTTGAACGTTAGTTGAGGCGCGGTGTTCGCGTCTGAGACGAAGGCCGACTGACCTCGTTCCAGAATCAGCATGCCGCCGTTGTTGCTCAGGCTGATGCTGCCGTCGGCCACGCTCACGACCAAGCCATCGCCCAGTGCCGCGTTGTAGGCAGTGCCGCGGATACCGATAACCGCCAATGGCGTCGTGAGTTTGTAGCGGTCGCGATTAAAGTGCCCGATCGCACCGGTAATCGTTCTCAGGCCACCCTTCAGCAGGCTGAAGAATCCTCTCTCGCTGCCGTCGGTCCTGTCCGCATAGTGATAATCGTCCACCCGGAACTGCGTGCCGGGCTGCAATGAGACGTAGCCGCCGTCGCTGAAACTTATCTGCGCGCGCGCTTCGACGCCGGTGTTGACGGTATCGCCGCCATAAATCTCAGAATCTTTTTTAAGCGGGCGCTGAGCACCATTCGCAGCAACCGCCGTCACCTTGCCAATCGCAAATTCAACCCGCCCCGCGGCCGCGCAGTACCCGGTCAAGGGAAAGGCTAGAACCGCCATGGCCAGCAAGAGCATCCAGAGTCGCAAACCAGAATGCCGCCGCAGGACCATGTTGTCTTTCCTTGTGCTAGTCAAGATCACGGCGCACGGTTACACCGAACACCGCACGGTTGTAATCGTCAATCACGATATTGGAACGGTTGCGGGTCAGGCTGATGCTGGGAGTGATCGTCCAGTTTTTGGCGGGAACATAGCCTACGCCTGCCGTCAGGACGGCTTGGGTATCCTTGCGGGTCACCTGGAATAACGGATCCTGTCCGTGGTAATCGCGCCACTCGATGCTGGCCGATCCGAACAGAGTTGCCTGAGGTGCGAGTTTCAGCTCACCGCCCGCGCGCAGACCATAGGGCTTGTGCCCCAAATAAGGCACATCGCTGCGCCGCTCCCGTTCCTGCCCGCCGTAGGCGCCTGCATAAATGACGGGACTGTACTTGCCCCCCAGTGCATGCGCATAGGCCACTCCTGCAATATAGCGCCGGGCGTCACGCACGTCCTGTCCCGGATAATGCAAGTCGCTGTATTGAAAATAGACACTGGCCTGGCTGTTCTTGTCCAGGTTGCGCAGCCACTGTGCGGTCAGTCCGTTGGCAAGACGATAACAGCTGTTGTCCAGGTCAAAGCTCTGACCCTGCAAGGCCAGCGAGTAACTGTCGGCGCCCTTGATGAGATTGATGCCGAGATTGCCATCCAGCACGCCCGTATCGAATGTAGTCTGGGTGGAATTGAAGCGCCGGTTATAGTTCGCGCCGCCGAACATCGCCCATTCCGGGGTAAATGGACGACGCGCGTTGAAGCCGCCCGTCACCCGGTAGAAAGTGTCCCGCAGCTTCATGCCGATCGCGTTCAAGGTTGCGATGAAACCGCCAAAGGCGGGAATCGCGACCTGATTGCTCGCCGTCGCGCTGTTCACATTGCTGTCGGATCCCGCCGCAGCTTCGAGATAACCTTGCACCGAAGTGCGTTCCATCGCGCGTGCCTGCTCAATGGCATCGAGGTATTTCCCGATCGCCTCATTGATTTCCCTGGGGGGATTATATTTCCGTACCGTTTCGAATTCCTGCTGCGCGGCCACCGTTTCGCCGGTCGCAAAATAGGCCCGCGCGATTTCGATGCGTGCCGGTACATGTTCCGGGTTGACTGCCAGCACGCGCTCCAGGGCGAAGACCGCCTTGTTGGGTTTGCTGCTATCCAGCGCCGCGGCGCCGAGCAGGTAGTCATAATTTGGATCCCCGGCGCGTTCGGCCTGAAGCGGTTCCAGCAATGCATACGCTTCCTGTGCCTTGCCGGCCCTGAGCAGCTTGTCCGCCTGCGCCAGCAGACTGTCCGTCCCCGTCAGGGCGTTTCCCGAAAACAGCAGCAGTACAACCAAACCAAGTCCCCTGCCAATACTATGCATCTACTTTCCTCTTTAGAGCAAAGACATTGAATTTTTGGGTGTTGTCGCTTACAAATTACTGGTGTCGCTACAAATTACGGGTTTGGCTCAACGTTTATATACCTGCACGGAAGCCGTCCGTTCTCCGCCCGCGACGCTGCTCGCCGGCCCGGTGGCAATCCCGGCTGCCAGTCCGGTCCCACTGGCACCGAACAGCATGGGAGAAACCGTCGCGGTAACGCCGCCCGGACAGGTCGGTCCGGCGCAAGTGACCGTACCGGGAATCGCCCCGGTCACGGTCGCCCCGGTAACCGGGCTGATGAAAGTCCGGGTACCGGTATCGCTCCATCCCGCAGTTGTGGCGGCATAAGGCGCTTGCACGATCCTGACGGGTATGGGAGGAGAAATGTTCAAGGTATAGCTGTTGCCGCTAGGCATGGCCCACGCGGCACCAACCAGACTCATATCTGCGCTGCCGGCGCCGGTAAAGGTGATGCCGATCGTTCCGCCATTGGCCATGGCCCCCACATTGCCATTCTGGTCAGTTGGCCGGGTGCCGCCCACCCAGGTATACGAATAGATGCCCGAGGTCGGCAATGCGGCAAAATTGACCGGATCGCCGGTGGCCCAGTGTTCATATGTGGTGCGGCTGTTGGATTGTCCCGCATAGGTCCCGCTCACAACATTTTCGGTAGCGGACATGGTATAGCGGCCCCAGCTGAGGTTACCCGCGGCGGTGGAACCGGTATCCACCGCGGCCGTCTTGGACCACGTGAAATTGACGGTTCCAACCGCCGGACCAATGCAATCCCGAAAACTGCAATTCGTGCCCGTCGTATTCGGATGGAAATCAGACGACCCGCTGTAACTGAGCGCACTGGTGAGGAAAGTCAGCGCCGGCGTGCGATCTACCACCAGCGGCGCAAAGAATACTTCCTTGTCCTGCTGCAGCCTGGCTGGATCGATGATGGTAATGCTACCCTGTACCCGCCAGGCTTCGCTGGAGCCGAAAGCGGAGGTGCTGGCCGGAGCACCGGCGCGCGAGGTAAAGGTATTCGATTCCGTTCGTGCCATGGCAAGGTCAAACGAATAGGGATATGTTTGTCCGGCAACCAGCCCTGTAGTAATCAGGCCACCGGAAACCGTGTCCTGTACCACCGCCTGCTCAGCCGGTATGAATTGCGGCGCGGGCTGGATCTGGGGCGCCGCTGGTGTAGTCACCGGGAGCTGGCTGGTCAGTGCGGCAGTGGTCTGCTGTTCAGTCGGCGGCGCGGCATTCTCCTTTCCTTCACCGGCTGCAGCCGTGCCCGTCACGGGGGCTTCTTCCTTGTTCCGGGCTTGTCCCGCCAGTTGGTCACGCAAAAAAGACGGCGGCGCCAGGAGTTCCTTGGGAAGTGTGTTGGCACTTACCACGTGAAAAAATTCGTTCCGGCCGAATTCCTGTGAGCCCGCCTGGTTGTTGATCACGATCCGGCCGTCGGCCACGCCGCCAAACAGCCCGTTCTCGGCGATCCGGCCATCCTTCTCGAAACAGTCGTAGCTGCACTGCGCCAGCACGAAGTGAGTACCGCGGATCCCGATCGTCGCCTCGACGGTCTTGACCGCATAATCATCCCGATGGTATTGGCCGATCAACCCGGTGATCGTGCGCAAACCGCCCTTCAGCAAACTGAACAGGGATTTTCCGGAGTTAGCCTTTCGATCAAAATGATAGTCGTCGATACGGTATATGCTGTTGGCGCGCAACGCGATCAGGCTCTCATCGGTAAACCGCACCTGCAGGTTGCTGGCCTCCCCCGAACGCAACGTATCGCCGCTTTGCACCTCGCTGCCGCGCGCCAGTTTGACCGCAACGCCATCCCTGAGCGCCGTGGTATCGCCCACGGCAACGAGGACAGTACCTGCCGGCGCGGCATAAGCGGCGGTGCCACAGGTAACCGATACAACCACGGCAATGACAGATAGCCTGGTAGCGCTCATATGCACCTCACTTGAATTCGTAACGCGCCTTGAAGGCGACGACGGCGCGGTTATAGGCGAGCAGGCCGATATTGCTCTTTTGCTCCGAATATTGAGCCTCGGCCCGCACGCTGAATTCACGGGTATAAAAATAGGCAGCTGATCCGTCCGCGCTATAGACTTCATCGTGGCGATTCACGCTGCCGACGGTGAATCGATCTCGATACTTGCTGTCCTGATAGCCGATGCCTGCGGCCAGGCCCCAGCGTTGGGAGGGCGTCACATCGAGCGCCGCGCGCACACCGTAAAGATTGCGCGAAAGGTCGGGGCGATCATGACGGTTGCGCTCTTCGCCATAATTTCCGGAAATGCTGACGACCGGTCTGGAGGGAGCCACGAACGCATGTGACCACGCGGCCGACACTCCCGCGAAGTCCGAGCCGCGCACCGAGGTCTGATTGAAAACCGGGCCGCCCGCCTTGTTCTTGTTCAAAAACGTGAACATGTCGTAGTAGTTGAACCGCGCTGCCTGCAGGCTGAGCGTAAACCGGTTGAACTGGTCGAACTGATGGTTCCACTCGCCGTTCAGGCCATAGCTTGCGACATACCCCTGGTTGTCGACCCAACTCTTGGCGACAAAAGCATCCACCTTGTAGAGTTGCTTGTCCTTCAGGAAAGAAGCACCACCCGCAAAGCCAAAGCTCTTCTGATCGAAAATATCGTTATTGCTGCCGAAATGCTGGCGCGCATCGAAACCCGCTCCGCCTGAAAGCGAAACCCCGGGAGACACCGGATAAATGCCCTGTACGCCGCCGCTGGCGGTCATGAAGCTGTCCTGCTCGCGCGCCGTGATGGAATTGGACGAAATCGGCGGCAAACTGCCGAGCCCCGGCACCTGAGGGGTAGCGCCATTACTCAGGCCGGCATTGATGTTCGTGTCCACCCCCACTCCCGCCTCGAGGTAAAGGTTGGCGGAAGGCTGATAGCGTGATTCGCGGGTGCGAATTGCCGCCAGATATTGATCGATGGCGGTCCTCATGCTGCCCGCACTGTTTGGCAGAAGCGCCTCGAACTCGTCACGCGCGCGCTGATCCTCGCCCAGGATGAAATAGCCGCGCGCGAGTTGAAATCGTGCATCCCGGTTATTCGGGTAGGTGAGAATGTAACGCTCGAGTGCCAGCACACCTTCGCCGGTGCGTCCCGCGTCAAGGGCGGCTATGCCGTAGAAAAAATCGAATGCCGGTTCGCCGAGCAGTTCCGGATGCGCGCGGCCGAGCTGATAGGCCTCCCCGGCACGGTTCTGTTCCAGCAACGCTCGCATATCATCCGGCGGCCCTGCCCATGCCGATGGATGGCACGACAGCAGGAACGCAATTACAGCCAGAACGAAAGAACGACAACACATTGCCACTTCCCTCCTGATTCAGCATGCAATAGATCCGCCGTGCCGCGGGTATCCTCACGAATCCCCACGGAACAACA
>DASSQR010000095.1:0-27622 GCA_035702405.1 Gallionella sp. | reverse complement strand
TAGCCGCTCTTCAGGGCATCAACAAAATTGCCGCGGGTCCAGGGAAACGGCTGCACCGTCTGCTCGATGTGCGTCACTGCGTCGACGTCGGCCAAGACCATCCGACGCATCACAGTGCTTCTCTTTCGCTGGTCTTCAACGCTACCTTGTCGCGCAGATAAAGCGGTAACGCCTGCGCCGCATCCACACCGCGCCCGCGGGCGAATTCGGCTGCGCCAAGCGTGGCAATGGCCGACGCCTGCGGCACGGCCGCGCTATCCATGCCGAGCAGCTCTTGCCCATAGCGTTCGACCAGCACCAAGCCATGCGCGGCGAACCCGCTGCCCGCACCGAACCAGCCGATACCGGGCGCAAGCGGTGCGTCGTGTGGCTTGCACAGGCACGGCTCGCTCAACGCAACCCAGGTGCCGTCAAGCTTTTCGTAAATCGCGTGATAGAGTTCCTCCATCCGCGCATCGAGTGCGGCGATCACGCGTGGCTTGCCTGACGCTTCCGCCAGCGCCTCCAGCGTGCACACGCCGACCACCGGCAAATCCGCGCCCAGCGCAAGCCCTTGGGCCGCACCGCAGGCAATGCGCACACCGGTGAATGAGCCAGGCCCCATACCGAACGCAATGCCGTCCAGTTGCGCCAGCTTCACGCCCGCTTCCGACAGTAGTGCATCCAGCATTCCCATCAACATTTCGGAGTGCTTCTGTCCGGCCAGTTCGCAGCGCTGCAGCACCGCGCCATCCTGCCAGAGTGCGACCGAGCAATACTCCGTCGAGGTTTCTAACGCAACAACTCGCATCAGAAAACCTCTAAAAATCGTAGCGAGCGGTTCGAGAGCAAGGCGCACGGAGCACAGCGAACGAGACATACCATTTTGGTAGGCGAGGAGTGAGCACCGCGCAACGCCGCTATCGAGCTGCGCAGTAGATTGTTAGAGGTTTTCATCAACTATCTGCCAAAAGCAATACAACCGCCTGCGCCGCAATGCCCTCGCCGCGCCCGGTATAGCCCAGTCCTTCGGTGGTGGTCGCCTTTACATTGACGGCACTTTTTTCGATACGCAAATCGGCCGCAAGGTGCGTCACCATGTGCGGAATATGCGGGGCCATTTTCGGCGCCTGCGCGATGATGGTGGCGTCCACGTTGCCCACGCGGAACCCCTGTTCGCGCACCATGTGCACCACTTCGCGCAGCAGGATGCGGCTGTCGATGTTCTTGTACTTCGGGTCGGCATCGGAAAAATGCTTGCCGATGTCGCCCAGCGCGGCTGCGCCCAGCAGGGCATCACTAATCGCGTGCAACAGCACGTCCGCGTCGGAATGTCCAAGCAGGCCTTTGTCGTACGGAATTTCCACCCCGCCGATAATCAGCTTGCGGCCTTCCACCAGTTGATGCACGTCGAAACCCTGTCCGATACGCATGGTTATTTTCCTTGTTGAAGCAGCAACTCTGCCAGCAGCAGGTCCTGCGGATAAGTTACCTTGAAATTGGTCGATTCGCTCAACACCAGCCGCGGCTGCAGGCCCAGCGCTTCCACCGCCGAGGCTTCGTCGGTGACTTCGCGGCATTGCTGCAGTGCTTCTGCGAGTACGCCGGCACGGAACATCTGCGGCGTTTGCGCCTGCCACAATCCGGAACGATCTTCGGTGCGAACAACGCGCGCCGCGCTGTCCGCACGCTTCAGCGTGTCCGCTACCGGCACCGCGAGAATGCCGCCCACCGTATCATCGCGCAATTCGGCAATCAGTTTGGCCAGATGCGCCTGAGTCAGGCAGGGGCGTGCCGCATCGTGCACCAGCACCCAGTCGTCCGCCTCGATTTCCGAGGCCTGCAGGCCATTCCGCACCGTGTCGGCACGCGTTTCACCACCGCAGTACAACGGCTGCAATTTATCGCCGAAGCACGACCAGTCGAAGCTGTGGAACAGCGTATCATCCGGTGCCAGCACGACAAACACCGTTGCCAGCTCCGGGCAGGCACATAGCGTGTTCAGCGCGTGGTAAATCATCGGCTGACCCGCGAGCGTCAGATACTGTTTGGGCAATTCGTGCCCCATACGCGCGCCAAAGCCGGCGGCAGGAACCAGAGCGTGAAATTCAGTCATGGGCGCGATTGTAATGTAAAACGGCACAGAAACGTTCTGCAGGACGGCGTGCCCACGGTTTTCTCCTATCCTTCAAGGAAGCTGGGGGTGTAAATAAACCGGACAGCAGGAAGATGTGGCTTCTACCCTCTCCCTGGCCCTCTCCCTGCAAGGGAGAGGGGATATTGACGTCGCTTCGCATAAAACGGGAGGCCCTCGTTTCATTTATAATGTGCAGCCTCACTTGCTTCAAGCTTGCTGCTTCCGATGCTGTTCTCTTCCTCTCATTCCCGTCCGCGTTACGCACAACTAGTCGGTTCGTCCGACGCGCTGGCGCTCGCGCAATATGCCAGCCAGAATTCGCCGCTCGTGGTGATTGCCGCCAATGCGCTGGAGGCGCAGCGGCTGGTAGAGGAGATTCCGTTTTTCGCGCCGAAGCTGCGCGTGCACTTGCTGCCGGACTGGGAGACGCTGCCCTACGACCATTTCTCGCCGCACCAGGATCTGATTTCGGAACGGCTCGCGACGCTGCATCACGTGCGCAGCCAGTCGTGCGACGTGCTGGTGGTGCCGGTGACTACCGCGCTCTATCCGCTGCCGCCGGCGGAATATCTCGCGGCCTATACCTTCTTTCTCAAGCGTGGCGAAACACTCGACGTAGCCCGCCTGCGCGAGCAGATGACATTTGCCGGCTACAGCCACGTGCAGCAGGTGCTGTCACCGGGCGAATACTGCATCCGCGGCGGCATCATCGACCTGTTTGCGATGGGCAGCGTGTTGCCGTACCGCATCGACCTGTTCGACAACGAGATCGAGACCATTGCCACGTTTGATGTCGACTCGCAGCGCACGCTGTTCCCGGTGCCCGAAATCCGTCTGCTGCCCGCGCGCGAATTTCCACTGGACGACGGCGGACAGGCGCGCTTCCGCCAAAATTTCCGCGAGCGCTTCGAGGGCGACCCGTCGCGCTCGTTCATCTACAAGGGCGTGAGCAAGGGCATCGCACCGGCGGGCATCGAATACTATCTGCCGCTGTTTTTTGAACATACCGCGACGCTATTCGATTACTTGCCCAAAAATGCAATGCTGTGCCTGCATCACGATATCCAGGCGGCGATCGCCCAGTTTGGCACGGATACGCAATCGCGCTACAACCTGCTGCGCGGTGATCCGGAGCGCCCTCTGTTGCCGCCACGCGACCTGTTTTTGGACGAAGAAAACTTCTTCATCCGCCTAAAGGACTTTGCGCGCATCGACATCGTAACAGACGCCACGGCCGCCAATATCACCAGCTGCGCCACGCGCGCAATTCCCGACATCGCGGTCAACCGCCGCGCCGAGACTCCCACTTATGCCTTTGCGCAGTTCCTGAACGGTTTTGATGGCCGTGTGCTGCTGCTGGCGGATAGTCTTGGCCGGCGCGAAATCATGGCCAACTACCTGCAGGAATATGGTCTGGCGCCCACCCTGAGCCGCGAAGCGGCCATTCCTTCAGACACCACAACTGACCAGCCGACTCGTAAACCGTTCAAGGGTGCCAGTCACGGTGCCAGCCTCGAACAGCGGGGAACCGGTCATGTCTATGCCGAGTTTCTTGGCCGCACGGAAAAATTCGTGCTCGCGGTTGGGCCACTGCATGCGGGCTTCATCCTGCCGGACGAGCAGCTGGCGATCATCACCGAAACCGAGCTCTATGCAGCGCAGCCGCGCACCCGTGCTGCCCGCACGGCAAAGAAAAGCAACGTGGAAGGTATGCTGCGTGACCTGTCCGAGCTCAAGCCGGGCGATCCGGTGGTGCACGAACAGCACGGGATCGCGCGCTACGCCGGACTGATTCACCTCGATCTCGGCGAAGGCGAAAACGAATTCCTGCTGCTGGAATATGCCGGCGGCGACAAGCTCTATGTGCCAGTCGCGCAGCTGCACGTCATCAGCCGATACAGCGGCGGCGCACCGGAAAATGCGCCATTGCACAAACTCGGCAGCGGTGCCTGGGACAAAGCGAAGCGTCGCGCGATGCAACAGGTGCGCGATACCGCCGCCGAACTCCTGAACCTGTACGCCCAGCGCGCGACACGCAAGGGCCACACGTTCACGCTGACGCCGCACGATTACGAGGCGTTCGCCGCCGGCTTCGGCTTCGAGGAAACACCGGATCAGGCCGCCGCGATTACCGCGGTGATCAGTGACCTGCAATCGGGCAAGCCGATGGACCGGCTGATCTGCGGCGACGTCGGCTTCGGCAAGACCGAGGTCGCATTGCGCGCTGCCTTTGTTGCCGCGATGGACGGCAAGCAGGTCGCCGTGCTGGTGCCGACCACGCTGCTCGCCGAGCAGCACTTCCAGAATTTCTCCAACCGCTTTGCCGACCTGCCGGTGCGGATTGCCGAACTGTCACGCTTCCGCTCGGCCAAGGAAACCAAGCAGGCGCTGCAGGAAATGGCAGAGGGCAAGCTGGACATCATCATCGGCACGCACAAGCTGATCCAGAAGGACGTGAAATTCCACAACCTTGGCTTGGTGATCATCGACGAGGAACACCGCTTCGGGGTACAGCAAAAGGAACGCCTCAAGGCCTTGCGCGCTGAAGTGGACGTGCTGACGCTCACAGCAACACCAATTCCGCGCACGCTCGCGATGTCGCTCGAAGGGCTGCGCGATTTCTCGGTGATCGCGACCGCGCCGCAACGCCGCCTGTCAATCAAGACCTTCGTCGCGCAGACCAGTGGCGGCATCATCCGCGAAGCGGTGCTGCGCGAACTTAAGCGCGGCGGCCAGGTGTATTTCCTGCACAACGAGGTGGAGACCATCGCCAACATGGCGGAAAAACTGGGTGCGCTGTTGCCGGAAGCGCGCATCCGCATCGCGCACGGCCAGATGGGCGAACGCGAACTGGAAGCAGTGATGCGCGATTTCTATCAGCAGCGCTTCAACATCCTGCTCTGCACCACCATCATCGAGACCGGCATCGACATTCCAACCGCCAACACGATCCTGATCAACCGCGCCGATCGCTTCGGCCTGGCGCAATTGCACCAGTTGCGCGGCCGCGTCGGCCGCTCGCACCATCAGGCATATGCCTATCTGCTGGTGGAAACCGAAGCACTCACCGCACAAGCGAAAAAACGCCTCGAAGCAATCCAGGCCATGGAACAACTCGGCAGCGGTTTCTACCTCGCGATGCACGACCTGGAAATCCGCGGGGCGGGCGAAGTGCTAGGCGAATCGCAAAGTGGCGAGATGCAGGAGGTTGGTTTCTCGCTCTATACCGACATGCTGAATGCAGCGATTTCATCGCTGCGTCAGGGGCGCGAGCCGGACATGGCGCATCCTTTGGGCGTCACGACCGAAATCAATCTGCACACGCCGGCGCTGCTGCCGGATGACTATTGCGGGGATATCCACCAGCGCCTGATGATTTACAAGCGGCTGGCCAACTGCGACACGCTGGAACAACTGGACGAGATGCACCAGGAGCTGATCGACCGCTTCGGTTTGTTGCCCGAGCCTGCGAACGCGCTGCTCGACAGCCACCGCCTGCGCATCCTTGCCAAGCCGCTCGGGATTAGCCGACTGGATGCTTCTGGCGAATCGATCCAGGTTCAGTTCGTCCCGAACCCGCCCATCGACCCACTCAAGGTGTTGCATCTCATCCAGAGCAAACGGCATTACAAGTTGGTCGGACAGGATAAACTGCGGATCGAAGTAAAATGCAGCGACATTGCGCAGCGCGTGCTGGCGGTCAAGAGTTTCTTCAATGAGCTGAAGTAAACCACGGTCCTTGCATCACCCGGCGGGGCACGTGCCCGAGCAAAAAGAATAGGTTGATTCTGGCGGCTTATTGCGCCTTCTCGGTACGATAATCCTTGTGACAGGCAGCACAATCCGCCAGGCTCTTCACGCGCCCTTTTTGCACCATGCGAATCGCGCTCCGGTGCTTGTGCACAAACCAGCTGGTCTCGGTGATGCGCTGCGACTCGGATGAATGATCCCAGGCCGAACCCGCATTCCGTTCGAGAAACACCGCGATCTCATCGCGCACCTTCGGCTCCAGACTGGCATCGGCGCCAAAATGTTTATCTAGGTGCTGCATCAGGGACTGCCAATCGCCTTTCGACAGCAGCTCCGGCGGGAAAGCCATGTGGCAGCTGCCGCACTCGCTTTGCCACGCGACGTTGACCTCGCTCGGTTGCCACTCATGCTCAGCCGCAAAAGCCGGAGCAGAGAACACGAGAAAAAAGAGTATTAAGTTTTTCAGGATTGGTGATGTGACCACGACTCTTAACCTGCTTAATTTTTATTTATATTTTTATTTATATTTGTTGGAAACAACCACTGTCGTTCTATTCCAATTTGGACCAGAAACAACGAAGGCGTTCAGTAAGTTGGCTGAATTTATATCACGTCCTGAAAGTCTTTAATCGTATTATTTGTAACACCTTGTTTCTGACCCGCACCGCTAGCAGAGCCGCGCGAAATCACACACAGAGCGATCCGCAGACATAAACCGGAAACGAAAAAGGCGCCCTTGCGGGCGCCTTTTTCTACAACTCGACTGATGCCGAAATTACTTCTTCGGTGCAGCAGCCCAGGCGTTGCAGAAGCCGGTTGCAGCAACTTCAGTGTCGCCGGCGAACAGCTTGCAGCCGCCAGAAGCAGCATCCTTGCCAGGAACGTATTGCAGGCAAGATGCGCAGCTCTTTTCGCCATTCGGCTTGTCTTGGTACTTCATGCTGGCGCGCATCGCAGCGTTGGTAGCAGCAGCTGCAGTGCCGCTGGTGAAGGCCAGCACGGGGATAGCGGCCAGCGCAGCGCCACCCAGTTTCAGCATCTGACGACGGGTAATCTTTTGATCGTGTTGCATAACAGTTCCTCTCAAATGAATCAGATATTTTTTCGACTAAATCGCCTCCGGCAAACCGGAAGCTACTTCTCCCCTCCGGCACAGCCGGAAGCTACTTCTACAGCACTTGGCAATCTGATTGGGCAAATCCTGCAAAGTTCCCGACAGACCATCAAGCCTGCAAAGATGGGCGATCATCTCCTCACTGTGCGATTCCTCTTCCAGCTCGAAGAACACAACCAACCACCGCCGGAAAGCATACCGTATGGTCAGCATCCGGTCAAACCCCTTATAGCCTCCCCGACAAAATTTGCCCGTCGCTTGCTTCTGCGTCAGGCAAATCCAGCTCAGACTGGCATACCTTACTTGCCTGCCGGCGCCGGCAGCCGGGACATATAGTCTGCCAACGCTTCCAGATCGGCATCATTGTAAGGCTTGATTGCTTTCACCATCTTCGGGTTCGCGTTGAGGCGAGTTTCATCCCGGATGTAAATCATCTGCCTCAGCAGGTAGCGGTAATGCTGCCTCGCCACCATGGGATAGAATTTTTCCCCGACGCCCTCACCATGATCGCCATGACAGGCAGCACAATCCTTGGCATAAATCTCCTTGCCGCGTGCCAGATTGGTGCCGGGACCTTCACCGATGTTTTGCGGAATTGGCAGGCTTTGCAGATAGGCCGCAATGTCGGCGATTTCACGCGCAGAAATCACGTGGTCGGCGATAAACGGTTCCATCTTTGGGTTATCGCGCATTCCCGCACGAATATCGGTCATCTGCTTGATCAGAACCGAGGCGTGCTGCCCGGCCAGACGCGGGTATGCGCCGCTGACGCGCCCGGACGCATCATTGCGGTGACAACCGCGGCAAACTTCAAACGAAACCGCGCCAATTACCGGATCGCCTTTCGCCTTCAGCGCCAGCAACTTCTCGCCCTTCATCTCATTCCAGACTTTTCCCGATTCATCCTTCTCGGTTGCATCGGGTGCAATGACGGGTTGCGCAACCGCACAAGTCGTCCCCAACAGCAGTGCAAACATTGCCATGCGTAATTGTTTCACGTCCATTCCTCCTGGTTTCATACTCAGTCGTTATTTTACTTCAAGACTGGAAACGTACTCGGCAACCGCCTTCATTTCCTGCTCGGTCATACGCTGCGCTACGACCCGCATGAAGCGATTCGGGTCATTGGTGCGAGTTCCGGTATTGAAGTTCTTCAGCTGGGCAATCACATAATCGCTGTATTGTCCGGCCAGGCGCGGCACCAGGGCAACGCCGGCTGCATCCTGGCCGTGACACCCGCCGCAGGCCGGCACACCAGTGGTTTCGTTACCATTCATGAACATCTGCTTGCCTTCTTCCACCAGCTTGGCATCCGGCGTGACCGGAACCGGCGCCGGTTTCGGTTTCGCATTGCCGTAATAGGCCGCCAGCGGTGCAACATCAGCGGGCTTCAGATTGGCCGCGATCGGAGACATCATGTCGTTCTTGCGCTTGCCCGACATGAATTCGGTCAGCTGCTTGGCAACATACTCGCGTGTCATCCCGGCCAGCTTTGGAAACATTGGCACCACGCTGTTGCCCTCCTCGCCGTGACAGGCGACGCACACTGTCGTGGCGGTCGTTTTCGCCTGTTCGTCGGCGGAAACTGCCGGCTCGGCAGCCAATGCCGGGCTGATCTGCAATACGGTTAATGCGGCTGCCAGCAGCCCCCACTTCATCCCTCTCGCGGCGGCAATAGACTCCTTGTCGCCGCGACTGCTGTCTAATACAGATTTCTTCATTGTCTTCTCCTCCCATGTCCACGATGACATATTGTATTTCGTGGACTTAATAATTCCTTATCAATTCGACCCGGAACGTCAAGCCAGCCATCTCGCGCCCGCTCTCTCTGCGAACCGGCGTCAGGCCGCTGCCGGTTGCTGCCGCAGGCAGGCTCGCCTGCGCTTGCCCGTCATGAATTCGGTCAGCTGCATGGTAACCGACTCGGCCGTCAGACCGAGCACCTCAGCCCCACGATTGCTGCCGCCACCGTGGCAAGTCGCGCAAACTGTTGCGACCGCTGTGTCGGCTTGGGCTTCATTCTCGGCCTCCGGCACTGCGGCCAATGCCGGACGTGCCAGCAATAATCCCAGCGAAGCCGCCAGCAGATCCCTCCTCAGCAAAGCGCCGACAGCGGAACACTTGCCAGCACTGCTGCGGTCCAATATGAATTTCTTCATCGTTTTCTCCTGACTCGCCGTTCACGGGTTGTATTCGTGAACGGCGGGCACTCCCTACAGCTTCAATTGGAACATGACGCCAAACGTGTTGGCGTGATAGTTCTGCGGGCCAGCGTCGAGCAATAGCGTGCCGCCCTCAATCGCCGATACCGCACCGGTAATCACGCCATCGTAGTGCCAATCCTTGATATTCATGTCTTCATAGCGGTACAGGAAGCGTGCCGACAAGTCTTTCTGAATCGGCATCAGCAGATTGAACATCAGCATATTCTGGCTGTAAGTCATATTCGGCAGCGCAATGCCGGCCAACGCAGCCACTGTGGCCTGATTTCCGGGAGTGCCATTGATCGCCGTGGCCCCATAGCCGTAATTGATCCGGGTCGAACTGGTTGAGTAAGTGTAATCCACGCCGAATTTCATCGTCCTCCAATCGGTCTGGAAGCCGAGTCCCAGTACGTTGTTGCGATCAAGTGAGTCCGTTGTCCATGCTGACGTGAAGGGACGTGCACCATTAAGCCCCCCGAGTGTGTCCGAACAAACCGCAAATCCATACAAATTGATATTTGCCAATGTGCAAGGAGCTGGGAGCACGGCGGGGACAGGCGCAACACCGGAGTTCATTGCCATCAGCTTCTTGGCCCGTTGGTAGGTATAGAATGCGTAGAACGACTGCTCCGTCGAAGGCTGGTAGTTCAACTCGAGGTTGAGCGTGTTCTGCCGGTCCCGCTGCAAGCCATAGAACGAATTAGGATACTTGGCGTCCTTGAGCTGAAAATTCACGCCGAAATCCATGTCCGGGCGCGGGGAGAAGTTCAACCGCGTGTTGATGATGTTCTGGTTGCGGTCCGCCTGATCATACTTGCGGAAATAGTACGAATAGCGGTTGAACAGACCCACCACGACAAGTTTGAAATACGGATCCGTTGCAACCGGATTTTTATTCGCATTGGCAAGGATGGTCGCGATATTGAGTCCGGGCAGCCCGGTACCCAAGTCTTCAAACGTCCGATAGTTGTAAACGCCGCCGCGCTTTCGGTCGGTCTCGAACGAGGCGCGCAAGGTCGCGTCACCGATGGCCGTGCTAATGTCGCGATTAACGTAGCCGAGCTTGAGCTTGTCTTCCCATGTCTTGTCGCGCTCCCGGAAATTGCGCCGGAAGTACTCACGCTCCAACGAACCATTGAGACTGCTGAACTTGGTCAAATCGTAGTCAGCGGCCAAGCCAATATTGGTCTGCCGAGTCGAGCGCGCCTGACCGAACACTGGAGTGTTTTGCCCCGGGACGATCGTGTTGCCCAACCCGAACGTGCAGTTCATCGGCGCGATATTGGGCGTATTTGGATAGCCGGGCGGAATGTAGCAGTTTCCAGCCGTATTCACCGTCAAACCAGAAAATCCGACTACCGTATCCAGTGCGCCAACATTGTTACCATCGGCAAAACCGCGCCCAAACTGTCCGGTGAGCGGGTTATAGGCCATATAGCCGCCCTTGTTGTCCGTCTCGAAGAAACGGAATGTGCCTTTCACACTGAGATCGTCGACAGGCTTCAGGTTAAGCGCAAGGTCGACCCCTTTGTTGTCGATGCGCTGTCTGGCAGTCGGCTGGCTCAGCGCGTTGACGGTGTTCCAGTTGGACACCAATGCCGTGTTTGCGGCATAACCGGCACTGGCGCCAGTCAACGTGGGAACCAATACCGGGTTAAGTGCTATCGCTGGCGCCCACGCCGCCTGGATTTGAGCGTTCTGGGCCGGCGAGATCGGCGGCAGTAGCGCATCGTCCTCCCGGTTGGTGCCCCAGGTCAGCCCCGCAACGAAGCGACCCTTGAAGAAATCGGGCAGGTCGCGTGCAAATTCACCCTTCAGGTTGAAGGCTTTGTTGTCGGGATACAGGTCGTAGGTCGCGGTCTGAACCGCACCGTTGTTGACAATTTCTGACAAAAGGAAATCTTGCACGTTCAGCGTACCGATGTTGTTGCGGAACAGCGATACCGAAGCGCGCAGATTGGCTTGCGTCAACCCTTCGCTGTATTGCAGCCCGGCCAAAAAGTCATGGGTCGTGTAATCGATCGGCTCGGCGATTTCGGTCGAAAGATTATTGCCCTCGTTCATCGCAAACGGGCGTGCACCCTGCCTTTTTTCCTGGGTATAGCTCACATAGGATTTCCACGAATTCGTCAAGTTTTTGTCGAAACGAACCCCGCCTTTTTTGCGCACCAAGCCCAGCTCAGAGTAAGGGGTGGCAGCCAATTGTGCATTGATGCCCTGTACCGCCAAGCCACTGGTGGCATTAAGGGTCTGCCCGGCAGTTGTTGCGGTGGCACCGCCATTGATTGCCAATAGTGCGGCAGCGTTAGCATAGGTGACGCCGCCATAGGTAAAACAAGGCAATGCCGGAGTACAGACAACAGCGCCAACATTAGCCATAGCTGCGGTAATGTTCTTACCCGGAATCGTCAAATTCCCCGTACCATCTCCGGTATAGAGGGACTTCCAGGTATCGGTGAACACGTGCTGGGTTTCATTGAAAAACACCCGGACCTTCCAGTCATTGTAATGACCAAACAGGGCACTGTAGAACTGGTCGCGCGAACCGGTACCACCACCGAATGCCTGCATGTACATCGCGGTGTCTTTATTCTGCGCCTCGGTTTCGAAATAGTTCAGGTAGAGGCCGTTCTTGAGGTCCTTGTACTCACGGAACTTGGCATTCTTCTTGTCGCCATTGCCCTCGAGCAAACCGGCCTCGACACCTGCGCTATATTCCCAGCCAGACGCGGTCTTGGTGGTTGTCTGTTCTTGAAGCGGGACACCGTACAGCTGACCGCTCGGCGAGTGGCGCACAGCACCCATCACGTCAGCGTCGGGATTAACCGGGCGGGGCACGCCCGAGCGTCCCGGCGGATTAAGGGCGTTACCCATCCCCGTATCGACGCCGACCGCGGTGTCCGCATACGCGGAACTCGCAACCAGTTGAGCGACAGCCAGGCTGACGCTGTAGGCAAGCGCCTTGAGGCGCGGATGGCTTTTCATGTTGATCCTCCCAATACTATTTTTTATTTGCTTATCCATGTGCTTTTCCTTGGCCTCGTCGTCTTAGCGCTGGAACCGTGCGCCGGATGGGCTATTGCTGCCATGGATGGTCGAGTGACAGTTCTGGCACGAACGCCCCATCATGCGCTTGCTGGCGATAGCAAGCGCGCCGGCAGGAACTGGCGGCCCATTAACTGCAGCCACGCCAGTTGCCGTGGTGACACCTTGAACCACCGAACCCAGTGTGTTGTTTCCCCACACAGTATGGCCCATCGTACCGGTGGTACTGTGGCAACCGGAGCAGAGATGCGGACGCGTTTGATTCAGCAGCTTATCGTTGTTGGAGCCATGTGCAGCATGGCAATTGAGGCAGTTTTCACGTACTGGCGCGTGCTCCCACAGGAACGGGCCGCGTTTTTCAGCGTGACAGGTGTAGCAGACTTCATTGACCGAATCGGCTTTCAGCAACGGCTTGGTCGTCGAACCATGCGGATTGTGGCAGTCCTCGCAGGTCATCTTGCCTTCCGGGACCGGCATGTGCGAGCGCTTCTTGAATTCGGCGCGTTGCTGCTGATGGCAGCTCTGGCAGGTTTCGGTAATGCCGGCCTTCTTCATCAGGCCGTTGGCCGAGAAACGTGCCATCGGATTGTGGCAGTCGCTGCAACCCAGTTTATTGACCTGATGGATCGAGCCCTGCCAGTGCATGCGCTGACCGCCGGAATGGCACTTGAGGCATTGGCCGTTCTGCTCGGCGATCGGGGTACCCCATTCGTGCGAGAAACCGATGATGCCTTTCTTGTCGCTGGTATTGGCAACGTGCTTCGAGCCCGGACCGTGGCACGCTTCGCAGACGGTCTTCTCGAGCGGGCTTCTTGGGTTCAGGTGGAATACATTGGCGTGTTGGGTATGCCCGAAGGTACCCTTCTCCACGTCATGGCAGTCCGTACAGACTTTCTCTCCAACGTAGGTGGCTGGCGCATTGGGATCAAACTTGGCTTGCGTAACGGCTGCCTTAACGGCCTGAATACCGGCTTCGGTCTTGACCTGCTCGGCCGCTGCCGGTTTCGCCGGCGCTACCCCACCCGGATTTGCCGGCGCAACTGCTGCGGCAGCAGCCGGACTGGCCTGTTCGGCTGCTGCCGCGGGAATCACCCAGAGCATGCCGACACACAACGCCGCCATGAACCTATCGGCCCGCAACCATGCGAGTGGACTTCTATTTTTCATACGCACCTTATTCCCCCTACCCATTCTTTCGTTATTTATTTTCTGCAGCGGCATCATTTGACTGCTGCGAATCTGTTCCATCATTAAAGCTGACTTTCAAAACCGGCAATACGCCCCTAATGGCCATCCTCGCAACCCAATTCCACGGCGGCCTTTCCGTTCCTATATTTCGCGTGAAACCATAGGATGATGAGTACCCAGCAATTCGCATGCCAGGCATGACCATGGTGAGGAACCTGATGCAACCATGAGGTGCTGCAACAGCGTCAAATCCGGCTCATTTCGGGGGTAATTTCGGGGATAGCGGCGTTGCAGCGCGCAAATTCAAGAAAAGATGTGTGTTACAGGAACAATAAGTTACAACTCCCCTGCCAAGGTGGCCGGCTTTGGCGCTGCCGGCGCCCCATCAGCCCGCTAATTCAGGAGACATTCGCTTCAGGAAACAGGAACAGAGGGAGACAATATTTTTTTGACGACAACCCCCCAACGCATTACTTTCTGGTAACATTGCATTACTTTTCGGTAGCACCAAACGCTTGTACGTGCAGCGTGTCCGCAGTCCGGCTGTTATGAATAGCCATGCTGATAGCAAGGATTAATAGTGCTGTAACAATCCGTTGGCATGATGTGCAACTGAAGCGCTACTGAGAGTGTGTAGGGTACCTGCCCCTACTCTTTCATGCTTCTCCTCCCATTAGGGCATCCATATCGGGTGCCCATTTTTTTAATTAAAACCATCGCACCAATGCGGCCAAGCAGGGCGACAGCAGAAGTTAATCGCGTTGTAACAATCCATTGGCATGATGGCGGCTGAAGCGACGTTGAAAGTACGGGGTACCTGCCCCTGCCCTTTCATGCTTCTCCTCCCATTTGGGCATCCACACCGGATGCCCATTTTTTTCTTAACCGAAGAAATTTAATATTATTGTAATAATCCTCCGGCATGATGCCCGACTGAAGCACATTGAAGGCGACATCGGGTTTGCGCCCGACCTTTCATGCTTCTCCTCCTTTTCAGGGCATCCGACCGGATGCCCTATTTTTTTTGCACCCACACGGCAATAAAAAAGGCCAACCCGAGGGTTGGCCTTTTTTATTCGTTCAGCTGCGCTTATGCGCGTTTTCTGAATTCGTTGGTGCGGGTGTCGATTTCGATCTTGTCGCCGATTTCGATGAACGCCGCCACTGGCAGTTCGAAACCGGTATTGATCTTGGCCGGCTTCATCACCTTGCCCGAAGTGTCGCCGCGCACGGCGGGTTCGGTGTAGATGACTTCGCGTACGATGGTGGTTGGCAACTCGACCGAGATCGCCTTCTCGTTGTAGAACACCACTTCGCACGGCATGCCGTCTTCGACGTAGTTGATCGCATCGCCCATGTTCTCGGCTTCGATCTCGTACTGGTTATATTCTTCGTCCATGAACACGTACATCGGGTCGGCGAAGTAGGAATAGGTGCATTCCTTGCGATCCAGGATGATCTGGTCGAACTTGTCGTCGGCGCGATAGACGGATTCCATCGGCGATTCGGTCAGCAGGTTCTTCATCTTCATCTTGACGACGGAACCGTTACGGCCAGAACGGCTGTATTCGGCCTTCAGCACGACCATCGGGTCGTTGCCGATCATTACGACGTTGCCTGCGCGGAGCTCTTGTGCTGTCTTCATGTAACTACCTTTAATGTTTACTGCGCTTCAATTTTGAAGCGGCTGTATTATACGGGATTTTTGACAAAAATCCAGCAGATTCAACACCAGATTATTTTCAGCCAGGTGTCGCGCCCAGTTTTCGGCGTGGTGCGTTAGCTCGGTCTGCGCCGTCGCGAACGCAGGCCAGGCTTGGCCGGCCTGCCCTTCGTTGTTCCATTCCCGCCACAGCCCCTGCACCGCCTGGCTCGCCGCGGGGCTGAGCGGCGCCTGGTACAGTTTCAGGAAGGCTTGCAGCTTGTCCCAGTGAACCGCGTCGTGCTGTGGATAGATTTGCCAGACAAACGGGCGCCCGGCCCATTGGGCCCGCACACAGGAATCTTCGCCGCGCACGAAATTGATGTCGCAAGCCCAGAGCAGCAGGTCATAGCGTTCCTGTTCGACGAAGGGGAGGGTGCAAACGGTCAGGTTGCCGCGGGAATAACTTGCCCTCTCCCCTGGCCCCTGTGACAACTCCGCATCCAGCTTGCTGGATTGCGGATTGCCTGCCTTTGGTACTCCCGCAAGCGGGAGGGGGGATTCCAGCGACGCAGCGTCTTTAAAATATTGCCTCACCTCAGGCAGGATGCGGCCTTCTGGAACCAGGCAAAGTACCGGCTGGGGACTCGCTGCCCAAGCGTCGAACAAACCGGCCAGCGCGGCATTTTCGTAGGCAAACAGGGATATCTTCAGCGTCGCCGGTGACGGCGTCTCCATGCCGAGGGACTGCCAGAATGCACGCTGCTGCCGGGAATCGCGCTCGAAAGCAATGCGCCGATCGAGCAGATCGCGTTCGAGCATCAGGCCGCCGGTTTGTGGCGTGAAACCGGGAAAGAAGAAGTACTTAACCAAAGGTAGCCGCGGATGGGGCGACGGCAGCTTGTGGCATTCCTCGACCCAATCCTCGGCGCTCAGATATTCGAGGTTGATCCAGACCGGCTTGTGGCGCTGCAAAGCCATTGCCGCCACGTAGCGCTCGGGCAGTTCGCAGGCGAATGCCTCGATTACGAGCTGCGCCGGTTCGATTTCGGGAAATTGCACCGGCCAGTGGCGGACGTCCACACCGCGGCAATGCTGTAGCGCCTGATGCGCATCCACCTCCGGACACAGCTTCTGCATGCTCACGAGATCGTCCACCCACAGCCGCACCGCCAGTCCGTGTTCCTGCGCCAGTAGCCGGGCGAGCCGCCAGCACACGCCGATGTCGCCGTAGTTGTCGACGACATTGCAGAAAATGTCACAGCTCTTGAGCTTATTCATTCGGTCCGTAAAGCCTCCACAGGATTCAGCCGTGCCGCGCGCATGGCCGGTACCACGCCCGTAACAAGGCCGATGGTTACCGCGGTGAGTTCCGCAACAATCGCGAACAGCCACGGCGTGTGCACGGGCAGCGCCGAAAACATCAGGTGCAGCGCATTGGCAATGCCAATGCCGAGCGCCAGCCCGGCCAGCCCACCCAGTCCGGCGAGCAGCATGGCTTCCCCCAGGAACAGGGTCAGCACTTGTTCCCGCCGCGCGCCCAGCGCGCGCAGCAGGCCGATTTCGCTGGTTCGCTCGGTGACCGCCATGGTCATGATGGTCAGAATGCCGACCCCGCCGACCAGCAACGAGATGCCGCCCAGCGCACCAACAGAAAAGGTGATCACATCCAGCACCGACCCCATCACTTCAATCGCTTTCTGTTGCGGAATGATGGTGAAATCCTCGCTGCCATGCCGCGCCACCAGGACATTGCGGATTCCCTGTTCCACTTTGACGGGATCAGCTGCCGGTTGGTAGGTTACATGGATCTCGATCAGGCTGGTGCGGTTGAACATTTCCAGCGCCCGCGCGGCGGGAATATACACCGTATCGTCCATATCGAAGCC
Source organism: Gallionella sp. (assembly GCA_035702405.1). Taxonomy (GTDB): domain Bacteria; phylum Pseudomonadota; class Gammaproteobacteria; order Burkholderiales; family Gallionellaceae; genus Gallionella. The sequence goes on along the minus strand of DASSQR010000095.1, from coordinate 10,674 downwards.
AAGGATCTGGCCCTTGCTTTCCATCACCCCCATGACGCGGTAGCGCTCGCCAGCTACCCGCAGATAGCTGCCCAGCGGGTTCACACCGCTGAACAGTTCATCGCGGATTTTGGTACCGAGCACCACAAAGGCTCGCGCGCGGGTGGGATCATCCGGCGGCAGAAACGTGCCGGACTGCACCTTCATGCGCAGCGCCGCCGGGAAATCCGGTCCGGCGCCGAACACGGTGGTACGCCGGCTCTTGCCGTTGGCGCGCACCTCGGCGTTGCCCTGCATGCTGGGATTGACGTACTCAACGAACGGCACGCGGCGCAACGCCTCGGCATCCTCGATCGAAAGCGGCCGCACCGAACTGATTACCCCGACGTTGGCCCCATGGGTCTGGGTCTTGCCCGGCTGGACGGTGATGATGTTGGTGCCGAACTGGGTAAACTCGGACAGCACGAATTGGCGCAGCCCTTCGCCAATGGAGGTGAGCAGGATCACTGCCGCCACGCCGATGGCAATACCCAAGCCGGTGAGAACGCTGCGCAGGGGATAGCTGGTGAACGTGGAGAAGGTGAGTCGCAGCAGGTCACGGAAGAACATCTTGCACCTACCTTCTGGCCAGTGCAGCAACGGGGTCAAGTTCTGCGGCCCGCCGTGCCGGCCAGACACTGAACAGAATGCCGGTGCCGAGCGCCGTGCCGAAGGCCGCGAGCACCGACCACCAAGGTGCGCCGACCGGCAGCACCGGGTAAAGCTTGCCGATGATCGCACTGCCGATCTCGCCCAGCACCAGTCCGGCCATCCCGCCCACGGTCGATAGCAGGGCTGCTTCGGTAAAGAACAGCTGGCGAATCTGCGCAGGCGCGGCGCCGAGCGCCTTCAACAGCCCGATCTCCTGGGTGCGTTGCGCCACGGCGATCAGCATCACATTCATGATCAGGATGCCCGCGACGGCCAGGCTGATGGCGGCAATGCCACCCACCGCCAGCGTAAGCGCGCGCAAAATGCGATCAAAGGTGGCGAGCACCGCATCCTGTGTAATCACCGTCACATCGAGTTCGCCGCTGTGCTGCTGCTTGATGATCTGCTCGGCATCGCGTCTGGCCGGCTCGATCATGTCGCGGTTCTTCGCTTCGACCAGAATGCGAAACAGTGCCTGCGAATTGAACAACTGCTGTGCCGAGGCAACGGGAATGATCACCAGGTCGTCCGTATTCATGCCCATCGATTCACCCTGTGCCGCAAGCACACCGACGACCCGGAAGCGCCGGTTGCCAAGGTGCAGCCAGGCACCCAACGCCGGTTGGGTGCCGAACAGTTCCTTTTTGATGGTAGCACCCAGCACGCACACCGGCATCGCCAAACGCGGGTCGATCTGCGGCAGAAACTGCCCCTGCGCCAAATCCATATGGCGGATTTCGAGCATCGTCGAAGTAGTCCCCATCACCACCACTTCCCGGTTGAGACTGCCGTGCGAGGCCTGAGCCGCGCCGACGGTGAGCGGCGCAATCCGGCGCACCGCCGGACTGCGCAGCAACGCCTGCGCATCATCCAGCACCAGGTCCCGCGCGGTCTTGCCAAGCAGCATGCCGGGATTGATGCCGGCAGTCTCCGAACGGCCCGGCAGCACGATCACCAGGTTGGTGCCCAACGAAGAAAACTGCCCGACAACGTAACGCCGCGCTCCCTCACCCAATGCGGTCAGAATCACCACTGCCGCGACGCCGATCGACATCGCGATCATCATCAGGATGGTGCGCGAACGCGTACCGCGCAAGCTGCCAGACGCGAACAGCAGGGTATCTCCGAGATTCATGAGCTCGCCTGGCGGCGCGAATCCGATACAATCTGGCCGTCCACCATGTGCAACTGCCGCATCGCGCGCTGCCCGATATTCGGGTCATGCGTGACCATGATCAGGGTAACGCCCTGCTCCATCAGTTGCTCCAGCAAGTTCAGCACTTCCTTGCCGGTCGCCTGGTCGAGATTGCCGGTCGGCTCATCGGCCAGTAAAACGGCCGGATGCATGCTGGTCGCGCGCGCGATTGCGACGCGCTGGCGCTGTCCGCCCGAGAGCTGGTCAGGCCGATGGTCGGCGCGATCGGCCAAGCCGTAATTTTCCAGCAGACGCACCACGCGCTCTTTGCGCTCCGCTGCGGGGATACCGGCCAGAATCAGCGGCAGCTCGATGTTCATTGCCGCGGTCAGGCGCGGCACCAGATGAAAGAACTGAAACACGAAACCGATTTTTTCGCTGCGTACCTGCGCCTGCTGCGCGTCGCCGAGCGTGGTGACATCCTGTCCGTCGAGGCGGTAAGTTCCCGAGGTTGGCCTGTCCAGCAGGCCGATCAGATTGAGCAGCGTGGATTTTCCGGAGCCGGACGGCCCCATGATGGACACATATTCGCCCGCCTCCAGCCTGAGGTTGACGTTGCGCAACGCTGCGACCTCCTGATCGCCCACCATGAAAATACGGCTGACATCGGTAAATTCGATCATTTGGCCGGCGCCGCCGCTTCCGGGAGAACCCGCGCGCCGGCCTTGACGCCCGCACGGTCCAGCGACAGCACCACCTGTTCGCCCTCCTTCAGTCCGCCGGTAATTTCAGTGTGCTCCCAGTTACCCAGGCCCGTCGCAACCGTTCGTTCTTCCAGCACTCCGTTGGCGCCGTAAACCAGGACCCGCTTGCCTTCCAGCAGCGCCTGCGTCGGGACACGCAACACGTTTTCGTGGGTCGTGTGGACGATTTCGGCATCGGCGCTGTAACCCACCAGCAGATTTTCCGACGTCGGCGGTTCGATAAATTCAACTTCAACTTCCACGGTGCGCGCCTGTTTTTCCAGCTCCAGCACATAGGGGGCCACGCGCTTGACTCGCCCCGCAAACGACTTGCCCTTGATCGCGTCCAGCGTAATGCGTGCCGTCTGCCCCGCCTTGACGTTGGCTGCATCGACCTCATCGATGGGTGCACTGACGTAGATGCAGCTGTCATCTATCAGATCAATCGCAGGCGGGGTCGGGATGCCGGGAGGAGATGGCGTGGCATATTCGCCGAGCTCCCCGCTGATGTCCGCGATCACGCCGGAAAATGGGGCGCGCAGCACCATGCGCACCAGCTCGGCGCGGGCCACTGCAATACGCGAACGGCTTTGACCGATCTCGCTGCGCGCAGCCTCACACGTCGCCTGCTTGGCTTTGGCATCAGTTTCGGCACGTTCCAGCCCCTCCGGCGAAATGAAGCCGCGTTGCCGCAATTCGCGCGACCGCTCCGCGTCTTTGGCGCTCTGCGCAGCAACAGCACAGGCCTCCTCGACATGAGTAGCGGAGGTTGCGAGCTGCCGCTCGGCGAGTTGCAGCTGCGCCTGGAGATCCTTGTTCCACAGTTCCAGCAGGATCTGGTTGGCCTTGACCCGCTCGCCCTTCTTCACCAGCAAGCGGCTGATCTGTCCACCCGCCGGGGGCGCCAGTTTGGCCCGCCGGCAGGCCTTGACCGACCCTGCACGGGTATTGCTCACCGTGGCTTCCACGAGGCCTCGCTCGACCTTCACCAACTGAACGTGCGGCAGCTCGGGGCGCGTCAGGTACCAGCCCGCCACTGCCAGCAAGAGCAGGGCAATAAGATAGGGTAGAAATTTCGCAAAGAGATTTCGCTTAGCGTGCTGAGCAGGGTGCATGCAAATTCCTCATAGTACCTGCGCCGTGCAGTGCAATCTGATTTCGCCCAACCAGATTTCCGCGAGCGGCATCATCGTTAATTCCGATTCCGCGGGACCAAACCGACAACTCCGGAGCCTCGGGATTCGACCGTACAGGCATGTCCGTTTAAAGGCTTCCACACAACGGTCATTTCGAGACCTCACTCTATTGGCAAGCAGCGCCTAGAGTCAAGCTGGCAGCTTCCGCGGCTGCACATATCCGTTCGTCCCCGCATCCTGACCGCAAGCAAACAACGACGATGTATTGTTTTCTTAGGCTTTCTGCGGCAGTATTAATCAGCCGCTCGAAAATCCGGTAGTAAAAAAATCTGGCTCGACCACCAGTCGCAGCCTGTTACAGGTAAAGATAATACTTTATTCGGTAATTCCAAGGCAGGAGGCCTTATGTACCAGGGGAATAATGAGGCGCGGGAAAAGTTCTACTTCGTACTGGAATGGCTGCTGGCGGTTACCCGGCGTTATCCTGGTCCCTTGCGGTTCGGCTTGGCTCATATCAGTTATGAAGACCCAAAACGTCTTGGTGAGGTCTATGGTGCAAAAGAGGCATCATTGCGACTGGATGAGGTTATGCAATCCTTGCGCAGCGCCCTGCGCAAGACCGACCTGGTTTCACGCGAAGGGATTGATTTCTGGATTATCGTTCCCTTTACTGACGAAAAGATTTCCGACAAGATCAAATACATTCTTGAATCGGCTTCCCTAGCTGGCCTCGGGATTGTAGAGCGCGATCTTTCCTTTTTCCTGTTGCCGCTGACCGATATCCCGCTGAGCGAGGACGTCACCCCCGCGGAACTGCTCGCATTTCTCAAGGAAAATCGCAGCGTGCTGTCGCATCGCGACGTCACGCTTCCAGCCAGCACTTCGTAAGCGCGCACATTTCGTCCGCATACCCCAGCACCATGGCTAGGCGACGGCATTACCCTTGGGTTCAGCCCTTGCGCAGAAGCGGCAGGATAGTTTCGTTAAAGGTATCGCGATCCAGCACGCCGTAGTGGGTATAGGCGACGCGGCCATCCCGGTCGATCACGACGGAGTAAGGCACGATTCCGCTGCTGTTGCCCCAGCGCTGCACAAGACCGCTATTATTCGCGGGGTCGGCCACGAGTACCGGGTAATTGATTTCCAGAGTACGCTGAACGTTGCGCAGTTTTCTTTCCTCATCGAGTCCCACGCCGATGACCTGCAGCCCGCGCGGCCGGTACTGTTCCTGAAAGGCCACCAGATCCCGGATTTCTTGCAGACAGGGGGCACACCAGGTCGCCCAGAAATTAAGCACGACCACCTTGCCGCGCCAGTCTGCCAGTTGGTGAGTTATGCCATCCAGCCCCGGCAGGGAAAGCAGCGGCGCGGCTTGGCCGTCAGCTGACTTCGGGGGGAGCCTCCGTGCCGACGCCTCCGCCACTGGCGGGTTTGGCGCGCCTGAACCGGCAGCGACTTTGTCGCCCGAACTGGCACTGCTCCCCGCCTTCACCGGCCCAGCGGCAACGACTGCAACCGCGACGAGCAGACTTCTGAGCATGGTCGTCAACTTCATTATCCTGCTTGTTTGACCTCATGGTCCTCACCTGTCCTGATTACCTTCCAGGATACCTTGTGCCGCTGTTCCAGTTCACCCAGATAAGCCGGCAGTTTTTCGTTAATGATCAGCTGGCGGACCCGATCGCGGACTTCGGCGTAGGCCTTCTGTTTCCCGGGCTGACGTTCAAGCAACATCAACAAGTGAAATCCAGCCTTGGTCTCGATCACTTCGCTGACCTTGTTCTCTTCCAGTTTGGCCAGAGCTGTTTCGAGCTCGGGCATGCCGCGACCTTCTGCAATCCACCCCATGTCGCCCTTTTGTTTGCGTCCTGCGGGATCGATGCTGTATTCACCCGCAAGGTTAAACAGGCTCTCGCCTTTCAGAATGCGTTCCCGCAGCGCATCGGCTTCCTTGCGCGTAGCCACTACCAGTTGGCCGATGTGACGACGCTCCGGAATTTTCGCAACCTCGGGGTGCTTGTTGAACCAGTCGCGGAGCGTATTTTCATCCGGTATCCATTCCCTGTTTTTGACTTCCATCAAAATCGCCGGCAAACGTTCGGCCTCATACTGCTTCAGCTTGGCGGAAACATCGACTTTTTCCCGGTCAGCCACCTTGGCGACCAGCAGCAGTTCGCCGCGTTTGTAGAGCTGTTCCTTCACCCATTCCGGATTCGGCAAAGTCGAATGCTCCTTGCTGTCGACGATATCGGCGTATTTGATCCGGAAACTTTTTCCTTCCATCAGCACGGTGTCCGCCTTGACTCCGGCGACGATCCGGTCTTCATGCAATTTGGTGTTGTCCTGCTGCAACAGGTTTTGCAGCGTAGCCAGTTTCAATGCCTGGTACTGTTTGGCAATAAATGCCGCCTTGGCCGCTGCCAGGCCGTCGGCGTCGCCCTTGAACTGCTGCTTCATCGCAGCCAGGGTATCGGCCGGAATCACGATGCGCTCGCGCAGCTTGTCCATATAGTGACGATACAGCAACCCGAGACGGAAACTTTCGATATCCTGCCGATAGGCCGGGGTCTTGTCCAGCCCGAGTCTGCGCGCCTCCAGCATCAACACCCGCGCGGCTACCAGCCGCCGCAGCATGTCGCCGCGCAAGCCGGCCTGATCTTTTTCATCCATCGAGGTTAACTGGGTGGCAAATGGTGAACTGGCCATCGCAGCATTCAGGTCATCCGAATCGACCTGCGTGTTACCAATCGTCGCCAGCACTTGCGGTGCGGCATTCACGGAAAGCGGAGCGGCTGAAACCAGTGCAGCCAGCACGAGAACCCTGAGCAAACGGATATTACTTTTCATACGATTCATTCTTTCTTCCTTAGCGTCAATGCTTATCCGGGTCAGGCATTTGAACCATAACTGGTCGTGGTTTTGCACTGCCAAACCTTAAATAAACGTTCCATAAGTAGTCAACAACCCCATCCTGCCAGAACCGGAAGGCAAATCGGGGGCAATTGCCCCCGATTTGCTACATCAACATTGCTTTCTGACTGACATACTGTCCTCAGTTACTTCCTGGGGATCGCGCCGCCAATGTCCGGCGCCGTAGCATGCATCCAGCTCACCGCAGCATCGTAGTCATGCAGGATGGGCTTGCCATTCCATACATGGTCCTTCTTGTCTGCAATGTGCGGTACGCCTTCCTTGTTGGTTTCGTGGCAAGCGGAGCACTTGAACGGACCATGCGACCCATCCGGGTTGTACTGCGCAGCCTGCTTGTACGTCGTCACGTCGGTGTTCGGCGTTACCGGATAGAGGCCATGGATGGACTGGTGGCAAGCCTGGCATGCCAAGCCCGAGTGGCCCTTGGAGTAACGCATGTTGCTATACTTGCCCGGCTGGTTGATCGGGAAAGCAGCACCGCCCTGACCTTCAACATAAGGAGCGGCGTGGCAGTCCGCGCAGTGCGGAGCGCCCGGCGACAGCCAGTAGTCGCGGCCATGGGTGGCTGCGTCATAAGGTACAGCCAGCGCACCGGTAGCACCGGCTGGCAGCTTCACCTTCTTGACGTCAATGGCCGGATTGGCGGATAGGATCGTCACATTGACGTCACCATCCACATCCTTGCTTACCATCGGACCATTGCCCTGCAATGCGATCACCGCGATGTCAGGCACCAGGCGGTCTTTCGCCCAGGTCTTCAGGATGCCGGATTTTTCCGGAGTGTCTTCACCCTTGCCGTTCAACACCACCTTCGGATCCAGGTACTTGGACTTCAGGTCGTCGAGCGAAACACCAATTGCCTTGGCGATTTCTTCCAGCGACTTGTTGCGGAGGGTCGTACCTTCCTGGGTAAAGGCGTTGGTCAGGTTGTCGCGCTGATACAGTTCGCGAGACAGCTGGCTGTGGCAGTTGGTACACCACAGGCCTTTGCCACCACCATTATTGCCGATCTTGGACACATTGGTTTGCATCCACTTGCCGATCGCATTCAGGTGTTCAGGTGTTTCCACGCCGTCCTTGTCCTTGTTGCGGTTGGAGTGAACGTCGCGGCCCACATAGCAGCCACCGGCAGCATCACGGTTGTCACCTTGAGCATAGGCATTCTTGCCATCCAGCGTGATCGGATACTTGTCCATCTTGCCATCCTGGCGGTGTGCCGGGTGGCAGCCCTGGCAGGCAGCCGTGCGCCCCTCGGAGTCAGGCATCGGTGCCTTGGTCTGGTGGATCGTATGCATTGCCTGAGTCAATGCCTGGATCGGCATTTCCTTGCCGGTCTTGGGATCCTTGAAGGACTTGGACTGCAGCACACCGATCACGTTGTCGGCGTGGCACTTCTGACACAGGACCGGGTCGCGGCCAAGGCGGTTATCGAGCGAACGGCTCTTCGGATTGTAGTTCTTCATGAAATCCGTGCCGGTGCGATCGTCATGCATTTCCAGGATGGAAACGGAGGTCGCCTTCAGGTTGGCAATCCAGTCGCTCGCACCGAGGCCTTTCCAGAATTCGCGCTCCTGTTTGTAGAGCGTGAATTTGTCGCCGTTGGCCGTCTTGTTGCTGTGGCAGTTGGCGCAGTTCGGGATGTCGATCGGGTTGGTGCCGACGAAGCGGACCGGCTTGCCCGAATGCGAATCAATGACCGGCGAACCACTCTCCGCGTCAACCATGCTCACCCATGCTTCCTGGAACGGCTGAATGTCGGATTCGGTCAGGGTCAGCAGATCCTGCGCAGCGGCGCGATCGCTGAACGGTGTCAATGGCAGGCCCAACGCATCCCAGATGCCGGGGTTAGTCAGCAGAATGGGCACATTGTCGAGTACCGGTGACTTGGTATATACCGTGGTACCCTTGTCACCGGTGTAGTGCAGATGACCACCCTTCATCGGGCTGGGCACTGCCGCACCGGCCGGCCCCATGTCACGCGGAACCGGGATTTGCACGCCAACGAACAGTTTTTCCTTGTCGGCGCTGGTTCCCTTGGGATTGGTGCCCTTCAGGTCCTTGTAGACATACAAATGCGAGAAGTAAGCGTTGGCTACGTTCTCGCCTTTTTCGTACTTGCCGTCGCCATTGATATCGTAAGGAACATCCCAGTATTTGAGCTTGCTGCCTTCAGAATAAGTATTATCGATGTGGCCGTAAGCCAGTTTGAAGCGCTTCTTGCCGTCCACCAGTACCGCCGGGTCGGCGGGATCAGCTTCCAGCAACTCGGGGAACTTGCGTTTGCCCGTGGCACTCTTGATAACCTGGCTCTGGATCGAGTTGTAGGGCGGGAGCACGCAGCAATAGGTAAAATCAAACCCGGTGCAGTGCATGCCCAGCTCATAGTTAATCGTAATATTGTAATCGTTCATCGGCTTGTCAGCCGCCGGCGCTGGCGAGTCTGCTGCATTTGCAAAACCCGCCGCAAACGCCCAACTCAATACCCCCGCCGCTAAGGTCCTAATCTTCACGGAACACCCCCTTAACGTTGTTATTTCAAAGAAAACTCATCACCAGAACCAGCGGGTCAGTGACGATCAGCGGTTGAGGCAACGATCCTGCAATATCCGGACTTCGGATACCGCAAACTGCTACTGCCGTTCCAACTTCTACACCGCTTCAGTGAACCTCTTACTGAAGTTGAGTATTGATGGACTATTGTTATTAATTAAACCAATATCAACAAAAGCTTAAGTTACTTTGACAACAAGGAGTACGGTTTGCCCGTGCCGCATATTCTGCGGGTAACGGGCGCCGGATACAAGCCGCTGGCGCTCGAAACCGTGCTCCGATCAATTCATTTTCTAGATCACCTTGGGCAAGCGATGCGCGATCCCCTTATGGCAGTCGATACAGGTCTTGCCCGATCCCGCCATGGCGGCCTGCGTATGCTGATTCCGCGCGCCCTTGACCTGACTCTCGATATCCATCCCCTCGAAGCTGTGACAATTGCGGCAGCCGATCGAATCGGATTCCTTCATGCGCGCCCATTCACGCTTCGCCATCTCCATGCGGCGAGCTTCAAATTTTTCCTTGGTATCGATGGTCCCGGTCAATTCAGCCCAGACATCCTTGGCGGCGACAAGCTTGCGTTCCATTTCGCTGAACCAGTTCTTCTTGGGCACATGGCAATCGGAGCACATGGCGCGCACGCCCGATGGATTGGAGTAATGGATGGTTTTCTTGTACTCCTCCAGGTTGTAGCTCATGTCATGGCAGGACGTACAAAACTCGATGGTGTTGGTAGCCTCAACCGCGGTGGTGAAACCGCCGATGACACCCAACATGGTTCCTACGGCAAGCAGCGACACCAGTGCGTAGCGCAGCATCCGCTTCCCGGAACCCTTTGGTTGAATCAATATTGACATTACTTGTAATCTCCCCCGAATTTATTTATTGCCGGGTCCATACTTCACTGTGAAGCATGGCCCGGTCTGATTTTTTACAAGCAATTTCTAGTTGAAGCTGGCGTAGTACTCGATCAATGCATCAATCTCTGCCTGACCGATTTCATCCATCTTCAGTTTCATCTTCTTGGGGATCGGGCGCTTGCCGGAATTGATCTCTGCGAACGCCTGCTTCAGATAAGGCTTCCATTGGCCAGCCGGAAGGCCGGAGTCATCCGAAGATACCGTGCCGCCTTCGGAATGGCATTTTTCGCAATACATATCGTGCACATCCTTGCCCTTCTTGGCCAACGCCGGATCCGACTTCTGTTTGGCACGAACGAATTTCTGCTTGGAGTAATACTGGGCAACCTGTTTGATGTCGCCTTCACTCAGGTCAGCGACCATCTTGCACATATTGGTCTTGGTACCCTTCTTGCTGCCGGTCTTGAATTCGGTATCGGGACAAGAGCGATCCTTGGTCTTGTACGCGGTCAGGTTGTTGGTCAGGAACTCCACGGAATAGCCGCCAATGATAGGCACATCAGATTGCGTGCTGGCGCCGCCCTTGCCGTGGCAGTTGGCGCAGGTTTCAACCAGCTTGTTCACATCCGCCGCACGAGCGGTGCCAGCCA
>DASSQR010000094.1:0-26460 GCA_035702405.1 Gallionella sp. | reverse complement strand
CCTGGCCGCCGGCCGAAACTGCCTCAGGCAACCCGGCGGGAAAGTCACGGGAAGAGGTGGTGGATTTGCTGGCGAAGATGAAGGCGATGTGGAACTGAACGGGTCAACAAAGCACCCGACCTGAGCTCCTTGAATTATTTTTCCTAGTACTGTATAAATATCCAGTACTAGGAAAAAATACCATGCGCGAACTTACCAAACGCCAGCAAGAAATCCTGCAATTGATCCGCGACCGGATCAGCGATACCGGCTTGCCGCCTACGCGCGCCGAAATTGCACAGGAATTCGGCTTCCGTTCGCCGAACGCCGCCGAGGAACACCTCAAAACCCTGGCGCGCAAAGGCGTGCTGGAGTTGTTGCCGGGCGCCTCGCGTGGCATCCGTCTCACCAACGGGGTCGGCCTGCCGGTGGTGGGGCGGGTCGCGGCGGGCCATCCGATTCTGGCGCTGGAACACATAGAAACGCATTATCAGCTTGACCCCGCCCTGTTTTCGCCGCGCGCCGATTACCTGCTCAAGGTGCATGGCATGAGCATGAAGGATGCCGGCATCCTCGACGGCGATTTGCTGGCGGTGCATCGCAGTAGCGAGGTCCGGGCCGGCCAGGTCATCGTCGCCCGGCTCGGGGACGAAGTGACCGTAAAGCGCTTCCGGAAGCACGGCCACATCGTCGAACTTCTTCCCGAAAACCCCGAGTTTCAACCCATTGCGGTCGATTTGCGCGAGCAGGAACTGGTCGTCGAGGGCATCGGCGTCGGCGTGATTCGCCATGGCAAAAAACTATGAACGCCGCCCTGGATTCGTTGCTGCAGCATCCCGGCATCTGGCGCGGGAACCAGCGGGCGCAGACCAGCGAGGATGCACTGCCGACTGGTTTTGCCGAACTGGATGACTTGTTGCCGGGGGGCGGCTGGCCGCGCGGTGCGTTGACGGAAATCCTCACTGAGCGCGAAGGGATTGGCGAGTTGCGCCTGCTGCTGCCGGCACTGGTTCGCGCTTCCGGCCAAGATAAATGGCTGATGTGGGTGGCACCGCCGCATGTGCCCTATGCGCCGGCCCTGGCTGCCGCGGGAGTCAAATTGAAACGGCTGCTGGTGGCTACGCCGCAAGCAGCCGATGATGCCTGGTGGACGGTCGAACAGGCGCTGCGCTCGGGCGCCTGCAGTGCGGTGCTGGCTTGGCTGACGGCGCCCGACGAGCGGCGCATGCGCCGCCTGCAACTCGCGGCGGAAACCGGGCGCACTTGGGGCGTCCTGTTCCGAGCTGCTGCGGCCGCGCAGCAGCGCTCGCCTGCCGCACTGCGGTTGCGACTGGAAGCTGCTGCGGACGGCTTGGCGGTGCACATTCTCAAACGTCGCGGCGGGCAGGTGCATCAGCCGGTGCTGCTGGATTTTTCGCCGGACCATGGTCAACGTCGCCGGCGTTCCGTCCCGCAATTGTCGGTGGTGCCCGCACGCCGGGGAACAGCTCGAAGCTGATCGCCCAATAGTAGTTTTTGCGAGTGTCGTTCATGTTGTGGCTCGCCCTTCATTTTCCCGAACTGCCGCTGGAAATCTTTTCCAGAGGCGCCGCTTTATTCGAACCTTTCGCCGTTGTGGAAAAGCAGGGCAATCGGACTTCGGTGATTGCCTGCAACGAGCTTGCTGGCGTGTCCGGGGTCAGGCCGGGCATGCCGGTTTCCGCCGCACAGGCGCTGGTGACCGGACTGGCAGTGCGCGCACGTGATGGGGCGGCGGAGGAAGAATCGCTGGCCGGTTTAGCTGCCTGGGCCGGACGGTTTACCCCTGCGGTCAGCTTCCAGCCGCCGGATGGCTTGCTGCTCGAAATCGGCAGTTGCCTGCGTCTGCACCGCGGCCTCGACAACCTGCTGGGCCAGGTGCGCAGCGGGCTGGATGAAATGGGATATACCGTAACCCATGCCTGCGCGCCGACGCCACATGGAGCCTGGTTGCTGGCATTGGCTGGCAGCGGTGCTGCTACCGTCGAACCGCAGCAGTTCCGGCAAGCGCTCGTCAGGCTGCCGGTACGGCTGCTTGCACAACCACCGGAAATTATCGATGGCCTGGAAATGGTCGGCACATATACCTTGGGCGACTGTCTCCGCCTGCCGCGTCCCGGCATGGCACGCCGTTTTGGCCAGGCGTTGCTGGACGAACTGGACCGAGCGTTCGGCCGGCAGCCCGAGGCGCGCAAATATTTCGAACCGCCGCCGAGCTTTCATCGGAGCCTGCCATTGCCGGCACCAGTGCATGAGGCGGAAGCGCTGATTTTCGCGGCGCGCCGCCTGCTGCCGGAACTGGAAGGCTATCTCAGCCTGCGTCAGGCCGGGGTGCAAGAGCTTGAACTGATTTGTCGCCACGAGCATGTGCCAGATACCAAAGTGAAGTTGGGATTTGTGCAGCCCACGCGCGCGGCGGAACGGATGCAGCTGTTGTTGCGCGAAACCCTTGGCCGCACCGCTTTGCCGGAACCGGTCGACTGCATCGTGCTCAGCGCGCAGCGCATTTTGTCGCTGGAGCAATCGAACGCTGACCTGTTTCAGGAAGGGGAAGAAACCGGGGATAGCAACCTGTTGCTGGAACGGTTGCGCATCCGGCTGGGGAAGGAGGTGGTGTATGGCCTTGCGTTGACGGCCGACCATCGTCCAGAACTGGCGTGGCAGCCTTGCGAGGCCGGCAATGATGCTGCATTGTCGGCCAATCGGCAGCGTCCTTTGTGGTTGCTGCCCGAGCCCGTGCCTTGGCGCGATGGTCGACAAGTAGTTACAGGAAATGCTGAACGCATCGAAAGCGGCTGGTGGGATGGCAGGGAGGTGGCGCGCGATTATTACGTGGCCGAGGACCGCAATGGCGCGCGGCTCTGGGTGTATTGCGATCGAGTGAGTGGGGAGTGGTTTGTGCATGGCTTGTTTGCCTGAACTATATCGGTATTTTCGAAAATCATGACGAAAACTCAAACTGCGTCATTCCCGCGCAGGCGGGAATCCAGCCAGAACAAACATTCCTCGAAGCGGACAAAACAGTGATGTTGTCCGCTTCGCGGAAGATTTTCAATCGACTGGATTCCCGCCTGCGCGGGAATGACGAGGCCGGGAGAGGGGTTGCGGCATGAACGCCTACGCCGAACTCCACTGCCTCTCCAACTTCACTTTCCTGTGCGGCGCCTCGCATGCGGAAGAACTGGTGGCGCGCGCCAATGAACTGGGATATTCAGCGCTGGCCATCACCGACGAATGTTCTCTGGCCGGTATCGTGCGCGCCCATGTCTCGGCGAAGAGGTGCGGCCTGAAGCTGATTGTCGGCGGCGAATTCCGCTTCGCCGAGGGAGTGCGGCTCGTACTGCTGGCAACCGACCGTATCGGTTACGGCAACCTGTCTGCATTGATCACACACGGACGCCGTAAGGCCATCAAGGGACAGTACCAGCTCGTGCTCGAAGATATTCGCGGCGGAGTGCCGGGTTGTCTGGCATTGCTGTTGCCCGAGCCGCTGCCGACCCAGGAGCAGACGCAACAAATCGCAACTTGGTTCCCGGAACGTTCCTGGCTGGCGGTGGAACTGTTCCGCGCTGCTAACGATAAAGAGCGGCTGGTGACATTAAGCGAACTGGGAGAGGCGGCGGGTTTGCCACTGATGGCGGCAGGCGATGTGCACATGCATGTTCCGCAGCGCCGGCCTTTGCAGGACACGCTGACCGCCATCCGGCTCGGGGTGCCCGTGTCCGAGGCGGGGCAAGCACTGTACCAGAATGGCGAGCGGCATTTGCGCGAATTGGCCGAGCTGAAACAACTCTATCCTCGGCCACTGCTGGAACAGACATTGGTCATCGCCGAACGCTGCCGCTTTTCCCTCGATGAGTTGCGTTATGAATACCCTGAAGAAGTCGTGCCTGCGGGCAGCACGCCCATCGCGCATTTGCGCCGGCTGACCGAAGACGGCCTCGGGCGGCGGTTTCCGGAGGGCGTGCCGGACAAGGTGCGCGCGATGGTGGACTACGAATTGGCGCTGATCGAGGAGCTCGGGTATGAGTCCTATTTCCTGACCGTGCACGACATTGTGAGCTTTGCGCGCAGCCGCGGCATCCTCTGCCAGGGGCGCGGTTCGGCGGCCAATTCCGCGGTGTGCTATGCGCTGCATATCACCGAGGTCAATCCGGCCTGCATGGAAATGCTGTTCGAGCGCTTTATCTCGAAGGAACGCAACGAGCCGCCGGACATCGATGTGGATTTCGAGCACGAGCGCCGCGAGGAGGTCATCCAGTACTTGTACGCGAAATACGGCCGCGAGCGCGCCGCGCTGGCCGCTACCGTGATCACCTATCGACCCAAAAGCGCCATGCGCGATGTGGGAAAAGCCTTGGGGTTTGACCTCGAGCAAGTGGAGCGGCTGTCCAAATCCATGGCTTGGTGGGATGGCCGCCAAATATTGCCGCAACGCCTGGCGGAAGCAGGCTTCGACCCTGACAACCGGAAAGTACGGCTGCTGATGCAGCTGGTGGACGAACTGATGGGGTTCCCTCGCCACCTGTCGCAGCATGTCGGCGGCTTCGTGATTGCGCGCGGACAACTGCCTCAGCTGGTGCCGATCGAAAATGCGGCGATGCCGGAACGCACCATCATCCAGTGGGACAAGGACGACCTCGACGCGCTGGGACTGCTCAAGGTGGATGTGCTGGCGCTGGGCATGCTATCGGCCATTCGCCGCGCGCTGGACGAGGTGAGCCGGTTACGCGGACGGCCGTTTACGATGGCGGACATTCCGCGCGAGGACCCGGCGGTGTATGACATGATCGGAAAAGCGGATACGGTAGGCGTGTTTCAAATCGAATCGCGCGCGCAGATGTCCATGTTGCCGCGCTTGCGTCCGCGCTCCTTCTACGATTTGGTCATCGAAGTTGCCATCGTGCGACCGGGGCCGATCCAGGGCGGCATGGTGCATCCGTACTTGCGCCGTCGCCAGGGGCTGGAGCCGGTGACCTATCCGAGCGAAGCGGTGAGAGAGGTGTTGGCACGCACGCTGGGGGTGCCGATTTTCCAGGAACAGGTGATGCGGCTTGCGGTCGTCGCGGCCGGCTTCACGCCGGGCGAAGCGGACCAGGTGCGACGCTCCATGGCGGCGTGGAAGCGCAAGGGTGGACTGGATCATTTCGAGCGGCGCCTGATTGAGGGCATGCTCAGCCGCGGCTACCGCGAGGAATTCGCGCGACAGATTTTTCAGCAGATCATGGGCTTCGGTGAATACGGCTTTCCCGAGTCGCATGCGGCCAGTTTCGCGCTGCTGGTCTATGTGTCGGCCTGGCTCAAATGCCATGAACCGGCAGCATTCACCTGCGCGCTTCTGAACAGCCAGCCGATGGGCTTCTACGCGCCGGCCCAGCTCGTGCAGGACGCCCGCCGCCATGGCGTGACCGTGCTGCCGGTGGACGTGAACGCGAGCGCATGGGATTGCACGCTCGCAACGTTACCTTTCCAATTTCAATCTGAGGACGAGGATGGTGGAAGGCGTGGTTGCCGCGATTTGGTTCCCTCGCCACAAGGAGGAGGGTGCACCCGTCAACCCGTGCTGCGCCTCGGCCTGCGCTTGGCCAGCGGTCTTTCTGCCGAAGGCGCGGCACGCCTCACCGCGGCGCGTGCGCAACAGCCATTTGTCGATGTGGAAGATATGGCTACTCGTGCCGAACTGGAGCAGCGCGATCTCAAATCTCTGGCTGCCGCAGGCGCATTGACCACGCTGGCCGGGCATCGGCGGCAAGCCTGGTGGAAGGTGGCGGGCATCGAGCAGCATGTGCCCCTTGCGCTGACTTCGGCCGAAGAGAAGCAACCCGTATTGGTGCCGTTGACCGAGGGCCAGAATCTGGCGGCGGACTATGCCAGCGTGGGGCTTACCCTGGGACGGCATCCACTCGCGCTGTTGCGTAATGTGCTTGCGCGCCAACGGCTGGTCACGGCCGATCAGTTGCGCAGCTTTCCCCACGGCCGGATCGCGCGGGCCGCTGGCTTGGTAATCAACCGCCAGCGTCCGGGTACGGCAAGCGGAGTGACCTTCATGACGCTGGAGGATGAAAGCGGGCAAATCAACGTCGTGGTCTGGCGCGATCTCGCCGAGCGGCAGCGACGCGAGGTACTGGAGGCGCGGCTGCTGGCGGTATACGGGGTAGTGGAGCGGCAGGGCGAGGTGGTGCACCTGATGGCTGGACGGCTCAAGGACATGACGCCGCTATTGGGCAACCTGGTCACACACTCGCGGGATTTTCATTGAGCATGCGCCGATTGCTGAAAGCGAGATGTGCGACTCGCCTCTTCGGTATGTACAGAAACTGAGCATACGATATATCTCCATGTAATTTAATGGGATTGCATTGTTATCCACAGATTTTTCACACCGGCATCCACGGTAATTGTGAAAATGTCATCAGAACCTGTTCAAGACACTACTTTTCCCGCAACCATCTGTAAATAAACAACTTGCCATCCGGGTTTCAGTGGCGCGATACTGAAACCGGCCAACTCCAAAGAAGAAATCATGAGACACCACTTCATGTTGGGCGTATTTCTTTTTTTTGGTTGCGTTTCTCTCTCCCAAGCTGGGGAATACGACACCGAGCGGCGCCAGATGGTGAAGGAGGTGCAGGCCGATGCGGCAGATACTTCTTCGTTCAGCGGCACTTCCGCGCTTAGCCCCAGCGTCATCGCGGCAATGCTGAAAGTGGAGCGTCATCGCTTCGTGCCTGCCTTGCTGAGTTCTGTCGCTTATCTCAACCGCCCCCTGCCGATCGGCTATGGGCAGACGATCTCACAGCCGTTCATCGTCGCGCTGATGACCGATCTGATGAAGATCAAGCCCGGTGATAAGGTGCTGGAAATCGGTACCGGCTCTGGTTATCAGGCGGCGATCCTCGCGGAACTGGCGAGCTCGGTGTACACCATCGAAATTATTGAACCGTTGGGAAAACAGGCAGCCGAGCGCCTGAAGTCACTCGGTTATCGCAATGTGACCACCAAGGTAGGAGATGGCTACTATGGCTGGCCGGAAGCGGCGCCATTCGATGCGATCATGGTGACGGCTGCCGCCAGCCATGTGCCGCCGCCGCTGATTAAGCAGCTCAAGCCCGGCGGTCGCATGGTGATCCCGCTCGGTACGCAATTCATGACGCAATATCTGATGCTGGTGGAAAAGGAGCCGGATGGTTCGGTGACGACCCGCCAGATTTTACCTGTAAAGTTCGTTCCGCTTACCGGCGGCCATTAGCAGTCTGCCAGACATGAAATTTGCGCTGCGCTTCTTCGCCCCCCTCTCCCGCCTGCGAAAGGGTCGCTGCGTAGCAGCGGGGCACCCACCGGCGTACCCCTTGCGGGTGCCGCGGGAGAGGGTTGGGGAGAGGGACGGGAAGAAGGAGCAAGCCATGTCACGCCCGCCCTTCATCGCAATCAGCCTGCTGGCCGCTTGCGTGCTGGCCTACGAGGTGCTGCTCACCCGCCTGTGGAGCATCGTGCTCTGGCACCATTTTGCCTACATGATCATCAGCGCGGCGATGCTTGGCTACGGAGCGAGCGGCACGGCACTGACCCTGCTGAAGGAAACCATTTCACGTTCCTTCGGGGCTGCGTACGTCGGTGCCGCGCTCGCACTGGCCGTGCTGATGCCTGCGTCGTTCCTGTTGGCGCAGCAGGTGCCGTTCAACCCGCTCGAGCTGATGTGGGACCAGACACAGCTGGCCAAACTGCTCCTCGTTTATCTGTTGATGATGCTGCCGTTCTTCTGCGGTGGATTCGGTATCGGCCTGGTGTTCGCGCAGTTCGGCCAGCAATCGCCGCGCGTCTATGCTAGCGACATTCTCGGTGCGGGCGTCGGCAGCCTCGGCGTGATTGGCGCGCTGTTCCTCGCTCCGGCGCAACAGCTGCTCGGCGTTCTTGCCGCGCTCGCTCTGCTGGCAGCGGCGATCGCGGCCATCGAACTGAAGTTGCGGCGGAATTGGTTGCCGGGATTGCTGCTCGGGTTCGCCGTGCTGGCGTGGCTGATGCTGCCAGAGATACCCGTATACCTTTCTCCCTACAAGGACCTGAGCCAGGCTTTGAATATCGTCGGCGCACGAGTGATCGAGGAACGTTCTAGCCCGCTGGGCCAAGTCACGGTGGTGGAAAACAACCGCGTGCCCTTGCGGGACGCGCCGGGGATGAGCCTCAATGCGACCTCTGAACCTCCGCCGCAATTGGCCGTGTTCGTCGATGGCAACGGACCGGCTGCGCTGACCCGCTTCGACGGCAAGCTGGCACCGCTGGTCTATCTAGACCAACTCACCTCGGCGTTGCCCTACCATCTGCGTGAACGACCGCGTGTGCTGGTGCTGGGGGCCGGCACCGGCAGCGATGTATTGCAGGCGCTTTATCACGGCAGCAGTGCGATCGACGCGGTGGAACTGGATCGCAATATCATCGACCTTGTTACTCAGCGTTTCCACGATTATGCCGGCGATCTGTATCACCGGCCCGGAGTGCAGGTTTATGCGGCCGAGGCGCGCGGTTTTGTCAATGCCAGCCACGAGCACTATGACCTGATTCAGGTGGCACTGCTGGACTCATTCAGTACGGCCTCGGCCGGACTCTACGGTCTTAGTGAAAACTATCTCTACACGGTGGAGGCGCTTCAGGCCGATCTCGACCGCCTGACGCCGAATGGCATGTTGGCCATCACGCGGTGGCTCACCTTGCCGCCACGCGATGCGCTGAAACTGTTTGCGACGGAAATCGCCGCACTGGAGCGAAACGGGGTGGCCAATCCCGGCGCGCGGCTCGCGATGATCCGGGGATGGAAGACCGTCACCCTGCTGGTGAAGAACAGTGATTTCACCGCGCAAGATATTGCCGGAATCAGGCAGTTCTGCCGTGCGCGGTCATTTGATCCGGCCTATTATCCGGGCATGCGCGCCGATGAAGCCAATCGGTATAACCTGTTGGAACGGCCTTATTTCTACGACGGCACCATTGCCTTGTTGAGCCCGCAACGGCAAGATTTTATCGATCGTTACAAGTTCTATATCGAACCGGCGACCGATGACCGACCGCAATTCTTCCGTTTCTTCAAATGGAATTCAGCCGCGGAATTGTTTGCGCTGCGCGAGCAGGGTGGGGCAACGCTGCTCGACTGGAGTTATCCGCTGCTGGTGGCGACGTTGGTTCAGGCTCTGGTCGCAAGCGTCTCGCTGATTATCGTCCCCCTGAGTGTGTCACGCGGTAGGCACACTTTGCCAGCCTGGCCGGTGGCGTTGTATTTCCTTGCTATCGGATTTGGTTTCATGTTCGTGGAAATCGCCTTCATCCAGAAATTCGTGCTGTTTCTGGCGCACCCGCTGTATGCGGTGGCGGTGGTGTTGTGCGCATTTCTGGTGTTCGCCGCGGCCGGAAGCGGGCTTGCCGGGCGCTGGCAAACCCCGAACAAGGTTGGCTTGGCGGTGCTATTACTGGGCGCCTTGGCGCTGCTTTATCTGGGTATCCTGCCGACTGTATTCCAGGCACTCCTTCATCTTCCCGATGCGGCGAAGATAATGATCTCGGTGCTGTTGATCGCGCCGCTCGCAATGTGCATGGGCGTGCCTTTCCCGACGGGTATGAAACGGCTGGCGGAAGCGCATGAGGCTGCCATTCCCTGGGCATGGGCCTTCAATGGCTTCGCTTCAGTGGTGGGCGCGGTGCTGGCCGCGTTGCTTGCCATTCATCTTGGTTTTGCCATGGTGGTCGTGCTGGCGGTGCTGCTGTACGCTGTGGCTGCTGCGGCTTTCAGGAAATTCATGTGAACGTGTATGTCGTCGCCGGACAAGGGCCCTGTCTGCGAATTGGCAGAAGGTTTATGGCATAATCAATTCACAGATGGGCGCTGCCCTGATTTCAAATTTCGTGAACTCTAACAACTTATTCCAAAGACGCCGATGCGCATTTTGATCAGTAATGACGACGGTTATTTCGCACCTGGTCTCGCCTGTCTGGCGAAACATCTTTCCGGCCTCGCTGATGTAGTCGTGGTGGCTCCCGAACGGGATCGCAGCGGCGCCAGTAATTCCCTGACTCTGGACCGGCCGCTCAAACTGCGGCGCGCCGCGAACGGTTTTTATTATGTCAACGGCACCCCGACCGATTGCGTGCATCTCGCCGTGACCGGAATGCTGGACCAGCAGCCGGACATGGTGGTGTCGGGTATCAATGCGGGCGCCAACATGGGGGACGACACCATTTATTCCGGCACCGTCGCGGCGGCTACGGAAGGCTTCCTGCTGGGGATTCCTTCCATCGCGGTGTCACTCGTGGGGCATGACTTCATCAATTACGAGACGGCGGCGCGAGTTGCGGCGCAGTTGGTGCAACGTTTTGCGGGGCAGACGCATAGCCATCCCTGGTTGCTTAACGTGAACGTGCCGGACGTGCCTTACGACCAGCTGCACTCGGCTCCCGGTCAGGGCATCGAGGTTACCCGCCTCGGCAAACGGCACAAGGCCGAGCCGGTGGTGAAAGCGAGCAATCCGCAGGGCGAAACCGTATATTGGGTGGGCGCGGCAGGCAAGGCGCAGGATGCGGGCGAGGGAACGGATTTCCACGCGCTGGCGCAGCGGCGTGTTTCGGTCACTCCGCTCCAGATTGATCTCACCCAGTATAACCAGCTTGATGCGGTGCGGGGATGGCTGGAGACGGCGTGAACTCGCGCATCAGCGGTATCGGCATGACCTCGCAACGCACGCGTGCGCGCCTGATCGAACGTTTGCGCGAACAGGGGATCAAAGATGAGGTGGTCCTGGCGGCGATGTTCGAAGTGCCGCGCCACCTGTTTGTCGACGAGGCATTGGCGAGCCGCGCTTACGATGATGTATCGCTGCCGATCAATTTCAACCAGACCATTTCACAGCCGTATATCGTGGCGCGGATGATTGAAGTGTTGCGCGGTGCAGGCACTGCCGATCGGCCGCTTGATCGGGTGCTGGAGATCGGAACCGGCTGCGGTTATCAGGCGGCCGTGCTGGCACAAATTGCACGCGAGGTATATACCGTTGAGCGCATCCAGCCGCTGTACGAACGCGCGAGGAGACAGCTGCGCGACCTGAAAATACGCAATGTCACGTTGCGCTACGGCGACGGCGGGGCAGGTCTGCCCGAAGTGGCACCGTTCGACGGGATCATTCTCGCTGCTGCCGCGCCGGTGTTGTCGGCGGTATTGCGGGAACAGCTCGCGGTTGGCGGCCGAATGGTGTTGCCGCTGGGGCGGCAGGAACAGCGGCTGCATCTGGTCGAGCGCCATGAGAGCGGGTTCCGCGAAACCGAACTGGAGCCGGTGAAGTTTGTACCATTATTGATGGGGAAGGCATGAGATTGAATATCAACGCCGGAAATTTACTGGTTGGCCGCAATGTGCGGCTAAATGAAATTTTCGGCGGCATGCCAGGGCGGCTTCTGGCCTTGGTGCTGATGGCGATAATGCTGGCGGCCTGTACATCGGGCGGGCGCCGGGCTCCCGTTGAAGAGCGGAGTGACTATGCCAAAAAGCGTGCCGTGGTGCCCAAGAAGAATTTGCGTGAAAATGACTGGCGCCCGCAGACGCACATCGTGCAGCGAGGGGAGACGCTTTATAGCATCGCCTTCAATTACGGCCTCGATTATCGTGAACTGGCAGACTTGAACGGGATCCGGGATCCCAATGTGATCTCTGTCGGCCAGGAACTCCGGCTGATCCCGGGCAATACTATATCCGCTGCACGTACCGGCCCAGATGGCCGGCCGCCAGTACGCAGCATTGATGCATCTCCTCGGTCCCGTGTTAGCCTCGGTACACCTGCTGCGAGCAACATCGAAAGCAGACCGGTCGGTGCGTTGCTGAAAGAGCAGCCCAGGGTCGAGAAATATCCCTATAGTGAAACCGCCGTCGCGCAAATTGAGAAACCTCTGCCTGTACCTGGGCCCACTATCGCCGTCATCGGCGCTGGCGCTGGCGCCGGCGCGGATGAAGCGGAAAGCAAACCGGTCAGCAAGCCTGACATTGTGGGTGAAGAAGGGGAGGATGTGGCGCTGGAATGGAGCATGCCGACCAACGGCAGGTTGATCAGCGGCTTTTCCGAAACAGGCAATCGCAAGGGCATCGATATAGCCGGCAAACTTGGACAGCCGATCTACGCCAGTGCGTCGGGCAAGGTGGTGTACAGCGGCAGCGGCCTGCGCGGTTATGGCAAGCTGGTCATCATCAAACATAGCAGCAATTATCTCAGTGCTTATGCGCACAACGATCAAGTGCTGGTGAAAGAAGGGCAGTCAGTGACCCGCGGTCAGAAAATTGCTGCGATGGGTGACAGCGATGCCGACCAGGTCAAACTGCATTTCGAGGTGCGGTGTCACGGCAAGCCGGTGGATCCGGCAAAATTCCTGCCGCTAGACCGGCCTTGAGCAACAAGATGTTGAGCTATCTCGATCACGACCGCGCGAGCGCGGCGCTGCAGTATGTCTATCCGGTGATCTCGCGTCGTGCTGGCGGGGTTTCGGTGGGCATCAATCTCAATCCCAATAATGCGTGTAACTGGCGTTGCATTTACTGCCAGGTTCCCGATCTGGCGCGTGGTGCCGCGCCGCCAATTGATCTGGTCGTGCTGGAGCGCGAACTGCGCGGGTTCCTGAATGAATTACTGCATGGTGACTTCATGCAGAACCGGGTGCCTGAGGGCGCGCGGCGGATCAACGATATTGCGCTGTCCGGCAACGGTGAGCCGACCAGCAGTCCGCAGTTTGCTGAGGTCATTCAGCTCATCGCGCGGGTACGGCGTGAGGTTGTGCTGCCGGACGCGGTGAAAACCATTCTGATTACCAATGGCAGCCTGTTATATCGAGCTGAAGTTCAGGAAGGCTTGCGTGGATTGGCGAAGCTTAACGGCGAAGTGTGGTTCAAGCTGGATCGTGCCAGCGAAGCGGGAATGCAGCGCATCAACGACACACGTATCACGATGACCAAAGTACGTGACAATCTTGCCGCCGCGATCGAGTTATGTCCGACTTGGCTGCAAACCTGCTGGTTTGCCCTGGATGGAGATCCGCCTTCGCAGCAGGACGAAGACGATTATCTCGGGTTTGTTTCGGGAGTGTTACGCGATGGCTTCAAGCTGCAAGGGGTGCTGCTTTACGGGCTGGCGCGTCCGTCCTTGCAGCCGGAGGCTAACCGGTTGTCCGCCTTGCCGGCAAACAGGCTGCGGGCCTTTGCCGAACGCATCGGCAGGCTGGGGATCTCCGTCAAGGTGACTATTGGGTTGGACAAAACTTCCTGAACTTCATCGGCCAAGTGTTATGCCAAATCATATCCGCAGGTGACATAGGAGGGTGTGACGTAGTTAGGTTGTCGAATACGGCTTGACTACTATTAGGGTTTTACCGTAGAGTCTTTATTAGCTGCAATATAGCTGCTTGTTGGCTACAGTCCCTCCCGCCGACAGGTAAGTCGCTTTTATAACATCCTCTACTTGATTGTACTGATTCACGGGAACGATGCTTTATGCATTTTCCCGGTGCGTTTGTGTAACAGGATTGCTTCATTTGGAGCAATGGTCACCCACCGGATGGTGGGATTTTAATGTTGATAAGGAGCGATACATCATGGCAATTCAAGAACTCAGCAAGGAAGAGATTGGTGTTGTGGCCGGTGGTCTGGTCTTGCTTGGACTGGACTTGGGTGCGATTCTGACCCAGATTTTGACACCGATCGTTCAAATCGTTGCTAACGCATTGACGGTTGTAGCCAACGTCGTCGCTGCAGTTGGCACTCTGATTTCCAATGTGTTGACCAGCGTCAATAACATTGTTGTTGGTCTGGGACTGTAATTATCCCAAGTTAAATCGCCAGTCGGGATGTACAAGAAGTACATCCCGAATTTTCGCACCATCGCGTTTTTTGGAAGCGGAACTTGCCATGGTAGCGTGAACGGTGGTGTATAAGGCGTTCGACTATAATTCGCTTTAACCTTAAAGTTCATTGGCTTATAGGATGGCAACTAATCAGGGTCTAACGGTATGCCGCTTTTCGGGAAGATCGAAAAATACCGGGATTGCATTTGAAATGTTTAATGCGCTGCGACTGTCTTTGTCTGTCAAGCTGTGCTCAGTGCGCAACAGGATTGCTTCATCTGGAGCAAAGGTTCCCGCCGCCGGCGGGATTTAATGTGAACTGAAGGAGAACGATTATGGCCATTCAAGAACTCAGCAAGGAAGAAATTGAGGTTGTAGCCGGTGGTTTGACGCTGCTTGGTGTGAACCTCAGTGCGATACTTAGCAGCATCCTGACCCCGCTGGTGACCATCGTTGCCAACGCCTTGACGGTTGTTGCCAATGTCATTGCCGGTGTTGGAACTCTCCTTGTCAACGTGATTCACACGGTTGGGAATGTCCTCGTCAAGCTGGGTCTGTAACTAATCAGCTAATTTTTGCGGCGAACGGGATGCGGGTTGCAGGCATCCCGTTTTTCAGCTCAAAAAGCTTTTTACCTGCGGGTTTCAACAGATCGCATCATCGGTTTATTGGTTGGTGATCTACTCATATCCCCCTCTGATTTTCATCCTTAATTTGTCTGATGCAATTGCATCTCGAGGTGACAGCTTTCTGAATAAATTACAGATTGACATAAAATATTTTCTTGCGTAAAGTTTCCCAAACTGGTCGACTAATAAAACCAGATTGGTCGGATAAGCTTGTATTCGGTATACGAACATTGCGCCAGTTCCTGGCAAGAAATTGAAGGATCGGTGCTTTGGTGTCTTTCCCGATCAAGTTTTGACTTGTCTTGCTTTAGAAACAGAATTGCACCCGAAGTAACAGGGCAATAGTACCCGCTGTACGGTGGGATTTAAGGACTCGCCTCTTGGTAGGTGGGAACGTAATGATAAGGAGAATAATAAAATGGCAATTCAAAATCTTTCCCAAAAAGAACTCAAAATTGTAGCCGGAGGGTTGCAGCCAAAGAAGCCGACGCTTACTACAATTCTGGGCAAGGTTCTCAACACTAAAATGCTTGCCGGGCATCATGCAGTGCCAGGTCATGTTCCTGTTAGTATGGGGATCTCGGGTTCGGTGCATTCCAAAGCGAGTTCGCACAGCGCAAGCAGCTCTCATAGCCCAAGCAGCTCCAGTAGCTCAAGCGGCTCTAAGTCCTGATTAAGGCAATACTATTCGAGTAATTTAACGGGATGTGCAAGTACATCCCGTTTTCATTTCTTTCGGCTCGATTAACGGCCACAACGATCTGGCATTAGCAGTACGCCTGATTGCAGCCAGTTTGGAGACACTGATTTACTTCCGTTATTGACGCTGAATCTATTTTTGCCGTAAAGTATTATTATTTAGTCGACTAATCTATCCAGATTGGTTGGCCCTCATGTCAAAAAAGTACTAAATGTGGGCTGGCGGGAATCATTAATTTTTCCCACCTTCAGACTCGGCATGATTCTCCGAATTGCTTTAGACAGAATTGCACCATGTTTGATGGGTGCAGTAGCGCCTGCCTCCGGGCGGGTTTGGGGTACCCGCATCTGCGGGTGAAAATAGTGTAAAAAAAGGGAGAATAATAATTATGGCAATTCATGAACTCAGCAAAGAAGAGATTGGTGCGGTGGCCGGTGGTTTGGTTCTGCCAAAACTGAATCTTGTTGGAACTCTTGGCAAGCTTCTAAAGAATCTCATCGGCACGGTGGGTCGGGTACTCAAAAAACTGGGCCTGTAGGTCCAAAGTAATTCATTAAGAAACGGGGTGCCCAAGTGCGCCCCGTTTTTTTTATGCTGACTGCGTTTTTTGCGGAAATCTTATGCCCTAAGAATGGTTGACGTTAGATTATTTTCTTTGTAAAGTAATACCATAAAATATTAATGGATCGATCGGGTATTATTTTTTAATAAAATTCGATTTGCCATAAAACAGGTCAAGGTTTGATTTGATAGCGAGATCACCTTAGATTGAAGTTGATTCGAATAATAATAAATTGCCCTCTGAGGGGGTAATGGCACCCACCAAAAGGTGGGGTTTTTTAGCATCCACAATCTGTGGATTATCTGTAACTCAAGGAGAGTATATTATGGCAATTCAACAACTGAGCAATGAAGAAGTTGGCGTTGTAGCTGGTGGTCTGGTTCTGTTGGGTCTGGATGTTGGTGCAGTCTTGGCTTCTCTGGTTAACCAGGTTTTGCCGATCGTTGCTACTGCCCTGACCGTTGTAAATAACACCGTTGCTTCCGCTGGCGTCCTGCTGGGCAATGTGCTGGTTAGCGTTAACAACACCATCGTTGGTCTGGGTCTGTAATCAGATATCCGTCAACAAAAAACCGGGATGTACCTGAGGTACATCCCGGTTTTTTGTTTTCAGTATAGCAATAAGGTGAGAGGCGTTGGATTTTTGAACGCACCAGACATTAACTAATGATGTATTCTGAATGTCATGATCATGGTCGTGTGCTTAAGCTATTACTAATAATATTGACATATTATTGACATTGAATTATTTTATATCGTACAGTTTGTAATAAATAATAACAAAAGGTGTTCATCGTGCTCTCTGAGCAATAGTCATGGATGCCGTGGTTCTGTGGAGAAAATCAAACTTCGAGGGATTAATGCACCAAAGGCGTGCCATGATGTGGCTCGTTTCAAGTGCGGAACGGATTGCTTCGCAAGAAGCAATAGTGCCCACCGTGATGGTGGATTTTAACGTAGCTATTAGGAGAGTAATATGGCAATTCAAGAACTGAGCAAGGAAGAAGTTGGCGTTGTAGCTGGTGGTCTGGTTCTGCTGGGCCTGGATCTGGGCGCAATCCTGACAACCATCCTGACCCCGGTTGTTCAAATCCTTGCTAACGTGTTGACCGTTGTTGCCAACACTGTTGCTGCTGTAGGTACGTTGGTTGGTAACGTGCTGGTTAGCGTTAATAACACGCTGGTCGGCCTGGGCCTGTAATTAGCAGGTCTGGAAGTAATCAAAAATCGGGATGCCTGCATCCCGATTTTTTTGTGCAATGGATTTGCGAACGCTTCGCGAAGCATGTCCTGCTAAGTTGATCGTTGGGTCTTTTCCTCAGCTTTCAGAGGACCATTCCTGGATCAGGCTAAAGGCTACGGCAAGCAGTGCTGTTCCGATAAAGATTCCAACGAAGCCAAAGGCCAATACCCCGCCCATCACGCCCAGCAGTACCAAAAGAAACGGAAGATTGCTGCCGCGGCTGATCAGGAATGGTTTTACGACGTTGTCTACGCTGCTGATCAGAAAGAACCCCCAAAGCAGCATGAAAATGCCCCATCCCGTGCTTCCGTTATGGAACAGCCAGATTGCCACACCGCCCCAGACGAGAGGTGGGCCAATGGGCAGCAGGGAAAGCAATGCCGTAATAATCCCGAGCAACATGGCTCCCGGGATGCTGGCAATAATGAAACCAATCGCTGCCACGGAGCCTTGGGCTACAGCCGTTCCCAGCAGGCCATACATTACGCTGCGAACGGTTTTGTCGATAGTATCCAGGATTCTTGCCGCACGGGCTCCAAGCACGCTATGCATGGTGACCCGGAGCGTATGCAGTAACACTTCGCCATCGCGATAGATAAAGAAACTGATAAGGGCGGCCAGGCTCATTACGATGACACCTTGACCAAGAAGAATTCCACCGGCCAGAAGCATATTCTTGGTCGGTTCCAATAATTGTTTGGCCAATGCGAGCATTTCTTCCCGGCTGGATGCGACCAGATGCCAATATTTTCCGATTGGTTCACCGATCAGCGGAAGTTGCCTTAACCAGCCAGGAGGTTCAATTGGTCCGTTTTCAGCGGTCGTTCTGATCTCGTTGTAGAGTGCGGTGACATCGTCAGCGAGGTTGTAAGCGACCAGTGCGAGCGGCAGGATAACCATGAGCACTTGCGATAACGTCATGACCAGTGCGGCAAGATTTCGCATGCCTTTCATTTTCCGCAGCAGCCAGAGATAGAGCGGCCAACTCGTGATACACACCACAGTGGCGAACAGGATCGCAGTCAGGAAAGGCTTCAGCACCATGAAACAACCCACCACCAGGATAAGTGTGGCGGCAAGTTGGGCATAAAATCCCGTGCGTTTTTCCACTTTGATCAGACCTTTTCTCAGGAAACTCGGGAAGTCCGGCACCAATATTAAGGCTCCGATACCTTCAATGCTATCAGCAAAAGCTATTATACGGCCCGCAACGGGTTCGTGATTAACGAATAGCCGGCAGTCGTTGATCCTCGAGGGGAAGAAGGTCTCGTCGGGAAATATCGACTGCGATGGGAGAAAAGAACTGGTCGCGAGAATCGGATTGTGTTCCGCTGTGCTACAATTCGCCGCGCAGAAAAACAGGTTGGCATGTTTCTGTGCAACAGGTTGAGGAACAATCCGTTGAGGCTGATTGGATTTCGGCCGGCGACCACCATATCAGCCCGGGTGGTGAAATTGGTAGACACAACGGACTTAAAATCCGTCGAGGCTTATCCCCTCGTACCGGTTCGATTCCGGTTCCGGGCACCATCGAAATTTGCTTTGATCGGGAAAAGACTAGATTTTTTCCCGCAGGTCATTCAGTAACCCGCTCGGTTCTTCAGGTTTTAACAGCATTTCTCCGCTGATCCAGAACACGTCCTCGGCACGTCTGCCCAGGGTGTTAACTTTTGCACGGTGCAGGCGGATATCGTATTTATCCAGAATCAGAGCGATCTGTGCCAGCAAGCCCGGACGATCACCGGTGACCAGCGAGAGAATGGAAAGTCCGCGATTGTCCGGCTTGATCTCGACCTTGGTGGCAATGGGAAAATGTTTGAGTTGCCGGCTGACCCGTCCCGAGGTGGCAAGGGTGATTGGCTTGGCCCGTATAATCTGCTGCGCGAGCTCGAATTCGATGTAGTTCATGATGTCGCGGTAAGCGGTATTGCTGCGCGCGGCTTCCATGATCTGGAAGCTGTTGATCGCGTAACCGTGGCGCGCCGTGTGTATCTTGGCTTCGACGATGGTGTAATTCATGCGCGAAAAAAAGTCGCAGATGCGTGCAAACAGGCCACGCTGATCCTGGCAATACACCAGCACCTGCAATCCTTCTCCGACGCGGCTCAAGCGCGCCTTCACGATCGGCGTGGCAGTGTTCACCTTGAATGCCAGCAGCCGGGTATGCCATGCGATTTCGTGCGCTTCGTGGTCCAGAAAATAGCTGTCGTCGAGCTGTGCCCATAACAGCTGATAGGAGTCCGCCTTCATCCCGTAAAGATTGAGTGTATTGGCTGCATCGCGGCGTATTTCGCCGAGCTGGTCGGCGACCTTGCCGTCGCTCAGGTAACGCCGTGTGGCATTGAACAGGTTCTCCAGCAGATTCGCTTTCCATGCATTCCAGATCTTCAGGCTGGCGCCGCGCATATCCGCGACTGTCAGCAGATACAACGCAACAAGGTGGCGGTCATTCCGGATCTTGCCGGCGAATGCGGCGATCACGTCGGGGTCGGACAAATCCTGTCGCTGCGCGGTTCGGGACATGGTGATGTGCTGTTCGACCAGCCACACGATCAGGTCGCTGTCGTCACTCATGATCTGGTGTTGTTTGCAGAACGCGCGCGCGTCCGCTTTGCCTAATTGCGCGTGATCGCCGCCGCGCCCCTTGGCGATGTCGTGAAACAGGCCAGCGATGTATAGCACCTCCGGACGCGCGAATTCGCTCATCAGTTGGCTGCAGAGCGGAAGCTCATGCGTATACTCGGGTAAGGCGAAACGGCATAGATTGCGTACAACCATCAAGGTGTGTTCATCGACCGTATAAACGTGGAACAGGTCATGCTGCATCTGTCCGACGATACGGCCGAAGGCTGGAATATAGCGGCCGAGAATGCCGTACTGATTCATGCGCCGCAGCGCCTGGATGACGCCGCGTGGCTGGCGCAGGATTTCCATGAAACTGGCACGATTCAACGGATTGCGCCGAAATGCCGCATCGATCAGATGTTGCGCACGCCACAGCGCGCGCAGCGTTTTTGCGCTGAGGCCGGTCAGTTCCGGATGTTGCTGCATCAGCCGGAACAACTCGAAGATTGCATCGGGAGTATGCTCGAACAAATTTTCATCACGGATTTCCAGCAAGGTGCCGTTGATCCGGAAACGTTTGTTCAGCGCGTGCTGCGGCGGAGATTCGCGGAAGATATGGTCGCGCAGATTCAGCAGCAGAATGGTGTTGAACTGGCGCACCGCCAGTTTGGTCCGGTAGTAACGCTGCATCAGGTGTTCGCTGGCGCGGCGGTTGGCGGAAGCGTTGATCCCCATCTGTGCAGCAAGCGGCGTCTGGAAATCAAATAGCAGGCGATCTTCCCGGCGCTTCGACAGGTAATGCAAACGGATGCGCAGGGTTTGCAGCAGCGTGCTGCAGCGGGCAAGCTGTCGAGCTTCGGTCGGGGTGAGCAGACCGGCCCGGGCAAGCTCCGGCCAGCGCGTTCCCAGACCGGCGGCGCGGCTGATCCAGATAATGATCTGCAAATCGCGCAATCCTCCCGGGCCTTCCTTGAGGTTCGGTTCGAGGTTGAAGTCTGCATCCAGTGCATTATCTACCAGCGTATCCGGCGGTGCGCGCGACACCAGCGCATTTGCATCCACGAAACGGGCATGGCGTTCCTGCTGTTCGCGGTATTTGGCAAGGAAGAATTGGCGCAGATCCAGGTGCAGGCACATGGCCTCGTGCAGCCCCTTGAACAATTTGGCGTTGCCGGCAAGCAGGCGTGCTTCCAGCAGGTTGGTCTGCACCGTGATATCGACCGATTCGCTGACGCACTGCGGCACGGTGCGAATGCTGTGACCAACCTCCAGGCCGATATCCCACAGCACCCCAATCAATTCATGCAGCTTTTGCTGCAAGGCTTCATCGGGATCGGCATCCAGCAGGATCAGCAAATCGATATCGGACTTGGGATACAACTCGCCGCGCCCATAGCCGCCGACCGCAATCAGTGCGATTTCGTCTGGCATGCCGAGTTGGTGCCATACGCGGCGAAGGTAGTCGTCGATCAACCTGCTGTGCGCGGTCAACAGGCGCTTCGCCTGACCGTGTTGCAGAAAGGCTTCTTCGATTGTCTGGCGATCATTGCGCAGGGAATCGCGCAATGCGACGACTGAACTAGCAGGCTGTTGAAAAATTACTGCGGCTGCCATCTGCTGCGTTGCGCGGTATTGGCTCCGGCCGCTCCGCTTAACTTCGGCAGCACCGAAGTTAGCCTGCACCGAAACTGCGTTTTCGCATCCTCGCCTATCTCAGAGATATGTAATTCCGACATAACCTGAAGGTTAGTCTCCACTGAAACTCGCTGCGCTCGTTGTCTCGTCGCTCCGTTGACCAGCGACTTGGCTGGCGTTTTATGCCAGCCTAGTCGATTGGCCATGCATAGCCCGTGCGCCTTGCATCTGGCAGTCCTCGCTACATTTTTCAACAGCCTGCTAGGCGGCTGGTGGGGGAGGGCAGCCATCGGAAACGGTCAATACCTCGAACCCGGTATCAGTGACGAGTACCGTATGTTCGTATTGAGCTGACAGGCTGTGGTCTTTGGTCACGATGGTCCAGCCGTCACCAAGCTGTTTGATCGCCGCCTTGCCGGCATTGATCATGGGCTCGATGGTAAAGATCATTCCGGCTTCGAGCCGGATGCCGGTTTTCGGACGACCATAGTGCAATACCTGTGGTTCTTCATGAAACTTCAGGCCGATGCCGTGGCCGCAGAACTCGCGCACTACGCTGTAGCCTAGTGGTTCGACAAAGCTCTGGACCGCATGACCGATATCGCCCAAATAGGCGCCGGCCCGGACCACGCGGATGCCGCGCCACAATGCCTGGTAGGTTACCTCGCAGAGCCGCCGGGCCTGAATCGACGGTTCGCCGACCAGGAACATGCGGCTGCTGTCGCCGTGATAGCCATCCTTGATTACGGTGATATCCAGATTGACGATATCACCGTTCTTCAGCGCTTTGTCGCTCGGAATACCGTGGCAGACCTGATGATTGATCGAGGTGCAGATCGATTTCGGATACGGGCTATGTCCGCCGGGCGCGTAATTGAGCGGTGCCGGGATGCCGTGCTGCACATCGACAATATAGCCATGGCACAGCTTGTCCAGTTCATTCGTGGTGACGCCGGGTTTGACGAACGGGGTGATGTAGTCGAGCACCTCGCTTGTCAGGCGGCCGGCGATGCGCATTTTTTCGATGTCTTGCGGGGTTTTGATCGGAACTGCCATATCGATTGGATTATTCTGGAATATTACGAGAATATCATGCGGGCATCGTTGATGCCATTGGTACGACCGCAGGATAGCGTTATCCGGGATAGCTGCAGGGTAATATATGGCTTGTTCAGAACATTCTCAGGAACTAAACTAGTGTCACGCTTGACTAAATCAACAATCGAAATTGCGGTACCACAGCAAATTTGAGCAACAACAATCTCGGAGACATTATGAAAAAAACGTTAGCAATTGCCTTGTTTCTCAGTGCCAGTGTAAATGCCTATGCCGCCGATAGTGGCGCAGTGCTTGGCGGCGCGCTGGGCGGTGCAGCCGGCGCGGCGGTTGGATATAACCTGGGTGGTCAGAACGGCGCGATTTTGGGCGCTGCGCTCGGCGGCGCGACTGGTGCCGCAGTGGGGAGTCAGCCGGATCCGCAACCTGTCCACGCACCGCAATATCGTGGTGAAGAACATCGCGATCACGGAAGACATCGCGGGCACGAAAACCGCCATAAACACGAAGACTGATTAGCTGCAAACACAGTTATCCGGAAAGGCACCGTCAGGTGCCTTTTTTGTTGGCCAAGGATTGGAAAATTGTCTTGCTGCTGTGCCGGTCCGGAAACGGCTGGCTCAACGGTCGCCGGCCAGTTTGAGCGGACCACTGCCGGAATACCGGTCGAGATAGAGATAGATCACCGGGGTGATGAACAGTGTGATTACTTGCGAGAATAGCAAGCCACCAACGACCGCCAGACCGAGCGGCTGGCGCAGTTCGGCGCCGGCACCCAGCCCGAGGGCAATCGGCAGTGCGCCCATCAGCGCAGCCATGGTGGTCATCATGATCGGCCGGAAACGCAGCAGGCAGGCGGTACGGATCGCTTCGCGCGGTGCCTTGCCGCCGTTGCGCTGCGCGTCAAGCGCGAAGTCGATCATCATGATCGCATTCTTCTTCACGATGCCGATCAGCATCAGGATGCCGATCATTGCGACGATCGACAGCTCCATGTCGAACAGCCACAGCATCGCCAATGCTCCCACGGCGGCGGAGGGCAGGCCGGCCAGAATGGTGATCGGGTGGATATAGCTTTCGTACAGCACACCCAGCAGCACGTAAATCACCAGCAATGCCGCACCGATCAGCGCCAGTTGGCTCGCCTGCGATGACTGGAATGCGGCGGCATCGCCCGCGTAACTCGTCAGGATGCTCACCGGCAGGTTGAGTTCAGTCTTGAACTGTTCGATGCGCCGGGAGGCGTCGCCCAAGGCTTCGCCGGGTGCAAGATTGAATGAGATCGTTACCGCGTTGAGTTGCCCGGCGTGATTGATCGAGATCGGGCCCACCTCGCGTTCGACACTTGCGACACTGGTCAGCGGCACCAAAGCGCCATTCTTGCCGCGCAGATAGATTTTGCCAAAGGCGCTTTCATCGGCACTGGCTGTGGTGGCGACCTGCATGATTACCTGATAGAAATCGCTCGACGTGTAGATCGTCGAGACCTGACGCTCACCGAACGCACTGTAGAGTGCGGAGCGGATGTCGGAAATCTGCACCCCCAGCAGGTTGGCCTTGTCGCGGTTGATATTGAGGCGCGCCTGCAGACCTTTCAGCTGCGAGTCGCTGGTGACGTCGCGGAAGATGGCATCCTCTTTCATCCGCGCGACCAGGCTATTTGCGGCGTCACGCAATTCGCCGGCGCGCACGCTGCGCATCACATACTGATAGCGGCTCTTGCTGGTGCGGCCGCCAAGCCGGAGATTCTGGATCGGGTTAATGAATACGTTGACGCCCGGAATGACGCGCACCTCTCGTCGCAGGTCCTCGACGACCTTGTCAATATGCGGCCGCTCGCTGGCCGGTTTCAGGCTCATGAACAGGCGCGCACTGTTGGTCGCTGTGGCGTTGACAATCAGCGTATCAACCGCGGGATGAGCGCGAATCACATCGCTGGTGCGCTGCAGCAGCCCGGTCATTGCGGGGAACGAAATGTCCTCGGATGCTTCCACCGTGATTAGCGCCTGGCCGATGTCTTCGTTCGGAAAAAATCCCTTGGGCAGGATCATGAACAACGCGACAGTGGCGAGCAGGGTACCGACCGCGATGCCGAGCACGACGCGGCGGTGCTGCAGAGCCTGGTCGAGCGCGCGCTCATATAACATCTGCACGCGCGCGAAGCCGTGTTCAAACCAGGCGGTCCATTTCAGGCCTCGCTCTTCGGTTTCGTGATGGGCCAGGTAGCGGCTGGCCAGCATCGGAATCAGCGTGAGCGATACCATCGCCGACACCAGCACCGCGATGCCAACCACGGCCGCGAATTCATTGAACAGCAGACCGATCACGCCGGGCATGAAGAAGATCGGAATGAAGACCGCAACCAGCGAGATCGAAATCGACAGGATGGTAAAGCTCATTTCCCTCGAGCCTTGCAGCGCCGCCTGCAACGGCGGCATGCCGGCCTCGACGTGGCGCACGATGTTTTCCAGCATCACGATCGCGTCGTCCACCACCAGCCCGACGGCCAGCGTGATCGCGAGCAGCGAGATGTTGTCCAGGCTGAAGTTGAATACCGCCATCAGCGACACCGTGCCGAGCAGGGAAATCGGCAGGGACAACGCCGGAATGAAAGTGGCAGAGGCCTTGCGCAGGAACAGGAAAATGATCAGCACCACCAGCGCGATGGTGACGGCCAGCGTGACCTGCACGTCGTGAATCGCATTGCGGATCGAAATGGAGCGGTCGTTGCGCAGCTTGAGCTCGATCGAAGACGGCATTTGCGCGACGAGTTTGGGCAGTGCCGCCTTGATTTCGTCCACGGTCGCTACGGTGTTCGCGCCCGGCTGGCGCTGCACGGATAGCGTGATGGCGCGTTCGCCGTTGGCCCAGCTCGCGGTCTTGACCGACTCCACGCTGTCTTCGACAGTGGCGACTTCGGACAGCTTGACCGGCGCGCCACTGGGCGAGGTGGCGACGATCAGCTCGGCAAACGCCGCAGCATTCGCAAGTTGCCGGTTGGCCTGGATGATCAGCGTCTGGCGCGGCCCGTCAAGCGTGCCGACCGGAGAATTGGCGTTGGCGCTGCGCAGCGCGCCGGCAACCTCATCAATGGTCAGGTTGCGTGTTGCCAGTGCCTCGGGATTGACCCGGATGCGCACCGCGTATTTCTTCTGCCCATTTATGTTGACCTGGGCGACGCCGGCGAGCGTCGAAAGCGTCGGCGAAATGAGATCGCTGGCGAAGCTGTTCAGGTCCGAGAGCGACATCGAAGGGGAGGTCAGCGTCAGGAAAATGATCGGTGAATCGGCCGGATTGACCTTCTGATACGAGGGCGGCGTCGTCATCTCCGCCGGCAGCGAACGCTGTGCCCGCAACAATGCGGCCTGCACATCGATCGCGGCGCTGTCCATGTTGCGGTCCTGGTCGAATTCCAGCGTGATCGATGTATTGCCCAGCGTGTTGGTCGAACTGATCACCGCCAGTCCGGAGATGGTCGAAAACTGGCGCTCGAGCGGCGTGGCCACCGAAGCCGCCATGGTTTCCGGGCTCGCGCCGGGCAGGTTTGCACTGACCGAAATGGTGGGCGTATCGTAGCTCGGCAGCGCGGCAATCGGGATGCTGCCGTAGGCGAAGATCCCGGCCAGCATCACGGCGGCGGATAACAGCACCGTCATGACGGGGCGGCGGATACATAATTCGGAGAGATTCATTGCTTGCTCGCGCTGGCTGCCGGTGCGGCTCCCTTGGCGGAGTTTTGTCCGGACAGATTGCCTGCCGGACGGTTTGGCGCGCCCTCGACCACGGCACTGCCAGCCCGGAGATTTTGCGCTCCCTCGGCCACCACGCGGGTACCGGCGGCAACACCCTCGATGACGGCGATGTTGTCTTGAATCAGCCGCACTGTGACTGGCCGCGAGGTTACGGTATTATCTTTTTCGATTACATAGACGAATTTCTGTTCCGGTCCGGTTTGCACGGCATGCACCGGCACGGTGAGGGCGCCGGTCAGTGTGCGTGGTGCCAGTGTCACCGTCACAAACATGCCGGGCCAGAGGCGATGGTCGGGATTGGCAAATTGCGCCTTGAGCCGAATGGTGCCGCTGGTGGTGTCCACCGCGTTGTCGATGAATACCAGCCGTCCCTTCAGGGGTGTCTGGCCGGCCTGGTCCGGGTTGGCATAGACCGGAACCTCCGCGGCAGCGAAAGATTGATGTAGCGCTGCCAGTTCGCC
>DASSQR010000093.1:0-84475 GCA_035702405.1 Gallionella sp. | reverse complement strand
GGGTGCAACAGCCTGCCCGGATTATGCTAGGCTGTGTCGGGAACAGGGGGGCGGCGAGATGCAGGGAAACCACGTACTGCGCTTCATTCCTGCTGGTTCGCATGTGTTTGAAGAATGAATGGAGACTGCAATGACTGCCTACGCCTATCCGTTGCTCATCAAACAGTTGTTGCTCACGCCGCTGGCCAACGCGCCGGAGCAGGAGATCGTCTACCGCGACCTGGGCCGTTACGACTATCGCACCTTGCGCGCCCGCATCGGACGCCTGGGCAGCAGCC
Organism: Gallionella sp.; assembly: GCA_035702405.1. GTDB lineage: Bacteria > Pseudomonadota > Gammaproteobacteria > Burkholderiales > Gallionellaceae > Gallionella. The sequence goes on along the minus strand of DASSQR010000093.1, from coordinate 84,197 downwards.
TCGGGGTGAGGCCGGGGCAAACGGTTGCCGTGATGGATTGGGACAGCCATCGTTATCTGGAGTGCTTCTTTGCCATCCCGATGCTGGGCGCGGTGTTGCAGACTGTGAATGTGCGTCTGCCGCCGGAACAGATCGTTTATACCCTCAACCATGCGGGCGCCGACGTGCTGCTGGTGCACGAAGATTTCCTGCCGTTGCTGGAGGGCTTCCGTAGCCAGCTGGAAACGGTGCAGCGCTTCATCCTGCTTTCCGATGCGGCCGTGCCCGATTGCCTGCCGCCGTTTGCCACCGACTACGAGACACTGCTGGCGTGCGGCGATCCGGATCATGCCTTCCCTGATTTCGACGAGAATACCCGGGCGACGACCTTCTATACCACCGGCACAACCGGCCATCCAAAGGGCGTCTATTTCAGCCATCGCCAACTGGTGTTGCACACTCTCGCGGCTGCGGCCGCTTTCGGGACCGCACCGGTGCAGGGGCGCTTCGGTCGCGGCGACGTGTATATGCCGATCACGCCGATGTTTCATGTCCATGCCTGGGGCTTTCCGTATCTCGCCACGATGCTCGGCGTGAAGCAGGTCTACCCGGGGCGCTATCAGCCGGATTTCCTGTTGCAGTTGATCCGCGACGAAGGTGTGACGTTCTCGCACTGCGTGCCGACATTGCTGCACCTGCTGCTGTCCAGTGCACAAACGGCGGAGGCGATGTTGCATGGCTGGAAGGTCGTCATCGGCGGTTCGGCGTTACCCAAGGGGCTGGCACAAGCGGCACTGGATCGTGGTGTAGACGTGTATGCCGGATACGGTCTTTCGGAGACCTGCCCGATCCTGTCGCTGGGGCTGCTGGATGCCGGCGAAACCGCAGATGCGGAAGCCGCCCTGAGCCGCCGCATTCGCGCCGGGCGCGCCATTCCGCTGGTGGACATGCGCGTGGTGGATGAAACGGGAATCGAGTTGCCGCATGATGATGCGAGCACCGGAGAAGTCGTCGTGCGCGCGCCGTGGCTGAGCCAAGGCTACCTGCATGACGAAACAGCATCGGCAAAGCTGTGGCAGGGCGGATACCTGCATACCGGTGACATCGCGATGCGCGACGCGACTGGTATGCTGAACATCACCGACCGGCTCAAGGATGTCATCAAGTGCAGCGGCGAATGGCTATCCTCGCTGGAACTGGAGAGCCTGGTGTCGGAACATCCGGCGGTTGCCGAGGTCGCCGTAATTGGTGTGCCGGACGAAAAATGGGGCGAACGCCCGCGCGCGCTGGTGGTACTCAAGGCGGGCAGCGCTGCCGATGCCGGCGCCCTATGTGAGCCGGTGCTGCGGCGCGTTGATGAGGGGCGCCTGTCGCGCTATGCTCGTTTGCTGGAAATCCGTTTTGTCGCGAGCCTGCCGCGCACCAGCGTCGGCAAACTGGACAAGAAGGTGATGCGGCAACAAGCGGATTGATGGTGCGGCGAACCGTGCGATGGAGTATTGCTGTGGGATGGGTGGACGAAGGATACCCATCAGGAAAGCGATGGGTATCGCGTTGCTCAACCCATCCTACGCGGGCTATCGCGTCCTGACAGCCTCAGTCTCCGAGAAATCCACCCGGTCTTGCATCAAGTCTTCGATGTCGTCCGACAACTCATAAAAGAGCGCGTACATGAAAATCAGATTCAGTACCGCCCAGATAACGCCCCAGCCCGGGTATTCCTGGCTCGGCAAGATCAGGCCCACCAGTATTGACATCGCAAGATGTCCGTAAAAGTAGCGTTTGTACCAGGATTTACGCCACGCCAGAAAACGTGACAGCGGCCACTGATAAAACATGGCGATCGAAATAGAAGCGGTAAATAGTCCTACCAGATAAAAGCCTTTGCCGAACATCACCCAGACTAGAAGGAGCATGGCCTGAAGGTGGTATTTGCCTATTCCCGCCCGCAACATCGCGTCGCTGATTCTCCCGAAGGGAGTCTCCACCACTCGTCCTTCCTTGATTCCCCAAGCCATAATAATTGTTCACCAATGAATAACAGAAAGCTGGGCAAGGCAGACCCTACGCCAAACTGATTTGTTCCCCCTGCTCCGCAAACAACTCCACCAGCTTGCCGAACAGCTCGCTGCCGTCGCGCTGGCTAAGCCACTTTCCATCCCGATAGCCGTAGTGGAACCCGCCTGACCTCGCGGCGACCCAGATTTCCTGGTTGATGTCGTGGCGGTTGATGATGATTTTCTGGCCGTTGTCGAATTCGATTTCCAGCACGTTGCCGCTGCGGCTGCATTCGACGTCGCCGCCGCAGTCGTCAATTGCCGTTTCGATGCGCGCCAGTGCGGCGTCGGCCAGTTGGTTGAATTCGCTTTCAGTCATGGTCAGCCTTTATAATCCGATACTTTAATTTTGGCGGGAGCAGTTATGCGTCTTAACTTTGTGCTGGGTATTATCGTTGCTTTGGCTTTGCTGCTGCAAGGCTGCGGCCACAAGGGACCGCTCACGCTGCCGCCCGCAGACACCACATCCTCTCAGCAAAGCAAATAAGTCATCATGAGCAAATATTTTCAGAATCGGAACAATGCACTGCATGCCGAGGAAGTACCCCTGGCGGACATCGCCGAGCAGTTCGGCACGCCCTGTTATGTCTATTCGCGCGCCGCGCTGGTTGACGGCATGCGCCAGTTTACCAAGGCCTTGCAGGGGCGCGAGCACTTGGTGTGTTACGCGGTGAAAGCCAATTCCAATCTGGCGATCCTGAACCAGTTCGCGCGTCTCGGCGCGGGCTTCGATATCGTTTCCGGCGGCGAATTGCAGCGTGTGCTGGCAGCGGGTGGCGATGCGCGCAAGGTGGTGTTTTCCGGCGTGGGCAAGAGTGCGGCGGAAATGCGGCTGGCGCTCGAAGCAGACATTCTGTGCTTCAACATCGAATCGGTGCCCGAGCTGGAACGCCTCAATGAAGTGGCATGCAGCATGGGCAAGATTGCGCCGGTCAGCCTGCGGGTGAATCCCGACGTGGATGCCAAAACCCATCCGTACATTTCCACCGGCCTGAAGCAGAACAAGTTTGGCGTCGCCTATACCGACGCGATTGCGCTGTATCGCGAAGCGCGCGATTTGCCGCATCTGAAAATCACCGGCATCGATTGCCATATCGGCTCGCAGCTCACCGAAACCAGTCCGTTCCTCGCGGCGATCGAAAAAATCCTGGCCCTGGTGGACCAACTCGCGGCCGAAGGCATCCGGCTGGAACACCTCGATCTGGGCGGCGGTCTCGGCATCCGCTATACCGATGAAACGCCGCCGGCGATTGCCGATTATGTCGCGGCATTGCTCGGCGCCCTGGCCGGACGAACCGAAAAACTGATTCTCGAACCGGGCCGCGTGCTGGTCGGCAATGCCGGTGTGCTGCTGACGCGCGTGGAATATCTCAAGCACGGCGAGGAGAAGAATTTTGCCATCGTCGATGCCGCGATGAATGATCTGATGCGGCCGGCGCTCTACGATGCCTACCACAATATCGTCCCGGTGCAGTGCGACAACCATCCCTTGCAAACCTACGAAGTGGTCGGCCCGATCTGCGAAACCGGCGATTTCATCGGTCATTCGCGCGACCTCGCGATTGCGCCGCAATCCTTGCTGGCCGTGCTTTCTGCCGGTGCCTACGGCATGAGCATGAGCTCCAATTACAACACGCGTCCGCGCGCTGCGGAGGTCATGGTGGACGGTACCAGCGTGCATCTGGTGCGCGAGCGCGAGACGGTGACTGAGTTGTATGCGCGGGAAAAAATAATCGCGTAAAGGGTGTTGGCATTCGGCATTTTTTTAAAAAATGTGTTGCACGTTTATTTAAACGTGGCTACAGTGCCGATGCCACAAGCGTCTTTTGCAGTCATATCAGGCGTTTGGGCGTACAGTGAGTAGTAGTGAATGTTCTAATTTTTATTTTAGGAGAATGAAAATGGAAACATCCGGTACCACAACTAAAACGCCCAAGTCCAAAACCACTGCAACCAAAACCGCCGTGAAGAAGACGGCGGCCAAGCCAGCTGCAAAGAAAGCCGCAGCAAAACCCGCCGCAAAAAAAGCAGTTGCGAAGCCCGCGGCAAAAAAAGCCGTAGCCAAAAAAACTGCGGCCAAAGCAGCCAAGTCGACTGTCAAGAAGGCAACGACCAAAACTGCCGCAAAGAAGACTGCCGCCAAACCTGCAGCCAAGGCCGCAGTAAAGAAAGTTGCGGCGAAGAAACCGGCAACAACCAAGGCAGCGGCCAAGCCGGCAGCGAAAAAGGCAGCGGTCAAGAAACCTGCAGCCAAGGCGACGGTAAAGAAAGCTGCCGCCAAACCCGCAGCGAAGAAAGCGGCTGCCAAGCCCGCCGCCAAAGCCACAGTGAAAAAGACAGCCGCGAAGAAACCGGCCGCCACCAAGTCAGCCGCAAAACCCGCGGCAAAAAAAGCCGCAGCCAAAAAAACGGCCGTGACCAAAGCACCCGCCAAGAAGCCGGCAGCGAAGAAGGCCGTAGCCAAAAAGCCGGCAGCCAAAGCGGCTGCGGGCGGAATCCTGCGCGCGTAGCGTTCAGGGCGGCTTCAGCGCCGCCCTGCGTGGTCAACCTTTTATTTCGAGGCGGAGAGAGTGATGATTTCCCTCTCCTGCTTGCGGGAGAGGGCTGGCTCGGCGCTAAGCGCGCTCATATAGATCAGGGAATTTCCGCGTAATTCATCCGCCCGAGAATAATGTCAGTCTTCCGCATCAGGCCGGGTGCTTCACGGTGGCCGTCGTAATAGCGCGGGTTCGGTACCATCGCGGCGAGCTTGGCGGCCTGATAGGCGGATAGCTGGGATGCGCTGACGCCGTAGTAATGCCGCGCCGCGGCTTCGGCACCGAACACGCCATTTCCCCATTCGATGACATTCAGATAAATCTCGAAAATGCGCCGCTTGTCCATCACCGCCTCCAGCATCACGGTGATGATCGCTTCCTCGGCTTTGCGCCAAGGCGTGCGTTTGGTGGACAGGAACAGGTTTTTGGCCAGTTGCTGACTGATGGTAGAACCGCCCGCGACGACCTTGCCCTTCCTGATGTTCTTCTCGTATGCCTTCTGGATTCCTTCCCAGTCGAAGCCCTCATGGTCGACGAACTTGGCATCCTCCGCGGCGATCAGCGCGCGCTTGAGGTTGTTGGAAATCTTCGCATACGGCACCCACTGGTGGCGCAAGGTCGCGTTGGGATTCTTGTCCTGCATGATTTCCAGCCGCGTTTCCATGAACGAGCTGGTGGACGGGTTGAACTTGATCCACCACAGAATGTGGCCGAAGATCCACACCTGATAGAGCAGCAGCAGGCCAAAAAATATTACCGTACCGCGCCAGAATAGGCGCCATAGTTTTTTCAGCATTTGGTTCCGCGCAGTTGTTCCAGCACTGCTCGCGTGTCCGGCCGTACGCCGCGCCAGAGGTAGAACGCCTCGGCGGCCTGTTCGACCAGCATGCCCAGCCCGTCTGCCACTACCGCGGCACCGTGGGTGCGGGCAAATTTCATAAAAGGAGTCTCACGCCCGTACATCATGTCGTAGGCCAGTGCGCGGGGCGCGAAGAGGGTGGGCGGGAGTGGAATTTCACTGTCGGTGAGCCCCGCGGAAGTCGCATTGATGACGACGTCGAATTCTTCATCAACCAGATCGGAGAAGCCTCTTGCCACAAATTCGGTTGAATGGCTGATGTGCTCGGTAAATCCGGAGAGCAGCGTTTGTGCTGCCTCTTCTGCTTTTGCTACCGTCCGGTTAGCGATCACCAGTCGCTGCGGCACTTCATTCAATAATGGCAGCAATACGCCCCAAGCCGCGCCACCGGCGCCCACCAGCAATACCCGTTTGTTGCTAAGCTCGCAGTTCAAATTATGCGTGATGTCCGTGACGAGCCCGGCACCGTCGGTGTTGTCGCCAAAAATGCCGTCGCCATTGAATCTAAGCGTGTTGACAGCTTGCGCCGCCTGCGCCCGGTCGCTGAGCTCGGTGGCGAGTTTGAAAGCCTCGAACTTGAACGGCACCGTGACGTTGCAGCCCCGGTAGCCTTGTGTGATCAATTCATATACCTTGCCCGCGAAGTTGTCCAGCGGCGCTTCGATGGCCTCATATCTGATGTCTTGCGCGGTTTGCTGCGCAAACATCTTGTGGATCAACGGCGACTTGCTATGGGAAATGGGGTTGCCAATGACGGCGTAGCGGTCAGTCATGATTCTGTGCACCTCTATAAATCCATTTTGCGGGCGAATCGCGGCGTCACGTGCTCGCTCATTCCTCGTCTATCTATCCCGATATGCCTCGTCATTCGCTGCGCGGTTCCTTGCGCTTCATCCCGCAAAATGAATTTCTAGAGGTGCAATAAAGTCTCTTAGTAAATTGAGTGCGCGCATTGTAATGAAAATCACGCCTCTTTTTGTGGTTTTGTCAGCAGCGTGGTGGTGATGCCGGCGATTGCCATGGCCCAGACGATGGCGGCGCCGGCGGGCAGGTCGAACCAGGCCGACAGCAGCAGACCGGCGGCGTAACCCGCGATGCCGACGCCCCATGCATACCTCATGCGCCGCTGGCCCAGACGCCAAGTGGCGAGCGCGGGCACGATCAGGCTGGCGAATACCAGATAGATGCCGACCAGTTGCACCGAAGCGGTGACCGCCAGCGCGAATACGACGTAAAACCCGAGGCGACCGAGCTGTTCCTGCCGGGTGTGCCAGAGGATCAGCAGTGCTGCGCTCAGCAACGCTGTGGCGACAACCTGGCTCGAACCAACCCACAGAATCTGCCCTACCAGCAAATCCTTGAGGTGTTCCCCAGCATGCACGTCGCGGCTCATCAGCAGAATTCCCGCGCTCGCTGCGAGCACGAAGGTCAGGCCGATAGCGGCTTCTTTCACATCGGGCAGATGCTGCTCGATCCAGCTCAGCACCGCTGCGCCGCACAATGCGCTGGCCCCTGCGGTGAGCTGCACCAGCACCGGTTCACCGGACAGACCCGCAAGCCCTGCGGCGATTACACCCAAGCCGGCGATTTGCGCGACCGCGAGGTCGGAAAAAATGACGCCACGCGCGAGTACCTTCATGCCGAGCGGAATGTGTGTCGCGAGCACCAGCAAGCCGGCGATGAAAGGCAGCAGCAGGATGCCGAAGTCAAAGTCGGTCATTGCAGTCCCGCCAGCAGTTGCGCAATAGTGTCGTCAAACAGGCCGAACAGATCCTTGGCGCGATCGCTGCCGCCCACGCTGAACGGCAGCACCACCATCGGAATATGAGCACGCGCGCTGATCCATTCGGATGGTGTCGGGTTCTGGTAGGCGGCACGGACCACCATGCGCGCGGGTTGCTGCTGTAACTGCGCCTGCACCTGGGCAAGATGCGCGGCGCTGGGTTCCATGCCGGGCTTCGGCTCCAGCGCGGTGATTTCCTTCAGCCCGAGCCAGGCATTCAGGTAGGGGAACGCGCGATGCTGGACGACGATCGGGAGCCCGCGCAGCGGCGCGGCCTGTTTTTCCCAGCGTGCGATTGCCGCGCGCCATTGTGTGGCGAATGCTGCCTGACGCTGCTGGTAGCCGGCTGCCTGCGCGGGATCGAGTTGCGCCAGCCGCGCGGCCAGCGCCTTTGCAACCGGCAGGAAGTTGCGCGGATCGAGCTGGATGTGCGGATTGCCGCCCGGATGCACATCACCCTCGGCCCGATCAAGCTGCGTCGGCACCTCCAGCAAATGCACGAATTGCGCGGCCTCGAAGTAGCCCGGCTTCCCCGGCGCAATCGCGTCATTGCCGGATTCGCGCTGTACCACCGGCAGCCACGCGATTTCCAGTTCTGCGCCGGTGCATACCACGAGGTCGGCGCGGCGCGCCTTCGCGATCAGGGAAGGGCGCGCTTCGATGTGATGCGGGTCCTGCAGGGCGGTGGTGGCGGTGTAGATGCTGGCCTGCGGGCCGGCCAGTTGCTGGGCCAGTGCCGCCCACTCCGGTTCACAGGCGAAGATGTTGAGGGTTGCGTGAGCGTTGTTGCCGAGCAGCAATAGCAAAGCGGCGTAAAAGATTTTTTTCATGATTTTTCCTTATCCGTTTCAAATAATCCGTTCGTGCTGAGCTTGTCGAAGCATGAACGTGATGCCCTTCGACGGGCTCAGGGCGAACGGTAAATTGTGTGGTGCAATCAAAACTGGTGCGCACCATGCGCACCCAGGCTCATGATGTATTGCAGGAAAATCTGGTTATCCGGCAGTCCCTGGCGCGAGCGGTCTAGCGCGAACTGCAGGCGCAGTCGAGAGAATTCACTCGGGCTGTAATCCAGCATCGCGCTGCTGCGTTTCGGCAAGTAGCCATAGTTGCCGATGACATTGGCCGCGTTCAGCGCGCCGACCGCGGCAACGCCGGGATTCAGCTGGTCATAACGCAATCCGATGCGCCAGCGCGGCACAAACTGGTAGATGCCCTGCAGGTACCAGCCGCTCTGCGTGACCGCATAGCCGTCGGTGGTGGCGAGGTTATAGGTGAGCAGGCCGTTTTCGTGGCGCCGGAAATACTCGCCCTGCAGCTTGAAATTCTTTTCGCGGACATTGCCGTTTGGCGCGTATTTCCAGACGAAATCGAGGCCCGCGGTCCGGCTGTCGCCGCTGAAACTGTCGGTTACGCCGCCGGGCGTGCCGGGCACATCAGGCACGTTGGTGCTGACGGCATTGATGCGCCGGGTCTGGTGTAGCGACACGCCCGCGCGCCAGCTGTGGTCGGTGCCGATATCGCCGCCGACGTGCGCAAACAGCGTGCCCGCGCCGATGCCATTCTTCTGTCGGTCGCTGCCCGGGAAACCGCGCCCGCTGCCGATTTCGCCGCCTACCTCGATGAAGGTGTCGGTGGGCGCCAGCCACTTGAGCTGCACGCCGTCTTCACCCAACTGATTGTCCCACAGTACGCGATAGACCAGCGGCTGATCGACGAAGTCCCAAGCGTGGGCGTGTTGCTCATTCAGATAACCCAGTCCGGAGAAAAAGCGCCCGGCTTTGAGGTTGAAGCCGCTGCCCAGCGCGATGGTCTGAATGTATGCATTCTCCACCGAAACGCCGCCGGCCGGCGCGAGCGCGATGGTGGCGACGCCGCGGAAATAAGGGTCGATGTTGGCGGAGATGCCCAGCTCCGATTCCTTGAGACTGAAACCGCGCGTGTAGTTCGGGTTGTTGGCCGCCATGGCAAAACCCGTGGCGGGAATGGCCGGGTCGCGCTGCAACCGGCCCAAAGTACCGGACAGGATCAGGGAAATCGCCGGGTTGAAGGCGTTTGCAGCCGGGGCGGTCGCTGGTGCACTCGCTGGCGGCATATCGGTGTGCGCTTCTGCCGCAATGGTGCTGACTTGCAGGCTTTGTGCCTCGGCCTGCTGCAGTCGCTGTTCAAGCTGCGCGATGCGCTGTTCGTAGCTTTCCTTGAGCTCCTTGATCTGGTCGCGGATGACCTGCAGCTCGGCGTCGGTGACTGCCACACAGTTGAGCGGCACGGCGAGCGCGGCGCCCAGAAGGGTTCGTTTAAACATGAGTACTCCGTTGAATGAATGGCCTGAAGCCAGCCCGGCTGCGGACTGGCTCGACATGGAACGTTCAGGCGGAATACGGTGGCGCGCGCGCCGCAAAGGCGGCAAAGGACTGGGACGTGCAGAAAGTGGCGCTGGAGAAATGCAGCGTTTCGCAATTCGCATGGCCGATGTTGTCAAGGCCCGTGCTGGTCAGCGCGCTTCCGATGTGCGCATAGGCAGCGCACAAGTCGCAATGTTTTTGATCATCGGGCAGCGATTGATTCGAGCTCTGCGCGTGTTCTTCAAAGGCGTGCGCAACACCGTGCGTGAGGCCGCCCAGTTGCGCGAATAGCAGGGCAAGAATCAGTATTAGCCGGATGGGCAATGATCGCTGCATGCTGCTATTCCCCCTGCAGCTGATTCGACGTCGTGAACGTCCAGGTGCGCGTGATCGTCAGACCATCCCGGTGTTCCCTGACGATTTCCGCCGGCAGCGGCGGGAAGGGCGCGGCGAGCTTGACGATGCGCATTGCTGCGGCATCGAGCATGGGCTTGCCGGACGAGCGGCTGACTTCGATGTTATCCACCCGGCCGTCCGGGCGGATCGAAACGGTGAGCTGCAATTTGCCGTGAATATTCTTGCTGCTGAGCGACGGCGGATAATTCCTGTTGCCGATGCGCTCGACCTTGATGCGCCAGTCCTCGACATAGCGTGCGTAAACCACGCCCCGGGTAGCGGCGCTTGGATAATGGGCGCGTTTGGGCAGTTTCTGATAGGCGTCCCAATCCTTGTGAATGATTGCCTCCAGCCGCGCGATCTCCGCGGTTTTTTGCGAGATGTCTTCACTTTGCCCGGCTTCTTCGGATTGCTGATCCCGTGGCTTGGCCCGTGGTACCGAATAACTGCTCTTGAGTTGGGTCAGTAACTGTTTGTATTCCTCTTCGAGCCGGGTCAGCCGCTGCGCGGTTTGCTCGGGAGTGAAATGCTGGTCGTCGGTGATAGCGGGCAGCGGGCTCCTTGCCTGCCGGTCGGGAGCATTGTTGCCGCTTCCCTCCAGGTCATGCTGCGCCAGGGCATCGGCCTGCGCCGGTTTGGTGGAAGATTTGCTGTTGACCAGCAGCACCTGCAGCGGCTGGAGGAAACGAGCCGTTTTGTGCGGATCCGGCAGGACCATGACGATGCCAAACAAAACGAACAGGTGCAGCACGACCGAAAAACTCATCGCGCCGAACAGGCGCGTTTTCAGCGCGGCGAGCAAGGCGACTCTCCGCCCGGTGAGTGGTTGGCGGTTCCGGCAAAATTTTGCCCGCACCGAATCATACGGCCACCTCTTCTTCCACTTTCGCGACGAAGCGCGCATGCGCATTCAGGTCAAGCAGGTCGATCTCGCCAATCTCGAGGTACACCCTGGTGTTGGACGGCAAGTCGGGCAGCGAAGGCACCTTGAAGACTAGCGGAATGTCGTTGAGTTTCACCAGATTTTCGCGCAGCACGAGGGCTTCGGTCTGTTCGATGTGTTCCTGCTGCAGCCAGCGCAAGCACCAGTAACGTTCCATGTGGCGCTGGAAATCGTTGTAAATGGTGTACATCGTATCGAAGTCGCGCATCGCCGCATACAGCGCGGTATCGTTCTTCGCGTAGGCCGGTTCGCTGTCGTGCAGCATCGCGATGATCTGGCGCTGGTTCACCAGGTCCACGTAACGGCGCAACGGCGAACTCGACCACATGTACTGGGCCACCCCGAGTCCCTGATGCGGCGCTGCCACGGTGCTCATCTTCACCTTGCCGTTGTTCTGCGTGCGGTAGATGCCGACGAAACCGTGCTCGGCCAGATGCCGGCCCCATTCGCTGTTCACCAGGATCATCAGTTCCGACACCACCTTGTCGATTGGCGAACCGCGCCGGCGCTGGGTGATGCTGATGCAGTCATTCTCGACATGGAAGTTGTAGTCGATCTGCTGGTTGCTGTTGTCGGCCGGCTTTCCGCGCCCTGCTTCCAGCTTCAGCACCAGTTGCCAGAGCAGCGCCAGTTCTTCCCCATAGGGGTAATCGCGCTTGCCCGCAGCCAGGGTCTCCTCGTTGAACAGCGGTTCCAGCGTGTCGTGGCGGAGGTTCGCGGCGATGTGGATGCGCTCGACGCGGCTTTCGTGGTTGAGGACTTCCAGCGTGGTCGCGTCCACTTCGTTGTACATCGACAGTGCCGGGCACACGCGGTCCGCGCACAGCGTGAAGGCTTCCACGACGCTGTCCGGCAGCATCGTGATCTTCTGGCCGGGCATGTAGACGGTGGACAGGCGCTGTGCCGCGATCTTGTCGCCGTCCGAATCGCGCGTGAGTCCCAGCGCGGGCGCGGCGATATGCACGCCGATGCGCCAGTTGCCGTTGGGCAGTTGCTCGACTGAAAAGGCATCGTCGATCTCGGTGGTGGTGGCGTCGTCGATGCTAAACGCCATCGCACTCGCGAGCGGCAGTTCGTCCCAAGTGCCGATTTCGACCGGTGGGAAGCCGGTGCCCTTGGGGAAATGCTCGAACAGGAATTTCTGCAAATGGTAATCGTGTGTCGATGGTAACGCGCCGCAGCGGTGCAGCAGGTGGGCCGCGGACAGATGCGTTGCGGCGCAGGCGCCTTCCAGCGCCTTTACCTCAATGGTATTGCGGTCCGGCTTGTAGAGCAGTTGCGCCAGCTGATCGGAAAATTCGGCCGGCAATTCGAAGCGGCTGAGTTGTTCCGTATAGCGTTCCTGCAACGCGAGTTGCTGGCGCCGTTTCTCGGCACCGGCCAGCGCTGCCTTGAGTACATCGGGCGGCGCCGCGCGGAAGCGGCCCTTGCCCTTGCGGTGAAAATAGATCGGCGCGCCGTGCAGCCGGATCAGCGCCGCAGCGGCTTCCAGCGGGGTCGGCGCATGGCCGAAGTATTCCTCGGCAAGCTGTTCCGCGCCGAATTCCTCCGGCGGGCAGCATTCCCACAGAAAATCCAGCTCGATCTCGGACGCCATCGCTTCCGCTTGCGCCATGAATTCGCCCAGCGCCGGTTGGGTGAAACGCAGCATCACATTGGCAGCCTTGACCTTGCTGCGCTTGCCGGACACGCTCTCGACCTGGAGTGAGGTGGTGTTGTCGGTCATGATGCTGCCGACCTTGAAGCTGCCGTCTTCTTCGTAAAGGATATTCATGGAGGGTGGTGCAGGAAATTTTGCGGCGAATTATAACAGGGAGCTTCCGGAAAGTTGCTCGCGGGAGGTTGCGCCCCACGAGGCGGGTTTCAAGACCGTCCGTATTACTTGACGGCGGGAGACAATGATGCGGAATAAAAGGACTTACGACACCCCGGCTTGCTGCGCCTGCTCATCCGCATAATAGCTGCTGCGCACCAGCGGACCGCAGGCGGCGTGGCTGAAGCCCATGTCTTTGGCGGCGTGCTCGAACTGACGGAAGGTTTCCGGTTCCACGTAGCGCAACACCGGCAGATGGCCGTCGGAAGGCTGCAGGTACTGGCCGAGGGTGAGCATGTCCACCTGATGCGCGCGCAGGTCGTGCATGACCTGCAGCACTTCCTCATCGGTCTCGCCCAGTCCGAGCATCAGGCCGGATTTGGTGCGGATATGCGGGAAGCGCGCCTTGAATTCCTGGAGCAGCTTCAGTGAATGTGCATAGTCTGCGCCGGGCCGCGCGAGCGGGTAGAGCCGCGGCACGGTTTCCAGGTTGTGGTTCAGTACGTCGGGCAGGCTTGCGGCGAGCGCATCCAGCGCAATATCGAGACGTCCGCGGAAATCCGGCACCAGAATTTCCAGACGGGTGGCGGGTGAACTGGCGCGAATCGCCGCCACGCATGCGGCAAAGTGCCCCGCGCCGCCGTCGCGCAGATCGTCACGATCCACGCTGGTGATGACGGCGTAGTTGAGCCTGAGCTCGCCGATAGACTGCGCAAGTTGCTGCGGTTCGGCAGGGTCGGGCGGCTGCGGTTTGCCGTGCGCCACGTCGCAGAACGGACAGCGCCGCGTGCACACATCACCGAGGATCATGAAGCTCGCAGTACCTTTGCTGAAACATTCGCCGATGTTCGGACAGGAGGCTTCCTCGCACACGGTGTGCAGCTGGTGGGCGCGCAGCAGGCGCTTCACTTCCTGGTAGCCCGCGCTGATGCCTGACTTGACCCGGATCCACTGGGGCTTGCGCAGACGCTCGCGCAACGGCGTGATCTTGATCGGGTTGCGTGCGGTCTTTTCACTTCCGGTTTGCCTCGGGGCAGCGCCGGTTGGTTTTGGTTCAAGGCTGCTCATGCGCCAGCCTTTCTTCGCAATGACGCTGCAAACCGTGAACCAGGTTTTGTGCGAGTTGCGCCTGCAATTCGTTAAGGGCGGGAGTGATGCCGAGTTCACAGCATTGTGTGACGCGCAGGCCGGGCTGGCCGCACGGATTGATGTTTTCGAATGGCGTGAGATCCATGTCCACGTTCAGCGCGAGGCCGTGGTAGCAGCAGCCATTTCTGATCTTTAACCCCAGCGACGCGATCTTGGCGTCACCAACATATACCCCGGGGGCGTCGGTACGCCCGTGTGCGGTTATTCCAAATTCGGCAAGCAGGTCGATGACCGCCTGTTCCATCAGGCGCACCAGCTCACCGACATTGATCTTCCAGCGGCGCAGGTCGAGCAGCAGGTAAGCGACGATCTGCCCGGGGCCGTGGTAGGTAATCTGTCCGCCGCGATCGGTCTGGATGACCGGGATGCCGGTCGGGTGCAACAGGTGTTCCGGTTTGCCGGCTTGGCCTAGGGTGTAGGTCGGCGGATGCTGCACCAGCCAGATTTCATCGCGCGTTTCGGTCGTGCGGGTGGCGGTGAAGTGCTTCATGGCCTGCCAGGTCGGTTCGTATTCGACCAGGCCGCGGGTGTGAATGACCGGATGAAGCAGCGTGCAATGTGGAACTGCGGGCTGGGGGGGCATCGCTCTGGCTCCCGGGTCACAGCACCATGGTAACCATCGGGTGGTCGCACAGCTCCCGGTAAAGCGCATCCAGCTGTTCCCGTGAGGTGGCCCGGATGGTGCAGGTCAGGCTGACGTAGCGCGCATTCTTGCTCGCGCGCATTTCCATGCCGGCCGCGGTAAATTCCGGTGCATGCCGGGTAACCACTTCCAGCACGGCTTGGGCAAAACCGCTTTGTTGTTTGCCGAAGATCTTTAGCGGAAATTCGCAAGGGTACTCGATCAAGCTGGCGGTCAGGTCGTTGGTCGTTGATTGGCTCATGGTGACTAGGCTCCGGTCATGCGGCGCGCATTACGTCGCGTTTGAAATCCTGATACAGCGCATGCAGGGTGGCGAACATCGGCCCCGGTTGGCCCGTTCCGACCGGTCTGCCGTCCAGCTGGGTAATCGGCTGCACTTCTCGGGTGGAGGAGGTGAGCAGCAACTCGTCGGCCGCAAAGACCTCGACGGTCGAAACCCGGCGCACTTCGTGCGGGATGCCATGGGTCGCGGCCAGTTCCAGGATCACATCATACGTGATGCCGGGCAGCATCAGGTGATCCTTGGGCGGGGCCAGCAGCATGCCATGTTTAACCACAAAAATGTTGCTCGCGGCACCCTCGGTCAGGAATTCGTCGTCGCGCAGCAGGATGGTTTCGCTGCAGCCTTCTTCGATGGCAAACTGGCGCAGCAGCACGTTGGGCAGCAGCGAGATCGACTTGATGTCGCAGCGCAGCCAGCGATTGTCGGTTGCGGTGATGCAGGCGATGCCGCTGCGCAGCAGTGCGGCGGGCGGCGTAGTCAGCGGGTTGCTCATCATGAACACCGTCGGCGGTACCGGCGGAATCGGGAAAGCGTGATCGCGCCTGGCTGCGCCGCGCGTGATGTGCAGATACAGCGACTGGTCCTCTGCCGCGTGGTGGCCGATGAGTTCGTTGATGATGGCCGTCCATTCGTCATGGCTATGCGGATTGGGCAGCCGGATGCTATCCAGGCTGTGCTGGAGACGCCGCAGATGTTCTTCCAGTCGAAACGGCTTGCGCGAATAGACCGGGATTACTTCATACACGCCATCGCCGAAAATGAAGCCGCGATCCAGCACGGAAATCTTCGCCTCCTCGATGGGCATGTAGTGGCCATTCAGATAGATCGTCATCGCAGGCTTCCTATTGGAAAAGTAACCGTATGCTATCCCATCCGCGCGCAAAAACGTTGGCCTGCGGCACGCTGTCGAGTGCGACCAGGGGTAATTCTGCGTAGGGCTTTCCCGCCAGCGTCAGCTTGAGGACTCCCAGTTGCTGGCCGTTGCTGATCGGCGCGAGGATCGGCTGGCGTGTTTCCATCGCAGCCTTGAGCTGTGCCAGCGTGCCTTTGGGGATGGACAAATAAGTATCCCGCGTGAAGCCGACTGCAACATGGCTTTCCGTTCCTTTCCAGATGCGCAGATTGGCAACCGGCTGGTCCTTCTGGTAGAGGCGAACCGCATCGAAATACTGGAAACCGAAGTTCAACAGTTTCTGGCTTTCGGTCGCGCGCAGATTATCGGTATCAGCGCCGAGCAAGACGGAAATCAGGCGGCGGTTCTCGCGCCGGGTCGACCCAACCAGGCAATATCCGGCGGTTTCGGTGTGGCCGGTTTTCATGCCGTCGGCATAAGGGTCGATCCATAGCAGGCGGTTGCGATTGGCCTGGGTGACGTTGTTGAACGTGAAGTTACGCTGGCCGAACAACGGATAGTATTGCGGATAATCGCGCACAATTGCGGCGGCAAGCAGGGCCAGATCCGTCGCACTGCTGTAATGTTGTGCATCCGGCAGGCCGACCGGATTGGTGAAATGAGTATTATTCATTCCCAGCCGCTTGGCTTCCTTGTTCATCAGGTCGACAAAGGCAGCCTCGGTGCCCGCGATGGCGAGCGCCAAGGTAACGGCGGCATCGTTGCCCGACTGGATGATCAGGCCGTGGAGCAGGTCGTCCACGCTGACGCTTTGACCCGCCTTGAGCAGCATGCGCGATTCACCGTCAGTGGTGAGCAGGGCCGCGGCGGGGA
This sequence comes from Gallionella sp., assembly GCA_035702405.1. Taxonomy (GTDB): domain Bacteria; phylum Pseudomonadota; class Gammaproteobacteria; order Burkholderiales; family Gallionellaceae; genus Gallionella. The sequence continues at coordinate 67,684 of DASSQR010000093.1, read as the reverse complement.
CGAACAGGGTTTGATCGAGAGTCAGGGCACCGTCGTTGAGTGCGCGGAACGCCAGATACGCGGTCATCATCTTGGTCAGGGACGCGGGTTCCAGGCGGGCATCGCCGTTCTGGTTCACCAGAATCTGATTGCTGGTGTAATCGAACAACAGGTATGACTTCGCAGCCAGAACCGGAGCGACCGGCATTTGCACCGTCTGCGCATTTGTGAGGATGGGTACCAGCAGACTGATAAGCAGGAAAAGGGATCTCATTGCGGGTCGGACTTTCATGGACTGCCATTATAGTCCCGGCACTGACGTGGTGATAGTCGCAGCTTGTTTCGGTCGGACCTGGGCCAGGAGCTGGCGGCGAGGATTGGGGCTGGCAGGCATGAGTGCTGCGAAACTGCTGCACACCAACGATTTTCTTCATTTTGACCGGCATGACCTGCTGTCGTTTGGGTGACCGGTAAATAGTAGCGATAAATGTAATTTATTCAACTGGTTGTATATTAGGCCGATAGACCTAAATGCCTAGGCAATCAGGCCTATTGTTATTCCCGCCTGCGCTGGTTTAAGGTGTCCACCATTGGGACATACATCAAACTACTGAGGTACGGAAGTGCTGGCGAACATGAAGGAATTTATCGGGACCGATGGCTACCGCAAGCGCGTGATGCGCGACCGCCTGAATTTGCTGGCTGCCGCGGAAGCGCATGTATTGTGGAAGACCCGCTTGGGACATCACGTTCAGGGCAATATGCGGGAATCCCTGGAATCGGCCCCCTTGGGCCAGGATGGCATTTGCCAGCTGGGAAACTGGATCAACGGCTCGGTCTTCGAGCCGTTTTGCGAACTGGAAGAGTTCAAGCAGTTAACCGAGGCACATCACCAATTCCATCAGTTTGGCGAGCAAATCATCGAAAAACTCAAGGTAGGCGACCGCACCGGAGCGGGGGCATTATTCAACAATGAATACAGCCAATCGTTGCGTCGCATCATTCAGTCCCTGACTGAAATCAACAAGCATTTATAACCCCTCAGAATAATTTACCGGAGCCGGATGTTCCGGCTCTACTGCGCGCCGGACGGCGGCTTGGCCAGCTTGCGCTGTAATGTGCGCCGGTGCATGTTGAGCGCACGCGCAGTCGCAGAAATATTATCGTTGTTTTCGTGCAGCACCCGCTGAATGTGTTCCCATTCCAGATTTTCGATCTGGGTCGGCTGGGCTTTAATCGGGGCGTTGGTATTGGCCGCATGGCCGAAGGCCGCGACGATTTCATCCGCATTGGCCGGCTTCGAGAGGTACTGCGTTGCTCCGAGCTTGATCGCCTCGACCGCGGTGGCGATGCTCGCATAACCGGTCAACACGACGATGCGCGTATTCGGGTCGAGCGCGTGCAAGGTGTTGACCAGCACCAGTCCGGGTGCACCGCCCATCTTCAGATCGACTACCGCATATTCCGGCGAATTGGCTTCGGCAAGCGGGATGGCCTCTTCGACGCTGTGTGCCACCGTCACGCAAAAACCGCGCTTCTGCAGCGCGCCGCTCAATACTTTGCAAAAGGTCACATCGTCATCCACCAGCAGCAAGGAGGCGGATTCTTCGCAATGCTGCGTCATGCTGTTGCTCCGGCGATCGGCAGGATAAGTTGAGTGGTGGCGCCGCCTTCCTCCCGGTTGAACAGGCGCACGGTGCCACCCATGCGCTCGATGGTGGCGTTGGCGAGGAACAAGCCCAGGCCGCGTCCTTCGGTCTTGGTGGTAAAGAAGGCGGATCCGACCTTGAGTGCGACTTCCGGACTCAATCCCTTGCCGAAATCGCGAATTTCCAGCGTGAAATTGGCGTCGTCCCAGTCAGTGTGGATCTCGATGTTCTGCGGGCTGGCGTCCGCCGCATTGTTGAGCAAATTCATCAGGGCGGCGCGCAAGGTAACATCGACACTGGTGAGTGGTGCCGACGGTTTGGCCGCACTGTGATACTCGTATTGCGCAGTCGGCCGCAGCAGTTGCCATTCGTCCAGCACTTCAGTCATCAGCTCATCCACCGGCTGCAACGACGCAGCGCCGCTGACCTGGGCGTTTGCCATGATCTTGTCGAGAATGCGTTTGCAGCCGCGCACCTGTTCGTCGAGGATGCACAGGTTATCGTGGACGGCGGGTGGCGCGTCCCTGAGGTCGTGCCGCATTTCGCCGATCACGACTGCCATGGTGGACAGTGGCGTCCCCATCTCATGCGCGGCACCGGCCGCCTGCGTGCCGAGCGCGACGATCCGTTCGTTGCGCAGGATTTCTTCGCGCACCCGTGCCAGCATCACATCCCGGCTGCGCACCGCCTGCGCCATCTTGACCACAAAATAGGCCACCACGACCGCGCTGATGACGAACCCGAGCCACATGCCCATGACGTGCGTGTTGAAAGCGCTGTCGCTGTTGTGGTCCATGTGACTGTGCGGCAGCGGGATGAAATAGACCATCAACAGGCTGTAGCAGGCAGTGGTGAGTGACGCCATGCCCCAGGTAAAGCGCGCGGGCAACGTAGCGGCGGCAATCACCAGCGGCAGCAGGTACAGCGACACGAACGGGTTGGTCGAGCCACCACTGTAGAACAGCAGGATGCTCAGCGCCAGCACGTCCACCCCAAGTTGTATGAACAATTCCAGGTTGGACACCGGCTTGTCGCTGCGCAGGCGCAACCAGGTGAAGAGATTGATCACGGCCAGAGTGGCGATTGTGAGCAACATCGGTTGCCAGTCGAGCTCCACTTCCAGGATTTTCCAGACGGCCGCAAGTGTCAAAAGTTGCATGATTACGGCGACAATGCGCAACGCCACCAAGCGGCGCAACTGGCCATGGCCGGGGAGGAGAGAAAATATCGTGCTGTTCATGCTGCTATTGTAAATCGGTAATCCTTACATGGGGATGCGGCATATTGCCGCGCCCGCCACGGCAGCACACTATACTCCACTTGCAGAAAATTTCCCGGTACTGCATTTCGCGGGCGCCGGACGCGTATAATCCCTAATTCCAAAATTACTTCTATAGGGGGAAATGTCATGACTAAACTGTATCGGTTGGGCGGGCTGCTCGCGGGTATGCTGCTGAGCGCCAGTGTTTTCGCGGCTGACATTCAGGTGGAAGGCGCCTGGGCGCGCGCCACGGCGCCCGGACAGGAGGCCGGGATGGCCGATGTAACCATTACCAGCAAACAGGCGGCAACCCTGGTTGGCTTTTCGACCCCGGCTGCAAAAACGGCGGAATTGCACACCATGGTACACGAGGGTGGCGTAATGAAAATGCGCCAGGTGAAATCGATCGAGCTGCCGGCCGGCAAGCGCGTGAATCTGGTTGAAGGCGGTTATCACCTGATGCTGATCGGCCTGAAGGCACCGCTCAAGGCGGGTGAAACTGTGCCGCTGACGCTGGATATCAAGGTCGGCAACAAGACCACCAAGGTGCAGACCAAGGCGGAAGTGAAACCGATAACCGAAACCAAGCCAGCGCCGGCAGCCGCACCTGCGCAGGATCCGCATGCGCAGCACATGCAACACATGCAGCACTGATCCAAGCTGATCATGCAGTGCAGTAAGGCACTCTTAGAAATTCATTTTGCGGGATAAAGCGCAAGGAGTCGCGCAGCGAACGACGAGGCATATCGAATAGATAGACGCACCCGCAAGGGGTAGGCCGTGCGGTGCCCGTAGCTGACGCTACGACCGCTACGCTCAGGAGGGAGCGAGCACGTGACGCCGCGATTTACCCGGAAAATGGATTTATAAGGGTGACTTAAGTAAGTGTTGGCTTTCTCGTAATGACAGGCGGCATATGCCGCCTGTTTGTTTTCTGGTGTAGAATTCGCGCCAATTTTTTTGGGGAATGATTATGCCGCTTGCTGCCGCCACCGCCGATGTCAAAGCCCGGGTACTTGCCGAGGCCCTGCCCTACATCCAGCGCTTTTTCGATAAAACCATCGTCATCAAATACGGCGGCAACGCCATGACCGATCCGGCGCTGCAGGAAGGCTTTGCGCGCGATGTGGTGCTGCTCAAGCTGGTGGGCATGAATCCGGTGGTAGTGCACGGCGGCGGCCCGCAGATCAACGAGATGCTCAAGCGGGTCGGCAAGCAGGGTGAATTCGTGCAGGGCATGCGCGTCACTGACGAGGAGACCATGGACGTGGTCGAGATGGTGCTCGGCAAGGTCAACAAGGACATCGTCAACCTGATCAACCGCCACGGCGGCAAGGCGGTCGGCCTCACCGGTCAGGACGGTGCCTTCATCCGCGCCCAGAAACTGCTGATGGAAAGCATTACCGAGCCGGGCAAGATGCTCGACATCGGCCTCGTCGGCGAAATCAACAAAATCGACCCTTCCATTATTTCCTTTCTCGACTCCGGCGATTTCATCCCGGTCATCGCGCCGATCGGTGTCGGTCCGGACGGCGAAACACTGAACATCAACGCCGACGTGGTGTCCGGCAAACTGGCCGAGGTACTCGGCGCCGAGAAACTGGTGCTGCTGACCAATACGCCGGGCGTGCTCGACAAGAACGGCAACCTGCTGACCGGCCTGACGCCCAAGCAGATCGATGACCTGGTCGCGGACGGGACCCTGTCCGGCGGCATGCTGCCCAAGATCGGTTCGGCGCTCGATGCCGCGCGCGGCGGCGTGCGTTCGGTGCACATCATCGACGGCCGGGTGCAGCACGCGCTGCTGCTCGAAATCCTGACCGACGAGGGCGTCGGTACTCTGATCAAGAGTAAATAAAGGCCGGGTGTTGTTCGGAGAAGGTAAAATTCAAAATTTCTGATGAAACTACTAGCCATTCCACTAGGCCGCCCAAAAACGGCAGCCAAGTGGCTGGTTATAAGCCAGACTAGGCGTGCGAAAGAAATCGCAGCGCAGCATATCCGGTATATGTAAGCAAGATTTATTGAGCACAACGACGTATGGCGACGAAATTTTGGATTTTCGATCTCGACAACACACTGCACAATGCGACGCCGCATATCTTTCCGCACATCAATCGCAGCATGACCGCCTACCTGCAGGAGCACCTGCAGCTCGACGAGGCGGCGGCGAGCGCATTGCGTGTGCATTACTGGCAGCGCTACGGCGCGACCATGAGCGGCCTGATGCGGCATCACGGCACGAAGCCGGAACATTTTTTGTGGCACACGCACCAGTTCCCGGATTTGGAACGGATGGTGCTGTACGAGCCGCGCCTGCGCCATGTGCTGAAGGCGCTGCCCGGCAAAAAGGTCGTGTTTTCGAATGCGCCCGAGCACTATGCGCACGAGGTGCTGAAGCTGCTGCGCGTGGCCGATCTGTTCGATGACGTAATGGCGGTAGAGCATACCCGCTTCCGGCCCAAGCCGGACGAGTTCGGCTTCCGGCGACTGCTGAAGAAACACCGGCTCAGGGCCGCGCAATGCGTGATGGTCGAGGACAGCCTGGAAAACCTGCGCACCGCCAAGCGGCTGGGGATGCGTACGGTGTGGGTGACCGCGGAGAGCAGGGGGGCGCCGTTCGCCGATGTCAAGGTTCGTGATGTCATGCAGCTGCCGGGCGCGTTGCATCGTTTGGGCGTGTAATTCGGACGCAAAGCTGGATATGGTAGGTCGGGTTTCACCCGACATGTCGGGCAAAGCCCGACCTACGATCAGTCTCGGTCTGGAACAGAGCGAGTACTCAATCCGTGCCGCTTCGATAATAATACCGTTTCTCTCTTCATTGCCGGGGGAGAGGATTCAGGGAGAGGCAAACAATAATAAGAGAGGGAGATGGAGATATGGCAAGCAAACCGGGTGAAAGAAAGCTGCAAATCCTGCAAACCGTGGCGCACATGCTGGAGCAGCCGAAGGGCGAGAAGATTACCACTGCCGCACTGGCGGCCAAACTGGAGCTGTCGGAAGCGGCGCTGTACCGCCACTTTGCCAGCAAGGCGCAAATGTTCGAGGGGCTGATCGAGTTCATCGAGCAGACGGTGTTCGGACTGATCAACAAAATCATCCAGGAAGAGAAGAGCGGCCTGAAACAGGTCGAAGCGATCGTGTCGATGCTGCTCGGCTTCGCGCAAAAGAACCGCGGCATGTCGCGCGTGCTGATCGGTGACGCACTGGTGAACGAGGATGACCGCCTGCAGCAGCGCATCAACCAGCTCATGGACCGCCTCGAAGCCACGCTCAAACAATCGCTGCGCATGGCCGCCACTCAGGGCGAGATGGGCGAAGCGGTCGATGTCGGCGCGCATGCCAACGTGCTGGTGTGCTACGTGATCGGCCGCTGGGAGTTGTTTGCCAAGAGCGGCTTCAGCCGCGACCCGCTGGCGGGCTGGCCGGCGCAGGCGGCGATTTTGCTGGGGAAATGATTGTTTGGCAACGACTAAAGGCAATTGCTGGAAGTCAGGTGCGGTTTGGGTAATAAGGCAGAGATTAGCTAGGGAATTGGTGGAATCCCCTAAGGCAGGAGCAGAAGCGCATGATGTTTTTTAAGATTTGGCGTGCAATATTCGCTCTCATGTTGGCCTGTTCCATAGGTTTGGCAAGCGCTGAGGGGACGCAGGATGAAGTTGAGCGATTTAAGTGCAATGATCCGAGTGCATCAGAAAAAGAATTTTACGACGAGCTCATCTATGGGATGGGGCGTTCAGTCTTGGTGTCCAGAGGCGATACGTGGTTTTCTGATGTAGAGCTTTGCCTATTTAGCTGGTACGTGTCTGATAAATTTTCTCTCGCTGGATATACATGGATAACCCATCATGCTTTGTTGAGAATGATGAGTACCGATCCTGAACAATTTTTCGATGTTGTCAAGAAACGCAAGCCTGCAGGATACCGGATATGGTCGACTTATCTTGACCATGCTGAACTCTGGGGATATGGCAAGTGTCCGAATCCGAGTCCGCTTCAACAGGCGGCACGTTCGATAACTGGGTTCAAATTCAAAGATGCTGAGATGGAAGATTTGAGGCTGGATGTTTTGGGCAGGCTTCGGCATTTAAAATGCGAGGTTCCGGAGTGACCGCATAAAATAATTCCGGAAAGTGGAAACAGGGACGATTTCTTCACCAGCTTTCCCTCAACTTTTTTGCCAATTCCGCCGGCAGCAGTTTCTGCAGAAACTGGTCGTAGCATCTGACTTTGGCTGTTCCTCCTAAATTTCACTGCCTTCCTGTGCTGGAATGTGCCCGCAAGATTAGTGTGTGCAAATTATCCAGATTACTTTACCCGGTTATCTGTTCACCGATTTACTGTTTATACCCTTTTGCCATTTGAAAACAAATGAGATAGCGCTATTATCATTACCGCAAATCGGCGCCCCGGAATCGGGAAGCGAGCAGCATCATGGATGATCAATTCGTCCGCGTTGAAAGGCTGTGGCATGGCGCGAAATGCGAAGCGCGGATCCGAATTGCCGGTAGCCAGATCGAAGCGGTGATTGGCGTGGCGAAAATTTGGTTTCTTGAGACAGGGTTAAAGGAGACAAGTAGCGGAATGTTGTGAGCAGTGCTGCAGTGTGTGAGCAGAGTACCTGGCTGTGATGAGCGAATTTATTTAAGGTGAGTCTTTCGTAAATTTCTTGATCAAATGGGGGCAAGTAACTATGGCATCATTCATTGTAAAGAACATGCAGTATGTAATCGGGAGTGGAGTCCGGTCGCGCATTCCACGCCAGCCAGTTCCCGGACCGTCTAATCCTCCTGGGCTGGCACCTATCAATGGTGCGCAAGTCCTTGCGCAGAACGCTGGCGCCGGCACAGTTTTCTATTCAGATACTCCCGATCCTACTCAGATAGTCGGGGGCGTTACGCTCTATTACGCATTTACCAGTTTGAGTGGCGGTATTGAGGGAGGGATGGTCACCAATGACATTTCCGCTCACCTGACGGAAACCGTGGGGCCAAGTGGCGCTGACATCATTCAACTGAATGTCTATTTGCCCCACGGTGGCTATGGCCCTGGTGGAGGACCGGGGGCGATTATCGATGCATTCGACGAAGCAACGGGGATGTTCGTAAATGACATGTTTGTGGATGTGGCACCGGACGCCAGTGGAACAATTACGCATGACGCAAATTATCTCGGTGCATTCAGTTCAGCGGGGGCGACCGAGGTTGTTACCGCTTATCAGTTCATAACCCCGTCGCATGCAAATTTTGACAAATGGCTGATCATGCCCGGGACTGGCGATAACAGCGATTCGGTTTCGGCGAACCGCCTGACCGTCGGGAAGAATAGCAACGTGGTTGCTTTTGCCTACTATAGGCATCAGTCCAAGAATGCTGTGCTGGATACCAAGCCCGATATTATTGATCATCCTCTTAAACAGATCGGCGACAATATCCGCAGACCTGGTGAATACCTGGGTGATCCAGCTATTGCGCAGCAGATTGCGACAATTGCCCAGAAGCTGGATTCACTGGAAGGAAAGGTAAATGAAATGGGGAATGCATTCATTAAACCAACAAGCAGGCCAGCAGTCGGAAAAACGGTTGCAACCAAGGCTAACAAACGGAAATAGTCGCTCTTGATTCTGGTTGTCAGCAACGTGGCAATTGAAGCTGCGCCTGCGTTAGTAAATCTGTTCCCCGCAGGCGCAGCTTCTGTAATTACTGCCTCCGACTTTTTCCGTTCATTCAGAAGCAGTGTATCGGTCGATGACTTTTCTGCCTCCAGGCTCTTCATTGGCGATAAGGAAATTAAACCTGCCGACATATCGGGAGTAATTACTGCTGTTCCTTGTTTCTTTCCAGCGGAATTCTATTACGTAAATCCCGAGGACCGGGAATATGTTTGTGGCGAAACCAACGCTTTTTTCCAGTATTTCCTGAATGAGTTGAAGTGCCTGAAATGCAACCCGCCGGACGAACGGCTTTTTGTCGCCGGGGCTGGGCATAAACTGGAATGGGTCAGGAAAGCGATCAGCCTCAACATACCGTTATTGCCGTTTCATTTCAAAAATGTCCCCGCCGACCAAACAAAGAATGGTCCCGAACCGGCTTTGGATAAGTGTTCAGTCATCTTCGATGAGATAACGAATTGCGACCTTCCAGAAAAGGTGCAGCAACATGCCAAGGCGCTCGCCAACACACTTTCGCTGTCTTACCTGGATTGCTATTTTGTTCAAGGCGACAATAAGAAATATTTGTTGTCACATATCAACACGATACCTGATATTTCAATCCCCAAAAACAGGGAACAAATTGCCGATCATTTTATGCGAGCTTTAATGTGATATTGCTCTGGGGCTTGGTCGAGGATGCGCCGATGAAGTTAGTTCATGATGAACTGCTGGCGGCCGGAGCTGACGTTTTCTATCTTGACCACCACGACATCTTTAACTGCGAAATCGAATATTCATATAGCGCGGAAAGAGGGGAAACGTGCGTCCTTCGCAACAACGATCGAACGCTTGACCTGAAAGCTGTGAAGGCAGCCTATTTGCGTCCGTATGATTTTCGCGATTACAAGCAAGTAGCCGACAAGCCGAGTGATGATCCTGTCATGCTCAAGGCAGCTGGATTTGAAATGCATCTGATCGCCTACTTCGACGCGTCCGATGCGATGGTGGTAAACAGATCAAAGCCGTCCGCCACCAATAATTCAAAACCGTTTCAATTGTCGCTGATCAAACAGGCTGGGTTTAAAATTCCTGAAACCTTGATTACCAACGATGCCGAACAGGCAAGAGAATTTCTGGACCGGCATCATGATGTGGTTTTCAAATCCATAAGCGGACAGCGGAGCATAGTCGAACAGGTTGCAGCTACACACCGGGAATTTTTAGAAGACGTGAAATGGTGCTCCACCCTTTTTCAGAAAGTAGTTCCGGGAAATAATTACCGGGTTCATGTGCTGAAAGACGAAATATTTGCCGTTCGCATTGAATCGGACAAGCTGGATTACAGGTATGGCAACACCACTATGGTTGCGGAGCAATTGCCGAGTGATATTGCAGAGAGATGCCGGAAGCTTGCCGCTGACCTGGGCTTGCTATTTGCGGGAATAGATCTGATGCGTTCTCCTGATGATGAATGGTATTGTTTTGAAGTAAATCCTTCTCCAGGCTACTCCTGCTTTCAGGAGAACAGTGGGCTGGCGATCAGTACAGCCTTGGCAAGAATGTTGACGGCGGCTTGATTCAGTCGTTCACGAAGCAGACTGACCTTCACCACCTCATCGTCAACTCCTTTGCCAGTTCCTCCGGCAACTTGAAAATCAGTTCCGACTGTAACAGCTTCTGCAAAAAATAGTCATCGTTCCGGTAGTTCGTATAGAGGTTCTGGCGGGTGATGATCTTGAACAGGCAGCGTGTGCCGCGATGGTCGGCTGATCCGCTGGCCGAGAACAGGGTGTAGTTGAAGCTCAGGTGGCCGCGGTTTTCGTAGAACGACAGCACGCGGGCGATGCCGGCGGAGAGGTCGGCAATGTCCTCATCTGACAAGACTCCGAAATCAGCCTGCTCTTCGTGGACTGCGATTACTTCGTTTCCGCCCATTGGTGCGAAGGCGGCGAGCCAGTGCCATTTTCCGGTTTGCGCGATGTAGCGTGCGCCGATTCTTTTTTCTTCCGCTATGAGGTCCACGAAACAGGATGTACCGTTTTCCGCGTGATACCGGTCGCTCGCCTCCAGCAGTCGTTGCTGGTATGAGTAGGGCTCGGGGGTGATCAGCATCTGCATGTGGGGATGCACCTGGCTCGCACCGGCGGGCTGGAGATAGTTGGCGTTCACCGTCGCATGGTGTGCCGTGCCGTCCAGTCTTTGCACAGCGTGCAGAAACTCCTGCGCCGCGCGGAAGCCGTTGGCGAGCAGCTCCGGGGCGAACTCAGACAGCTTCAAAAAGTGCGCCTTGCTTAGCACGATGACGGCGTGGTACTTGGCGACGGCGAACAGGTTCGCGAACAGCACTGCCTCGCCCTTTGTGATGCGTCCGTCGGGGATGAGCTCGGGCGGGTATTTGGTGGTCTTGGTTGCGACCGCGTCGCCGCAGAAGATGCAGCTCTTGCCGGTATCCTCCACAATTTTCCCGATGAGCTCCGCATCATTCTCTCCCAGAAAGGCGCGCGACTTCTCCTTGAGCAGGGGATTGTAGACGCTCACGTCACCGAGGATTGGGTCCGTTCTTACCTCCACGCACTGCTCCTGCGCGGCGAAGTCCTGGAACGGATTCAGGATGGAAAAACGTTCGGTAGTGCTGCGGAATTCGATTGGCGCCATGGCACTTTCCTTTTTGGTGGATTTCTATTGCCGTGCTGCAACATCATACGGCGGGGGACGATGGCATGCCAATGCGGTGGCGTGCTATATAATCGTTCGCTGACTCGTAGCGCTATCCTTTCCCTGGGTCTCTCCCGCAAGCGGGAGAGGGGATGAGTGGCTGCGGGCGACTTCGCCGTGTGCCGGAATAACAAAGGAATAAACATGATTCTTATCCTCGGTTCCAACGTCAACGAACAAACGCCCGAATATCAGCAGCTGCTGGCACATCTTTCGACACTGGAAGGCATCCAGATTCGCGTGCATGTCGAGCATGGCGCGGAGCAGAACCTGACGGAAATTTATCTGATCGGCAATACCAAGCTGCTCGATCTCGACGAGATGCAGAGTCTGCCGTGCGTCGAGCGCGTGGTGCGGGTATCGGAGGAGTATCGCATTCTCGGGCGGCACAAGGACGACCGGCGGCCGACGCATTTCGAATACAACGGCGTGCGGTTCGGCCAGGACACGCTGAACGTGTTTGCCGGCCTGTGCGCGGTGGACAATCCCGAGCATGTCGAACTGATGCTGCAGGCGGTGGCCGATGCGGGCCTGGTGTGTACGCGCATGGGTGCTTACAAGCCGCGGACCAGCCCATATGCGTTTCAGGGGCATGGCAAGACGTGTTTGCCCTATGTGTTCGAGCTGGCGGGAAAATACGGCATCAAGGTGATTGCGATGGAAATCACCCACGAATCACACCTGCATGAAATCCGCGAAGCACTGCACAAGGCCGGCAACCCGACCGGCGTGATGCTGCAAATCGGCACGCGCAACACGCAGAATTTCGAGCTGCTGAAGATCGCCGGACGCCAGAAGGAAATGCCGGTCCTGCTCAAGCGCGGCTTCGGTATCACGCTGGACGAATCGCTGAATGCGGCGGAATATCTGGCTTCCGAGGGCAACCGCAACGTGGTGTTCTGCCTGCGCGGAATGAAGACCAACATGGGTGATCCGCACCGCAACTTCGTCGATTTTGCGCACGTGCCGGTGGTGAAGCGGCTGACGCGTATGCCGGTGTGCATCGATCCGTCGCACTCGGTCGGCTCGCGCCAGGCATCGCCGGACGGTATTCTCGATATGATGCACGTCACTGCGCAGGGTGTGCTGGCAGGCGCCAACATGGTGCTGGTGGATTTCCACCCCAACCCGCCCAAGGCGCTAGTGGACGGGCCGCAGGCGATGTTGCTGAAGGAATTGCCGTATTTTCTGGAAGACGTGCAGATCGCGCGTGAAGCGTACCTCAAGCGGGCCGCGTTGCGGCGGCAGCAGGAATAGTCGAACGTCAGCTACACGGAAATACAAATTTAACACTGCCAAATCAATAATATTTTCCGTTCGTGACCGGTGCCGGACTGGTTGACCGCGCAGGTCTTTATCAATACCATAGTCGCGCGGTATGGTTTACGGCTAACTTCATTCATGAGGAGGTTTCAGCATGACGGTGAAACACGCAAAACCAGCTTCCAGAAAAGTTGCGACAAGCAAGGCGAGCAGTTCGGTCGCCACCACTTCCAAGGTCAGCACGAAATCAGCAGCCATTACCACAAAGGCAACTGTGGCCAGAGTTGCCGCAGCGAAGCAGACGGTGGCGAAAAAAATCGTGAGTGCAGCCGCCGATGCCCCGAAGGTCAAGGCGCCCGCGGTGAAAAAAACGCCTGTGTCCAAAGCTGTCGCGCCGGCTGCGGAAAAGCGTGCCGTAGAAAAGAAGGTGCCAGCCAAAAAAGCAGCTGCCTCGAAGAGCCCGCTGCGTGTGGAGGCAATTACGCCCGCGGAGCGTCATCAGATGGTGCAAATGGCGGCTTACTTTATCGCCGAGCGCCACGGCTTCGGGGGCAATCCGGCGCTGCACTGGGAAAATGCGGAACGCGAGATTGCCGCCAAGCTGGGTGCCTAGCTGACGCGACTCAGCCGGCCACCCAGGATGGTTCGAGTTTTCCTCGGTTCAGGCAGTCGCGCCGGCAAGCGGTGATCCGTGGAGGATGGTTGCGCCGAAGTCAAACAGTCCGGTCAGACCAGACCGGCTCCTGGTGTCGCTGGAACTTGTGTCTTCGGCTATGGCAAAGGCGTCGAAGCCAGCCAGCTGGAGGCGAGGCAGGTCATCCGATGAAACCACGCCGACCGCGCGCAGTTCACCCGTGTAACCATAATGCTCCCGCAGTCGCCGGGCATGCGCGAGGCTGCGGTCTGCAGCTGATTCGTTCAGTATCAACGCGATGACGGTGAAATCGTCGATGTCGCGCGCGATTACTTCCACATCCTCGTCTGCAGTGAGCCAAACACCCAATGGCCAGCCGTGCTCATATTCGCGGTGAATCAGTTCGGAACGCCGTGCCCGCCACACCGACAGCGGCACCAGCACTGGCCCCACCGGCAATTTGGCACGCGGTGGCGCAACTTCATCGTCAAGAGTCAGAGTTTTCCACTCATTGGTGATGACGCGTCCGTTTTTGATCAGTTTTGACATGGGCAACCTTCCTTTCCGTATTCCGCGGGATTGAATGAACAATTCATCCAACCAGTTGCGGCAGTCTAGCGAGGTTGCTTATGCCAATAAAATACTTTGTTGTTATATCTTAATAAGTTTGAGATATATGTTATCCGGTGCTCTTCACTGCTTTTCCAGACAGGCAAAATAGATGGCGGGATCCGGCTGAGTGCGGTTGCGTTGCGCTTGCCACATCATTTCATTGAGGCATTCCATCATGCGGTGTTGCGCGGCATGTTCGGATTCGAACTGTCGGGTCAGCCGCACGAAATGCGCGCGGATTCCCGGTGGTTGATCGATCGAAATCTGCTCCTCGATGGCAAGGTGCATCATCAGATGCAGAAAGGGATTGGTTTCGCCATGTTCCGGCCGATAGTCGCGGTCCTGGTGATGCTCGGGATGTTCGAGAACGGCATGGTATTCCGGATGTTTCGCGATCAGATTAACAGCGAGGTTTTCCAGCGGAGTAAGCGGCTCGCCAGCGCGGCGCTTGCGCCAGGCGTCGAACAGGAATTGCCGCGCCTGGTCGCGCGTAGGATTGAATAACACAACAGATACCTAATGAACGAGGAAAAGCAAAGCCCACAGATTACACTGATTGCACCTGCGGACAACAGTTTTCTTTACGGCAATTCCTTGTACTTGTATTCGCACAGGTCAAGAATGGGGCAAATCGGGCATTTCGGTTTGCGCGCCTGGCAGATATAGCGCCCGTGCAGGATCAGCCAGTGATGGGCGTCATGCCTGAATTCCTGTGGCACGACCTTGAGCAATTTTGTTTCGACTGCAAGCACGGTCTTGCCGGGCGCGAGTCCGGTGCGGTTGGCAACGCGGAAGATATGCGTGTCCACCGCAATGGTCGGGTGCCCGAAGGCGGTGTTGAGGATCACATTGGCAGTCTTGCGGCCCACGCCGGGCAAGGCTTCCAGCTCGCCTCTCGTTTGGGGGACGGTACCGCCATGCCGTTCGAGCAGCAGACGGCAGGTCTGGATCAGATGTTTCGCCTTGGTCTGGTATAGCCCGATGCGCTGGATGTAGCCGCGCAACTCTTCTTCGCCGAGGTCAAGGATGGCCTGTGGCGTATTGGCAATCGGAAACAGTTGCCGCGTGGCGGCATTGACGCTCACATCGGTGGCTTGGGCCGAGAGCATCACCGCCACCAGCAGCTCAAAGGGCGTCCGGTATTCGAGCTCGGTGGTGGGATGCGGGTTGGCTGCTTGCAGGCGCAGGAAGATTTCGCGCCTGATGGCGCCGTTCATGCCGCCTGCGTTGCAGGTGTTGCTGCGGCCGCAGCACGTGCCTTGGCTTCCTGGCGCTGATTAAGCCAGTTTTTTCCCGCGATGAGCATTCCCAGCGTGATGAACGCGCCGGGTGGCAGGATGGCCAGCAGGAAGCCGTGGTAGTTCGGTACTACGGTGATGACCCAGGATTTCGCCGCTTCGCCAAACACCATGTCGATGCCGTTGAACAGGGTGCCGCGCCCGAAGATTTCACGAATCCCGCCCAGCACCGCCAGCACGAGCGTCAGACCCAGCGCCATGGCAAAGCCGTCCAGGGCCGATTGCAGCGGCGGGTTTTTGGACGCGAATGCTTCGACGCGTGCCAGCACGAGGCAGTTGGTGACGATCAGCGGAATAAAGATACCGAGCACTACATACAGCGAATACAAATACGCATTCATGAGGTACTGGACCACAGTCACCAGCACCGCGATGATCAGGATGAACACGGGGATGCGCGCCTCATTGGGAACGAAGTCGCGAATTGGTGCAATGGCCGCGCCGGACAAGGCCATCACCACCGCAGTTGCCAAACCCAGGCTGGCGCCATTGATGACCGAGCTGCTCACAGCGAGCAACGGGCACATGCCGAGCAGTTGCACGAGGCCGGCGTTCTGTTTCCACAAGCCGTTGTGAAAAATGTCTTTGATTTCCTGCAGGATCATTATTGCTTCTCCCCGCCAGCTCGCGCGGTCACCAGCGCAGCCTGCGCAAATAACGCTTCACGATGCTGGTCATAATACTTCAGCGTCTTGTATACCGCCTTGACGACGGCGCGCGGGGTAATCGTCGCGCCGGCCATGTAATCGAACTTGCCGCCGTCCTTCCTGACCTTCCAGTCGCCATCCTTGTATTGCGTCAGCGACTTGCCGTCAAAACCTTTGATCCAGTTGCCCTTGCCGATCTCGATGTAATCGCCGAGGCCGGGGGTTTCTCTGTGCGCGACGACGCGCACGCCGGCGAGGTCACCGTTGTCACGGATGGCGACCAGCAGGAAAATCTTGCCGCTGTAACCGTCCGGTGCGATGGACTCCAGCACGACCGCGGATGGCCGGCCCTGCAGGCGCGCACGGTAGGCGGTGATGGGATTGTCGGTGCCGAGCAGCGGATCGGGCGCGACGCTCACGGTATCCTTGACAACATCGTTGTCGAACATCGAATTCGGCACGATCTGCGTGATCAGCTTGAGTTTTTCCTCTTCCACCGTCTTGGCAATCGTCTCGTGCGTCAAGTCATAGGTCATGGCGAGCACGGAGGTGCCGATCAGGGTAAAGAACAGCAGGTTGAGCGCGGTGTGCATCGAGGCTTTGGCCATGGTTCTCATGATTATGCCTTCTCCTTCCCGGCGGCCATGCCTTCTTTTCCGAACACCGTGGGCTGGGTGTAGGTATCGATCAACGGCACGCAAATGTTCATCAGCAGCGCGGCAAACGCCACGCCATCCGGGAAGCCGCCAAAGGTGCGAATCAGATAGGTGAGCAGGGCAGCGCCGGCCGCATAAATCAGCTGCCCCTTCGCTGTGGTCGGGCTGCCGATCGGGTCGGTGTAAATGAAGAATGCTCCGAGGATTGCCGCACCCGAGAACAGATGGAACAGCGGGGCCACATATTGCGCGGGATCGGCGAGATGGAAAATGCCCGCGATCACGAACAATGTGCCGAGATAGGCAACCGGAATCTTCCAGCTGATGACCCGGGTCATCAGCAGATAAATGCCACCCAGCAGGTATCCCAGCGCAACGATTTCGTTGCCGTGCCCGCTCAGGGTGCTGAAGATGGGCATGCCGAGAATGTCGGTAACGGATTCGTTCAGATGCAGATGGGTTTTCAGCGTATCCAGCGGCGTGGCCATGGTGACCGCATCAAACTTGGTGCCGTCTGGCAGCACGCCGCCAAACATGTACTGCAGCTGGTCGGCGAAACTCAGTTCGACCTGTCCCATGCCGTGCGGGCTGACCCAGTTCGTCATCTGCACCGGGAAAGAAATAATCAGCACGGCATAGCCGATCATCGCAGGGTTGAACGGATTGTTGCCCAGTCCGCCGTACAGGTGCTTGGCGATGGCAACACCGAAGGCAGTGCCGACCACAACCAGCCACCACGGCGCGAGCGACGGGATGGAAAGCGCCAGCAGCCAGCCGGTGATCAGCGCACTGTTGTCCTTGAGGAACGGGGCGACCGGCCGGTTACGCAGCTTGAGCATGATGGCTTCGGTGCCCACTGCGGTGACGCTTGCCAATGTGAGCGAAACCAGGATCGCCGGGCCATAAAACCAGACATACAGCGCGATGCCCGGAATCAGCGCCAGCAACACGCGGAACATGATCTGCGAGACCGTGTCCGGTTTGGTAATGAAGGGTGAATAGAATGCTGCCATGTTATTCCTTTAAATTCAAAGCTCGCGCAGCGATCGCTTGCTCCCTCTCCCGCGTGCGGGAGAGGGTTGGGGAGAGGGTTGGGGAGAGGGAAAACGCGCGTTGAGCCCTAACTCTTGTCATCGGCGTTTACCTCTTCGGCTTTCGAATGCGCCAGTTCGACAATGCGCGCGCGGCGGGCTTCAATGTCCACAATTTCGGCCTGTTGCTGCGGCGTCAGCACTTCAGTGTTCTGTGGCTTGACCGCAGCGGCTTGTTCCTTGGCATGGTCGATTGCAGCTTGAATCTTGCGCTGCATCGTGTTTTCGGGATCGGCATCCGGATTGACCGCAGCGGGCGCTGGCGTTGCCTTGGCGGCTGCCGCAGCTTTCTCCTTGGCAGCGAGGCGCTCGGCCTTTTCCTGCTTTTCGCGCTCGGTCCGGAACTCGCGGAATTCGTGCCGTTCGCGCGCGGTGTCCGCGGCCTTGATTTCATTGTCGCGTGCCCAGATTTCGCTCTTGGCAAAGCGGAAATACTGTACCAGCGGAATGTGGCTGGGGCAGACGTAGCTGCAGCAGCCGCACTCGATGCAGTCGAACAGGCTCCACTCTTGCGCCTTGCCAAATTCCCGCGAGCGGGCGAACCAGTACAGATCCATCGGTTGCAGCACAGTCGGGCAGGCTTCGGCACAACGGCCGCAGCGGATGCAGGGCATCGCGGGTAGCGGCGGCGGAAACAACTTTTCTGACGCAGCAATGACGCAGTTGGTGGCTTTCACCACCGATACGTGCATGGACGGCAGCGGCACGCCCATCATCGGCCCGCCCATGATGTAATGGTTGGTGTCCGGCAGCTGGCCGGCCAGCGCGACCAGTTCGTCCATCGGGGTGCCGATCAGTACCTCGAAATTCTGCGGCCGTTCGACATTCCCGGTCACCGTGACAATGCGCGACAGCAGCGGCTCGCCGTGCGCGACGGCGCGGTAGGTGCTGTATGCAGTCGCAACATTGAAACACTGCACGCCCTTTGCGATCGAGCGCACACCGGCCGCGACTTCGATGCCGGTGAGCACACGGATCAGCTGCTTGGCGCCGCCGCCCGGATACAGCGTGGGCACGGCGATGACTTCCATCTTGTCCTTGCTGGAAGCGATTGCCTTTTGCATTGCGGCAATGGCTTCCGGCTTGTTGTCTTCGATACCGATCAGCACCTCTTCGGCGTCCAGCATGAAGCGCATGATCTCGGCACCGCGCACGATCTCGTCGGCGCGTTCACGCATCAGCACGTCGTCACAAGTGATGTAGGGTTCGCACTCGGCACCGTTCAGCACCAGCGTCTTGACCTTGTGCTGGCCGGCGCGCAGCTTGAGATCGCTAGGGAACACCGCGCCGCCCAGACCGACTACACCGGCCAAGCGCAACGTCTGGCGCAGGTCGGCAAATTTGGTGGTTTCGTAGTTGATGCCGCCGCTCTTGATCCATTCATCCTTGCCATCCGGGATCAGCGTCGCGCACAGGTCGGGCAGGCCGGAAGCGTGAGCCACGACTTCCATGCCGACGGCCGTGATGGTGCCCGAGGTCGACGCGTGAACCGCGCTCGAAATCGCATCCTCGGGCAAGCCGATCAGCTGTCCCTTCAGGACGTGGTCGCCAGGCTTGACAACCGGTTTGGCCCTGTTGCCGACATGCTGGTGAAACGGAATGACCAGCTTGCTCGGCAGCGGTGCAACTGCAATCGGCGTACGGGTCGATTGCGTCTTGTTGGTGGGCGGGTGCACCCCGCCATGAAATTTATAGAGCTTTCTCATTGCACAGGAGCCGGAGTCAGGGCGAAAGCGGGATATCTCCACTTCCAGTTGGTGATGGTTTCGTCAATGGGTACCATGCTGATGCAGTCCACCGGGCAGGGGGTGACGCACAGCTCGCAGCCGGTGCATTCCGAGGCGATGATCGTATGCATCTGCTTGGCTGCGCCAGAAATGGCATCCACCGGACAGGCCTGCAGGCAGAGCGTGCAGCCGATGCAGATATTTTCGTCGATGAATGCGACCGACTTGGGTTTGATTACGGTACCGCCGCCGAACGGCTTGAATTCCATGCCGAGCAGGTCGGCCAGCTTGTGGATGCCGTCTTCGCCGCCGGGCGGGCACAAGTTGATTTCCGCCGTCCCCTCGGCAATCGCCGTGGCATATGGCTTGCAGCCGGGATAGCCGCATTGGCCGCACTGGGTTTGCGGCAGGATGGCATTGATCCGGTCAACCAGTGGGTTGCCTTCCACGCGGAATTTGATTGCTGAAAATCCCAACACGGCGCCCAGTCCGAGTGCGAGCCCCGCCATTACCAGCAGTGCGCTTAACATGTGCGGCCTTCAGAGATAAATTTCGAGAACATCATCGATCAACAGGAAAAATGAAAAATTGTGAGCATGCTGCGCGGGTGCGGCTATTACTTGATCAGCCCCGAGAATCCCATGAATGCAAGGCTCATCAAGCCGCCGGTTACCATTGCAATCGCCGAGCCCTTGAAAATTGCCGGCACATCGGCGCCTTCCATGCGCTCCCGAATTCCGGCAAACAATATCATCACCAAGGTAAAGCCGAGCGCGCCGCCCATGCCGAAGAAGACCGACTGCAGGAAATTGTTCTTGGCCTGCACATTGAGCAGCGGGATGCCCAGCACTGCGCAGTTTGTGGTGATCAGCGGCAGGTAAATGCCGAGCACCTGATACAGCGCCGGGCTGGTTTTCTTGACCGCCATTTCGGTGAATTGCACGATGCCGGCGATCACCACGATGAACGACAGCGTGGTCAGAAACGCAAGCTGCGGGCCGAGCAGGTATTCACTGATGAGATAGCTCGTGCCCGACCCCAGGGTCAGCACAAAGGTTGTGGCGGCACCCATGCCGATCGCGGCCTCCAGCTTCTTGGACACCCCCATGAACGGGCACAGTCCGAGTATCTTGACCATCACGATGTTGTTTACGAACACCGCGCTGAGGAGTATCAGTATATATTCTTTCATCGTAATACCTTACAAATAAGGTTGGGATTATCCTCTGATTTATAATTAGAATCAACCGCGTTAATAATGCGTGAATATTACAGCGGTTGAACTTTCCAATTTTAGCGCAGCCATGTGGAAAATGGGGGATCAGGCCAGGTAAAGACCTGCGGGTCGTGACCAAATTTTGCGCGTTGTTCCCGGTGCCCGTTGCAGTCACTTCCTTAAATCTAAGCAATAACGGTGCCAGTATCTATCTTGTGGTATGTGCATATAAATCAAGAGGATATATTTCATGGCGGCCTGATGAGGAACGACCGATGCCATGATTGTCAGGTTTGTCACAGGAGGTGACGGACATGGCATCACTTCTTTGCTCCGGAGCTAACCATGAGCGCAGCTTGATACATGAATAGTCTCGCGATTTCTCAGATTTCGACGCGCGTCCCCATTTCGATCACGCGGTTGACCGGGATCTTGAAGAAATCCGCCGCATTCATCGCATTTCTGGACAACAACCGGAACAGCCGCTCCCGCCACCGGGCCATGCCGGGCTTGGGGCTGGGTACGAGCATCGCGCGGGAAATGAAGAACGACGTGTTCATCAGGTCGAACGGCAACCCGCGCTGACTGCAGAGTTCCAGCGCCGCCGGAAGGTCCGGCGATTCCATAAAGCCGTAAAACACTCTGATGCGGTAAAAGTTCTTGCCCAGATCGTCGATCAGCAGGCGGTTTCCCTTGGTGACATAAGGCTTGTCCTCGACGATCACGGTGAGCAGGATGTTGCGTTCGTGCAGCACCTGGTTGTGCTTGATGTTGTGCAGCAAGGCTGAGGGAGCGCCTTCGCGGGTACTGGCCAGGAACACTGCGGTCCCCTGGACCCGATGCATGTCAGCGGTGCCATCAAGAATCACGTTTACCGGAACGGTTTGCCGTTGAACTTCGTCAGCCAGCAATTCGCGTCCGCGCTTCCAGGTCGTGAGTACGGTAAACGAGAGCACGGCGACGACCAGCGGGAACCAGCCACCCTGTGGAATCTTGATTGCGTTGGCCAGGAAATACGCGAGATCGACGCAAAACAGGGCGCCGATAAACGGAATCACGAACAGCGGCGACCAGCGCCAGGCCATGATCACGATGCCGATCAGGATGGTATCGATCATCATCGTTCCCGTCACGGCGATGCCGTAGGCCGCGGCGAGGGTGCTGGAATTTTTGAATCCCAGCACCAGAAAGATGACTGCCAGGTACAGCGCCCAGTTGGTCAGGGGCGCGTAGATTTGCCCCTGTGCCTTGTCGGAAGTCTGCTGGATGGCCATGCGCGGCAGCAGGCCCATTTGCACCGACTGGTTGGCGATGGAGAAGGCGCCCGAGATCACGGCCTGCGATGCGATTACCGTGGCGGCCGTCGCGAGGATGACCATCGGCATCAGCGCCCACGAGGGCGCGAGCAGGAAGAACGGGTTTTCGACCGCCTGCGGATTTTGCAGCAGCAAGGCACCTTGGCCAAAATAATTCAATACCAGCGCGGGCAATACAAAGGAAAACCAGGTCAGCCGGATCGGAAATTTTCCGAAATGTCCCATGTCGGTGTAGAGCGCTTCACAGCCGGTGACCGCCAGCACGACTGAGCCCAGTGCGAGGAACGATAGCCAGGGATCATGGCTGAAGAATTGCCAAGCATAAGCGGGATTGAGCGCCCAAAGCACCTGCGGATTTTGTACGATGGACAGCGCGCCCAGCAGTCCCAGGCAGAGGAACCAGAACACCATGATCGGGCCGAATGCGAGCCCCACCGTGCCGGTACCGCGTTTCTGGATGAAGAACAGGCCGGTCAGCACGATCACCGTGATGGGCAACACATAGTGGCCGAAATGCGGCGAAACCACGTCCAGCCCTTCGACCGCCGACAACACCGAAATTGCCGGGGTAATCATGCTGTCGCCAAAGAACAAAGTGGCCGCAAACACGCCGAGTGTGGTGGCGACCCACCTGGTTTTGGGCTTGTGCGCGGTCAGTTCGCTCACCAGCGCGAGCAAGGCCAGCGAGCCGCCCTCGCCGCGATTGTCCGCGCGCATGATGACGACAACGTATTTGAGCGACACCAGCAGCATGATGGTCCAGAACATCACCGACAACACGCCGAGGATATTGGCTTCGAGGACCGGCAGCGGATGATGGCCGGCAAAGGTTTCCTTGAACGCATACAGCGGGCTGGTGCCGATGTCACCATATACCACGCCGATTGCGCCCAGGACGAGCGGCGGTAAGGACTGTTTGGGTTGGGTGCTGCTCATGTGGCCAATTCGCGGGTAACCGAAATGGGGCGGCACTGTACGCCTGCCGTGCATCGGATGCAATATCCCTTTTGAGCGCAGGTGCAAGCGTTTGGCTCAGGCAATTGCTTGTTATGCAGATTCCGGATGCACGATGGTCTGGTGCCAGCGGACCTGCAGCGAGCAATTTCCCTTATTTAACCAGCTTCGAGAGCTTCCGGAACGAATCAGTCCCGGCGACTTTCAGTAGCTGGAACACGACCGACTCGGTGCTGGTGGGCACGGCGCCGGCAAGCGTCATGGCTTCGAGGGCTGTCTGGCGGTTGTCGTTGCTGCGGCTCATCACCGCGTCCTTGACGACGTGCACCGTGAAACCGTCGCTGAGCAGGTCGATGACGGTCTGGAGCACGCAGACATGGGTCTCCATGCCGCAGACGATGACTTGCGTACGGCCACCCAGTTTCAATTGATCGAGGAACGCCCCGTTGCCGCAGCAACTGAAAGTCATTTTTTCATGGCAAGCCGCGGCAGGTGCTTTTTCCTTCAGCCCGGCCACGGTCGGCCCCAGCCCTTTGACATATTGTTCGGTGAAGATCACCGGTACCTCAAGTTCCTGCGCGCTCTCCAGCAGGATGCCGGCGTTCCTGACCACCTGATGCAGCCTGTCCCGGTCCATCGCAGCACATAACCTGTCCTGGATGTCAATTACGACCAGCACGGCGTGCTCGGGCTGCAACAGAAATTTGCCCCGAACAGTCATTGCGCTTTCTGATCTTGCCAGCTTGGAGATCTTCATCGTGCCTGTCCGATGGCAGCCGCACATTCGCTCACCAAGTCTTGCCCGCGATAGATCAGGCCGCTGTAAATCTGCACCAGCGCGGCGCCGGCCTGCAGTTTTTCCACTGCATCCGTGCCGCTCAGGATGCCGCCGACACCGATGATGGGCAAGGCGCCGTTCAGCTCGGCGGCGAGCTGGCGAATCACCGCAGTGGATTTGTCGCGCACCGGCGCGCCCGACAGCCCGCCAGTCTCATTGCCATGCGGCAAATTCTCCACGCCCGCACGCGACAGCGTGGTGTTGGTCGCAATCACGCCGTCGATGCGGTGCTTGATGAGCAATGCCGCGATTTGCCTGATCTGGTCGACATCGAGATCGGGGGCGATTTTCACTGCGAGCGGTACGTATTTGCCATGCTGCTGCGCAAGTTTTTCCTGTTCGGCTTTCAGTTGCGCGAGCAGCGCGTCGAGTTCGTCGCCGCCCTGCAATTGGCGCAGGTTCTTGGTATTGGGCGAGGAGATGTTTACCGTGACATAGCTCGCGTGTTCATACACCTTGCGCAGGCAGATCAGATAATCGTCCGCTGCGCGCTCGATTGGTGTCGCGGCGTTCTTGCCGATGTTGATGCCGAGGATGCCACGGTAGTTGGCGCGTTGGATGTTCTCGATCAGCCGGTCGACGCCGTCATTGTTGAAACCCATGCGGTTGATGATCGCGTTGGCCTGCGGCAGACGGAACAAGCGCGGCTTCGGATTGCCGGGTTGCGGCAGGGGCGTGACCGTGCCGATTTCGATGAAGCCGAAGCCAAGCGCAGCCAGCCCGTTGATGCAGTCGCCGTTCTTGTCGAGCCCGGCGGCGAGCCCGACTGGATTGGGAAATGTGATTCCCATCACGGTGCGCGGGTCAGCCGCCGGCCGCGGCGCGAGGAGCCGGCTCAGGCCCAGTGAATACGCGGTATTCAGTCCGCCTAGCGTGAGGTGGTGGGCGGTTTCCGGGTCGAACCGGAACAGCAGGGAACGAAGCAAAGAGTACATATTATTTTTTCTGGGTGACAACCGGAATCGGAAATTTTTTCTTCTGCTGGAACAGTTCGCTGCGCTGTTTACCGTGCCACTGTTCGGCAATGACATCGCCGAGCTGCAGGCAGAGCAGGCCGAAGACCGCAAAGCCGAGTTGGCCAAACAGCGGATTGGGCAGGTTGATGGTCAGGCTGCCGCCCACGGCCTGAAAGCTGTAAACGGCAAGGTTGCCGACGACCAGGCCGGACAACACGGCATTAACCACCCGGCCCCAGTCGCCGGATTTCAGGCCGGCAAAGACGGTACTCCCTCGCCATAGCAATTGCAGCGCGCTCAACAGCAGCAGCGGTGCGCTCCACAACAGCCAGAACAGTTGCGCGGGCCATGCCGCTCCGGCAAGCAGGCCAAGGATGGCAAGCGGGGCCAGAATGAAGATGAGTGTTTCGTCCGGAAGGACGGGCAATGCCGGGCCTCGCGCGAGATATTTGAGCCATCCGCTGAACAGGCCGAGCACGGCGCGGGTACTGAGCACGGCGGGTGCCAGCAGGCCGAACAGCCCAGTCTGGAGCAGCAGGAGCAGTAACGAATCGTTCTGAGTAGTGGCCCAACTGGCGGTATACAAGTTCAGGTAGCTGAGCAGCCAGCCCAAGGCGGCGCTGCCAACGCTCAACGCCAGGAAGAAGCTGCGCTGCTGTGCGAACGGATTGCTGCGGAGGCGCAGTGTGACGAGCAGATTGGTGAACAGGGCGAAGCATAGCAGCGCCAGCAGGGTGATGACCGTCGCGGCGGTGTCATCCACCGGCGGCGAAGACACGCCGGCCAGTTCGTTCCAGTTGCCGCCACTCAGCAGGAATCCCATGGCCGGCAATGCCAGCAGCGCGAATGCGAAAATGGCCAAACGCGTCTTCATGCGGCTTTGGTATCGAGGGTGCGCCAGCTTCCGCCTACCAAACCCTGCGCCGGCTGGTACTGGGTCTTGTATGACATCTTGCGGCACTGTTCGATCCAGTAGCCAAGGTAGACATACTCCAGTTCGAGCTTGCGGCAAAGCTCGATTTGCCACAGCACGTTGTAGACGCCGAAGCGCGCATGGGGCAAATCTGGCTCGAAGAACGTGTAGACCGACGACAGTCCGTCGCTCAGCAGGTCAATCACGCTCACCATGCGCAGCGCGCCTTGCCTGTCCTGAATCTGGTCGTCTGGCCCGGTCTGAGCTTGGTCGAAGGGCCTGTCGTGATAACCAGCGACTTGCCCGCCTGCGGGCGTAGTCGAATGGCTAGTAGTTCCATCAGCGTTGTCGAAGGATTCGCGAAACTCCACGAGCAGGGTCTCGACATGGCTGTCCAGCAAAAATGTCCGGTATGCATCACGGTCGTCATTGTCCATGCCGCCGTCCTTGTGCCGCGTCTGCTGGTAGCGCCGGTACAGGTCGTAGTATTCCTGTTTGTCCTGCAGCGGGTGCAGCGTCGCGGCCAGGTTTGCATGCTGCGCCCAGGCGCGTCGCTGCGAGCGGTTTGGCGTGAACTCCCGCACCGGCACGCGCAGCGGCACGCAGGCCCGGCAGTTGTCGCAACGCGGGCGGTAGGTGTAGGTGCCGCTGCGCCGGAAGCCGTGTTGCACCAGTTCGGAATATACGCCCGGATTGATCAGGAATGCCGGCGTGGCGACTTGCGAGCGCGCGCTCTGCTCGGGCAGGTAGCTGCACGGGTAGGGCGCCGTCAGGTAGTAATGCAGCGCGTTGAGCGAAGTGTCGTTGAGCAGGTTCATGTGAACAGGTCCGGATCGATTTTCCACTGTTTGACCGGTTCACAGTGTATCAATTCCCGGAGCCGGGCGAGAAATTCCGCGCGCGGAATCTCCCGCGCGCCCAGCGAGGCGAGGTGCGGCGTGTTCATCTGACAGTCGATCATGCCGAATTGCCAGCGTTCCAGCTGCCGGGCGAGGTGGGCCAGCGCGATCTTCGAGGCATTGCTGACCCGGCTGAACATCGATTCCCCGTAGAACATGCGGCCGATGCCGATGCCATACAAGCCGCCGGCCAAGTGGCCGTCGATCCAGGTCTCGATCGAATGCGCGTAGCCCTGCTCATGCAAGGCGCAATAGCCGTCAATCATGTCCTCGTGGATCCAGGTGCCATGCTGGCCGTGGCGCGGGGCAGCGCATGCGCGCATGACGTGTTCGAAGGCGGTGTCGCAACGCACTTCGTAACGGGTATTGCGCAGCACCTTGCTGAATGAGTGCGCTATCTTGAACTCCTGCGGAAATAGCACCATGCGCGGGTCCGGGCTCCACCAGAGGATCGGATCCTCGGGATTGAACCAGGGGAAGATGCCATGTTGGTAGGCCTCCAGCAAACGGCGCGCGGACAAGTCACCACCCGCCGCGAGCAGTCCGTTGGGCGAACGCAGTGCGTGATCGACCGGCGGGAACGGTGTGTTGCCGTATAGCCATAGAATCATAGGGTTATGCTATTGAACCGGAATATTCTGTTGATCCGTAATTCCCGCGCAGGCGGGAATGACGCAGTTTTTCACCTGCAGGATATTGGAAGTCAGGCAGGCCGCATTGTTGTTACGCAGCCAAGTGCTTGCCCAGCCAACTTTCAATCGCGCGCAGTTCTCCCTCACACACCGAATGTTGCATTGGATATTCATGCCATTCCACCGCATAGCCCAATGCCAGCAGCTTATCCCTCGACCTCGTGCCCAGGGTATATGGCACAATCGGGTCGCTGCGCCCGTGGGCCATGAAGATCGGCACCTGCTGCGCGCTGGCTTGCGCTTCTGCGGCAACGGTGTCAGACAGCGGCAAATAGGTAGAAAGCGCCAGTACGCCTGCGAGTCGCTCCCGTTGGCGCAATGCAGTATGCAGTGCGACCGCGCCGCCTTGGGAAAATCCCGCGAGAAAAATGTTGCCAGGCGCGATGCCGCGACCGATTTCCTGGGAAATCAGGGCTTCGACCGCGGTTTGCGAGGTGCGAATGCCGGCCTCATCCTGTTGCGCGCCGATGTCAGTGCCGGCGATGTCATACCAGGCGCGCATTACGAAGCCGCCATTGATCGTCACCGGTCGCCGCGGCGCGTGCGGGAAGATATAGCGCACGGGGACCGGCAGTTTCAGTTCATCGACGACGGGAACGAAATCCTGCCCGTCCGCGCCCAGACCGTGCAGCCAGATGATGGCGTGGCGCGGTTGGTTGCCGGATTCGAGGGCGATATGAGGAAGTACGCTGGTCATGCTGTTTTTGATCCGAGTTGAAGGCATTGCCGGCTGCGCAGCGCAAGCCGGTTATTGGGGTTCGGGAATGATTTCGCGCAACACCTGAAAGATTTCGCGGTAATTCTTGGGCGGCTTGTTCGCCTCGCGTTCCTTTTGCGCATTGCGGATCAGCATGCGCAAGCGCTGCACGTCGATTTGCGGATGAGCCGCGAGCAATTCGGTCAGTGCGCTGTCGCTTTCCAGCAGGCGGTCGCGCCAGCGCTCCAGTTGGTGCATGTAGGCGACATGGGTTTGCGACGTGCCTTTCCAGCCTTCCAGCTTCGCGATGATCGGGGCCGTCTCCACTTCGCGCATCAGCTTACCGATGTATTGCATCTGGCGGCGCTGTGCGCCGAACTTGTTGATGCGGTGCATTTCGCGGATCGCATCGCGCAAGTTTTCCGGCAAATCGAGCTGGGCGAGCTGATCCTTGCCGAGTGCTACCAGTTCGGCGCCAAGCTCCTGCAAATCGTGCATTTGCTGCTTGACCTTGGTCTTGCTTGGGCGCCCGGCTTCCTCATCGCTGGCTGCCGGTGCTGGCGGGTGCCGTTCCCACCTTCTGCCGCCGAAGGGCACCTGATGTTCGTCCGGCGGCGCAATTTCTTCGTCGTCAGGTTGAAGGTCGAATGCATCATCATGCTCCTGGTCGAGATGCTGGTGTTTGTTCCGGTCGTGCTTGTTCATGGCGAGTAATGTGGCTACGTGATGCGATATGATACCGTCTTTCGCAAATTCACCGCTCAGGATATGAACAGTAGAGATTCCAACCCGCCGCGTTTTTCCTATTCCGCCGATGCGTTGCGCAACATTGCGCAAGACATGCTGACCTATGCCAAACAGCGCGGCGCCTCGTCGGCTGCCGCCGAAGTGACGGAAGGATTTGGTCAGGGCGTGACGGTCCGTCACGGCGAGGTGGAGACCATCGAATATAACCGCGACAAAGGCCTGGGAATCACCGTCTATATCGGGCAACAGCGCGGCCACGCGAGTACCTCGGATTTTTCGCCGCAGGCGGTGCGCGACACGGTGGACGCGGCTTTGTCGATTGCGCGCCACACCGCCAGCGACGAGTGCGCGGGTTTGCCGGATGCAGATATGCTCGCGCGCGACTGGCCGGATCTGGACCTGTATCATCCGTGGGATTTGGCCGTGGACGAGGCAATCGATCTGGCTCGGGAATGCGAGCGTGCCGCACTGGATGCCGACCAGCGGATCAACAATTCGGAAGGTGCCACGGTTAACGTGCATGAGGCGCAGTTCGTTCATGCCAACAGCCTCGGCTTCATCGGCGGTTACCCGACGTCACGACACAGCATCAGCTGTGCGGTGATCGCCGGCCAGGATGACGCGATGGAGCGTGACTATTGGTACAGCGTGGCGCGCGATGCCCGGGAGATCATCGAAGTGCGCCAGCTTGGCCGCATCGCTGCGGAACGCACCGTGCGGCGCCTCAACGCGCGCCAGCTTGGCACCATGCAGGTGCCGGTGCTGTTCGAAGCACCGGTGGCTGCGAGCCTGCTGGGACACTTCGTCAATGCGGTCAGCGGCAGCAGTCTGTATCGCAAGTCTTCTTTTTTGCTCAATCAACTCGATCAGCCCGTTCTCGCAGCGGATATCGATATTATTGATATTCCCGATATCCCGAAAGGTTTGGCGTCCAGCCCGTTCGATGACGAGGGAGTCCGGGTGCAGCGCCGCAACATTGTCGAGAACGGCGTGTTGCGTGGCTATTTTCTCGGCAGTTATTCCGCGCGCAAGCTCGGCTTGCGTTCCACCGGCAATGCGGGCGGCAACCACAATCTGATATTGCAGCCGACCGGCGGCAAGGCCCGGGAACGGGATTTTGCCGACCTGGTAAAGACGATGTCGCGCGGCCTGATTGTCACCGAGTTGCTGGGGCAGGGGGTGAATGGCGTGACGGGGGATTATTCGCGTGGCGCGGCGGGGTTGTGGGTGGAGAATGGTGAGATTCAGTATCCGGTACATGAGATCACCATTGCGGGGAATCTCAAGGAGATGTATCGCAACATCGTTGCCTTGGGTAATGATGTGCTGGTGCAGGGCTCGCGCCAGTGTGGTTCGATTCTGATCGACAACATGATGGTGGCGGGACAGTAATTTGTCGTGCCGCGCGCGATGAAAAGCGCGGTTTCAGGGCTCTGGACTAGCGCTTGACGTGGTCTGTGTCTTGAGGATAATGCTGCGTTCAGCGGCAGGATTGGTTTTGAAAATCCTGGAAAATTGTCATTTTCGTGGCGATCATCGGTTGGGTTATTGGCCTGGAAGAAAATGCAATGAGGCTGTTGGTGAATTCGTCATGCGGGGGAAGTAAGAGATGAAGCGAGTAGCAATATTATTTGTGTTGGCGTCCGGCATGAATCTGGCGCATGCGGGTGATGGCTCGACTGCGGTTGCCAATATCAATAAATGGAAAGCGGAGTGTGGTGCATGTCATGTCGCTTATCCGCCTGAATTATTGGCTGGAAATAATTGGCAGCGCCTGATGGATAGTCTGGATAAACACTTTGGCGTAAATGCGGCGCTTAATGCCAAAGACAAGAATGCAATTCTCGGTTTTTTGCTCCGTAATGCAGGTAGCGGTGAAAGATATAGCGCAGCCACCTTGCGGATCAGCGATACCCCCTGGTTCAGACGTGAACATCGCAGTTTGTCTGCTCAGGAGTGGAAACACGACGGGGTAAAGAGCCCCTCGAACTGTTCTGCCTGCCACGGCAAGACTGTGCTCGGCAGTTGATCTGGGTGCGGTGTCAGGGGAGCAACCTCGCCCTGTTTTAAAGGTGACGACCTTAAAATAATTTGTGAGAGACGAAAAAAACGGGATGCGCATGCGCATCCCGTTTTTTAGTTGAAACTGTGGCTAATTACAGGCCCAGACCAACGATGGTGTTGTTAACGCTAACCAGCACGTTGCCAACCAGGGTGCCAACAGCAGCAACGGTGTTAGCAACAACGGTCAAAGCGGTAGCAACAATGCCCATAACCGGGGTCAACAGGGCGCCCAGAACTGCACCCAGATCCAGACCCAGCAGAACCAGACCACCAGCTACAACGCCAACTTCTTCATTGCTCAGTTGTTGAATTGCCATAATATACTCTCCTATTAATTTAAGGTCCCACTTGCGGTGGGTATCAAAATCTCATCATTTCGATGAGCACTACACTTACTCCTCATGGAGGAGCCTTCCGAACTACTCCATGAGGAGTAATATTGTTTCCGGCTGACTGGTAAAACGGGATGCACATGGCGCACATCCCGCTTCTCAATCGAGCAGGCTAATTACAGACCCAGACCGACGATGGTGTTGTTAACGCTGACCAGCACGTTGCCAACCAGAACGCCAGCGGAAGCAACAGTGCTGTCCACAACGGTCAAAGCAGTAGCAACGATCGGCAGAACTTGGTTAACCAGAGAAGCCAGGACTGCACCAACGTCCAGACCCAGCAGAACCAGACCACCAGCTACAACGCCAACTTCTTCATTGCTCAGTTGTTGAATTGCCATAATATACTCTCCTTTTATTGCACTAAAAATCCCACTTTTTGGTGGGTATCGAAATTCCATCATTTCGATGGAGCTGCCCCTGACGGAGCAAAGCGTTGCTATTGTATGCCGAGTTCGACTTGGTAGATAGATGTTAGTTCAATCTATTTGACATTTATTTTTTTGCCAAGCCGGGTTCGTCATGCAATTTATGTAAGCAACAGATGTGCCATGGTGCGTGCGCGCAGCACCTTGCGACTTATAAGTTAATGTATTATTGAACATAATATTTTTGATGTCATTTCTGGTCTTGGTCTGCCTGTCGTCGATTGGGTGCGGTTGTTGCCATATTTCTTCATCACTACATTACCAAATGGTGTCATGGCGTTACCTGTGGGTTACATTATCTTTGCGAATCGCTTGAATTTTGTTTTGGTGGATTTGATTTTCTTCGATGCGTTCCTGCGACGAAAGCCCAGACAATGAATAATGGCAGTAAGAGTGGTAGTAGTAGCGGCATCGCGGCAACCAGGAAAATCATGGTGACGAACAACAGGATACCGAGGATTGCGAGGCCAACACCGGCGAAGATAAATGCCAATAATATGGCGACACAAAAGAGGACTGTGATCGTGACCAGCAGGCCCCAGCCAC
Organism: Gallionella sp.; assembly: GCA_035702405.1. Taxonomy (GTDB): domain Bacteria; phylum Pseudomonadota; class Gammaproteobacteria; order Burkholderiales; family Gallionellaceae; genus Gallionella. The sequence continues at coordinate 35,838 of DASSQR010000093.1, read as the reverse complement.
CAAGAACTGCGTCCAGCGGTCCGGACAATGCACGGCCATTTATGGTCACAGTAAAGTGGCCGGATTGAATGAGCCACCAGCTCAACCAGCCGATTAGCAGGGCAATCAGTATCAGTGCGATTCTCTTCATATTCTGGCTCCGTGAGTTCTCCGGCGATGATCCCGAGGGTAAGGTTAAAGTGAAATATCGGAGTGTGGCAATCTGGCGATCGTGCGGGCAGCGACATGATCGACCAGCGCGCGCAGCCAACCGCGCAGGGCAGTGTTCGTTGAATCATGATGTCTGGATGTGATGCTGCGCTGGCGGACGAATGTGCAACCGTTCGAGATTCTTGTATTGGGGGGTCACCGCTTGCCGGCATTACCGGCCTGCCTCGTCGGCATGGTAGAATCCGCCCTTTCCAGTTTTTAATACTTATTAGGACTAGCCGCCATGTTTTCCAACAAAAATACGATTGCCCATACCGATCCGGAGTTGTGGGCAGCAATCCAGAATGAGAACCGTCGCCAGGAAGATCACATCGAGCTGATTGCGTCGGAAAATTACACCAGCCCGGCCGTGATGGAAGCGCAAGGCAGCCGGCTGACCAACAAGTATGCCGAGGGCTATCCCGGCAAACGTTATTACGGCGGCTGCGAACATGTCGACGTCGTCGAGCAGCTCGCAATCGATCGCGCGAAGGCGCTGTTCGGCGCCGAGTACGCGAACGTGCAGCCGCATTCCGGCTCGCAGGCGAACCAGGCGGTGTATGTCTCCGTGCTCAAACCGGGCGATACCATCCTCGGTATGTCGCTCGCGCATGGCGGCCATCTGACCCATGGCGCGACGGTGAACATCAGCGGCAAGCTGTACAACGCCGTGCAATATGGTCTGGATGAGAATGAAGAGATTGACTACGACCAGGTGCAAGCCCTGGCGCTCGCACACAAGCCCAAGATGATTGTTGCGGGTGCGTCTGCCTATGCGCTGGTGATCGACTGGAAACGGTTCCGCGCGATCGCCGACAGCGTCGGCGCGTTCCTGTTCGTCGACATGGCGCACTACGCCGGTCTGGTGGCGGCGGGCGTATATCCGAGCCCGGTCGGCATTGCTGACTTTGTGACCACCACCACGCACAAGACGCTGCGCGGTCCGCGCGGCGGCATCATCCTGGCCAAGGCGGAATTCGAAAAAGTGCTGAACTCGGCGATCTTCCCCGGCATTCAGGGCGGTCCGCTGATGCACGTGATTGCGGCCAAGGCAGTGGCGTTCAAGGAAGCCGCGAGCAAGGAGTTCAAGGTTTACCAGAAGCAGGTCGTGGACAACGCGCGCGTGATGTCCAAGGTGTTGCAGGAACGTGGCCTGCGCATCGTGTCCGGTCGTACCGACAGCCATGTGTTCCTGGTTGACCTGCAGGCCAAGCAGATCACCGGCAAGGACGCCGAAGCCGCACTCGGACGTGCACACATTACTGTGAACAAGAACGCCATTCCGAACGATCCGCAAAAACCGTTCGTCACCAGCGGCATCCGCATCGGCAGCCCGGCGATGACGACCCGCGGCTTCAAGGAACTGGAAGCGGAAAAGCTCGCCCACCTGATCGCCGACGTGCTGGAAGCGCCGAACGACGAAGCGGTGATCGCGCGTGTTGCCGGTGAAGTAAAGCAGTTGTGCGATAAGTTCCCGGTATACGGAGACTAAGAGGATACAGGAGCCGGGATGCATCCGGTCGGCATCCCGAATCCAGCGTGAGAAAACCTTCAAGAACCGTAGCGAGCAGGCCTAGTGCAAGGCGCGGCGCAGCGAATGACGAGACATATCATGGTGATAGGCGAGGAATGAGCGAGCACGCAACGCAGCAATTGGCATGCGCAGTAGGTTATTGGAGGTTTTCATGAGATGCCCGTTCTGCAAAGGTCCCGACACCCAGGTGGTGGACACCCGCGAAAGCGAGGAAGGTAACAGCATCCGCCGGCGTAGGCGTTGCCTGTCGTGCGACAAGCGCTTCACCACCTACGAGATGGTGGAGTTGCGCATGCCGCAGGTGGTCAAGCAGAACGGGACCCGCAGCGAGTTTGACGCAGACAAGCTGCGTACCAGTTTCAAGCGCGCGCTGCACAAGCGTCCGGTGTCAACCGAATTGGTCGATGCGGCAATCGACCGTGTCACGCAGAAGATATTTGCGCTGGGCGAACGCGAAGTCGCCTCGCGCCAGATCGGCGAGATGGTGATGCAGGAATTGCTCAAGCTCGACAAGGTGGCCTATATCCGCTTCGCTTCGGTGTACAAGAGTTTCCAGGATGTCGCCGATTTCACTGAAGAGGTCAAGGCAGTGCGCACATCGCCTCCGCGCAAGGCTGCGGATACCGGCGGAAAACGGAAGGGATAACATGTTTTCGGCCGAAGACAGCGGCTGGATGGCGCAGGCATTGCGGCTGGCCGAACTGGGGTTGTATACCACCAGCCCGAACCCGCGCGTTGGTTGCGTGCTGGTGAAAGATGGCAACGTAGTTGGCAGCGGCTGGCATCAGCGCGCGGGGGAGCCTCACGCTGAGGTGCATGCGCTGCGCGAGGCCGGTGCAGCGGCGCGCGGCGCCACGGCGTATGTGACGCTGGAGCCCTGCAGTCACCATGGTCGCACCCCGCCTTGTGCCGATGCGCTGATTGCGGCGGCTGTCGCGCGGGTGGTGGTGGCGGTCGAGGATTCCAATCCGCTGGTTGCGGGTGCAGGCATTGCAAAATTGCGCGCGGCCGGGATTGAGGTCGAAAGCGGCCTGATGGAAGCGGCAGCACGCGAACTGAACATCGGCTTCTTCGTGCGTCATGCGTGCGGCCGGCCATGGGTGCGCAGCAAAATTGCGATGAGCCTGGACGGGCGCACCGCGCTCGCAAACGGTGTGAGCCAGTGGATTACCGGCTCGGCCGCACGGCGCGACGTGCAGCACTGGCGTGCGCGTTCCTGTGCGGTGCTGACCGGCATTGACACCGTGTTGGCGGATGATGCGCAGTTAAATGTGCGCGAAATTGCGACCGAACGGCAGCCGTTGCGCGTGGTGCTGGACAGCGGATTGCGAATGCGTCCGGAAGCGCGCATGCTGCAAGGCGAAAAGCCGAATGTGCTGATTTACACCGCATTGTCTGACGCCGGCAAGGTTGCGGCACTGGAACAGGCTGGTGCTTCGGTATGTGTGTTGCAGAGCGGAACCGGACAGGTGGACTTGCCCGCAATGCTGGCCGACCTTGCCCAGCGCGGCTGCAACGAAATCCTGGTGGAAGCAGGCAGTACGCTGAATGGCGCACTGCTGCGCGCCGGACTGGTGGACGAATTATTGTTGTACATCGCATCGCAGCTGCTCGGCGATGCAGCGCGCGGGATGGCGCAACTGGGCGAATTGAGCAGCCTGGAGCAGCGCATCAATCTCAAGTGGCAGGATGTGCGTCAGGTCGGAAATGATTTACGGATTACCGCAACAGTGGAAAAGGATTAACTATGTTTAGTGGCATCATTGCTGATGTGGGCAGCATCAGGCAGGCGGCCGATCGCGAGGGCGGCCTGCGTCTCGAAATCGCGACCAGTGCGCTGGATTTGAACGACGTGCAACTCGGCGACAGCATCGCCGTGAACGGGGTATGTCTGACCGTGATTGCGCATACTGCCGATACCTTTACGGTCGACGTTTCGCGCGAGACGCTGAATTGCACCGTCGGGCTGGACAAACAGGGCGCGCCGGTCAATCTGGAAAAAGCGCTACGCCTGGCAGACCGGCTCGGTGGCCATCTGGTGAGCGGCCACGTCGATGGCGTGGGTGAAGTCATCGAGTTTACCAATCTTGGCGAGAGCTGGAAGCTGGTGGTACGTGCGCCGCAAGTGCTGGCGAAATATATCGCGATCAAGGGCTCGATCACCATCAATGGGGTAAGCCTGACAATTAACCAGGTGAATGGTAGCGAGTTCAGCATCAACCTGATTCCGCATACCCTGGCGATGACCAATCTGAAACATTTAAGTACGGGCAGCCGGGTCAATCTCGAAGTGGACCTGATTGCACGCTACGTAGAACGCATGATGCAGGGGCAAACATGACCGACGTATCGCCGATACACGAAATTATCGAAGAGATCCGCGCCGGCCGCATGGTCGTCCTCGTGGATGAGGAAGACCGCGAAAACGAAGGCGACCTGGTATTCGCCGCGGAATTCGTCACGCCCGAAAAAATCAACTTCATGGCCAAGTACGGCCGCGGCCTGATTTGCCTGACGCTGACCGAGGCGCACTGCAAGCAGCTCGATTTGCCGTTGATGGTGCGCGACAACGCGTTGCCGTTGGGAACCAATTTCACGCTGTCGATTGAGGCTGCAACCGGTGTGACCACCGGCATCTCGGCGGCGGACCGGTCGCGGACCATCCAGGCTGCCGCAGCGAAGGATGCCAAGCCGGGCGATATCGTCCAGCCCGGTCATATCTTCCCGCTGCGCGCGCAGGACGGCGGCGTGCTGGTGCGTGCCGGACATACCGAAGCGGGCTGCGATCTCGCGCAACTGGCGGGGCTCACGCCGGCGGCAGTGATCTGCGAAATCCTCAAGGATGACGGCGAAATGGCGCGTCTGCCGGACCTGATCGAGTATGCGAAGGAGCATGGGCTCAAGATCGGCACGATTGCCGACCTGATCGAGCATCGCAGCCATAACGAAAAGCTCGTCGAGCGCGTGGGACGGCGCAAGGTACAAACTGCATATGGCGAACTTGAACTGGCCACCTATGTGGACAAGACCACACAGCGTACCCATCTCGCGCTGATCAAGGGTGACCTCAGGCCGGAAACCGAAACACTGGTGCGGGTGCACGAGCCGCTGTCGGCGATCGATTTTCTGGAACAGGCGCATTATCTGCATTCCACCAGCGTGCACGAGGCGCTGAAAAAAATCAGCCGCGCGCCAGCCGGGGTGCTGGTGCTGATGCATCACGGCGAAACTTCGCAGGAATTGCGGGAACGCGCAACCATGGATGAATCCGAGCATCATGCGGCGCGTTGGGATCCGCGTAGCTATGGTATCGGTGCGCAGATCCTGCGCGACCTCAATGTCGGCAAGATGTGCCTGCTCGCTACCCCACGCAAAATCCCGAGCATGACCGGCTTCGGGCTGGAAGTGGTGGGTTATTGCCAGGCCAAGGATGCGTGACCGGCGGCACCAATATATTTGCAGTGTTAAGGAATCAATATGAAAGAAATCGAACGTAACCTGAACGGCGCGGGAATGCGCATCGGGATCGTGCAAAGCCGTTTTAATCTCGACGTATGTGAAGGATTGCTGGGCGCGTGCCGCGCGCAATTGGTGCAGCAGGGGGTTGCCGAGGACGACATCACCCTCGCGACGGTGCCGGGCGCACTGGAAATTCCGCTGGTGCTGCTGCGCATGGCGGAGAGCGGCAATTACGATGCGCTGATCGCGCTGGGGGCCGTGATCCGCGGCGAGACCTATCACTTCGAGGTGGTGTCGAACGAATCGGCGCGTTGCGTCAGCGATGTGCAGCTGGCCAGTGGCGTGCCCATCGCCAACGCGATCCTCACGACTGAGGACGACGATCAGGCGATTGCGCGCATGGACGTCAAGGGTAGCGAGGCCGCACTGGTCGCGATCGAGATGGTCAATTTGCTGCGTGGCCTGGCATGACCAAACCCGTGACAGCAAAAGAAACACCATCTGCTCCACAAGTGAGCCCGCGCCATCGCGCGCGCGAACTGGCGCTGCAGGGTATCTATCAGTGGCGCGTGTCGGGCAGCGACGCGAGCGAGATCGAAAAGCAGATGCAGGCCGAAAAGAATCTCGGTCGTTACGACAAGAACATGTTCACCGGTTTGTTGCGCGGAGCCCTGGCGCAGCACAGCGAGATCGAGACCTTGCTCGAACCGCATCTGGACCGGCCGCTTGCCGAATTGAGCCCGGTGGAATTCGCAGTGTTGTTGCTCGGCGCCTTCGAATTGTCCAAGCATCCCGAAGTACCATACAAGGTTGTCATCAACGAAGCAGTCGAACTCGCCAAGACTTTTGGCGGCACCGACGGCCACAAATATGTCAACGGCGTGCTGGACAAGCTTGCCGCGCAGGTGCGTGCGCTGGAGTTTTCCGCGCGAGGCAAGCCACAGGCCGGTCGTTAGCCGCCAGCTGCCGGGTGATCGATGTGTAGTCAGGGTATTGCTGTAGGTCGGGTTTCACCCGACATGCCGGGAAAAGCCCAGCCCACCGGCAACTAACGACTAATAGCTGAACTATATGTCCGAATTTGATCTGATCCGCCGCTATTTCACCCGAACCACGCCAGGGACGCTCCTCGGTGTCGGTGACGATGCCGCGCTGCTGCAGGTGAATGAGGGTAACGTGCTGGCGGTATCGACCGACATGCTCGTGAGCGGCACGCATTTCCTCCCGGATGACGACCCCTTTCTGCTGGGACACAAGGCGCTCGCAGTGAACCTGTCCGACTTGGCCGCCATGGGGGCAGTGCCTCGTTGGGCCACGCTGGCGCTGGCATTACCCAATGCCGATGAGGCATGGCTCGCGCAATTCAGCGCCGGTTTTTTTTCGCTGGCGCAGCAGCATGGTGTCGATTTGGTCGGTGGCGATACGACGCGCGGTCCACTCAACCTCTGTGTGACGATCTTCGGCGAAGTGCCGGCGCAGCAGGCATTGCGGCGAGATGGAGCGCAACCCGGTGACGAAGTGTGGGTGTCCGGCACGCTCGGCGATGCCGCACTCGCGCTGGCGCAATTGCAGCAAAAAGTAGTGATGCCCGAGGCGGAATTTGAAGTTTGTGCACGTGCCTTGCGCCAACCGCAGCCGCGCGTTGCCCTCGGGCTGGCATTGCGGGGGATTGCCAATAGCTCGATCGATATTTCCGATGGGTTACTCGCCGACCTAGGACATATCCTTGACGCCTCGAAAGTGGGCGCACAACTGGAGTTTGGCGCATTGCCGGTATCAACCGTGGTGCGCGTTTATCTGCAGCAACCATTGGGACGCCAGTGCGTTCTGTGCGGCGGCGATGATTATGAATTGTGTTTCACGTCCGCCGCGGGGAACCACGCCGAAATTTTGCGCATCAGTGAGCGGCTGGGCTTGCCGTTGACCTGTATCGGCCGGATTGTTGTCGGGCACGATTGTCAGGTGCACGATGCTGCCGGAAATCCAGTTATTGTAGAGGCATGCGGTTATGACCACTTCCGGTGAATTGCTCGTCAAACCCAATTGGCGCTTTTTGTTTAGCCACCCCGCCCACCTGCTGTCATTCGGGTTTGGCAGCGGCCTCGCGCCCAAGGCGCCCGGCACGTTCGGTACGCTGGTTGCGTTCCCGATGTACTGGTACCTCGCGCCGCGCCTGTCCGACCTGATGTTTATCCTGGTGCTGATCTGGGCATTTGTCATCGGTATCTGGGTCTGTGATATCACCGGCAAGGCGCTCGGGGTTGCCGATTACGGCGGGATCGTGTGGGACGAGATCGTCGCCTTCATGCTCGTGCTGTTTTTCACCCCACCCGGCTGGTATTGGTCGCTGCTGGCTTTCGCGCTGTTCCGATTTTTCGATATCGTCAAACCGCAACCCATTCGCTATTTCGACAGTACCTGGCACGGCGGGCTGGGAGTGATGTTTGATGACTTGGTTGCAGCAGGGTATGCGCTGCTGTGCATGGCGGTTCTCAAAACCTTCCTGCCGTGAATAGCAGGCTGTTATTTGTTTGCATGGTGTTGCTTTTTACATGCAACCCGGCCGTTGCGCAGGAATTTTCCGCCGAGGTCATTGCCGTGATCGACGGCGACACCGTGCTGGTGCGCCGCGGGACCAGACCGCCGGAAAAAATCCGGCTCGCGGAAATTGATGCGCCGGAAAAAGACCAGACCTTTGGCGAAACTTCCCGTCGTTCACTGTCCGATCTGGTACTGCATAAAGACGTCAGGGTAACAACCCAGGCCGTCGATGATTACGGACGCTTGGTGGCGCACCTCAGTGTCGCGACGAGCGCGGGCAGGCTTGATGTAAACACTGAGCAAATTCGCCGCGGCATGGCGTGGGAATACTCGCACTTTCACCGCAATCGCGCGCTGGTGGAATTGCAGAACGAGGCTAGGCGGGCGCCGCGTGGCTTGTGGGCACAAAGCAAGCCGGTGCCACCGTGGGAGTGGCGCAAGTTGCATCCGCATACTGTCACTGCCTCCGCAGCTCATGCCGCACCACGGTCGGCCGAGCCGCCTGCTTCATCCTGTGGCCCAAAACGACATTGCGCCGAAATGACGTCGTGCGAGGAAGCCAAGCATTACTTCACACAATGCGGCATCAAGGCGTTGGATGGAAACGGTGACGGGGTGCCGTGCGCCAACCTTTGCGCCCCGTCCGGACGCAAGCCCCACGTTTAAAATCGGAGTACGTCGCAGCCTTGCTCATCGCAGCGCAATGCCATTCCTTCCCGATCCCAATCGCCCAGCACCCAGCGTTCGCAGGTATGCCCGTCGACTATCAGTTCGTGGCGGGCCGGGCGATGGGTGTGGCCGTGAATCAGGCGGGGGTAGCCATACTGGCGCAGTAAGGCGGCCACTGCTGGCCCGCTCACATCCATAAGCATGCAGTCTTTGTGCTCTTTCTCGTGCTTGCTGCGCGCGCGCAGCTGGGCGGCGTAGGCCTTGCGTTCGGCCAGCGGCTTGGCCAGAAACTGTTGCTGGAAGTTCGGGTCACGCACTTGCGCACGATAATTCTGGTATGCGGTATCACCGGTGCACAGCACGTCGCCATGGCTGAGCAGCGTGGGTGCGCCATGCACATCGACCAGCACCGGGTCCGGCAACAATTCGGCATGGCAGGCCTGTGCCAGAGTTTGGCCCATCAGGAAATCGCGGTTGCCGTGCAGCAGAAAGATTTTGACGCCGTGTCTGGCAAGGTGGCGAAATGTGCTGATGACCTGCGCATGGAACGAATCGGACAAGTCGTCGTCACCCACCCAGGCTTCAAACAGGTCGCCGAGGACATAAAGCGCCTCGGCACGTGGTGCTATTTCCGTCAGGAACCGCTGAAACGCAGCCAAGGTGTGCGGCTGGTCGGCGCTGAGATGCAGATCCGAGATGAACAGGGAATGCGGCATTGCCGATACAGGACAGGAGTCGGGATTCAGGATCCGGGCAGGCGACTACCCCTTGGATCCTGCATCCCGTATCCTGAATCCTTATTGCACTACTTCTGCCTTGGTGATGACGACATCTTGCGTAGGTACATTTTGGTGGTAGCCACTGTTGCCGGTCTTTACCTTGGCAATCGCATCAACCACGTCCATGCCTTCGACCACCTTTCCGAATACGGCGTAGCCCCAGCCGTCCTGGCCCGGATAGTCGAGGAAGCCATTGTTCTTCACGTTGATGAAGAACTGTGCAGACGCCGAGTGCGGATCGCTGGTGCGCGCCATCGCAATGGTATAGGTCTGGTTTTTCAGGCCATTGGCGGCTTCGTTCTTGATCGGCGCATTGGTCGGCTTCTGCTTCATGCCCGGCTCAAAGCCGCCACCCTGGATCATGAAGCCATCCATTACGCGGTGAAAAATGGTGCCGTTATAGAAACCGCTGTTCACGTAGTCGAGGAAGTTCTTGACGGTGATTGGTGCTTTTTCGGCATCCAGTTGCAGCGTGATGGTGCCGAGATTGGTGTGAAGTTTGATCATGGTTTTCTGGTCTTGAGTTAAAGAATAGGATGACTGCATCGTGCAGCACAAGAGTACAGCGAATATTGCGGTAAGCCAGCGTTTCATGCGGTAAGCCTTTTAAGTTTGTTGCGTGATCGATAGCGGTACCGCTTGATATCGCGATACTTCGTTTGAAAGTTGTTGTCGAGCCAGCGGAGGCTGGCTCGATATGCTAGGCGGCGCCTTCGTAGACAATTTTCCAGCGGTTGTTCTGCTTGATCCAGTATTGCCGTTTTTTCATGCGGTTGGACAGGTTGCTGCTGGAGTAATCCTGTTCGAAATTGACCACCACCATGTTGGGCTGTTCCGGATATGGAAACACGCTGACATTGGCGAGGTTGATCTTGGCCCATGTCTTGGAACTGTTCACCAGGTATTTTTGCCGGGCCCAAGCGCGCAGGTCCATGTTCTCGCTGGTAAAGTTGCCGGCATAGTGTTTCAGGTAAGCATTGGTGTCGAGGCTGGCCCAATCGCTGCGCCATTGCTCGATTTCCTGCAGCAGGGCGGCACGGTCGGCCTGATCCTGCTCGTCGCTCCAGCCCATCTGCTTGGTGATGATCACGGGTGTGACACCGACCTGAAGGTATTGCGCGAGCTTGTTCAGGTCATTGTTGGCCAGTACCACGCAACCGTTGCTGGCGCGGGGCGGGCGGCTGTAGGTATCGCTGGGCGTGCCATGCAGCCAGATGCCACTGCCGGTGCGTCCATTCTTGCGGTCCCACTCATTCGGGTAGCTGAGCGGAAAGGCGCCGCTGCCATACATGTCGGCGAGCTTGTTTTTCGGCAGTTCAGCGGTGACGAAATAGACGCCGATCGGCGTACGCTGATCACCTTCGGAGACTTTTTCCGTGCCCAGTTTTCCGATAGTGATATAGAAGTCCGTCACGTAGCGCGGTTCACCATTCACGTTTTCATAGACGTAAAGCGTGGAGCGGCTGCCGTCCACGACCAGGGCGTATTTCTGGTCAGGATCAAGCTTCCACACATAGCGCGGGGCAAGATCGACCGGCGGTTGCGTCTGGGCGCGTTGCAGCCGCACCATTGCTTCGGTGCGAAGTTCTTCAATTTTGTCGCGCGGCGCATTGGCCGCGTTGCCGAACCCGTTGAGTTCACCCGCTCGCGCCATCAATATGTCGCCCTTGAGCAGCTGAGCCAGTTTGAATTTCGGATTGACGCGCAAGAGGCTGTCGACTTCGTTTAGCGCAACATCCAGACGGTTTTCCCTGAGGGCTGCCAGACTTTTGGCCAACTTGGCTTCGGTATCGTGTGAATCCGGCTCGGCTTGTGCCGAGCCGGCTATCATGAGGCCGCACAGCAACGATGAAAGGGCTAACTTCCGCATACTGATTTGATATTATTTTGCGCGTTCTTCCTGAATCAGCCACTTGCCGCCGGCATTTACCATTACCAAGGTCTTCTGACCGGCAGTTTTCAGGTGGCTGGCACGATAAGTCTGGTGGAATTGTGCGACGGCATGGGTGCCATCGGCAAATTTCACCTTGATATTGCTGATACCAACCTGAATGGACTTCGGCGCACTGATGCGTTCCTCGCGTGTGCGTTCCCAATCGGCGCGGTTTTCGCCATTCGGGGTGCGGAAGTCGCTGGCGTAGAAGGACAGGTATTCCTTCACGTTCTTGGCGGACCAGGCTGCGGCCCAAGCGTTAACCGTGCTAATCACTTCATTGCTGTCGCCTGCGGCAGCAGTTGCCTGGGTGGCAACCGGCGCGGGCTTGGCGGATTCAGCCTTGGTCGCTTCGGGTTTGCCGGCAGGCGTATTGGCTGCCAAATTTACCGGTGCTGCGATGCCGCGCGCCGGTGCTGCCTTGCCGCGGGATTCGGCTGCGAACAGTTCCTGAATCATGGCCAGCTTCGTCTTGGTGGTGGTGTTGCTGCGATCCAGCTGCAAGGCACGATCATAGGCCTGGCTCGCGAGCTTGGCATAAATGTCGCCCAGGTTTTCATGCGCAGTGGAATAGCTCGGATGAGTGCGAATCGCCATTTCCAGCGCCAGCTTGGCCTTGTCATATTGACCCTGGCTCGCGAACAGTACGGCCAGGTTGTTATACGGTTCGGGCAATTCAGGGTAGTCTTCGGTCAAGGCGGAAAACACCTTGATGGCTTCGGCCGTCTTGTTTTGCTCGGTAAGGATCAGTCCCTTGAGGAAGCGCGCCTGGGCGTCCTTGGGCTTGTTCGCCAGAATTCCATTTACCTTGTCCAATGCCTGATTGTTCTGGCCCTGCTTGTAGAGCTTGGTGGCGTCCTGAATGTCATCGGCATGCGCAGCAACGCTGGCGCCAAACAGCAACAATGCGCCGGAAATCAGCGCAGCATGATGATGCAAACGGTTAAACATAGTCATCGTGTTCTCAACTCCTAAAGTGCGCGATCCAGGCGCGCGGGTTTTGTTTGTGTGGCACGTCTCGCGCGCAGGTTTAATTAAGTAAGTAAACTTACAATGAATTCTATCAAATTACCAGAGCGTTTTCACAGTATATGTCTTGACCTGTGGGAGTGGTCATGATGTTTCAGGTAGAATCCCCGTATTTCGCCAATCTGACAGGAACGGGAAATCCAGCATGAGCAGCACGCCTCCGCCTATTGTTTCCAACTTCATCCGCAACATCATCGACGCTGACCTGGCCAGCGGCAAGCATACCAGCATCGTCACGCGGTTTCCGCCCGAGCCAAACGGGTATCTCCACGTTGGTCATGCCAAATCCATTTGTCTCAATTTCGGTTTGGCACAGGATTATCACGGCAAGTGCAATCTGCGCTTTGACGATACCAATCCGGAGAAGGAGAGTACCGAATATGCGCAGTCGATCCAAGATGACGTGCGCTGGCTGGGCTTCGAGTGGAACGGACCGGTTCGCTGGGCGTCGGACTACTTCGGTGCACTGTACGACCATGCAGTGGAACTGATCAACAAGGGGCTTGCCTATGTCGACGACCTCACGCCGGAGCAGATGCGCGAGTACCGCGGCACGCTCACGCAACCAGGCAAAGACAGCCCGAACCGCAACCGCCCGGTCGCCGAGAATCTCGACCTGTTTGCACGCATGAAGGCGGGCGAATTCGCCGACGGCAGCCTGGTGCTGCGCGCGAAAATCGACATGACTTCGCCGAACATCAACCTGCGCGACCCCGTGATTTACCGCATCCGCCGCGCGCACCACATCCGCACCGGCGACCAGTGGTGCATCTATCCGATGTACGACTACACGCATTGCATCTCCGATGCACTGGAAGGCATCACGCATTCGATCTGCACGCTGGAATTCGAAGATCACCGCCCGCTGTACGACTGGGTGCTGGACAACATCACCACCCCCTGCCATCCGCGCCAATATGAGTTTTCGCGCCTGGAACTGCACTACACCATCACCAGCAAGCGCAAGCTGCTGCAGCTGGTGAACGAAAAACGCGTCAGCGGCTGGGACGATCCCCGCATGCCGACCATCAGCGGTATGCGTCGACGCGGCTATACGCCCGAAGGCATCCGCGAATTCGCGAAGCGCATCGGCGTGTCCAAGAGCGAGAACATCGTGGACATGGCCGTGCTGGAGTCGTCGATCCGCGACGATCTCGAAACCCGTGCGCCGCGCGTGATGGCAATCGTCAATCCGCTGAAAGTCACGATCACCAATGCCGACGGTGCTCAGACGCGCGAGGCGGGGTTCCATCCCAACCATCCCGAGTTCGGCAGCCGCGTAGTGCCGTTCAGCAAGGAGCTGTTCATCGAGGCCGACGATTTCGCCGAAGTGCCGCCCGCCGGCTGGCAGCGTCTGACTGTGGGTGGCGAAGTGCGCCTGCGCTACAGCTATGTGATGCGCTGCGATGAGGTGGTGAAGGACGCAACCGGCAAGGTCGTCGAACTCAAGTGCAGCATCGACCACGACACGCTGGGCAAGAACCCGGTTGGACGCAAGGTAAAGGGTGTGATCCATTTCCTGTCTTGCGAGCATGCGCTGCCGGCGGAGATTCGCCTGTACGACCGGCTGTTCACCGTGCCTGAGCCCGATGCCTACCGGGAAGTGGATTTCTGCACCTATCTCAATCTCGATTCGCTCACTGTCGTGCAAGGCTGGGTGGAAGCCTGCGTGAAGGATGCCGCGCCGGAAACGCGCTACCAGTTCGAGCGGCTCGGATACTTCTGCACTGACCGGCGTGATCACCAACCCGCAGGCAAACTCGTGTTCAACCGCACCGTGACGTTGAAGGATTCCTGGAGCAAGGAGCAATAATCATGAACGGGGAAATCTCGCAGCCGCCCGACGAGAAGATGCAATCACTGAAAACGCTGACGGTGATCGTCTATGCCTTATACGCATTGTCCTATTTCACCGGTGGCGTGACCGCCATTGCCGGCATCATCATCAACAACATCAAGCTGGAAGAGGTGAGCGGCACCTGGCTGGAAAGTCATTTCCGCTGGCAGATGCGCACCTTCTGGTATGGTCTGTTATGGGCGGTGATCGGCGGACTGACTCTTATCATTGTGATCGGCGCCGCGATCCTGTTCGCGAATTTCTGCTGGATCATCTACCGCATCGTCAAGGGTTGGCTCAACCTGAACGACAACAAACCCATGACCTTCTGATTGCCTTATGCTGAAAATTTTCAACACGCTGACGCGTGACAAGCAGGAATTTGTCCCGATCGAACCCAACAAGGTCGGCATGTACGTGTGCGGCATGACCGTGTACGACTATTGCCACCTCGGCCATGCTCGCGTGATGGTGGTGTTCGACATGGTGTACCGCTGGCTCAAGGCAAGCGGCTATGACGTGACTTACGTGCGCAACATCACCGACATCGACGACAAGATCATCAAGCGCGCAGCGGAGAACGGCGAGTCGATCCATGCGCTGACCGCGCGCTTCACCGCCGCGATGCACGAGGATGCAGACGCGCTGGGCGTGCAGCGCCCCGACCACGAGCCGCGCGCGACGCAGTTTGTGCCGCAGATGCTGGAGATGATCGACCAGCTGGAACAGCGCGGGCTTGCCTACCAGGCTGCCGACGGCGATGTGAATTACGCGGTGCGCAAATTTGAAGGCTACGGCAAGCTGTCCGGCAAGTCGCTGGAAGACTTGCGTGCCGGTGAGCGCGTCGAGGTGACCGAGGCCAAGCACGACCCGCTCGATTTCGTGCTGTGGAAACACGCCAGGGACAACGAAGCCGACGAAGTGAAGTGGGACTCGAAGTGGGGCAAGGGACGCCCCGGCTGGCACATCGAATGTTCGGCAATGGGCGCACAGATTCTTGGCAAGCATTTCGACATTCACGGCGGCGGCGCCGATCTGCAGTTCCCGCACCACGAGAACGAAATCGCGCAGTCCGAGGGCGCCTACCAGTGCCGGCATGTGAACTACTGGATGCACAACGGCTTTGTGCGCGTGGACAACGAGAAGATGTCCAAGAGCCTCGGTAATTTCTTCACCATCCGCGAGGTGCTGCAGAAATACGACGCCGAAGTGGTGCGCTTTTTTATCCTGCGCGCGCACTACCGCAGCCCGCTGAATTATTCCGATGCCCATCTGGACGACGCGAAGGTGGCGCTGACGCGGCTGTATACCGCGCTGAAGAGCCTCTCCTCGCCCGCGAGCGGGGGCGGGGGAGAAGGCGCAGTTGAATGGAACGAACCCTACGCTCAACGCTTCGAGGCCGCGATGGACGACGACTTCAATACGCCGGAAGCCGTCGCGGTGCTGTTCGATCTCGCCAACGAGGTAAACCGCAGCCAGTCACGGGAAGCGGCCACGCAGCTCAAGTCGCTCGCCGGCGTGCTCGGTCTGCTGCAACGCGACCCACAGGACTTCCTGCAAGGCAGAGCGGCTGCCAGCGGCTTGGACGAAGCTGCAATCAACGCGCAGATCGAAGCACGCATCGCCGCCAAGAAAGCGAAGAATTTTGCCGAGGCAGACCGCATCCGCAAGGAGCTGCTGGAAGCCGGTATCGTGCTGGAAGATACCGCGCAGGGCACGACTTGGCGCCGTGCGTAGCGTTATGGCCGCGAGACCTTGCCGGGATCCGAACCATATTGCCGCAAGAAACTAGTGAGGGGTATGTCGATGAAATTATTGGCGAGAGCTGCGGCAATTGCCCGGAAATATTTTTCCGTCATGTTGCTGGGCATGATGGCGCTTTACCTGCCGGTCACGGCCGGTGCCGAGGTCTGCAACATCAAACAGTTTCTGGACGCATGCCCCACCGGTGATCCGGCACTGGATATCATCAGGAGTGATTTCACGATCAGGAAAGACGGGGTCATCGTTAACCCCGTGTGCCCCAAACCCATTTCACAGCTCACCACCGCGCAATACACCGACGAACTGATTGTTCTACAGGCGTTGCGTACGATCTATTACCTCGATCTCGGCCAAACCGGTCATCTGCCCTGGACCTCGGGCACGCTCTACGACTGGCTGAAACAGAAGATCGGCGGGATCAACATCACTACTACCGGACCAGACCAATGCTGTTCTAATACTTTCGGGGACGGGAAAACGTACTTCAATGTCCGCGCAAAGAACGACGTGACAAGGGACTGGCAACGCAGCTGGATCGGCATGTCCGAGCTGATCGGCCTGCTCATGCACGAACGGCGCCATCTTGATGGCACCGGCTTTCCGCATATTTGCACTCCTTGTGCCGCCGGCGCGGGGGCATGCGATCAGCAATATGATGAGGCCAACCTGTCGCCATACGGCATCCAGTGGTGGCTGCGCAAGAAATGGGTCGAGGGTGGTCTCTACACCGGCTATTCCTGCCTGGGCACGAAGGAAGTTGCCGACATCAAGAATTTCCTGCGCGGCATGGATAACAGTGAGCGCAACCGCTACTGCACGAATCCACCGCCCTTGCTGAACGATGCCAACAACCCGGTGGAACGCTGTCGACTGTTATGCGGAAAAAGCACTTGGCGTGACTGGATCCTGCGCTGGCTCTGGCTGCCGCCTTGGGTGCCGATTATTATTGTGGTGGCTGCGGCGCTGGCTGCGGTACTGGTCTATCGGCATGGCCGCGGTATGCGTCGGTAATATTGCCGTTACGCAGCGGAGTTGTGTAGGCAGCGGTTTGCTCAGGGCAGCTTGCCTGCCGCAACCATCCGGTTGAACAAGATCGGAGTGGGTATCCATACCACCAGATCGTCGAATTCTGCTGTAGGCGGATGACTGACGTAATTGTTGTTAACTGCGCCATAGCTGTTTTCCAGTTCGTCGGCGTTGCCGCTGACGGGCAGCCGGGTGCCTTGCGGGGTGTAGGCGCCGGCGCCGTTCTTGCCATGCGAGACGATGACTGCGGGCAAATTGGTGGCCAGATTCGTGCCGCCCGCGGCGGACAGCACATTCAGGTTGCCGCTGGAACACAAGGCGAAGGTGGACTGAGCGGGTAATGTACCGGGCGTGCATCCACCATAGGTGGCATCGCCGACGACATCAGCAAAATCGCTGCTAACGCGATAGGTGTAGCGATTGCCCCACGCGTCGGTTTCGCTGGTGCCGAGCGTGGCCCATGGCAGGACCGCCATGTCAGCGGTGCAGCCAATGGCTGTGGCACTCGCCGGGGACAGCTCGATGCCGGCATTGGACTGACCCGCAGCGAGCGTCCCGCAGGCTGGCCACGGCAACCGGCCATTGGCGACGGCAAACCCGAGCAATGCCTCCTGGATTTCCTTCATCGACTTGCGCGTTTCGTCGAGATGTAACGCATCTATCCGGGCGGACAGGGAAGGAGCCAGCCCGGTCATCAATAATCCCAGGATAATGAGCACGATCGCCAGCTCGACCAGGCTGAAGCCACGCCATAATGCCTTGCGACGCTTGGATTTGATCAGGGGCATGGCACCACGCTCAGGTCAGTCCGGATGCAGTACAGGATATCGTTGAACCTTTCACTGCTCGCGCCGTTTTGATAATCCCCGGTTCCATTGGCAAGGCTCAGATTGGCGGCATTGCGGCCTTCGAGGTAGTTGGCGATAACGCTTTTGTCGGTACGCGTCTGATTAAGAGCGGCAAGAGGTGCGCCGGAAAACATCACGATCGCCGCAAAATTGTCAGTTCCATTGACCTTGAGGCAGGCGCCGCAGGACAGCGTCGGCTGGCTGTCCGGCTTGAAGTTCTGGGCGATGGCGTAGAACACGTGATCCTTCCAGTTATCCCACCACGGGTAACTGGCGGGCCATTCGGTTGCGGCGGGGCAGTTGTTTCCGCTGCTCGACAGCAGGTAATCGCTGCTGCCGGAGTTCCCCGTCTTCAGGCGCGCGCTGTCGGTCTGGTAAGGTACCCGGCCGGCCAGCAAACCGGTCTTGTCATTATAGGAAGTATTCTTGCCATAATCCGTCAGTGTGAGCGGCGCCGGCCACGGCAGGCTCTGGTTGGAAAGCGTGTTATTCCTTTTGCCGAAATCGGCGATGCATTCCGCGACCTTGCGCGTCATGTCCGTCAGGGCAGCGTGGAAGTCGCTGCGCCGTTTCAGGGCATTGAAAACGTCGTCTCGCGTGATGTAAACCATCTGATCGTTTATCTGTGCGGATGGCCCGCCACGGAATTGGCTCGTCGCGCTGGCCGTGCCGGAGACGGCAGCATTGTTGAGCGTTGCATCCTGGTCGAGGTAGTTTGCGGCCGTGTAATTGCCGCCGCAGCTCGGTGCCGTGCCATCGCTTGCGCGGTTCTGACTGCCGAGCACAGCGCCGGGTGCGAATACCACTGCCACGACATTGCGCGCAATGGTTGTGCCGCCGGCATCCACGATCTCGAACAAGCCGCTGTTGTCCCAGTTCATCAGATCGGTCTTGGGGTTGTTCTTGAAGGTACCCGATACTGTGTACCACAGGCACTCGGCATCGCCATCCCGCAAAACCGGCAAGCCCAGGGTTTTCCATGGCAGGCGCCCGATCTGGCTGACGTTCTTGGAACCGCAATTGAGTTCTGCGCTGCCTTCCGGATTGCCGTTAGCATGATCCGGACACGGCAGGAAGCCATGAACTTCGCCGGGATGCGCGTCACCATAAGTAATCGCGTAACCAATCAGGGCGTCTCTGGCCTGTGCGAGTGCAGCGGCGGTTTGTTCCTGCCGTGCGTTCTTTATGGCAGCCATGCTCAATGAGCTGGCCAGGACGGTGGTGATACCAATGATCACGATGATCAGCATTACCAGCAGTACAGCGCCCTGCTGTTTGAACGTGCCGCCGTGATCAGGGCGCTGCATGGGGCTTATGGCTCCGTTGGCGGCAGCGAGAGTTTCTGGCCGACTTTGACTTCGGCCGGTCGGGCCTGGCCGGGCACAGCGATCGTTACGCCATCCGGTGTATGTTCGCCGTGGTCTCCGGCGGCTTGCGGTGCGCCGTTGATCCACACCGTGCGCTCACCGCCGGTTTTCTGCACGATCCCGTTTACCGTCAGGGTGTGCCCATTGGTGGCACTTTCCTGTTGCCGGTGTCGTTCAAGCTCCTTGCGCTGTTCCGGGGTAAAAAATAACCGTTCCAGTTCGGCCGGCCTGGCTGGCGTAACTCCGCTCAACAACGCAACGCAGATGATGGCGAGGACGATGAATTTCATCACGGCGTGCCCCGGTTTTTCAGCGTGATCCAGCCACCGGTGCACTCGGCCGTGAGCGCGGCGCCGGCTTTGGCTTCATCCGCGCCGATGCGATGCAGCGAGCAGCCTTCCAGCTGATACCAGCCATTCACCTGGTTGTGTAATGCACCGAGGAAATCCACCAGCTGTCCTTCATGCAACAGTTCGAATTGCAGCTTCATCTCGCTGTAGCGAATATCGAAGCTGCCTTGCACGGCCGTCGGACGCGCGTGGTTTTTCTGTGGCGAGATCAGATAATGGAAATCGGTCACGAGATGTTGCTGCCGAAGATGCTCCAGGCCCTCGATCCAGCTCAGCCGGTCACCATCGCCGATGATCCGGCGCTGTTCGAGCGCACCGTATGCCCCGGCATTTGCCGAGAGGTTGTTGCGATCCTCGCCGGCAGCGGCAAGGCGGCTGCGCGCGTCGTTATGGCGAAGCCGCGCGCTGTTCAGTTCGCGGAGCGTCTGGTTGGCATATTGTGTGCTGGCATACAGTATGACGCCGGCGATGCCCGTCGTCAGGGCAAGTGCCGACAGGCTCCAGCGCAACAGCGAGAGATCGGCACGAGCAATCATCATGCGCGGGGCTCCTTGTTCGTGAGCGGCCGCGACAGCTTCAGTGAAAAGTCGAAGATTGTCGAGTGACGTTCAGTCGGGTCTGTGATACTCCCGGTTGGACTGAGGTCGAGCGGCTGCTCTTGCACGATCACGTGATAGCCCCGTGCGGTGAGGTCGTGCCGGAAACGTTCCAGATGATCAAGTGCCGCGCGATAATCATTGGCATCTCCGGCGAAATGTCCCTTGATGGTGATGATCGCCACCGGCCAATTGCCACTGGCGTGCGTCGGACTGGCTTCAGCGGCCTCCGTCCGCCAGGCAAGCTCATCGAGTTCGATCTCCGGGTAATCGTCCAGTGTCATGCTGAGCGGGTGCAGGATTTCTACGGGGGCAACAGCGGTCAGAGCAAACTCGCGCATCAAAGTGACGGCGGTTTTCATGTCGGCCGCCGATGCCTGAGTGTTTGCGGACCGGGGCGTCATAGTCTGCAACTCGGTCAGCAGACGCTGCGTCCGGTCGTTGAGCGCCAAGGCTTCAGTCTTGTGGGCGCTGCCTTGCGCGAGATTCACTGCAGCCCACGCGAGGCTGGCCAACAATAATGCGCTGCTGCCGTGGTACAGCGTCCGGCGCAGTTGCCACAGCCGGTGATAGTGCCGATGCGCCGCACTGGCGTAACTGGCTCCGGGTAATCTACGGGTCAGCTGGTATAGGAACAGCGGGGTGGCGTCCGAGTCGGTAAAGGAATAGTTGAACTTGAATTGCTCGGCAATCTCATTCAGATCTACGAAGTCATAGCGTACATCTGCCTCGTCAGGTAGGCCGCCAGCGGCCAGGGCTGCGTGATCATCGGCATGGCAAAGGATGCGCACGTCCAAGGTCTGTTCCGGCGGCAGCAGGCTCAGGCTTTTCAGATACTGGCAGGTGTGAACGAGTTCGTTGGTGACCGCGGCGCGGAAAGTCAGATCCGCATGCAGCGGTGTCAGGCGGGAAAGCTGTAACTGTTGTTCGTTGAAATAGGATTGCCGCAGTCCCGCAGAGCGTTCCCACGAAATCAGCAGCACGTGGTTTGCGGGGTGATGTCCGATGAACGTACCGCTGATTTGCGGCACCGAGTAGATGCCGGCGAGCGGAATTTTCCGGTCCAGCATGATGTCGAGCCAGGGGGCAAGTAGTGCGGGATTGGTCAATGCGGAAAACCGCATTACGTCGTCGTGCCGGCCAGTCGGCTGGCGTTGCAGCAGCACGCCCTGGCGGAAAGGAGTGTCGCGATAGAACTGCTCGAATTTGCGCTGCAACTGGGCGGAACGGCGGGCGCCACTCAAATGGGGTACCGTTTCATGCCGGAAATCTTCTTCGATCAGGTCGACCAGCAGGTAAGCCGGGCGTCTCGCGGTCTGCAAGAATGTAGCGAAGTCGTCGCGTCCTTCGGGTGAGTCAGTGAACTTGAGTTGCGCTGTGATTTTTTCGCCGGCCACCAGTTGCGCATGGAGGTGTTCGGCGCATAGGTAAAGCAGCAGGCAGTGTTTCATCAGAAACGCACCTTGCCGAGAATATCGTAGATCGGTGCCAGCACCGACAGCATCACCCAACCGAGCAGTGCGCCGAGCACGAGGGTCAGCACCGGTTCGACCATGACCTGTATCCTTCTGATGGCGTCTTTGGCTTCGCGATCATAAAAGTAGCTGACATTTAGCAGGGCCTGGTCCAGTGCTCCGGTGGTTTCGCCGACCTTGAGCATGCGGATCACCAGCGGGGGGAACATGCCGGTGTCGCGGAAACTCTGAGTTAGATTTTTACCGGCCTCGATCTCCTGCATGACATCTTCCAGGGATGCGGCAACGGCCAGGTTGTTGACTACCTCCCGCGAGTTGGCAATTCCGTCGAGTACGCTGATGCCTGCGCCATACATCAGCGCAAAGACGTTGGCGAAACGCGCCAGCACGATCTTGCGCAGGATCGGGCCGATCAGCCACAGCTCCAGTTTCAGCTTGTCGACGGCATAGCGTAGCTCCGGCCGGTAAGTCATGGCCAGCTTGGCCGCGAGTAGCGCGATTAGCGGCAGCGAGAGCAGGGCATGCCAGTAATTGACGAAGAAGGCCGAGACGGCCAGCAGCATGCGCGTCTGCAATGGGAGCTCCTGTCCCATACTCTTGATGAAGCCCACCAGCTGCGGCACCAGATAGATCATCAGGAAGAAGATCAGTGCCAGCACGACGATGCCGACGATGGCCGGGTAGATCAGGATCGTCCGCGAATAGGACGCGATTTCATCCTGCCATTTCAGCGATTCCGTGATGTGACGGAACACCTCTTGCAGCCGGCCGCTTTCTTCGCCAGTGTGAGTGAGGCTGACGATGATCTTGTCGAAGGCGTCCGGATGCTGTGACATGGCCTGCGAAAGTCCTTTGCCGCCTTCGATCGATTCGATCAGGCTGGCGATGATCTCGCGGAAGTGCGGCTCGTTCATCGTGTCGCGCAAATCGGCGAGACTTTCCAGCAGCGGGACGCCGGCGCGGGTGAGCTGTTCCAGGTTAAGAAAGAACATAATCAGTTCGGTGCGCCTGACCCTGCGGCGCCGCCAGCCGCGGATGCCGTTGTCCGGTTTGGCATCAATCAGATCGAGTCCGTCGCGTTTCAGGTGCAGTTCGAGATCCAGCTCGCTCGCGGCATCGAGCAACCCCCTGTGGGACCTGCCCCGCTCGTCGAGCGCACGATAGGAATAGAGCGCCATCCAGGTACCTCATCCCAGCCGGTCAGTCAGATCCACGACGCGGCTGACTTCTGCGAGGGAGGTGACACCCTGCAGGATGCGTTGGGTGCCATCCATGGCCAGCGGGCGGTAGCCCTTGGCGAGCGCCGCGCTACGGATTTGCCGAGTGCTGGCGCGGCGCGACACCAGTTCGTCCAGATCGTGATCCATCTTGAGCAACTCCATGATGGCCATACGTCCCAGATAGCCTTGCTGGTTGCAAGCCTTGCAACCAGCGGCGCGATACAGCGTAATTTCCTGATGGGCGGCCACTCCCAGCAGTTTGCGTTCTGCGGCATCCGGCTGATAGGGCTGTCTGCATTCTTGGCACAATTTGCGCACCAGCCGCTGCGCGATGATGCCGCTGATGTTGCCTGCCATGATGTCCGGCAGGATCCCGATGTCGAGCAGGCGTGGGATTGCGCCGATCGCCGAATTGGTATGCAGGGTCGAATATACCTGGTGACCGGTCATGGCAGCGCGGAACGCCATCTCCGCCGTGGGATGGTCGCGGATTTCGCCGACCAGGATGATGTCGGGATCCTGCCGCATCATCGAGCGGATGCCATTGGCGAAATCCAGCTTGATCGCGTCGTTTACCGAGGTCTGGCGGATCAGCGCAATCGGATATTCCACCGGATCTTCCAGCGTCATGATATTGACCGATTCGGTGTTGACGTGATTCAGCACCGAATACAGGGTCGTGGTCTTGCCGCTGCCGGTGGGGCCGGTCACGAGGATGATGCCCTCGGGTTTTGCGATGATGGTCTTGAGAATGTTGAGCGCGGCGGCATCCAGGCCGATCTGTTCGAGTGGCACAATGCCCTTCTGGCGATCGAGGATACGCAGCACCAGATTTTCGCCATGCGTGGTGGGGTGCGACGCGACCCGGAAGTCGATCATCCGGCCCGACAGCCTGAGGGAAATGCGCCCGTCTTGCGGTGCGCGGGTTTCGGCGATGTTCATGTTGCTCATCACTTTCAGCCGTACCACCATTGCCGGCCAGAAACTCTTGTGCAAGCTGCGCACCTGCCGTAGCACACCGTCAATCCGGTAGCGGATGCGCAGGAAACTGCTCTCCGGTTCAAAGTGAATATCGGAGGCGCCGCGCTGCACCGCTTCGTTGAGCAGAGCATCGATCAGGCGGACCACCGGCTGGCTGAACTCGTTGCCACCGACTTGCGGTGCTTGGTATTCCACTTCGCCTGGCTCGATCTCGTGCAGGATGCCGTCGATGGACAGCTCGAAACCGTAATACTGATCGATTGCGTGCAAGATGTCCGACTCGCTCGCAAACTGGGTGATCAGGCGATACTCGTCCTTGAGCAATGCCCGCACCTGATCCAGCGCAATGATGTCGTCCGGGTCGGCTACCGCAATGGTAAGGGTGTGGCCGGCACGATTTACCGCGAGCGGAAATAATTGATGCCGCCTTGCAACATCTTTGGGAATGAGTGAGAGGGCGGCGGGATCGGCGATCACGGTGGCAAAATCGACGCTCTCCTGCCCGACATTTTCGGAGAGCACGTCGCGGATCGTGGCCTCCGACAGGAAACCCAGCCGTACGAGCAGACGTCCGAGAGGTTGATGCGTTTTCCCTTGTTCTCGCAGCGCAATGCGCAGCTGGTCTTCGCTGATGACGCCCTTGTTGATCAGCATCTGCCCGAGCGGTGGTTGGCGCAGGTTTTCCGGCATGGCTTCAGCGGCCCAGTTCGTCGATACGCTGGGTAATGTGCGCATGATCGAGCCCCGCATTGTTCGACGGGTCGAGCTGCACTGCCTGCCGATAGTGAAATGCGGCCAAGTCATGCTCACCGAGATGATCGAGGCTCACGGCGAGATTGAACGCAAATGCAGCATTGGCAGCATCCAGCGTATAGGCGCTGAAATAGGCCTGTCGCGCTTCGCTCCAGCGCATTTGCCGCGCGTACAGATTGCCGAGCGCAAAATGCAGGACGGCGGAGTTGGGCTGGTCATGCAGCAAGATCTTCAGGTGGCTTTCGTTTGCGCCGTCATCTGCACTCAGTGCCGCCAGTCCGGCATTTGCCGCAGAATTGCGCGGGTCTGCTTCAAGTACTCGCGAGTAATATTGCGCTGCGCTAAAATTGTCCCCGTGCTGCAAGGCAACGGCCGCCAATCCCAGCAACGCATCAGAGTTGTGCACATCTTTCCTGACCACCCCCAGATATAGCCGCTGCGCCTGTTCCAGCTCACCGCTCCGGTAGGCGGAATATGCCTCCTGCAGCAATGGTTCGACCAGCCCCGTTTGTTTTCGGGTAATGTGCGGCAGGTTCTCCTGGCGGATGGATTCCTGCGGTTCGGCCTGCGCTGGTGTGCCGCGCGGTGCGGCGGACCCCGGAGGGCGAGCGACCGGGCGCATAGTCTTGCGCGGAGCGGGGTTGGCAGCAGTTGTTCGGGATGGCGGTGCGGTGGAGAGATCATTTGTGCCTGCGGCATACAGCAAATGACACACGTCGATGCCAAGCATCAGGATGGTACCGCCTACAGCGAGCTGTATCGAACGACGCAGGCGATGATGAGGGCGGGCGCCGAGCGACGGTCTTGCCCGATGTCTGCCGCGATTGCCTGTACGCGCCCGCCGGCAGGGTGGCAACAGTTGAGGGTAGTGGTTGGCAGATGAGGGCAATGTCATTCCTGTCGACTCCTCATGGCGTGTCCGCAGAAGCTTCCTTGAAATAATTCTGATCCGGCAGCAGGTCGCGATAAGCATGGAAATCACCGTCGATGCTGCTGTTCTTGATGATCACGGGGCGCAGGAAAATGACCAGTTCGGTTTTTTCGGTCTTGTCGTTGCGCTGTTTGAAGAGCTCGCCGGCAACGGGAATTCTGGACAGGCCGGGTACCGCGTCATCGAGATTGTTGATCGAGTCCTGCATCAGCCCACCCATCACGGCGATCTGATTGTTCTCGAGGCGCATGACGGATTCCATTTCACGAGTCTGCGTTTCCGGAATTCCCTGGTTCGTGGTGGCAATCAGACTGGGGTTCGGGTCCGGTACATAGCGGATAACGCGCGAAATCGACGGCCGCACGTTCAGCAGCACCACGTCGCTATCGCTGATTTGCGGGGTCACGCTCATCGTGAAACCAACGGGGATCGTGTTCGGGGTGGTGGTGAAAGTGGTAATCGCGGTAGTCTGGTTGGTCGTGGTGTCCGCCTTGACCGTGAAATAAACCAGGTTGTCGACTACCCGCATCATTGCGGTCTGGTTGTTGAGTACGCTCAGTTTCGGGCTGGATAGTACCCGGACGTTGCCAAAAGATTCCAGCAACGAGACCTGGGTGGCGATGGAGGTGGCAGTGGGATTGGTGATGATGCCCAGGATGCCATTACCGAAATTGGTAGCACCGTTCTGTATCAGCTTGAAATTCTTGCCGCCGGCCTTGATCAGCATCGACCAGTTGATGCCCTGCCGATATTGCTCGCTCAGGCGTACCTCGACCAGGGTGGCTTCGATCATGACTTGGCAGCGCGCACTTTTCATTACCTGGTCGATGAATTCCTGAATTTTTTCGTGTTGCCGTCCGGTCGCGCGGACGATGATCAGGCCGGTTTCCGGATTGGCAATCACCGACGCGGCTTCACGGAAGGTGCTGCGCCGGGTGATGGTCACGCCGCCTTCTTCGACATTCACCGGGTTGGGACTGGTTTCGATGCCGCCTTTGCTGCCGGATTTCTTATTGTTCGGCGGCTGCACGCCGGTGCCGGTGCTGCTGGCTGCTCTGACCTGTTGTACCGAAGTCTCGCTGGAACCTTCGGGCAGGATCTTGTCGGTCTCGTGCAGGATATCCTTGATGTTCTGGATCAGGGTGTCCCACAGCCGGTTTCTGGAACTGTTCTTGATTGAAATGGAGGAGCTGTTGCCGACGCTGGCGGCGACTGCGCCCCCGGTATTGCTGACCTGCATCGAGTTATTGATCGCACTCTCGGTATCGCGCGCCATGTTCACGTAGTTGATCCGGTAACTGTGCAGATACGGCGTGTCCGGCATGATGATCAGGTTGTCGTGATCGATCTCGTAGCGCATGTCTACCTGTTTCGCGATCCTTGCCAGGATTTGCGGCAAGGTCTGGTCAAGGGCGTTCAGGGTGACGGTTCCCTGGATCCCCGGATGAATATCGAGATTGATCTTTGCGTCGCGTGCAAGGGCAAACAGAATTTCCTGCGCGGGCAAATTGGTGACCACCACACTGTAGGTGTCCACCCGTGCGGTCGCGGTGGGAGGAGGGAGTACGAGGTTATGTCTGACGGGTTGCGGGATACCGGAACCGGAGGATGGATTGGCTGGCCGCTGGATGTGATTGTCTGAGGGTTGAACCGGATTGGTCGCTCACCCAACCAGAGTTGTACCGATAACGCAGAGATACGGTAGAACGCGCGAACGCATTACTTCCCCCCTTGTTTTATTGATTTGCAGCTTTTCCGGTACAGCTCAGCGTGCGATGCGGGCAGGTACTCGTTGTGCCCAACCGGTGTTCAAGCAACACTTCACTCAGCGTGTTGCGAGGACCATCATGACTGATTTACATCAAATAACAATGCTGGCGCGATTGCGTGGGTTGCGCCGGGGATTGGTTTGCCGGGTTCTATCCCAGCTTCTTGTGTGCGTCCATGCGGCTATACAACGTCGTACGGTTGATGCCGAGCAGCTTTGCGGTTTCGCTGATATTACCTGCGGCCAGCTCGAGCGCGGCAGTAATGTAGCCGCTTTCCAACTCTCGCAGGCGCTGATCCAGGTTGAAGACACCGGCCTTGAGCTCGCTGATCTGGTTGTGTTGCTGCAGCTTCACCGGTTCCGGTGCGGCGGTATCCTGCTTTCTGGCAGATGACTCAAAGGGATCAAACTCGTCGCGCAACTGCGACGGGCTGACAATTTTGCCCGGATATTTGGTCGTAAGCCGGATGACGATGTTGCGCAGTTCTCGAATGTTGCCGGGGAAGCTGTATTGTTCCCACAGGTGCAGCGATTCGGGATGCAGTTCGAACGGCTCCTGCTTGGTTTGCTTGGCATAGCAGGTGCGGAAGTGATTGAGCAGAATCAGGTTGTCGGAGCCACGCTCGCGCAATGGCGGCGTATGAATCGAGAAGACGTTCAGGCGATGGTACAGGTCATTGCGGAACGTGCCGGCGCGGATTGCATCACGCAAATTACGGTTGGTCGCAGCGATGATGCGCGCGTGACTGATACGCGTTTCGGTTTCGCCGACCCGTTGAAACTCGCCATTCTCCAGCACACGCAACAACTTGGTCTGGAGTTCCATCGGCAATTCGCCGATTTCATCCAGGAACAAGGTTCCGTCCGTCGCGATTTCAAAGAAGCCGGCCTGCGAGTTGGTCGCGCCGGTAAAGGCACCCTTGCTGTAACCAAACAGGGTGGGTTCGATCAGGGTCGGAGAAATCGCGGCACAGTTGAGCACCTTGTAAGGCGCATCTGCATTGCCACTCAGTTTCTGGATTGCCGCGGCCACGAGTTCCTTGCCACAGCCCGATTCGCCTTCGATGAGCACCGGGAACGGCATGGAGGCATACATCGCAACCTGGTTGCGCATGGCCTGAATGGCCGGGCTCTGGCCGATGATTCCGAGTGACTGATCGTCCGGCTCTTCGCTGACCCGTTCGTTGAACTGAATGGACAGCGCTTCGTCCAGATACCTTTTTATTTTTTTCGGGGCACAGGGCTTCGCGATGAAGTCGATCGCGCCAATGGTGCGCGCATGGCGCGCATTACTTTGCTCGTCCTGGCCGGAGAGCACAAAAATTTTGGTCTTCGGCGAGTGGGCGAGCAACTCGGCGATTAAGTGAAATCCTTCATCCGGGCGGTGCGTCAGCGGGGGCAACCCCAGATCAATCAAAGCCAGTTGCGGCGGACTTGGCAGCTTCCGTAACAGCTCGATCGCGGCAGCGCGTGATTCAGCCTGATGCACCCGAAAATCGTGGCCAAAGGCGACCGCCAGCCCTTCGCGAATCAGCGAATTGTCGTCAACAATCATCAAGCTGGGTCGGGTTGAAAGGGCACTCAATTTTTCTTAAAAACACCTTAAGGGAAATCAGATGCTAAGCATAACTGCAAGCGGCCAGAAGCTCAATATGGGAGAAGGCCTAGATATTTTTTCCTAAGTCACTGAGGTGGTTGTGGTTATTGGCTGAAACCCAAGCGGGCAGCCGGTTTCGATATTTCTTATTGCATTTCAGAACGATATCGGAATATTTTGGAATTGCCGCAAAAAACATTGCCGTATGTGGGAGATTTGCTAAATTAGAAAGTACTGTCATAGTCCTGTTGGGGTGGACGGTGGACAAACGCTTGTGCATTTTGCCCGCGGCGGCACGGTGCCTGCGGGAAGAAGGAGCTGCGAAAACAGGCGATTCCTGCCGGAAAGGAGCTCGTCCGGCAGGGATTGATCCGGGATCTGGCCCGGTTGCGTCAGCGTGCGGAAAAGGTCATACAGTTGGCCTCGTTTTTTACCAGGCCAACCTGGACGCTTTCGGCCATGCACTCGAGATCGGTATTATGCTTGCAAGTGGCGGTCTTGCAGGCGCCAATGCCGGCGATCCGGTCAGTTTGCCGGGTGTGGTTTGACCCTGCCACAAAGGTGTCGCAGCCCGGATGGACGCTGTCGCCGACGGTGATGGCACGGGCATGGCACTGGCTGCTGCCGTTGTAACTACACGTACTTACCATGCACTTGGTGACAAGGGG
The DNA here is from genome assembly GCA_035702405.1 of Gallionella sp. Lineage (GTDB taxonomy): Bacteria > Pseudomonadota > Gammaproteobacteria > Burkholderiales > Gallionellaceae > Gallionella. Next base: position 6,524 of record DASSQR010000093.1, on the reverse strand, counting down.
CATCTCCAGACAGATCTTGTTCATGGGGCGTCTCCTGTGAAGTTTGGATGGGCGATTCCCGCAGCGAACCGGGACGTGCCGCCGTGCCAAGGCGAAAAAGGGGGAAAACGCCTTGTGGTGTGTCAGCATCGCCCGGTGATCGGAATCGCTTCGGTAGCAAGATGGTTCGGCCACTCCGTTCTGCTGCGAGGGAAGCCAGATTAGACGCTTTCCCCGGTTTTGCAATACACAATTTACCCTATTGACCTGAAGGCAGCGCAACCACCAGCTGGTCTGGAAACGCGGTACGGCCAACGGGCGTCTTCCGTTGCGCGTATCTGTTACCGGGGCAGCCGATGCGATGGCAGTAGGGGAATGATTTGCAGCACACGTGAAACCGTTACTCGAGCGATTGCCGTGAGCTCTCGTAGTTCCACTGAATGGTGAAGGTCAGGACATCCACATCTTGCTTGATGTTATCCGGCAATGGCGAGAACGGTGCGCACATGCGGACAACTTTTTCGGCGGCGTCATTCAGCGCTTTCTCCGGTGACGGCCGCACGATGCTGACGTCCTCCAGGCTCCCATCGGCTCGGATTGAAATCTGAACTCCGAGCTTTCCGCTCAGGCTTTTCCCATCCTTGGTAGGATAATTCAGTTGGCCCAGGCGCTGCAGTTTCATAACAACACTTTGTTTGTACATGACGTAGCGCAACTCCTGCTCTTTGGAGCCGATGATTTTTCTGCGCTCACCGCCCGTGGGGCTTCTTTCGGCGATCTTTGGTAGCCCTCTGATTCCGCCGGCACCAAAATCGGACTGGCCGGACGGCTGGCCAAAGACAGAAGACTTGACCGCCGAGCCTTCCGACTTGCCAATTCCATACGACGGTTTCGGGCTGGCCGCGATTTCGCTCTTGACGGGTTTGGGCTCTTCGACCTTAGGAGGCGCTGCCTCTTCAACCTTGACCGGTTTGGGCGGCTCGGCCTTGGCTACCTTGGGTTCCTCAACTTTGGCCGGTTTGGTTTCTTCGGTCTTCGCTGGTTTTGGCTCTTCGACCCTGGCTACTTTCGGTTCTTCAATCCTGACCGGCTTGGGTTCTTCGACCTTGGCCGGTTTTGGCTCCTCGATCTTCACCGGTTTGGGTTCCTCAACGCGGACGGGTTTGACTTCTTCCACCTTTGGTGGCTTCGGCGCCTCAATTTTTACCGGTTTGGGCTCTTCGACCTTGGGTGGCTTGGGCTCTTCGCGCTTGGGCAATTCGGCCGGCGCAGGACGTGGCGTTTCCGGCTGTGCTTTTTCCGGAGCGGGCGCTACAGCAACGATTTTCTTCGGTTCCTCGACCGGAGGCGTCGTTTTGGGAGCCAGATTTTCAACACTGGGAATTGGCGCTTCCGGCTTGGTCTTTTCCTCGACGACTTCCGGAGGCACGGGCTTCGTGATGGGCACTTCCGCCTTGCTTTCCGGCACGGCGAATTTCGCCGGCTTCTCGATGGAAAGTATTTTTTCTTCGCTCGGAACCTTGGGTGATTCAGTTTTGCGCGGCTCGGGCTGTGCCAGCGTTACAGTCGGCCGCGTTTCTCGGGGTGCAGGGACGGTTTCCAGAACCGGGGTCTGCACCTGCACGCCCACCGTAGCTTTCCCTTTGCTCTTTCGTGTGGCGGCCGGAATTCCCGCCGGCGGAGCGACTTCGGCGACGTTCTTTTCCAGAATCACATGCAGCGGAGTGTTCCCGGAAGCACTGTTCCATCCAGGCTGGGCGAAGCGGACATAAATCAGCAGCAGTGCGTGCAGGACAAGCGAAAACAAGAGGGCAATCGTCAGCCGTCCCGAATCCGAGGTTCTGAAATCTAGATGAAAACGCATTAATTAAGAAAACGCCAGCAATTCTCGTTGTACTTTTTCCGCGTATCTTACCTGTTGGCAATCAAGCGCGCAGGGGATTCAGCATCTGCTAATGTGCTTCGCCGCGGCTCGCGACGAACGGCGGACGCGCCCACCAGATTAACGTCACCAAGGACAGCATCAGTGCGCCGGAAATGGTCAGGATGTAATCGGTGGCGAGGGTATAGGACTGCGTGTTGATCATGCGTTCGAGATAGGCGTAAGCGACATCATCGGGCATGCCGGACTGGTGCAGTTGGTCCAGATAGTGATTGGCAGCCAGATTATAGGGATGGATATTTTCCATCAGTCTGGCATGGTTCTCGGCGGCCTTGCTGGTCCACAGCCAGGTGGCGATGGCCGTGCCGAAGCTCGCGCCCAGATTGCGCATGAAGTTGGACAAACCGGAAGCGGCCGCGACCTGGTGCGCCGGTAGACCCGAAATGGAAATGGTGACCAGTGGCAGGAAGAAGCACGCGATGCCGACACCCATGAACAAACGGGTTAGCGCGACCGTCCAGTAATCAATATCCGGCGTGAAGTTCGCGCTCCAGAAACCGACCGCGGCAAACACGATGAAGCCGAAGGTCGTAATTGCGCGCGCATCGACGCGATGGATATTGGCGCCGATGGCCGGTCCCAGCAGGAATGCGAGCACGCCGCCGAAGGCCACGGTCTTGCCCGCCCAAAACGAGGTATAGCCCTGCCAGGTTTGCAGCCACAACGGCACGATGACGACCACGCTGAAGAAGGCCATCGAACCGAGCAACAGACAGACTGCCCCCACCAGAAAATTGCGCCGCGTAAACAGGCTGATATCGACCAGTGGCGCCGGTTCGTCGAGTTCCCAGACGACGAACGCCACCAGCGCGACCGCCGCCAGTACCGCCAGGGTGGTGATGAAATTCGAACTGAACCAATCCAGTTCATTGCCCTTGTCGAGCAGGATCTGCAGCGAGCCGATACCGATCACCAGTAATGCCAGGCCAACCCAGTCCATCCTGCGATGGCGCGCCTCCGGTTGCACCGCATCGCGCCCGGCCAGCAATATGGATACGGACACTCCGACCAGCAAGCCGACCGGCAGATTGATCAGGAAGATCCAGTGCCAGGATGTATTGTCGGTCAGCCAGCCGCCCGCCAGCGGGCCGGCAATCGGCGCAATCACAGTGGTCATTGCCCAGATGCCCAGCGCCATGCCGCGCCGGTGCGGCGGAAAAATCGTGGTGAGCAGCGTTTGCGACAATGGAATCATGGATGCGCCGAACACCCCCTGCAGCACCCGGCCAGCCAGCAGCATCGGGAAGGATAAAGAGGCGGCGCACAACAGCGAAGCGAGCGTGAACAGCAAGGTCGAGGCAACAAAGCTGCGCACCTCGCCGAAGCGCCCGGCCAGGAATCCAGCCAGCGGTAGCATGATGGCTTCGGCCACCGAATAAGACGTGATGATCCAGGTGCCCTCGGTCGGGCTGACCGCAAAATTGCCCGCCATCGTCGGCACCGCCACGTTGACGATGGTCAGGTCGAGGATGTTCATGAACGACCCCAGGCCCAGCGCGATGGTGGCTGCCGCCAGCTTGGCCCCGCGCAGTGCGGCTGGCGGCTTGGTATTCATTTGCGGCCGAGATTGGCGGCGATGATCTGTGCGACCCGCGCATCCGCGGCCTTGAGGTCCTGCGCATACACCGAGGTCGCGGCAATCGCCGTGGTGTTCGGCAGCGTCGCCAGCAGCGCCCCGCTGCGGTCATGCGTATCGATGGTGGCGTCCATTGAAAGACCGATGCGCAGCGGATGCGCCTGCAGTTCCTTTGCATCCAGTGCGATGCGCACCGGCAGGCGCTGCACAATCTTCACCCAGTTGCCGGTGGCATTCTGCGCCGGCAATAACGCGAAGGCGGACCCGGTGCCCGGCGCCAGGCCCTGTACGCGGCCATGGAATACCATCGAATCGCCATAAAAGTCGGAGACCACGCTAACGGGCTGGCCGATGCGCACATCGCGCAGCTGGGTTTCCTTGAAATTCGCATCAAGCCATACCGTGTCGAGCGGCACGATTGCCATCAGGGCGTCGCCGGGCTTGATGCGTTCGCCGACCTGCACCGAGCGTTTCGCGACCTGCCCGCTGACCGGCGCCAGTACACGCGTCCGTGCCAGCGCGAGTGCTGCCTCACGCACGCGCGCCGCGGCGCTGCGGACGCCGGGATGATTTTCCAGCGAGGTGTTATCGACGCGTGCCCGTGAAACTGTGGCCTGGTCCGCAGTTTGTGCGATGGCGGCGCTGCCGGCCTTTACGGCACTGGCGGCGGCATCGCGCTGCGCGCGTGCGGCGTCGCGTACAGTTTGCGCGAGCTGCACGTTTTCGGCGGACACGAAGTTCTGTTTTGCCAGCGCTTCGCGGCGCCTGAATTCGGATTCCGCCTGCGCGAGATTGGCCTCGCTGCGCACGAGTTCCGCCTCGGCGCGGGCGAGGTCGGCGCGGCGCTGCGCGAGCAAAGGCAAATTGCTGCGGTCCGTCGCGTACAGGCCGCGCACTTCGCGCACTGCAGTTGCTAGTGCGGCTTCGGCCGCTTCCAGCTGCACGCGCGCATCGCTGTCGTCCAGTTGCACCAGCACCTGGCCTTCGGTCACGGCTTGTGCGACGTCACCGTAAATGGCGACCACGGTGCCGGTGGTCAGTGGTGTCACGCCGACGATATCGCCGCCGATGTAGGTGTCGTCGGTACTGGTGCGCCATTGCCCGAGCAGGAACCACCAGGCAACTATTGCCAGCGCGACTACCAGCAGCGCGATAGCAATGCGCAACAGAATCCCGTTCCGTCTGGCGGGCGTGGCAACAATGGTCTGGGCTTGCTGATCGTTCATATCGTTTTGCGCAATCAGTAACGTGAGGATTGTTGCGGCGATTCTAGCATTGCGGGATAGTATGCGACTGAGCGAAATATCCGGAATGCACCATGGCAAAGCCAAAAACAAAAACGATTTATTCCTGCACCGAGTGCGGCGGCCAGACGCCAAAATGGCAGGGACAATGTCCGCATTGTGGTGAGTGGAATACGCTCGTGGAGAGCGTGGCGGAAGCGGCACCAGGTGGCAAGAACCGCTTCAGCGCGCTGGCTGCTTCCGGACAGCTGCAAAAACTGGCGGAAGTGGAAGCGGCGGAAGTGCCGCGCACACCCACCGGCATTACCGAATTCGACCGCGTGCTGGGTGGCGGGCTGGTTCCGGGCGGCGTGGTGCTGATTGGCGGTGACCCCGGCATTGGCAAGTCCACACTGCTGCTGCAGACGCTGGCACATCTCGCACCGGCACAGAAGGTGCTCTACGTCAGTGGCGAGGAATCGGCGCAGCAGATTGCACTGCGCGCGAAACGGCTCGCGCTGGATGCACGCGGCGTGCACCTGCTACCGGAAATCCAGCTCGAAAAAATCCAGGCAATGGTTGCGCAGGAAAAACCGGCGGTCGTGGTGATCGACTCGATCCAGACCATTTATTCTGAACAGCTCACTTCGGCACCGGGGTCGGTCGCGCAGGTGCGCGAATGCGCGGCGCAGCTTACGCGGATCGCCAAGAGCGCGGGCGTGTCCATGATTCTGGTCGGCCACGTCACCAAGGAAGGCGCGCTGGCCGGCCCGCGCGTGCTCGAACACATCGTCGACACCGTGCTGTATTTCGAGGGCGACACCCATTCCAGCTTCCGTCTGATTCGCGCGTTCAAGAACCGCTTCGGCGCGGTGAACGAACTCGGGGTGTTCGCGATGACCGAGAAAGGGTTGCGCGAAGTCAGCAATCCCTCGGCCCTGTTCCTGTCACAGCATGGCCAGCAAGTCGCCGGTTCGTGCGTAATGGTCACGCAGGAAGGCACGCGCCCACTTCTGGTGGAAATCCAGGCGCTGCTCGACGAGGCGCATTCGCCCAGCCCGCGCCGGTTGTCGCTGGGCCTGGAGCAGAACCGGCTCGCGATGCTGCTCGCGGTGCTGCACCGACATGCCGGCATTGCGTGCTTCGACCAGGACGTATTCATCAATGCGGTAGGTGGGGTGAAAATCACCGAGCCCGGTGCAGACCTTGCGGTGCTGCTGGCGATGGTCTCCTCGCTGCGCAACCAGCCGCTTCCCGAGAAGCTGGTGGTGTTTGGTGAAGTCGGGCTGGCCGGAGAGGTGCGCCCAGTGCAGCGCGGCCAGGAGCGCCTCAAGGAAGCCGCCAAGCTCGGCTTCACCATGGCGCTGATTCCGAAGGCTAACGCACCCAAGCAGAAAATCGCTGGCATGGAAATCATCGCGGTGGAGCGGGTGGAAGAGGCGGTGGAGCGGATGCGATAGATAAAGAGCATTTGGCTGCACATCGAGGTTCCAGTGCAGTGGTCGGGGGATTCGTCCACCCGCACGATTGCACGGGCTTTTTCGTGCGTGTTGGCAGGCCAGAATTCGCGGTTGTGCAGTCCGCCGTCTCGCGTTAAAGTGCCGGCATAATTAGTTACAAAAATATGTAATCCGGCCAGACGAAGTCAGCAATCCATTCGCCTTGAGCCTGATGGAACTGGTGACGAAATCATCGGCCGTTCAACCACATCCACTGCGAGCAGGTCGCCGGAGGGATAGCCGGAACGGGGAGAGAGGCTTCACCGTGCCGGATCAATAATATTCTGGAGGGTGGCGATTATGGC
>DASSQR010000092.1:0-8327 GCA_035702405.1 Gallionella sp. | reverse complement strand
ATCAATCAACTGGCTGAGACAATAATATCGTATAACATTTCTCTTCACGAAGCCGAATATTTCCGGGCCGCGCACGCGATTCGCTGCACCACGCCGCCGCCTCTCAGCTTTCCAGATCCCGCTTCTTTTGTTCGAATTCTTCGCGCTCGATCTCGCCACGAGCATAGCGCTCTTTCAATATATCAAGTGCGCTCTTTTCACGACTACGGTCGACACCTCCACTCGCAGTAAATTTGATGAGCAGCACGATAGCAGCGATCACCAGCACCCAGAACAGCAGCATGCTGATGCCCATGCCCCAACCCCAGCCGTAATAACCCATATGTTCCCACATACATACCTCCTTTCAGACCGTGCAATGGCCTAAAGTTGCACGCGGCGCAACCGCAGCGCGTTACTGATCACCGACACCGAGCTAAAGCTCATCGCAGCGGCTGCAATAATCGGTGACAGCAGCAGACCAAAAAACGGGTACAGGACGCCTGCCGCCACCGGAATGCCAAGCACGTTATAGATAAAGGCGAAGAACAGGTTCTGTCGGATGTTTTTCATGGTGGCACGGGACAGCCGCACGGCACGCACGACGCCCCGCAGGTCGCCCTTGACCAGAGTGACGCCCGCGCTTTCCATCGCCACATCGGTCCCCGTGCCCATTGCGATGCCGACCTGCGCCTGCGCCAGTGCCGGCGCGTCGTTGACGCCATCTCCCGCCATCGCGACGAAACGTCCCTGGGCCTGCAGCTGCTTGACGATGGATGCCTTCTGCTCGGGCAACACTTCAGCCTCGACTTGATCAATGCCGAGCTTCTTTGCCACCGCCTCGGCGGTGATACGGTTATCGCCCGTCAGCATGATGACCTGCAGGCCTTCTTCATGCAGGACGCGCAGCGCGTCCGGCGTGGTCACCTTGACCAGGTCGGCCACACCAACGAGGCCGCAGGCCTTGCCATCGATTGCCAACAACATCACGGTTTGGCCGTCGGCGCGCAACGCTTCGGCGCGCTCAGGTAAATCCCCCGCAGCGATGCCCAGTTCCTCAAGCAGCCTGAGATTGCCGAGCGCAATCCTTCGTCCCTCGACGGTTCCCACCACGCCCTTGCCGGTAGAGGACTGAAAGTCGCTGACTGCCGCAAGCGCCAAGTTTCTTTCCTGTGCGCCGGTCACGATAGCCGCCGCCAGCGGATGCTCACTGGCGCGCTCCAGGCTTGCGCCGAAACGCAGCACATCGTTTTCTTCGTATTCGCCAAGGGCGGTCACCGACATCAGCCTGGGCTTGCCTTCCGTCAAGGTGCCGGTCTTGTCCACCACCAGCGTGTTCACCTTTTCCATGGATTCGAGCGCTTCGGCATTCTTGATCAGCACGCCTGCCAGCGCGCCGCGGCCGGTACCGACCATGATCGACATCGGCGTAGCCAGCCCAAGCGCGCACGGGCAGGCGATGATCAGCACCGCCACCGCATTGACGATCGCATGCGCGAGGCGCGGTTCGGGACCGACGGCAGCCCACACGACGAAGGTAACCAGCGCGGCTAGCACCACCGCCGGCACGAAGTAGCCCGATACTACGTCGGCCAAGCGCTGAATCGGCGCCCGCGATCGCTGCGCCTCGCTCACCATGTGCACGATCTGCGCGAGCAACGTGTCCGCACCGACGCGCTCGGCACGCATCAACAGGCTGCCGGTGCCGTTCACCGTTGCGCCGATCAGTCGTGCACCCACGGTCTTCTCCACTGGAATCGATTCGCCGGTAACCATCGATTCGTCCAGCGCGCTGGTACCGTCGAGCACTACGCCATCCACCGGTACCTTTTCGCCGGGCCGCACGCGCAGCACATCGCCCGGTTTTACCTGCTCCAGCGGGATATCCTCCTCGCTGCCGCCTTTTCCATCGACACCGGGGCGCACAACGCGCGCGGTCTTGGGCGCGAGCCCAAGCAAAAGTTTGATCGCCGCGCTGGTCTGGCTGCGCGCGCGCAGTTCCATCACCTGACCAAGCAACACCAGTGCCATGATCACCGCGGCAGCTTCGAAATACACCGGCACGGTGTTCATCATGGTGCGCATCGCGGGCGGAAAAATGTCCGGCAGCAGCAACGCCACCACACTGTATGACCAGGCGACGCCGACGCCCAGCGCAATCAGGGTGAACATGTTGAGGCTGCGGTTGACCAGCGATGCCCAGCCGCGCTGGAAGATCGGCCAGCCGCCCCACAACACCGCGGGTGTGGCAAGCAGGAATTCCAGCCACTGCAACACCTGCATCGAAACGGCTGAGGGAATCGCTTGCGGAAAGAGGTCGGACACCATCGCGAGCACAAATACCGGCAGCGCCAATACTGCGCTGGTCCAGAAGCGCCGCGTCATGTCGCGCAACTCGGCATTGTCTTCCGCAGGTACGTTGCGCGGTTCCAGTGCCATACCGCAAATCGGACAGCTGCCCGGTTCGCTGCGCACGATCTCCGGGTGCATCGGGCAGGTATATTCGACCGCGCCTGCCGACATCGGTGTTTCCGGTTCCAGTGCCATCCCGCATTTTGGGCAACTTCCCGGCGCGGACTGCCGGATTTCCGGGTGCATCGGGCAGACATACGTTACGCCGGGTCTAACTGTGGGCGACTCAGCCGGCTGCGGTTTGAGATAGGTCCCGGGAGATGCCTGGAATTTCGCCAAACACTTCGCGCTGCAAAACTGATACTCGACGCCGCGATATGCGTAGTGATGCAGAGACTCTGCCTTCACCGCCATACCGCAGACCGGATCATTTGCCATTGCCGGTTCCCTTCAGAATCCAGCGGAAGCTTCTCGGCACGGCTTCGCCGCTCAGGTGTATCTGCAATTCCACTGCGGATGGCTGCGGCGAGACTGCCTTGAAGTGCAAACTGCCCTTGCGATGATGTCCTCCAGGCGCTGCACCTTTCCATTCAATCGGTGTATACCGTTTTCCATCCGCGACCAGGGTCGAAACCTTGACCAGTTCGTCGCCCAGATCGCGGGTATGAGTTTCCAGCGCGACTGCAAACTCCCAGTTTTGCGCCGGTTTCGCAAAATCCGGTGGCGTGACCGTCACCTTGATGCCATGGATATCCGTGGTTTGCGCAGCTGCTCCCGAATTAGCCGCGTGGCTCGATGGAACCGCTACCAGAGCCATGGCCGCAAAAGCAAAACCGAACAAGAACTGTTTCAGCATTTTTCGTGCTCCTTTCTGGCTCTGATTACCTTGGGAAAGATGTACAAGATGCCGCCGGCATTGAATGCCAGACCCATCCAGAACAGTTCGACCTGGTACTGTGCCACCAGCGTGAAAAAACCGGCCACGCCCAGGATGGGCAAAATATTGGCCAAGTAATGCGCGCAACAGGAAACCATCGCGGCGGTCGACGTGGTGCCCGATACCGCAACCACCTTCTTCGACGCGCCATGCTGCCCGGCGAGATTCCTGAGATAAGTGTATAGCCCGATTTGGACTCCGAATCCCAGTGCCAGGGTGACGATGAAATACCAGAACTGCGTGAATTGTTCGAGGGTGTAGCTCACTCCGGAAATCAGACCAACGACACCGAAATAGAGGGCAAGCATCGCTACAAATGCCGCCAATCCGAATTGCGCTGATCTGACGTATGTTGGCGTTACGGACATCCGCTCTTCTACCAGCACCATGCCGCACTCAGGACAAGTCCCCGGCACGCCTCGCCGGACTTGCGGATGCATCGGGCATATGTAATCACTCTCCATCAGCCTGGCTGCCGATATATGTCTCGCCTGGTGAGAGGTACCGGGTCTGAAAAAGGCGCGCGCTTCGAAGCAAGGATCTGATACACCCCGGTACCACCTTCTTCGAACCCCACGGCACATGATGCCATGTAAAACCGCCAGATGCGGTAGACGGACTCCGGCACGTATTCCAGCGCCTCGCCACGATGTTGTTCGAGCCGGTTGACCCATTCGCGCAACGTCAGCGCATAGTGATGCCTGAGATCCTCGACATCGTGAATCTCGAAACTTGCGTCTTCCATTACCTGCTGCACGGTGCTGATGGTTTCGAGCTGGGCGTCCGGAAACACGTACCGATTGATGAATTCGGTCGTATCATTTTTTTTCCAGCCACCTTCTGAACTCGTGATGCCGTGATTCAGGAATAGTCCGCCGGGTTTGAGCAAACGGTTGGCGACGGCAAAGTACGTCGGCAGATTCTTCAGGCCTACATGCTCGAACATACCGACACTGGACAACTTGTCATAGACGGCTTCGCCTTCAAGATCGCGATAATCGGTCAGCTCGACCGTCACCCGACCTTCCAGCCCGCGCTGCCGGATCAGGTTTTGTGCATGGTCGAACTGGTTCCGGCTTAATGTGATGCCGTGTGAATTAACGCCGTAGTGTTCCGCTGCCCAGCACACCAGCGCACCCCAGCCGCAACCGATATCAAGCAGCCGTTCGCCCGGCTTGAGCCGCAATTTGCGGCAGATATGGTCGAGCTTGTTCCGCTGCGCCTGCTCCAGACTCTGGCTGGCATCTTCGTAATAGGCACAGGAATAGAGCCTTTGCTCATCCAGCCATAGCGCATAAAAATCGTTGGAAACGTCGTAGTGAAAGGAAATGGCGTCACGATTAAGCTCCCGGCTGGATGCCCGTCCCAGTCTCTGTCCCATATACTTGGACCATTTTCGACTGGTATCCGCCTCGGTCTGGTCCGACCTCATCATCCATGCCCTGGTCGCAAAGCTGATCTTTTCGGTGAGGGACAGGCGCAACGAACTCAGATAATCACGCAGTTTGAGTGCGCTGTAGAAATCACCATCCACGTCAATCAGCCCGCGGAAATAGGAATCAACCACATGCAGCGGATGGTGCGACAGGACGAGTTCCTGAAAGGCTTTGGCTGAACGGAAAATCAGCGCAAACTCCGGCTCGTTGCGGCCGATCTGCAGATCGGAACCGTCCCAGAGCCGGAGCCGCATATTTCCCGCAAAATCCCGGAACAAACGCGACAGGATATGTTTTGCCGCTTCAACGCCGGGAGTACTTGCCATGCTGTTTCCGTATAGGTTTGCCATTTCATGCACTCCTTCCACAAATGGTTTAAAGAGTCTCCGGTCAAGCCGGCGCAAACGCGGATAGCGAGCAGGTCCAAATTTCAGCAAAAAAACATCCAGGTTTCTCTGTCTTTCGCTCTACCGTAAATGCGAACGAGTTATTTGCACCCGTCGCTATCCATCCATCACAGAATCATGTGCATCAATACACCATTCACTTCTTGCGCTCAATGCGGGCAATTACCCATTCTTTGGTTGTGCCCTGCTGCAGATCGAAGCGCACGCTGTCACCCACTTTGATTTCCGGCGGCAACGGCGCCTGCAGCGCAAACCACATGGTCATGCCCGGCCAGTTCAGCGCAGTGATCGGTTCGTGCGCGATCTTCACTTTGCCTGCCGCCGCATCCACCTCCTTGAGAATGCCTAAACCCTCAGGTTTCCCGGGGGCGTCAGGGGCCAGCAAGGCGGGATGATGATGCGCTGCGTGCTCAGCGGATGACTGCGCCGCATACGCCGTTGCGCTCCCTGTCGCGATGGCCACGATCAATAACAAATTGCTGCTTTTCATGATTTCTCCTTCTGTCCTTAACTGGCGGCTTGTTCATCTCCGGTACTGCAATAGCCGCCGCGTGCCGCACCGTTCATGCGATTAGCTCACGGCTCTGTCTTTGTCCCGTGCGACACCTCTCGTTCGGCGTTTCGACAACCAGCAGAATTACTATCGCCTCGCGACATGCTTCGTTGCCGGATCAGCGCATAGATCACCGGAATCACCACCAGCGTCAGTACCGTTGAGGACACCATGCCGCCCACCATCGGCGCGGCAATGCGCCGCATCACCTCGGAGCCGGTACCGCTGCTCCACATAATCGGCAGAAGACCGGCCATGATTGCCGTAACGGTCATCATCTTCGGACGCACGCGATTTACCGCGCCTTCCATGATGGCGGCATGCAAGTCAGCCGGCGCGGGCTCACGCCCGGTTGCAGCGCAGCGAGCCTGTTGCTCCTGCCACGCGTTTTCCAGGTAGATCAGCATGACCACGCCGGTTTCCGCCGCCACGCCTGCCAGCGCAATGAAGCCCACGGCAACCGCCACGCTGAGGTTGTAGCCGAGCAGCCACAGTAGCCAGACGCCCCCAACCAGTGCAAACGGCACCGACAACATCACAATCAGCGACTGGGTAATGCGTTTGAAATTCAGGTAGAGCAACAGAAAGATGAGCACCAGGGTAATCGGCACCACGATCTTCATCTTCGCTGCGGCGCGTTCCATGTATTCGAATTGCCCGCTCCAGGTCGCGTAGTAGCCAGGCGGAAATTTCACGTTGTCGGCCACCGCCTTGCGCGCTTCGGCCACGTATGAACCGATGTCCCGGTCACGGATATCCACGTAGATGTAGGCCGACAGCAGCGCGTTCTCGGTGCGGATCGATGGTGCCCCCTTGGCGATGCTCACCCTGGCGAGCTGACCAAGCGGGATCATTGCCCCCTCCCCTTCACCTGACATCCGGACCGGCACCAACACCTCGCGTGCAATTCGTTCGGGCGTATCACGCAGCTCGCGCGGGTAGCGCACGTTCACCCCGAAGCGTTCCAGCCCCTCGACGGTCGTGGTGACCGTTTCGCCGCCCAGCGCGCCGGCAATCACTTCCTGCACGTCATTAATACTCAAACCGTAGCGCGCCAGCTGCTCACGATCAGGCTCGATATTGAGGTAATAACCGCCGGTGATGCGCTCGGCAAATGCACTGCTGGTGCCGGGAACGCTACGTACCGCGGCTTCGATTGCGGTCGCAAGTTTTTCCATCTCGGCGAGATCCTTGCCGAACACCTTGATGCCAATCGGGGTGCGGATTCCGGTGGAGAGCATGTCAATCCGCGCCTTGATCGGCATGGTCCACGAGTTCGCCACGCCGGGGAATTGCAGCGCCTGATCCAGTTCGGCGATCAGCTTGTCGGTGGTCATGCCCGGCCGCCATTCCTCCTGCGGCTTGAGGTTGATCACGGTCTCGAACATCTCCAGTGGCGCCGGGTCGGTGGCGCTCTGCGCGCGCCCGGCCTTGCCGTATACCGAGACGACTTCCGGAAAACTCTTGATGATCTTGTTCTGGGTTTGCAGCAACTCCGCCGCCTTGGTCACCGACAGGCCAGGCAGAGTAGTCGGCATGTAAAACAGCGTGCCTTCGTTCAACGTCGGCATGAATTCGCTGCCGAGTTTCAGCGCCGGATAGACACTCAACAACAGCGCTACGACCGCAATCGCCAGGGTGGTCTTCCTGTGCCGCAAGACGGTATCGATAATTGGCCGGTAAAGCGCAATCAGCCAGCGGTTCAATGGATTCCGTTCCTCTGGCTTAATCTGCCCGCGAATGAACAGCAGCATCACCACCGGCACGAGCGTGACCGACAGCAGCGCCGCGCCCGCCATCGCGAAGGTCTTGGTATATGCAAGCGGCGCAAACAGCCGCCCTTCCTGTGCTTCCAGCGTAAACACCGGCAGGAACGATACGGTGATGATCAACAGCGAGAAGAATAACGAGGGCCCGACTTCCTGGCAGGCGGCGAGGATGGCATGAGCACGCTCGTTGAACTCAGCGCCGTTCGCCCTGAGCCCTTCGACTTTGCTCAGGACAGGCTTGTCGAAGGGTGAATGGGGCTGATTGCCACGCTCATGCTTGGCTCGGGTATTACCGTTCGGCGCACCGGTCGTTCCTTCGACTGGCTCAGGACGAACGGAGGAACGAGTAGCCAACCGCTCCAGATGCTTGTGCGCATTCTCGATCATCACAATCGCCGCATCCACCATCGCGCCAATTGCGATCGCGATCCCGCCCAGGCTCATGATGTTGGAATTCATCCCGAGCGCACGCATCGCAATGAAAGCGATCAGCACCCCGATCGGGAGCATCACGATGGCGACCAGCGCACTGCGCGCATGCATCAGAAACACCATGCAGACCAGCGCAACGATCAGTCCCTCCTCGAACAACGTACGCATGAGGGTCTCGATCGCGCGCCGGATCAGTTCGGAGCGGTCGTACACTGCCTGGATGCTCACGCCTCCGGGCAATCCTGCGGAAACTTCGGCAAGCTTGTTCTTGATGTTGTCGATCACCGCCAGCGCATTCTCGCCATAGCGCGCCATGGCAATCCCCGAGACCACCTCACCCTCGCCGTTGAGCTCTGCAATCCCGCGCCGTTCATCCGGCCCCAGCTCGATGCGGGCAATGTCGCGCAGCAGCACCGGCGTTCCGTTCTCGGCCTTGACGACCAGGTTCTCGAGATCACGCAC
>DASSQR010000091.1:0-75588 GCA_035702405.1 Gallionella sp. | reverse complement strand
TGCGCAGACTTCACGGTATAAATCCTGGGTATTTTGAATTTGGCTTCGAAGCCTTTCGACTTCAATTTGAATCAATTGATCTTGAGATACCGTGTCTTCCATATTTGAGATTCGGTCAATTACGAAAATAATATTACGTATTATGTATCAATTTTAATACTGAATGATTATTTTTTGACATTATTACTCTAATGTCGAATATGATAATAATTCGGTCGCCTGAAAATCTCTGAGACATATATATGAATAATCTGACTCGCATTCCCGCTGTTGCGCCGCTTGAATTGATATATCTAACGGGTGGCACGGATGGCCGAACAGGCACGAACCGTGCTGTAGGCAATCGCCCTCAGATCGCCGCCACGAATGACGTCGAGGCAATCAAAGCTTGGCTGGCCCGCTTCGCCGATACACCGACCACCCTGAATAGCTACCGTAAGGAGGCGGAGCGTCTATTGCTCTGGTCTGTGGTGGAACTGGGCAAGCCAATGTCCTCGCTGACCCATGAAGATCTGTTGGTCTATCAGCGCTTCCTGGCTTCGCCGCAACCGGCTGAACGCTGGATCATGAAGTCAGGCCATAAGTACTCGCGTTTTGATGCTGGGTGGCGCCCTTTTGCCGGACCGTTGTCCCCTACCAGCCAAAGGCAAGCAATCGTGATTCTCAACACCCTGTTCTCCTGGCTCGTGAATGCCGGATATCTTGCTGGAAATCCGTTGTCGCTCTCCCGGCAGCGACAGCGCCGAGCCGAGCCACAGGTGACGCGATTCCTGGACGAAGAGGTGTGGCACGAGGTCAAAGCCACGATCGAGGCTATGCCGCAGGAAACAGATCGGGATCGCGAACACTATCATCGGGTCAGATGGCTGTTTTCCTTGTTGTACATCTGTGGGCTTCGAATATCCGAAGTTATCCAGAACACCATGGGAGGATTCTTTATTCGTCGCGACAAAGTTGGGGAGGAACGTTGGTGGCTGGAAATCTGCGGTAAGGGCGACAAGATACGACTCGTCCCTGCGACACGGGAATTGATGGTTGAGCTTGCGCGCTATCGCCGTGAAAATGGACTCACCGCTTTTCCTGTTACTGGCGAGTCCACTCCCCTCCTCCTTCCCATCGGGGGGAAAATTCGCCCGTTAACCCGTAGTGCAGTGCACCTTATTGTGAAGGAGATATTTTTGCGTGCGGCTCTGAGAATACGTCAGCGCAAAGCTGGAGCAGACCGCCTCACTGTTCTACTGGAGAAAGCGTCTGCTCATTGGCTTCGACATACTGCGGGATCAAGTATGGCGGCAGCGGACATGAATCTTCAGCATGTTCGAGATAATCTGGGGCACGAATCAATCTCGACCACAAGCAGATATCTCCATTCCGAGGATGACAAACGACACCAGAACACTGAAGAGAAGCATCGCTTGGGCTGGTAGACTCAGCTGACGTTTTTCCACCCAGTACCGGGATTAACCTCTATCCGTAGCTTCAGTGCATTTTCAGCCACCGGCCAGTGCACCTCAAGTTCAACTGCCTGCATGATTTTCTCGAACCCGGCTTCAGATTGCGAAACAGTAAAGTACGGCTTGGCTCGAATGATGACTGGTTGCGATGCTTCCAGAATCAGGTGTCCGCCGAGGACACCGTCATCCAGGGTCAGCTTGACGGCGCGGTTCAGTTCAATCGGGCTGCCGAATCCCCCCAGGATATTGTTGTTGGCATCGATATAGCGGCCGGCATATCCGTCACAGCTGGGCATGGCAATGAGGCATCGGATCGACATTGTCGCCCCGTCGGTATGCTGCATCGCATGGTATTCCGCCTCGACGCGATTGCCGGTCAGATTAATGGCCTTGCTAATTGCCCCAGACGGACCTTCGGCATGGAACAGCATGGAATCCTGGCTGGCCTTGACCAGCGCGTAATTGTTGATGCTTGAAGATGGTCCGTTCCCGTTTATCCACGAATCAATCAGCAGGCCATGTGGCAAGGGATCATTCGACAAATCAGAAAATGCGATGATATGTTTGAAGGCGATCCGGTCATGCGCCGATGCGATACCGCTGCCCGCATGCTCGCCGTGGTTCTCGCTGCCCGGCTTGTTCCGGTGGATTTTCTCGAAATAATGCTCGGCTTGCCGGCGCAAGGTATCGCAGAAATTCTGGTTCAGCCGGTAGTCGTCTAGTTCGCAGACTCGAGCGTGACCGTCAAGTTTAACTATTGCCTGTAATTCATTGTTAAACATTAAGTATTCGTTGTGTCCGTCGCTGTCGATATCGGCCGGGCCAGTGTCCTTGCGCGGCACGAGGCGATCGAGTTTGGCTTCCAGCCGGACGATTGCGTTATAGACGGCGCGGCGCAGGTGCGGCAGGTAAAGGCCGCCGAATAGTCCATGCCAGTAGGCGTCGTTGGCCTGCGCTTCGTACAGATCGTCCAGCAAGTCTCCGGTGCGCTTGCTGCCCGGCAGTTGGGCGAGCCTCAGCGAGAGGTTCTGCATGCGCTTGTGCATCCAGTTCGATTCCGGGTAACGGGTCAGGAAGTTTTTCCAGATACCTCCCCTGACGAATGCCTTGTGCTCATCATAGCGCCCCGAATTCCGTTCCCGCGAAACCAGGTCGGCATAACGTGCCGCAGCCGGTGCCGGCAAGGTCCACTCGTTCATTTCAATATAGGAAGTGGTGGGCAGGTAGATGATCCCTCTGGTTTTGACTTCGTTGTGGTACTCCCGGTAGGTAAGCGGCCTGATCTTGCTGGACGCGAGCACGCCGGTGATGAAATGCTCCAGCCATTTCTTTTCATACACCCATTCGTGGGTTTCCGGCCAGATACCGAACTTTTCGATATCGTCAAAATATACCGCAGCGGTGTCCGCGCCCTGTTCTGCGAGCCGTTCCAGATAACTGACGACTTCGTGGGCTGGCGCAAATGGGATGCGATAACGCAGCCCCTCAGAAATCGGAAACAGGTCAAGCGGTTTGCCGCCCTCTTCGGTGGTGTAATAGCCATCCAGTTGCCTGGCCTCTTTGCCGGTGCAGAGAAAATGGTAGTCATCCACGGTTACGTAGCGGATCCCGGCGTCGACCAGCGAGGGTACGACCGTCGCTTCCCAGACCCGTTCGGTAAGCCAGGCGCCTTGCGGCCGTTGGCCCAGCCTGGTCTGCAACTTGTCGGAGAAGCGCGTCAGTTGGCCGTAGCGGTCCTGCTCCGGGATGACCGCCAGCACCGGTTCGGTATCCCCTGCCCCGAACAATTCCACCTGATCGCGGGCAACCATCTCCCGCAACAGCGCCATGTCCTCAGGGAATTTCTGAAACAGGTAATCCAGTAGCCAGCCGCTGAAATGCACCGCAAAACGAAATTCTGGAAAACGATGCAATACCTGCAGGAACGGCCGGTAACAGCGCAGATGGGCGTCGTCTATGACTGCCGGAAAATTGCCGACTGGCTGATGCGCATGAACACCAAACAACAAGGAAACCGTCTTAGTCATGGTGTGCTCCGCCTGTGAAGGTCAAGAAATCATTCTGTCGCGCGCCGCATGGTGCCGCCCGCTTCCGGAGTTCCGCTGCCTTGGCTGATCGGCTCCGCCAGATTCTGCGGCGGCGGCAATTTCAGCAGGCGATACAGTTCCGTCAGATTGTGGCGGAACAGGCGGTCGAAGCTGGATACCGACGTGGATGGATTGTAGTCGCCAAACCACCAGAACCAGTCGGAGCTTTCGCAGGAACACAGCTGTCGTTCCGCAGCTGCCTGCTCGTCCGGGCTCAGCCGCCCGCTCGCCATTACCATGTCGAAACTCTGCTTGGCAACGCACAAAAGGTCCCATGCCCGATTTTTGTCGGGTGAGCCGATCCAGGTCGAGAAATTGCCGTAGACCCAGCTACCCGCAACGATATTGGCGAGTTCGCGCGTGTAGGCGCGGTCAGTCGCGGCGCGGGTGGCGCTTTGCTGCAGGTAATCGCGATAGGTCGTCATGCGTATCTGGGGATGCGACTCGAGTGCGCTGTACAACTCCTCCAGAAAGTAATAGCCGTTGTAAGGGTAGTATTCCCAAGCGTTTTCTCCATCAAGAATGACGCTGACGACAGGTGTCTCGTCTTCCGGCGCATGCCGCGCAATGTTTTCGATCTGGGCGACAAAATGGTGGGCGGCATCCTTGCCGTGCCAGCGCGAATATTCAAACCCGATCAGGTCGGACAAGCGGTCGTCGCGGAAGAAGCACTGCAATTCATCTCCCAGCTTTCCCAGCCGATAGGGCCGGTACAAGTACTGGCTGCGTTCCGGCACGGCATGCTCGGTTTGGCGCAGACTGTTGACCAGCACCCCCTCGCCGCTGGCCGCCCAGCGGCAACCTTCCGCTGCCAGTACTTCGAGGGTCTCAACCGAAATCGAACCTTCGGCAGGCCACATTCCTTGCGGCTCGGCGCCAAAGCGGCCCAGATGACTCTTCTTTGCCGACTGGATATGCGCGGTGACCCGGCTTCGCCCTTTGGGATACTGCGGGAAATTTGGCAACGGCGCATCGGGCATGGCTTCCCTGGCGCTGGCGAAATCTATCAGCAACGGGGCCAGCGGGTGATAATGCGGGGTCGCGGAAATTTCGATCTGTCCCGATTCGACCAGCTTGCGATAGCGCGGAATGATTCCGGCGATCAGCTCGCCGATGAGATCGAACAACTGCTTGCGATCCTCGTAAGTGAATCCCTCGGCCTTACTCATCAAACGCGCCACCAGGGCATGCTCGCGGCGTACGCTTTCGCCACACCATGCCAAGTGGTACCAAGTCAGCAGGTCAGACATGTACTGCCCGGACAGATAGTCCAGCACCGCGCCGCCGGCGCCCTGCAAGTGTTTATACAGTTCCCACAGGCGTTTGTACGCGGGATAGGGTGAGATCATCTTGGTGTGATCGCTGCGAAAGCAGGCATCGAGCACCAGTTGGCGCTGGCCCGCATCCAACTCGCCGGACTTGTCATGCGCCAGCAACCGCAACAAGGGATCGCGCAGCTGACAATCGAGGAACTGGCTCGCGTAGTCGTCCAGCTGGTCGAGCAGTACCGGCACGAAGTTTACCACCAGGCGGACATTGGGATGCCGTTCCAGGTGGTAAGCCATGTCGGTGTAATCCTTGATGGCATGCAGATAGGTCCACGGCAACACAAAATCACCGCTCGAATAGTCGCGGTAATCCGGCTGGTGCATGTGCCAGAGAAAGACGAGATCAACGGGTTTTTTCATAACTTCATGTACTCCCAAAACGAATTAGGGTAATTCCAGGAAGCTATCGTAAAAAATGCCCCTTCTGCCCGAGCATCGCCGGAGTAATCAGTGTGATCCCCTGATCGCTGACGTGAAAATGCTGGCGATCCTGTTCGGGATCCAGCCCGGCGGTCAGTCCGTCCGGAAGCTTGCAGTTCTTGTCCACGATGACCCGCTTCAACGTCACATTGCAGCCGACCGTGACATTCGGCAGCAACACCGAATCCTCGATATTGCAATAGCAGTCGACGTGCACGTTGGAATACAGCAGCGAGCGGCGCACGGTTGACCCGCTGATGATGCAGCCGCCGGAAACCAGCGAATCGATGGCAACACCGCGCCGGTCTTCGTCATCAAACACAAACTTGGCTGGCGGCAATTGCTCCTGATAGGTCCAGATCGGCCACTCCTGATCATACATGTTCAGGTCGGGAACGACTTTGGTCAATTCCATATTGGCCTCCCAATAGGAATCGATGGTCCCTACGTCGCGCCAGTATGGGTTATGTTCCACTGCCATCCCTGCACAGCTCTGCTCGAAGTTCTGCGCGAACACGCGGTAACGCGGTACCAAATAGGGAATCACATCCTTGCCGAAATCATGGCTGGAGTGCGGATCGTCGGCATCGCGGATCAACTGTTCGTACAGGAAACGCGTATTGAAGATGTAGATGCCCATGCTGGCAAGCGACTTGGTCGGATTGCCCGGAATCGTCGCGGGATTGGCGGGCTTTTCGGTAAATTCGACGACGCGCGCATCTTCATCCACTGCCATGACCCCGAACGCGGTGGCGTCGGCAACGGGTACTTCCAGGCAAGCCACTGTCATGTCCGCCCGCTTTTCGACGTGAAAGGCCAGCAGTTTGCCGTAATCCATCTTGTAAACATGGTCGCCGGCCAGAATCATGACAAAGTCCGGCGCCGCCTCGCGCAGAATGTCGATGTTCTGATATACCGCATCGGCCGTTCCGCGATACCAAGTTTCTTCACTCACGCGCTGTTGCGCCGGCAGCAAGTCGACAAACTCACCGAACTGGCCGTTCAGAAACGACCAGCCGCGCTGGATATGCTTGATCAGGCTGTGCGACTTGTATTGGGTGGCAACGCCAATGCGGCGAATGCCGGAATTGACACAATTGGATAATACAAAATCGATGATTCGGAACTTTCCGCCGAACGGAACGGCGGGCTTGGCACGCCAGTCAGTCAGCTGGTGCAGACGGCTGCCGCGTCCGCCGGCCAGCACCATGGCATAGGTATTTTTGGTAATGCGGCTGATAAAACGAGGCGCAGGATCACCGGGGACAAGATGGTACTTCTTCTGCAGGTAACCCAATTCAACCATATTTCGGCATCTCCGTTTTAATTTGATTTACTTTGGTGCTGCGCAAACATTATCGTTTACAATCGCCCCGCTCGACAAGAACAATGAGGGATAAAAGTGAATATGCTGATTAAACCGTTGTTGCAAGCTCGTTTGCATGATCCCTTTGGTTTGCTCGGCCCGCATCGCGACGGGCCAGCCTGGGTTGTCAGGGTGTTCGATCCTTATGCGACTGCTGTCGAATTGCTGAATCATCCCGGCGCCGAAGCGCTCAAGCGCGTCCATCCGTCCGGCCTGTTTGAATGGCGCGCCAAGAATGAGCCGCCACATCCTTATCGGCTGCGCTTTCACTATGGCAGCGAGACGCGCGAAATTTTCGATCCTTACCAATTTCCGCCGCACATTTCCGAACAGGACCTGTATCTCTTCGGCGAGGGTAAGCTCTACCAAGGTTACCGCATGCTTGGCTCGCACGTGATCGAGATCAATGGCGTACAGGGCGTGCACTTTGCTGTATGGGCGCCCAATGCGGAACGCGTCAGCGTGGTGGGCGAATTTAACCGCTGGGATGGTCGCCTGCATCCGATGCGCTCGCTGGGCGGCAGCGGTGTATGGGAATTGTTCATTCCGGAAGTTGCGCGGCATGCGCTGTATCGTTATGAAATCCGCAACCGCGATACCGGCGCCTTGATGACCAAGATCGATCCGTATGCGCAAGGCTTTGAATTGCGCCCCGGTACCGCGGCTCTGGTGGCGCCATCCAATGAATATCGCTGGCAGGACGCCGCCTGGATGGCGCAACGCGCGCAGTGGGATTGGCTGCATGCACCGATCAGCGTTTATGAAGTTCACATGGGATCATGGAAACGCCATCCGGACGGCCGCTTCTATACCTACCGTGAATTGGCGGATGACCTTGTGCCATACGTCAAGGATATGGGCTACACACATATCGAATTGCTGCCGCTGTCCGAACATCCGCTGGATGAATCCTGGGGATATCAGACCACCGGCTACTTTGCGCCGACCAGCCGATTCGGCTCGCCCGATGAGTTGCGCTATTTTGTCGATTGTTGCCACCAAGCGGGCCTCGGCGTCATCCTCGATTGGGTGCCGGCGCACTTCCCGCAGGATGATTGGGCGTTGGCGCGGTTTGACGGAACGGCGCTGTATGAGCATGCGGACCCGCGCCGCGGTTTTCATCAGGACTGGGGCACGCACATCTTCAATTACGGCCGCAACGAAATAAAAAGCTTCCTGATGTCCAGCGCGCACTTCTGGCTGTCGGAATTTCACTTCGACGGCCTGCGCGTCGACGCTGTTGCCTCCATGTTGTACCTGGACTATTCGCGCAAGGAAGGCGAATGGATTCCCAACAAATACGGCGGCCGCGAAAACCTCGAAGCCGTGGACTTTCTGCGTGAACTGAATGTGATGGTGCACGGCGAGTTTCCCGGCGCACTGACCATGGCGGAAGAATCCACGGCTTGGCCCGCAGTGTCGCGCCCGACCTATCTCGGCGGCCTCGGTTTTTCGGTGAAATGGAACATGGGCTGGATGAACGATACGCTGAGTTATTTCCGCTATGAACCGGTTCACCGCCGTTATCACCATAACCAGCTGACCTTTGGCCAGTTGTATGCCTACACCGAGAATTTCATTCTTCCTTTCTCACACGACGAGGTTGTGCACGGCAAAGGTTCGTTGTTGTCCAAGATGCCCGGCGATGCATGGCAAAAATTTGCCAACCTGCGTCTGCTGCTGACCTATCAGATGACGAGCCCGGGCAAAAAGCTCAATTTCATGGGCAACGAAATTGCCCAGGGACGCGAATGGCAATCAAACTGGGAAATGGACTGGTGGCAACTCGGCCATGAACTGCATCGCGGCGTGCAAAACCTGCTTCATGATCTCAACGGGCTGTATTGCAACACCCGGGCGCTGCACGACCTGGATTTCCAGCCGGAGGGATTCAGCTGGATCGACTGTAATGACGCGGAAACCTCGGTGTTGTTCTATCAGCGGCGCGCACGGGACGGTTCCAGCGTCATTGTCGCCCTGAACCTCACGCCGGTGCCGCGCAGGAAGTTACGCGTCGGCTTGCCGATGCAGGTTGCCTACCGCGAGGTACTGAACAGCGACTCGCAGCATTACGGAGGCGGCAATGCCGGCAACCGGGGCAAGATTCAGGCGGAAGCGATCCAGTGGATGGGGCAGCCCTACTCTGCCGAAATCACCTTGCCACCGCTGGCCGGGCTTGTCCTGATACCCGAAGCATAATCGTTCGTGTTCATAACCGTTCGTCTTCGTAATGGGCCAGATTTCATGTCAAAACTCGTCGAGTCGTCCGCCTGGCAAGCGCTCAGGGCGCATTACGCCACTATTGAACCGCTGCAGATGCGCCAGTTGTTTCGGGATGATCCAGCGCGGTTCGACAAGTTCTCGGTAAAACTCGATACACTGTTATTCGATTACTCCAAGAATCGCATCAACGCCAAAACCGTAAAGCTGCTCGTCGCACTGGCAGAACAAGCCGGCCTGCCCGGCTGGATCGAGCGCATGTTCAACGGGGAAAAGATCAATACCACCGAAGGGCGTGCCGCGCTGCACACCGCATTGCGCAACCGCTCCGGCCGTGCGGTCAGAGTGGACGGCAAGGATGTGATGCCGGACGTGCAACGCGTGCTTGACCATATGCGCCGTTTCTCCAACGCGGTGCGCAGCGGCCAGCATACCGGCTATACCGGCAAGCCGATCCGCGACATCGTCAATATCGGCATCGGCGGCTCCGACCTCGGCCCCTTCATGGCGTGCGAGGCGCTCAAGCCGTACGGCAGTGTGCAACTGCGCGCCCATTTCGTGTCCAACGTCGATGCGACCCACCTGGTGGAAACTTTGAAACAACTGGATGCGGAAACCACGTTGTTCATCGTCAGCTCAAAAACCTTCACCACCCAGGAAACCCTTACCAATGCCCGTTCGGCGCGTGCCTGGCTGGTCGAGAAACTGGGCTCCGAGCAGGCGGTGGCACAGCACTTTGCTGCGGTCTCCACCAACCTCGCGGCCACCGGCCAGTTTGGCATCGATCCGCAAAACGTGTTCGAATTCTGGGATTGGGTCGGCGGCCGCTATTCCCTGTGGTCGGCCATCGGCTTGCCGATTGCACTGTTTGTGGGCATGGACCGGTTTGAGGAATTACTGGGCGGTGCGCATGCGATGGACGAACATTTCCGTTCCGCTCCGCTGGACCAGAACATGCCGGTGCTGTTGGGATTGCTTGGCATCTGGTACAACAATTTTTTCGGCGCCAGCTCCAATGCGGTGCTGCCTTACGATCAGTACCTACATCGCTTCCCGGCTTACCTGCAGCAGCTCGAGATGGAAAGCAACGGCAAGGGTGTGGACCGCGACGGCCATCCGGTCGCCTATGACACCGGTATGGTGGTATGGGGTGAGCCCGGCACCAATGGTCAGCATGCGTTCTATCAGCTAATTCATCAGGGCACGCACTTGATTCCAACAGATTTTCTGGCTCCGTTACACAGCCAGAATCCGCTCGGGGACCACCATGACATCCTGCTGGCGAACTGCTTTGCGCAAACCGAAGCGCTGATGCTCGGCAAGACCGAAGCCGAAGCGCGCCACGAACTGGTAGCGCAAGGCTTGCAGGGCGTGGCGCTGGAGGCCTTATTGCCGCACAAGGTGTTCCCCGGCAACCGACCGAGCAACACCCTGCTGTTCGACCTGCTCGATCCCCATACGCTGGGCATGCTGATTGCGCTGTACGAGCACAAGGTATTCGTCCAGAGCGTTGTCTGGAACATCAACCCGTTTGATCAATGGGGTGTGGAACTGGGCAAACAACTGGCCGGAAAAATCCTGCCGGAACTGCACGGCGACGCCGCGGCTGTTCGGCACGATGCCTCGACCGGCGGGTTGATTAGTTACTATCGAGAACGCCGCGCGTCCAACGTCTGATTACGTTGCCGGTCTGACTGCCAGTTCCTCCGCATACGGTCGGCTTGGATACTGGAATGCAACCGGACCATCCGGTTCGGCATGCACGAACTGGCGCACGAACGGATCTTTTGACTCGAGCATTTCCTTGGCTTCACCTTCCGCCACGACCACGCCGTCATGGATGAAATAGACGTAGTCGACGATCTTGAGCGATTCCGAGAGGTCGTAAGTCACGACCACCGAGGTGACGCCGAGCGCATCGTTCAGCCGGCGGATCAGGTTGGCAATGGTGTTGAGTGAAATCGGATCGAGACCGGCGAACGGCTCGTCGTAAATGATCAGGGTCGGGTCGAGCGCGATCGCGCGCGCCAGCGCCACGCGCCGTTCCATGCCGCCCGACAGCTCGCCCGGCATCAGCGCATGGGCGCCGCGCAACCCCACGGCATGCAGCTTCATTAATACCAGATCGCGAATCATTTCCTCCGGCAGATCGGTGTGCTCGCGCATCGGGAAGGCCAGGTTGTCGTACACCGACAAGTCGCTGAACAATCCACTCACCTGGAACATCATGCCAATCTCGCGCCGGACCGCATACAGGTCCTCGTTGCCGAGTTCGTGGATCACCTTGTCCCGAAATTTCACGCTGCCCCGCGACGGTCGCAGCTGGCCGCCAAAGTGGCGCAACAACGTGGTCTTGCCGCAGCCGCTGGTCCCGAGAATGGCCACGATTTTTCCGTGTGGAATGCTGAGATTGATGCCCTTGAGCACCTCACGTTTACCGTAGGCAAAATGCAGATCACGTACTTCGACCAGATTGTCCGATGCTTGCTTCAATGTGTTTTGCTCCTTTGGGCCTGTCACGCTCTGAAATGTTACCACTGATTCGGCTGGGCGCCGCAATCACTCGCCACCGGACTGTTAGCCGGTTCTTTGCACCAGCGCTAGCGCATCGCGTACCAGAGGTGACAGTTCGGAGTCGCCCGACTTGCCAATGTGCTGCAATAAACCGGCACGCATGCGCGGCTCCCAGTTCCGCTCAATATGGGCGGCGATCCCCTGTATGGCTTGTTGGCGGTCGGGCATGGCTTCAAAGAAGGCGCCAATCTGGTTGGCCATCTTGATGAGTTTGGCAGGATTCATGTTAGTCGCTCCGCATGGGTATAGATGGCGCAGCTCGAGCCGCGCAGGAAGCCTACCAGCGTGATATTGAGTTTGTCGGCCAGGCGCACGGCTGCAGCCGTGGGCGCCGAGACCGCGCCGAGGATGCCATAGCCGCGTGTAGCTGCTTTCTGCACCATCTCGAAGCTCGCGCGGCTGGTAATCAGCAGCGCGCCTCCGGCTTCTGCGTCGGCTCTCGCCAGCGCGCCAAGGGTCTTGTCGAGGGCGTTGTGCCGTCCGACATCCTCGCGCACTTGAATGATGTTTCCATCCGCCGCGATGTGACAGGCGGCATGTACGGCACCGGTGGTTTGCTGCAGCACCTGCTGCGCAGGCAGGCGCCGCATTCCTTCCTGCAGCGCGGCGAGCGGAAACGAACTGGCAGCGGACACCGGCGGCAGGTCGCGCATGACCTGGGTCAGACTCTCCGTTCCACACAGACCGCACCCGGTGCGTCCGGCCAGGCTGCGTCGCCGTTCCTTGAGGCGCGCAAATGGTTCGCCCGCGATTTCCAGATGCAGGGTGATGCCCGCCTCTGCTTTTTCGACTTCGATATCGTATACCTCGTTACGGCGCGAGACGAGGCCTTCCGACAGGCTGAAGCCGAGCGCGAAATCTTCGAGGTCGGCGGGCGTCGCGAGCATGACCGTGTGCGAGATACCGTTGTATTCGAATGCGACCGGCACCTCCTCGGCAATGGTGTCGAGAACGGGCGCGCTGCCCGGGCGTATCACCGTGAGCTGAATTTCGGGCTTCATGCCTTGGCTGCACCCGCCAGCAAGCGGTGTTGTTCTTCGTCGGCGCGTGCGTTGCGCCGTTGCCATTCCGACGGCTGCTCGACGCGCACCAGTTGCACCGCCGTCACCTTATATTCTGGACAGTTGGTCGCCCAGTCCGAATTGTCGGTAGTAATGACGTTGGCACCCGATTCCGGGAAATGGAACGTGGTATAGACCACGCCGGGTTGCACGCGCGCCGTCACTGTCGCCCGTAATACGGTGTCGCCAGCGCGCGATTGGACTCCAACCCAGTCGCCGTCTTTGATGCCGCGTTCTTCGGCGTCATGCGGATGAATTTCGAGCAGATCTTCGCCATAGAAGCGCACGTTCTCGGTACGCCGTGTCTGCGCGCCCACGTTGTACTGCGTGAGGGTGCGGCCGGTGGTCAGCAGCAGCGGGAAACGCGGCGTCACCTTTTCATCGGTCGGCACGTACTGGGTGTTGAAGAAGCGCCCCTTGCCGCGCACGAAGCCGTTCACGTGCATGTACGGCGTGCCGTCGGGCGCCTTGTCGTTGCACGGCCATTGCACGCTGCCCAGGCGTTCCAGTTTGGAATAGCCGACGCCGGCGAAACTTGGCGTCAGCGCCGCAATCTCGTTCATGATCTGCGAGGGATGTTCATAGTGCATCGGATAGCCCAGCACATTCGCCAGCCCCAGCGTCACTTCCCAGTCGGCCTTGCCCGCGAGCGGCGGCATCACCTTGCGCACGCGCGAAATGCGCCGCTCGGCATTGGTAAAGGTGCCGTCTTTTTCCAGGAACGACGCGCCGGGCAGGAACACGTGCGCGTATTTGGCAGTCTCGTTGAGGAACAGGTCCTGCACCACCACCAGCTCCATCGCCGCGAGTGCGGCCTGCACATGCTGCGTGTTCGGGTCGGATTGCGCCGGGTCTTCGCCCTGGCAGTACAGTCCCTTGAATGAACCGTCCAGTGCGGCCTCGAACATGTTGGGAATGCGCAGCCCCGGTTCGGCCTGCAGGCTCACGCGCCAGGTACGCTCGAACAGCTCGCGTGTCGCGGCGTCCGACACATGGCGGTAACCCGGGAAAATATCCGGGAATCCGCCCATATCGCAGGAACCCTGCACATTGTTCTGGCCGCGCAGCGGATTGACACCGACGCCTTCGCGCCCGACGTTGCCGGTGGCCATCGCGAGGTTGGCAATCGCGATCACGGCAGTCGAACCCTGCGCATGTTCGGTCACGCCGAGGCCATAGAAAATCGCGGCATTGCCGCCGGTCGCATATAACCGCGCGGCGGAGCGCACGTCGGCAGCGGGTACGCCAGTCACGGCCTCGGTCGCTTCGGGTGACTTGTCCGGCCGCGCAACAAACTCGCGCCAGTCGGCAAACGCCTGCGCCTCGCAGCGTTCGGCGATGAAGGCTTCATCGAGCAGGCCTTCGGTCACGATGACATGCGCCAGCGCGGTAAGGATGGCGACGTTGGTGCCGGGCCTGAGTTTCAGGTGGTGTGTGGCGCGCGCATGTGGCGCGGTCACCATGTCGATCTCGCGCGGGTCGATCACGATCAGCTTCGCGCCTTCGCGTACGCGCCGCTTCAGGCGCGAGGCAACGACCGGATGGCCTTCGCTGGGATTAACGCCGACCAGCAGAAGCACATCGGCCTTCTCGACCGACTTGAAGGTCTGCGTGCCCGCCGAGGTGCCCAGGGTCTGGCCGAGGCCGTAGCCGGTCGGTGCATGGCAGACGCGAGCGCAGGTATCAACGTTGTTGTTGCCGAATACCGCGCGCACCAGTTTCTGCACGAGGTAATCCTCTTCATTGGTGCAGCGGCTCGACACCAGCGCGCCGACGGCACCCTTGCCGTATTTCCCCTGGATGCGGCGGAATCCGGCGGCGGCATATGCGAACGCTTCGTCCCACGATACTTCGCGCCACGGGTCGCGGGTGGTCGCGCGGATCATCGGTTTGGTGATGCGATCCGGATGGGTCGCATAACCCCAGGCGAAGCGGCCCTTGACGCAGGCATGTCCCTCGTTCGCGCGGCCGTCTTTCCATGGCACCATGCGGATGACTTGCGTGCCTTTCATCTCGGCCTTGAAGTTGCAGCCGACGCCGCAGTACGCGCAGGTCGTAATCACTGCGTGTTCCGGCTGGCCCTGCGCAATCACGCTGTTTTCGATCAGCGCGGCGGTCGGGCACGCATTGACGCAGGCGCCGCAGGAGACGCATTCGGATTCCATGAACGGCAGCCCCTGCCCCGCCGTCACGCGCGACTCGAAGCCGCGGCCGGCGATGGTCAAGGCAAAGGTGCCCTGCTGTTCCTCGCAGGCACGCACGCAGCGGTTGCAGACGATGCACTTGGCCGGATCATGGGTGAAATAAGGATTGGACTCGTCCTTCGTCGCATCGGCGACGTGGTTCGCGCCCATCATGCCGTAGCGCACCTCGCGCAACCCGACCTGCCCTGCCACCTTCTGCAGTTCGCAGTTGCCGTTGGCCGCGCAGGTCAGGCAGTCAAGCGGATGGTCGGAGATATACAGTTCCATGATGTTGCGGCGCAACTCGGCGAGTTTGGGCGTCTGCGTGCGTACTTTCATCCCGGCTTCGGCGGGCGTGGTACACGACGCGGGATAGCCGCGCCGGCCTTCGATTTCCACCAGACACAGGCGGCAGGAGCCGAACGGCTTGAGCGAGTCGGTCGCGCACAGCTTGGGGATCATCGCGCCGGCTCTTACCGCGGCGCGCATCACCGACGTGCCAGCCGGGACATTGACCGTGACGCCGTCGATTTCCAGCGTAACGTAGCGGTCAGATGCCACCGCCGGGGTGCCGTAATCGATGTCGTTCACTGGAAATCCTCCGGAAAATGATTGAGCGCCGACAGCACCGGGTATGGCGTCATGCCGCCCATCGCGCACATCGAGCCGTGCAGCATGGTGTCGCACAGGCTGCGCAGCAGCGGGATTTGGTCCTCTTCCCCATCGCAGATACGGTCGGTGACTTCGACGCCGCGCGTCGAGCCGATGCGGCACGGCGTGCACTTGCCGCAGGATTCGAGCGCGCAAAATTTCATCGCATACCGCGCTTGCTTCGCCATGTTCACCGTGTCGTCGAACGCGACGATGCCGCCGTGACCGAGTACCGCACCGATCGTGGCAAAGGCTTCGTAATCGAGCACGGTGTCGAACTGCGATGCCGGCAGATAGGCGCCAAGCGGCCCCCCTACCTGCACCGCTCGCAGCGGACGGCCCGAGCGCGAACCGCCGCCGTAGTCGTACAGTAATTCGCGCAGGGTACAGCCGAACGGCGCTTCGACCAGGCCGCCATGTTTAATGTTTCCTGCCAACTGGAACGGCAACGTGCCACGCGACCGCCCCACCCCGAGGTCGCGGTAGAACGACGCGCCCTGCGCAAGAATGTCCGGCACACTGGCGAGTGTGATGACGTTGTTGATGACGGTCGGTTGACCAAACAGACCGGAGATTGCCGGCAGCGGCGGCTTGCTGCGCACGATGCCGCGCTTGCCCTCGATACTTTCGAGCAAGGCGGTTTCCTCGCCGCAGACATAGGCGCCGGCGCCCTTGCGCACCTCGATGCGGAAATCGCCCAGCCAATCACCGGCTGCCTCTAACGCGGCATTCAGTGCCGCAATCGCGTGCGGGTATTCGGACCGCACGTAGATGTACCCCTGGGTTGCGCCGACGGCGCGACCGGCAATGGCCATGCCTTCGAGCAGGCAGAACGGATCACCTTCCATCAGCATGCGGTCGGAAAAGCTGCCCGAGTCGCCTTCATCGGCGTTGCAGACGATGTATTTCTGCACGGCAGCGGTGTCGAGCACGGTCTGCCATTTGATGCCGGTCGGAAAAGCGGCGCCGCCGCGGCCGCGCAGGCCGGAGTCGGTAACGAGGCGCACGATTTCGGCCGGCGTGAGGTTACGGGCAGCTGCGAGCCCCTTGCCGCCGCCGTGTGCGAGATAATCGTCCAGCGAGCGCGGATTGACCACGCCGACGCGGCGCATGGTGACGCGTTGCTGGCGCGCGAGATAGGGAATGGATTCTATATTTCCGAGCAGCAACGAGTGGTCGCCGCCGGTGGTGAAATTGGCTGCAAACAGAGCAGGCACGTCAGCGACCTTGACCGGACCATAGGCGATCCGGCCCTGCCCGGTGACGACTTCGACCAGAGGTTCCAGCCAGAACAAGCCGCGCGAACCGCTGCGCACGATGTTGATGTCAAGATGGTTTCGGGCCGCGGTTTCCGCGATGGCGGCGGCGACCTCATCCGCGCCAAGCGCCAGTGCTGCTGCATCGCCGGGAACATAGACGGTGACGGTCATGCTTTCTCCTTCAGTTCGGCCATCAGCGCGTCGAACTTTTCCGGCGTCACCTGCGCATGCAGCTTGGTCTCGTCGATCTGCACTGCGGGACCACTCGCACACAGGCCCAGGCAATAGACCGGTTCCAGCGTGATATCGCCCGCCTGCAAACGCTCTGCCGCATGAGCTGCCAAAGCTTCGCTGCCATTGGCCTGGCAGGCCTCGGCGCAGCACACGCGCACCACATGCCCGCGCGGCGGGGTCCGGCGGAAATCGTGGTAATAGCTGATCACGCCGTGGACTTCGGCGCGCGACAGATTGAGCTCCCGCGCGATCAACGGAACGGCTTCATCCGGCACATAACCCAGCGCTTCCTGGAGGTCATGCAGAATAGGTAACAGCGCGCCCGGCTTTTGCTGGTGCCGGGCGAAAATGGTATTCAACGTGGTGAGCATGGCAATGATTCCAACCTGCTAATGTCCGGAATCACGTGAGTCCAT
Organism: Gallionella sp.; assembly: GCA_035702405.1. Classification (GTDB taxonomy): domain Bacteria; phylum Pseudomonadota; class Gammaproteobacteria; order Burkholderiales; family Gallionellaceae; genus Gallionella. Next base: position 58,335 of record DASSQR010000091.1, on the reverse strand, counting down.
GACGTTAGTGCGGTGGCAGGTGCGACCTTCATGTTTATGAAGGTGACATTATAATGAATCCCTTAAGCGCCCGCTTGAATCTGCGCGCGTAGCAGAGGCCACGCCGCGCGTGGGCAGCGGCCGAGCTTAATGGACACCAAACCGGAAATTAAGTATTCTCAAGACGTCTTTTGAGTGTTGTTATATGACTACCAATCCTGCCTCCCATCAGAGCGAGTTCGAAAGCGAACTGGCACAAATTGTCACCACCGCATTGAATCTGGACCTGAGTCCTGCCGAGATTGACCCCGTTGCCCCGCTCTTTGGCGATGCCGGCCTGGGTCTCGATTCCATCGATATCCTGGAGATTTCGCTCGCAGTTTCCAAGCAGTACGGCATCCAGTTGCGTTCCGATGACGAAAACAGCAAGCAGATTTTTGCGTCGCTGCGCGACCTCGGCGGCTACATCCAACAGCACCGGACGAAATAATTAAATGCAGTGCCAGGGCAACCGGATGGGCCAGTTTGCCTCGCTATCGGCATTTGTTGCCTACCAGTTGGTGCTGCATAAGCTAACGACTTCCGGCCAGTTCACACCGGTTCTGCTGTCGCTGGCCTTGCTGCCCTTTGTGGCCGGGGCGGTCTGGACCAGCGTCATTGAACTTGGCCTGCGGCGGACGCTGCTTGGAATGCCCATCGTGGCTCTGGTGGCAGTGGCGGCGGCGAGCTGTTGCGGGCTGCCGGATGCTGCCTTCATGCTCGGGCTGCCGCATCTGACCGCCAACCTGTTCCTGCTCTGGTTCTTTGCGCGCACGCTGAAACCCAGCCGGGAACCGCTGATTACCACCATCGCACGCCGGCTATCCGCGGCGTCGCTGACCGCCGAACTCGAACGCTATACCCGCCGCGTCACGGTCGCGTGGAGCCTGTTTTTTGCACTGCAAATCGTCATCTCGCTGGCCCTGTATGCATTCGGCTCGCTGGCCGCCTGGTCCACGTTCATCAATGTCCTCAACGGGCCGGCCGTTGCCCTGATGTTCGTGGGTGAGTATGGCTACCGCGTGCTGCGGTTCCGCGACGTCGAGCACAGTCCGCTGCTGGCCGGTCTGGATATTTTTTCGTGCGGTCCGGCCGCCGCGAAGGCGGCCAAGGCACGCTGATGCGCGTATTCCGAACCATTCCGCTACTGCGTTTTCATACGCCGGAATCGGTATTTGCCCGGCGACGCGACTTGGCTATCACCGCCGGCAGCTTTATTGCAGAAGCGGCGTTCCTGGCGTCTCAGCTGCCTGCGCAACCCTATATACTCAACCTCTGCGCCGACCGCTACCATTTTGCCGTCGGTGTCGCTGCCGCCCTGCTGCGTGGCCAGATCAGCCTCTTGCCACCCAACCAGACGCCCGACCTGCTTGAGCGGCTTGGCCGGCAATATCCCGGGGTCTATTGCCTGAGCGATGGCGCAGATGTCCCCACGGCGCTGCGCATCATGCGCTATCCGGATCTCTCCCGATTTGGCTCGCCGTCTGCGACCATACCGGAAATCCCCGCGCAACAACTGGCGGCGATCCTCTTTACTTCCGGTTCCACCGGCGACCCGATACCTCATGCCAAGACCTGGGGTGAGTTCGTTCATGCTATTCAAAGTGGCGCAGGCCGGTTCGGCATCCTCGGCAGCGGCGACCTGACGCTCTTGGGCACGGTGCCGCCTCAGCACATGTTCGGCTTCGAGACCACTGTGCTCTACGCAATGCAGGGCGGGATGGTCCTGAATGCGGCGAAACCGTTTTTTCCGGCGGACATTGCCGATGCGTTGAATGCCATTCCCGGCGCGAAAGGACTGGTCACGACCCCGGTACATCTGCGTGCGTTGCTTGGCAGCGGCATTGCGTTGCCCGCGCTGGACCTGATGATCTGCGCCACTGCACCGCTGGCGCGCGAACTCGCGCTCCAGGCCGAAACTGCATTTGGCGCGCCCTTGTATGAAATCTACGGCAGCACCGAAACCGGCCAGATGGCAAGCCGCCGCACCGCGCTGACGGAAGAATGGCGCACGCTGGATGGTATTGCATTGCGGCAACAGGGCGAGACGACTTATGTTTCCGGCGGCCACGTCGGCGCCGAACTGCCCCTGAATGACGTGCTCGAGCTGCGCAGCGACACGACGTTTCTGCTGCATGGCAGAACCGCTGATCTCATCAACATTGCCGGCAAGCGCACTTCCCTTCCCAGCCTGAACCATCACCTCAACCGGATCGAGGGCGTGCAGGACGGCGTGTTCTTCATGCCGGACGAAGCCGGTGATGTCACCGCTCGCCTGGCTGCGTTTGTCGTCGCGCCCGACCTCGATACCGCGGACATTCTGGCCGTATTGCGCCAACGCATCGATCCGGTATTCCTGCCACGGCCGCTGGTGAAAGTGGATGTTCTGCCGCGCAATGCAACCGGCAAACTGAGCCAGGCGAGCCTGTCCATGCTGTTGCAGCAGGCCAGACGGAGCGCCGGCCATGAGTGAACTGGTGCTGGAATTTCCGGTTGACCACCCGTGCGGTGCTGGCCATTTTCCGGGTAACCCGATTATCCCTGGCGCGTTGCTGCTGGCCGAGGTGCTTGATGCCATTGCCAAACATCTGGTGCTCGATGGCAGGTGGCAGGTCAAAAGCGCCAAATTCCCGCTGCCTGTGCGGCCGGGAGACAAAGTGCACATCGCTTACAGCCAAAACGATGCCGGCGAAATCCGGTTCGAAGCCAGCGTATCGAGCCACAGGGTGCTATCGGGCGTTGCGCATAGCCTCCCGACATCAACCGCAGGTGCGCCGGCGTGAGCCAGGAATGGACTACCCGGCCGGAGCGCGGCAACGTGTGGCTGACGCGTTTCATCGTCTGGTTTGCGCTGACATGCGGGCGCGGTGCGGCGCGTAGCCTGCTGTATCCGGTCTGCGGCTATTTCGTCGTGTTTTCCGCGAGGGCGCGTGCCGCTTCGCGCAACTATCTGGAACGCGCGTTGGGGCGCCGGGTCACCTGGCGCGATGTGTTCCACCACTACTTTTTTTTCGCGTCGACCATTCTCGACCGGGTGTTCCTGCTCCACGGGCAAAGCGGATTATTCGACGTGGAAGTTGAAGGCAAGGAAATTTTTCAGAAACTCGTCAGCGAGGGCGACGGCTGCATTTTCATCGGCGCCCACTTGGGCAGCTTCGAGGTTCTGCACGCGCTCGGCCGCGAGCAGGGCGGACTGCATACCAGCATGGTGATGTACGAGGAAAATGCGCGCCAGCTCAACGCGATCCTAGCCAGCATCAATCCCGGCGCCAATCCGCCGGTGATTCCCCTGGGCCAGATCGACTCGATGCTGAAAATTCGGGAGGCGCTGGAACGTGGCGAATGCATCGGCATGCTGGCCGACCGCGCGATTTCGGGCGAGAAGATGATCGCCTGCGAATTTTTCGGCGGCCGGATTAACATCCCGGCCGGGCCGTTCCGTCTGGCGGCGATGTTGGACCGCCCGGTTATCCTGATGTTCGGCTTGTACCAGGGAGGCAACCGCTATAATGTTCATCTCGAATATTTGCCCGGATTGCAGCAGGTACCGCGCGCCGGGCGAGATGCCGCCGTGGCGCAGGCAGCACAGCAATTCGCAACGCGGCTGGAGCATTACTGTCGTGCCGCTCCTTACAACTGGTTCAATTTCTATGACGTCTGGAAATAATTTCGCTTCCACTCGGCCAGGTTATTTGCTGATGCGCATTGCGGCACTGCTGGTCCTGTGTCTGCTGACGGGTAGTCCTGCGGCGGCAGAGCAGAAAGCCGCCGCGTGGGGCATCAACGAACTGATGCACAGCCTCGCACAAGTGAAGGAATCGAAGGCGACCTTTATTGAACGTAAGCACCTGAGTCTGCTGAAAACGCCGCTGGAGTTTTCCGGCACACTGGCGTACACGGCCCCTTCCTACCTCGAAAAAATTACCCTGCGGCCCAAGCCGGAAAGCCTGGTGCTGGATCATGACAAGCTGGTGATCCGCACCGGCGCGGCACAACAACGGCGCACTTTGACCCTGCAGGATTACCCGGCCGTCTGGGCATTTGTCGAAAGCATCCGTGCCACGCTCGCCGGCGACCTCGAGTCGCTGAACCGCTTTTACCTGGTAAGTCTCGAAGGCAAACCGAAACAATGGCTGCTGCTGTTGCGGCCGCGCGATCCGAACATGAAAAGTCTGGTAACCGAGATTCGCATCAGCGGCAGCGCAGCACAGCTCAACTCCATCGAGATCAGGGAAACTGGGGGAGATTACTCGGTGATGCAGATCAGCAAGGACGATTCGTGAAACGCCGCGCCGTGGCGCTCTGGCTGGCCTTCCTCGCACTGGCCATCCTGGTTGCCAGCCGCGTGCAAATCGGTGCCGACCTCAGCGCCTTCCTGCCGCAGTCCCCTACCCCGGCCCAGGAACTGCTCACGGAGCAATTGCGCAATGGCGTGGTGTCCCGACTGATTCTGCTCGGGATCGAAGACGGCACGCCAGAGGCGCAGGCACTGACGAGCAAACGCCTCGCGCAGCAGCTGCGCAACGATCGCAGTTTCGCCATGGTCAATAACGGCGAGGAAAGCGCCTTGGCCAAGGACAGCACGTTTCTGCTGGAAAACCGCTACTTGTTGAGTCCCGCGGTCACGCCGGAACACTTCGCTGCCAATGCATTACACGATGCTCTTGAGAATTCGCTGCAATTGCTTGGCTCACCCGCCGGCGTGTTGCTGAAGCGCCTTATTCCGCGCGATCCGAGCGGAGAAATGCTCGCGCTGCTGGATGAAACCGCCGGGGAAAACCGGCCGGCAACACAGGACGGCGTGTGGATGTCGCGTGACAGCAAACGCGCGCTGCTCCTGGTGCAGACGAGCGCGCCCGGATTCGACATCGATGCTCAGGAACAGGCCGTGGCACGGATCCGCAAACATTTTGCCGCGGCCACCGGTTCACCGGAGCTGTCTGGCCAGCGCCTGCTGCTCAGCGGACCGGGAGTATTTGCGGTGGAGGCGCGCAACAACATCAAGAATGTCGCACTCTATTTTTCGCTCTTCACCGCTCTGCTTGTCTCCCTTCTGCTGTGGCTGGTTTACCGCTCCGGGCGCGTGCTGGCGTTGTCGCTGCTGCCGGTGGCGAGCGGTGCCCTGGCCGGCGTTGCGGCCGTGAGCCTGGGTTATGGCGTGGTGTATGGCGTCACACTGGGATTCGGCATCACGCTGATCGGCGAGGCGGTGGACTACGCGATCTACTTTTTCACCCGCTTGGGGCGTGAAAATTCGCCCGACACCGCGCTCGACACCATCTGGCCGACCCTGCGGCTTGGCGTGCTGACCACGGTGTGCGGTTTCAGCCCGATGTTCCTCGCCGGTTTTCCGGGGCTCGCGCAACTCGGGCTGTTCTCGGTTACCGGCATCATCGTGGCGGTGCTGGTCACGCGCTGGGTGCTGCCGGTGCTGACGCCGGCCAATTTTTCCACCATGCCGCCTGCGCTGTTATCGGGCTGGCTGATGCGACTGATCGGCCAAGCCTCGCGTTTGCGCTTGCTGGTGCTGGTCGCGATGGTTGCCGCTATTATCTCGATGGCGCTGCACCGCGGGCCGCTATGGAGCGATACCCTGTCCAGCCTGAGTCCCGTGCCGGCGACCGATTTGCAGCTTGACGAGGCCCTGCGCCGTGACTTGGGTGCACCCGATGTCCGCTACCTGGTGATCGTCCGCGGCCAGAATCGCGAAACAGCGCTCGAACACGCCGAGGCTGTCGGTGCCCAACTTGACCGCTTAATCAGAAATAATCCGTCAGACAGTGCATCTCCTCTCCCTTGCAGGGAGAGGGCTAGGGAGAGGGTAGAAGTTCAACAACTCGACTGTGCTCCCTCCAGCCTCTTCAGCCGTGACACGAATCAGCCCCCCCTGACCGGATACGACACCCCGGCGCGCTACCTGCCGAGTGAAAAGACCCAGCGCGCCCGCCTTGCTGCCCTGCCCGATGCCAAAACGCTGCGTGCCAATTTGCAGCAGGCGCTCGCCGGCTTGCCCTTCCGCGATGACCTGTTCGAGCCGTTCATCAGCGATGTAGCCGCCACCCGTAACCGCCCGCCGTTGACCCAGGCGGACTTGCGGGGTACCAGCCTGGGGCTGCAAGTCGAGAGCCTGCTGGTGCAGCGGGATAGCGGCTGGACTGCGCTGCTGCCGCTGCGCGGCGTGACCGATGCAGGCCTCATCCGCCAGACATTGGCGCAACCGGCGGATACCGGTGTCGTACTGCTCGACCTGAAACAGGAAAGTGATACCTTATACCAATCCTATGTGCGCGAGGCTGTGCTCCTGGCTGCGGGTGGTGCGTTGGCCATCGTGCTACTGCTGTTCATCAGCCTGCGTTCGCCGCGCCGCGTGGTGCTGGTGCTGGCGCCACTGGCTGCCGCGGTAATCGTTACCACTGCGGTTGTGCTGGCGAGTGGCCAGCAATTGTTGCTGTTTCATCTGGTCGGCTTGCTGCTGGCGGTGGCGGTCGGCTCGAACTACTCGCTGTTTTTCGAGCGCGAGGCGTTTCGGCGTGACCACTTCGTGACCTGTCCGGGGCGAGCGGCTTTCTACAGAGAAGATGACAGCTCCGTTCGTGCTGAGTGCCTTGCGCAGCCAGGCATATCGAAGCATGAAGGACGGGACGACGCACGCGAGCGCACCATGGTGTCGCTGCTGGTCGCCAACCTCGCGACCATTATCGGCTTCGGTATGCTCACTTTTTCCGGCGTTCCGATTCTGACCGCGATTGGCAGTACAGTCGCGCTCGGCGCATTCCTGAGCCTGCTGTTCTCGGCGGTTATGATGGGAAACAAGGTGGCGGCGTGACACCGCTGTGGCGCGCCACGACCGCTTTGCGGCTGACCACGCTGCTGCACGCGGGATGCGCAGTGCTGACTGTTCTGCGTCCCGCCATTTGGCCCTGGGCACTCGGTCTGGTCGTCGCGAATCACCTGCTTCTCGGTATGGCCACCATGTGGCCGCGCAGCCATCTGCTCGGCGCGAACATGACACGCCTGCCCGCCGCGGCGATCCGCCGCAACGAAGTGGCGCTAACTTTTGATGATGGCCCCGATCCGGAGATCACTCCCAAGGTGCTCGACCTGCTCGACCAATACGGCGCGAAAGCGAGCTTCTTTTGCATCGGCGAACGCGTAGCGGCTTATCCCGAGCTGGCGCGGGAAATCATCCGGCGCGGCCACAGCGTAGAAAATCATACCTACCGCCATGCCAATGTCTTCGCGCTGTTCGGTCCGGTGGTGGCGCAGCGCGAGATCAAGGCGGCACAAAATGATATTCAAACGGTTACCGGCATCGCTCCCCTTTTTTTTCGCGCGCCGATGGGGTTTCGCAATCCGTTCCTGATTCCGCTGGTAGAACGCGCCGATCTGCGTTACGCCAGCTGGACCCGGCGCGGCTACGATACCGTCGCCCGGCAGCCAGAAAAGGTTTTGCAGCGGCTGCTGCGTGGCATTGCCGCCGGCGACATTCTGCTGTTGCACGACGGCTGCGCCACCCACGTCAATTCCGGCACGCCGCTAATTCTGGAAGTGCTGCCGTGCCTGCTGGAACGATTGCAGGCACACCAGCTGAAAGCGGTGTCACTGCCTGCTGCCTGCAAGTATGTAGGCTGAGGATGAGCCTGCGAACCCCAGCATCGACACCTTCAAAACGCTCAGGACATCCCGTATGGCAAGGCCTTGACATGTCATCCGATTCGGCGCGCAATGTACGCGATTCATCTTGCCGCTAACTGCCCAAGCGCAGTAAGGTCGGTTGAATCCTACCTCCCGTCCACGCACCGCAAGTTGGAGGACATCATGAAATGGATCACTCGCGAACACCCGAAAATCGACCGCATCGCGTGCCCCTGGCTGATTGCGCGCTTCATTGATGGCAATCCCGAGTTTCTGTATGTGCCCGCCAGTGAGGTGCTGCGGACAGCCGCGGCGACCGGCGCCACACCTTACGACATTACCGGCGTCGAACTGGGCCATCATGGCGACCGGTGCAGTTTCGATGCATTTATCGCGAAATATCAGCTCACGGCACCGGGACTGGAAAAACTGGCGCTCATCGTACGCGCTGCCGACACTGGCAAGCCGGAACTGGCACCGGAAGCCGCGGGGCTCCTGGCAATTTCGAGGGGACTGTCGCTCAACTTTCCGGATGATCACGAAATGCTCAGGCACGGCATGGTGATGTACGACGCGCTGTTTGCCTGGTGCCGTGCAAATGCGGACAAGTAAGTCGCACATGTGCGCAAGAATGTTCGCGTGATTGCCCGACTCATCCTCCCGGCCGGCGCTGAGCGCACGGCGCTGCCGATTCTGGCCGGGCGCGGCTTGCGTGCGTTTGCCGACGGATATGTGGCCGTGCTGCTGCCTGCCTATCTGCTGGCCTTGGGCTTCGGCAGCCTGGAGGTCGGTTTCATCAGCACCGCGACACTGATCGGTTCTGCACTGGCGACGGTCGCGGTGGGTTCCTTCGGGCATCGGTTTCAGCAACGTCGTCTGCTGTTGGCGGCCGCATTGCTGATGGCCGCGACCGGCTTGTGTTTCGCGGGGCTCTCTGCGTTCTGGCCGCTGGTTGTGGTGGCGTTTGTTGGTACGCTCAACCCGAGCACCGGCGACGTCAGCATGTTCCTGCCGCTCGAGCATGCGCGCTTGGCCGAAGCCGCCACCGGCGAGGCGCGTACCGCACTGTTTGCCCGATATACCCTGGCGGGTTCCCTGTGCGGCGCGATCGGCGCCCTCGCCGCCGCGGTGCCGGAATGGCTCAGCGTTCACGGCAGCCTCGCGCACCTGGCCAGCCTGCGCGTGATGTTCGTCGCTTATGGCGTGATTGGAGCTTTGGTGTGGCTGTTGTATCGCCGGATTCCGGAGCGTCACGCAGAAATTGCGCTAACCCCTGCCCCGCTTGGCCCTTCGCGCCCCATCGTGCTCAAGCTTGCCGCGCTGTTCAGCGTGGACGCTTTTGCCGGCGGGCTTATGGTCAATTCGCTGCTGGCGCTCTGGCTGTTTCAACGCTTTGGCATGTCATTGTCCGCGGCGGGCATTTTCTTCTTCGGGGCCGGGCTGCTGACCGCGGTGTCCCAGCTCATCGCGCCAGTCATTGCGCGCCATATCGGTTTGATCAATACCATGGTGTTTACTCATATTCCCTCCAGTATCTGCCTGATCCTGGCGGCCCTGGCGCCGAATGTGGAACTGGCGCTGGGACTGTTGTTCCTGCGTGCGGCCTTGTCGCAGATGGATGTGCCGACGCGCAGCGCTTTCGTAATGACGGTGGTGACGCCGGCCGAACGCGCCGCGGCAGCCAGCTTTACCGCCGTACCGCGCAGCCTGGCCGCATCGGTCAGCCCCTCGCTGGGTGGTGCCTTGCTCTCGGCCGGAGCACTGGCGACGCCATTGATTGCCTGCGGAGTGTTGAAGATTGCCTATGATCTGGCATTACTGTTCTCGTTTCGACACTATGAAGACGAGAACAGTATTATTTCCAGACGAACGGGGTAATCAGAAGGGTCTTGATACCTTTCTCAGCCGTTTTCCCCACCGCCCACCATATATTTCCCGTAAACCCGCCCCGTCGCCTTATTCACAATCCAGATTTCATCCAGCTTGAATTTAAGGGCATATCGTGTGACGTCTTTTGAATACGCCCACCCAACCATGGCCGATCCCTGGTCCTTGTCCTCGTAGGCGGGGTTCTCCTCAAGCGTTCCAACATAGAGAAATCCGATATCCTTCAGGATGCCGTCGTTGAATTCCTGTACCGAATCAGTCGGCATTTTGAAGTTGAGGGTGCACTCGTAGTACCGGTCATTGATTTTTGTGATGATCGGTTCCAGTTCACTGGCAACGATACTCAAGGCCCAGGTCTGTCCTTTGGTCCTGAGGACGTCGATCGAATCACCGGCGCCGTTTCTGACAACGTAGCGCTCCGAAACGGTATTGTCTGCGATCTCCAGAACGATATATTCGCCCATCTTCTTTCTGGACACGCTGTACAGGCTTTCGTCATTCAGCGAGAAGGTAATTGCCATGGTCTGGCTATCTGCATCGTACTTTGGGTCCAGCACCATGCGCTCGTAAAACGCCAGCTTTGAATTGCACCTGAGATTGGGGCCGAGATCGCATTGGTCGATTTTTGAAAGCCTGTCCTGATATTGTTCGAGCGTCTCCGACTTTCTCCGCTCCGACTCCGATTTGATGGCCATCAGCTTCGAATAGATTTGCCTGATGTCATTTCCCATGACGGGGGCACCAAGGCTGCTGACCGTACTGTCAAACGGTTGTTGCCAGTATGGCGAGGTAGTCGTTTTTTCCGGTGCGGGAGAGGAAGTCCGGCTTTGGGGCTTGGCTGGCTGAGTGCTCGCGAATTGAACAGTCGCGACTGCAGTACTTGTGGCCGGAGTATTAGTCCCGTTGTTCCTCGGGATCGCAAATGCGCCGGAATCACCGGTGATTGCAGCCGGAATACTTGCGGCAGGTGTACTTGCGCCCGAAGCGCTCGCGGTTGAAATGATCGCAGTCGGAGCGCTTGCAGTCGGAGTGTTTGCAGTCGGAGTGTTTGCAGCAGGAGTGTTTGCAGCAGGAGTGTTTGCAGCAGGAGTGCTTGCAGCAGGAGTGCTTGCAGCAGGAGTGCTTGCCTTGGTACGCCCTGCGATGGCAAATGCCCCGGAATCATTGCCGAAAAAGAGGCCATGGGACACTTGGGCACTCTCGGCCATCGCGGATTGCGAAATCAGCGACAACCCAATAATCGAGGCTACTCTTGCCACTCGCTTTCCGGTTTCTCTGATCAGAATGATCGGGAGCGTTTGTAAATGATGGTTCGTCATGTCATGAATGGTTGCAAACGAGAACAACGGTTCAGGGAGATGGCATGGATTCTCGTGGACAAGCCTGGGTTTCACTTCAGGAGTCATTTTTTCCAGTATCAAGAGCAAGCATTTTTTACCCGGATTTGAATATATTGATATCGCGGCACTGTCCTTCTGGAAACACCGAGACTGAAATTTGTCACTCCCGATAAGGCGGAAGTCCAGTGTAATTCAATAAGCTGGATGCTGCGCCTGCGCCGGCATGACGACTTGTATAGCGTTCCCCTTTGTCAACTTGAGCCGTCAAGAATGATCATATCGTTGCCGGCATTATAATGTCTAAACCCCTTCGGCTGCGCTGAAACGCAAGAAACAGCCGCGATACCAAGGATGCCTGTGTGGACTGAACAGGCCTGGCGCTGGTGACAATCAGCTTTCTGGTAAAATTTGGGCCGCCAAGTCATGCCTTTCTGGAAAGAATCCCGTTTGCAGCCTCTTCATCTCAGCGCCTTTACTCTGGTCACACCGCTTGGTGCCGGTGTCTCCGCAACGCTTGCTGCATTGCGGGCTGGTCATTCTGGACTCACGCACTGTAATTTTCTGGATGTCGATCTGGAAACCTATATCGGGCGTATTCCCGGTCTGGAAGAGCACCCGGTGCGCGGCGATCTTGCGCCTTATGATTGCCGCAACAATCGGCTGGCACAGCTAGCCGTGGAACAGGACGGCTTTGCCGCGGCGGTCGGTGCTGCACGCGAGCGCTACGACCGCCGGCGTATCGGCGTGTTTCTCGGCACCAGCACCTCCGGCGTGCTCAGTACCGAACTGGCCTACCGGCAGCGCGATCCTGTAACCGGCGCGTTGCCGCCTGATTTCAATTTCACCGGCACGCAGAATTGCTTTTCGGTTGCCGACTACGTTCAGCGCGTGCTCGATCTGGCCGGCCCGGCGGTGGTGGTATCAACCGCCTGTTCGTCGTCGGCCAAAGTGTTCGCCAACGCGGCGCGCATGATCGAGGCCGGGCTGTGCGATGCCGCCGTGGTGGGCGGGGTCGATTCGCTGTGCCTGACCACGCTGTACGGTTTTAATTCGCTTGGGCTGGTGTCCATCCGCCCGTGTCGCCCGTTCGATGTCGATCGCGACGGCATTTCGATCGGCGAGGCGGCGGGGTTCGTGCTGCTGGAAAAGGCAATGCCACAGAGCGATCCGAATAGTGTGATGCTGCTCGGCGTCGGCGAGAGTAGCGATGCGCACCATATGTCCACCCCGCATCCGGAAGGCGCCGGCGCGTGCCTCGCGATGCGCGCAGCCCTGGATGCCGCCGGGCTTTCTCCCGCCGACATTGACTACATCAACCTCCACGGCACCGGCACCAAGGCCAATGACGCGAGCGAGGATGGCGCGGTGTGCAAGGTGTTCGGACGCTATACCCCATGCAGTTCCACCAAGGGCGCGACCGGCCATCTGCTGGGCGCGGCCGGCGTGAGCGAGGCAATCATTGCCGCGCTGTGCATCCGGCATGGCTTCATGCCGGGCGGGCTGAATATCGGGGTGTTGGACCCGGCGTTGCAGAGCAATTACCTCTTGCAGAACCGGGAGCAGCCAGTGAACCGCGTGCTGTCGAATTCGCTCGGATTCGGGGGCAGCAATTGCAGCCTGGTGCTGGGAAGGTGCGGCAAATGAGAGTCTTTGTCGAAGGCATCGGCTTGCTCGGGCCCGGCCTGAACGGCTGGCAGACCAGTCAGGGCCTGTTGGCGGGAAGCACCCCCTATCAAGAAGTAGCGCTGGCTATCCCCCCTACCGAACTGCTGCCGCCGGCCGAGCGACGGCGCGCGCCGCTATCGGTCAGACTCGCGCTGGCCGTCGGCCAGGAAGCGGTCGCGCAGTGCGGGCGCAATGTAGTGGAACTGGCCAGCGTGTTTGCCTCCGCGACCGGCGACGGCGACAACATTCATCACATCTGCGAAACGCTGGCGGCGAATGGCCGTGAATTGTCGCCGACACGTTTTCATAATTCGGTGCATAACGCACCATCCGGTTATTGGTCGATTGCGACCAAAGCGATGATGCCGTCCACCGCCCTGTGCGCTCACGATGCGAGCTTCGCCGCCGGGCTGCTGGAAGCCGCCGCACAAGTGGTGGTCGACGGCAATGCGGCGGTGCTGATTTGCTACGACACGCCCTACCCGCAACCCCTGCATGCGGTGCGGCCAATCAGCGCCGCGTTCGGGGTGGCGCTAGTGCTTAACGGCAAGCAAACTGCCCAAAGTCTTGCGGAACTGGAAATCGGTATTATCGAAGGGCACCTGTCCGCTACCTCGCTTGACGTTCGTGAACTGGAAGCGCTGTGCTCGGACGTTCCGGCAGCACGTTGCCTGCCATTACTGGCGGCGCTTGCCGGTACCGGCACGGCATCGGTCCTGCTCGACTATTTCGCCGGCAGCCAAATTACTGTCGAGGTGCGCTCGTGCTGATTGACCAGCACGGCATTCGCGCACTGATTCCGCACAGCGGCGAGATGTGTTTGCTGGCCGGCGTGCTTTCATGGGACGCGACACGGATTACCTGTATCGCCGACAGCCATCGCAGCGCAACCAATCCATTGAGGAGCCACGGCAAGCTGCCCGCGCTGTGCGGCATCGAATATGCTGCGCAGGCGATGGCGGCGCATGGCGCCTTGAGCGGATTGGTGTCACAGCGGCCACGCGCCGGTTTGCTCATCAGCGTGCGGGAGGTGGTAGCGCGGGTGGCCCGTCTGGATGATGTGCCGTTCCATTTGCTGATTGAGGCGGAACAATTGTTGGCAGGCGCTGGCGGCGTGTCGTATCGTTTTGCGCTGCGCGCGGGCGAGGCAGAATTGCTGAGCGGGCGCGCGACGGTGGTGCTGGACGCAGAGGAAACGGCATTGTGATACGCGCTCGCGACCGAGCGTGTCATTCCCGCGCAGGCGGGAATCCAGTAAAAAACAATCATCCCGCGAAGCAGACAAAGCAAGCTCGCCGAAGTTTAAAGAAATTGGTTCAACCGCGATGTCGTCCGCTTTGCGGGAATTTTTTCAATCATCTGGATTCCCGCCTGCGCGGGAATGACGGGTTAACGTGGTTTTGAACTTGCGCCACAACAGCACCGGCAGCCGCGCGAGAAAACCGAACACCAGCCGGATATGCATCCAGGTCAACAAAGTGTTGTCGCGCAGGTAATTGAAGTGCGACACACCGCCCTCTTCTGGCCGGAAATAACGTACCGGCGCATCCAGGTTGATCGGGCGCACGCCGCGCCAGCACAAGCGCACCGCGACTTCGGGGTCGAAATCGAAGCGGCGCATCCAACGGCTGCGTTCCATCACCTCGCGCAGCGGCCGCACCGGATAAACGCGGAAGCCGAACAGCGAGTCGCCAATCCCCGCCCACAAGGTCTCCAGGTTGGCCCACCAGTTGGAAATCTTGCGCCCGCCGACGCGGATCGCCGGTGCGCTCGCGTCGAACACCGGCTTGCCCAGGACGAGCGCCTCAGGATGGGCGAGCGACGTGGCCATGAAATCTGCAATCCGGTCGATGGGATGCTGGCCGTCGGCATCCAGCGTCAGCGCGTGGGTATAGCCCGCCGCTTCGGCCGCACGCAAGCCATGCAGCACGGCCGTGCCCTTGCCTTGATTGACTGGCAGCTCGAATATCTTCAGCGCGGGATTCTGCGCGGCCAGTGCGCGCAATAGTTCAGGGGTGCCGTCGGTACTGCCGTCGATCACCACCCATACCGGCTGCCAGACCGTAAGGGCATTGCGCACGGTTTCCAGTACCTTCATGCCGGTGTTGTAGGTGGGAATGAGTACGAGATGCGAATGCGAGAACGCCGGATTGGTCATGTTGATTGAAGTGGCCCGATGGCCAGTTGCGCTAACCGGGTTTGCGCGTGGCCATCTGTTCTTTAAAGTAATGTTCCAGCTCGGCAACGAAGGCCCTGGTATCGCTGCCGGCAGCAAAGCGCTTGCCCAGCGTGACCCGATAATACAGGGGGAACTGCGGTTTTTTCAACAGTGACCAGCCCTTGCCCAGAAACGGTGTGTTGGTTTCGATGAAGACGGTCTGCACGGGCGCCTGCGACTTGCGCGCAATCAACCCAAAGGCACTCTTGAAGGCATTAACAGGTTGCCGCGTTGTGCGAGTTCCTTCCGGAAAAATCAGCAATTGGCTGCCCTGCTTCAATTCTGTCACCGCACGGCGCACCATGTTGCCCGTGGAATCGTTGCGGATATAGCCTGACAACAGTGCACCGCCGCCGAACAGAAGGTTGTGCCCGATTTCCGCCTTCATGATGCAAACGATGTTGGACAGGCGCGAGCCCACCAGAATCACGTCGATCAGGCTCGGGTGATTGGGGGCGATGATGATGGCCTCTTCGCCCGATAGCGCGTCCAGCACGGACAGGTCGCACTTGACGATGCCGCTGCCCTGGATGAGCGCGAGATACAACCGGCACAGGACCGTCATGATCAAGCGGCCGACGCGTGCGCCCAAGCGGCGGGGCAACAGCGGGTAGAGGATCGCGCCGAGGATGGAATAAAGCAGGCCCAGCGAGCCAAACAGTGCGAGCGAGCCGAACAGCACCACATACTCATACGTCCGGCGCAGGCCGCGCACCACCCTGTCAATCATCATACCAATACCGCTGAAACCAGAATCCGCCGAGAATATTAGCATATCCAAGTGTGCCCATGACGCCCGCATGCCGGTGCGGGCATCAATCTTCCGGGCTTCCGGCGGCAATGGAGAGCCTGCTTACGATACCGCGACTCTCGCCGCGCCGCTCTTCATTCGGCCGATCACCGCGGCCTGCTCGAAGCCGGCGCGATGAAACAGGGACAGCACTTCTTCAGCTGCCTCGGGCGTTACCGATACCAACAACCCGCCGCTGGTCTGCGGGTCGGCCAGCAGGCGGCGCTGCCAGGTTTCCAGATGTTCGGCGAAGTCGACTTCGTGTCCGTAACTGGCGAAGTTGCGCTCGATTGCGCCCGGGCCGTAGCCCTGCTGCGCCAGCGGCAACGCGCTGGACAATACCGGCACTTGCTCGAAGCGCAACTCGGCAGCCAGGTTTGACCCGCGGCACACTTCCAGCAGATGGCCGAGCAGGCCGAAGCCGGTCACGTCGGTCAACGCGTGGACCGCGGGCAGGCTCGCCAGCGCACTGCCGACACTGTTGAGTTTCGTCGTGCTGGCGACCATCTGCGCATAGCCTTCCGGTGGCAGTACATCCTTCTTCAATCCTTGCGCCAGCACGCCTACGCCGAGGCCCTTGCCCAGGATCAGCACGTCGCCCTCCTGCGCATCGCTGTTCTTCTTGAGCTGCCGTGGATGCACGACACCCAGCGCCACCAGGCCGTAAATTGGTTCCTGCGAGTCAATGGAATGCCCGCCAGCGAGCGGGATGCCGGCCGCCTTGCACACCGCCTCACCACCTTCCAGGATGGAGCGGATGGTCTCGACCGGCAACTTGTTGATCGGCATGCCGACGATCGCCAGCGCCATGATCGGCGTGCCGCCCATCGCGTATACGTCGGACAGCGCATTCGTCGCCGCGATGCGGCCGAAGTCGAACGGGTCGTCGACGATCGGCATGAAAAAATCGGTGGTCGCGATGATCGCCTGCTCGTCATTCAGGCGATAGACCGCCGCATCGTCGCTGGTCTCGGTGCCGACCATGAGATCGGGAAACGGCAGCTTCTGCTTCGCTTCGCCCAGGATTTCCTGCAGCAGCCCGGGTGCAATTTTGCAGCCGCAGCCGCCGCCGTGCGACAATTGGGTCAGTTTGACATCAGACACAGTATTTATTCCCCTCTTGCAATAATGTTGTTCAGAACCGCGAAACTATCACAGCTCGGCGAATTTGACGAAATTATCGACGTGCGCACGCCCTCGGAGTTTGCCGAGGACCATATCCCCGGCGCGATCAACTGCCCGGTGCTGAGCGACGAAGAGCGCGTCACCGTTGGCACACTCTACAAGCAGGTGTCGCCGTTCGAGGCGCGCAAGGTCGGCGCGGCCCTGGTCGCGAAAAACATCGCGCACCATCTGGAGACGCGCTTCCACGCCCATCCCAAATCCTGGCGCCCGCTGGTCTACTGCTGGCGCGGCGGCCAGCGCAGCGGCGCGATGAGCATCATCCTGTCGCAGGTGGGCTGGGCCGCGCACAAGCTCGAAGGCGGCTACAAATCGTACCGGCAGCACGTGCTGGAACAACTGTCGCTCCTGCCGCAGGGCCTGACATGGCGCGTGATCTGCGGTCCGACCGGCTCCGGCAAGAGCCGCCTGCTCGCAGCACTCGCCGGGAGTGGCCAGCAGGTGCTCGACCTCGAAGCGCTCGCGCAGCACCGCGGCTCGGTGCTGGGTCGCCTGCCCGCCCAACCGCAACCGTCGCAAAAATGGTTCGACAGCCAGTTGCTGCAGGAACTGCAACGGTTCGACCCCGCGCGCCCCGTCTTTGTAGAAGCCGAGAGCAGCAAGATCGGCCGCATCACCCTGCCCGAGGCACTGGTCACCGCGATGCACGCGGGCGAATGCGTGGTGCTCGACACACCGCAAGAAGTGCGCGTCGCCGGGCTGATGGAAGAGTACCACCATTATTTGGCGAACCCGGAACTGCTGCTCGACCACCTGCAACTCCTGCAACGCTTCCATGGCGCAAAGAAATTTGAACATTGGACCGAACTGATCGGTGCCGGCGATTTCGCGACGCTGGTCGGCGAACTGCTCACCCTGCACTACGACCCGACCTATCTGCGCGCGACGTCGAAGCATTACGCGCATCTCGATCGTGCGAGGCGTATCGCGCTGAACGGCCTGTCTGCGGATGCACTGAAAGAAATCGCACAAGGTCTGTAGGAGCGTGCCCTGCACGCGAATATGGATGCCGCGTGCAGGGCACGCTCCTACAGCGGTGCAATGAAAAATTCGGCTGGATGGTTTAACCGTTGACAATGGTGCCACGCACGGACAACATGGCCGGAGTATGAATCTGTTTCTAAATTGAGTTACGCCTCATATAGGGCCTTACAAAAAATGAAATATTTGTGGGTAATGCTGCTGCTTCCTCTACACGCATTGGCAGACAATAGTTGCGAAAAAATCGATAGTTGCGTTTACTCTTCCATGTGGAGCGACTTCTCCGAGTTGCGAGTAACCTACTCAGACGGAAAAGAGAAGGCTGGAGCCGAATTCGTTTATATGGATACGCCTACCGAGTCGCTCATGACTTTTCCGACGAAAAATGGTACTGCAACCGTATTCTCGGTTCCAGGCATCGCGACGTTGTGGCACGGCATTGGGACAACCGGTATCAAGACAGCACCAGGTTGCTATGAAAACGTAGGCGACCTGTTCGCAATCATCCAGAGCTATTCAGTACGAGCACTTTTCTTAATTGGCTTTGGTGTAAAAGGAGGGCCAGAGTTAGTGAACAAATCCATGCCCATTGACGCCAGCAGCCTTAACGATACTAGGGTCCAAATAAATCCTGGAGATCACATGATCATCAAAGGTCCATGGTCCCTCAAAGGCATTGTCAAGAAATCTGAATCGATCGAATTTCAGTTAGCGCATGAGTTCACTGCGGAGGGCAAAACAAAGAGCCTGTTTCTGCGTGGATTATGGAAGAAGGTACCCGTTAGCTTGCCGGTGGCTGATACCCAACCGTTGGGAGACTGGTTGGTGTGCATGTCGGGCACCTACTCCACTCAAGATGGAAAAGACCAATTTACGCCCGTTATTGAGGACACCAAGAACCTTAAAACTATTGGAGATGTAAGAGCCCTGGCCAATTCCAACAGGCAACCTTCACCTGTCAAATAAACAATAGGTAAACACGCCATAGCTTTCAAGAGCCCCCCGACCTGCTCTTCGGATCGAACACCCAGACATCCATCGCCAGCAAGCCGAACGTCGTTACGCGATTGAGCCGCTGCGCGGTTTCGATCTGATTTGCCGCGCCCAGGGCGACGAACAGCGGCAGCAGGTGTTCGTCGGTCGGATGGTTCTCAGCCGCGTGCGGCGCAAGCGTGCGGTACGCGCTGAGCGCGTCTAGATTGCCCTCTGTGATTCTTGCCGCGATCCAGTCGCAGAATTCCGTTACCCAGTCTGGCGCCGGCGCGCCTGTTGGATGCCGAAACACTGCGCGCAGATTGTGCGTGAGCGAACCGCTGCCGATAATCAATACGCCCTGCTCGCGCAGTCGCCGCAGCGCGCGTCCCAACGCGATATGCCAGGCGGGATCGCGTTGCAGTTGCACCGAGAGCTGGGTGACCGGAATATCCGCCTGCGGAAACATGAGGCTCAGCGGTACCCACGCGCCGTGATCGAGCCCGCGGGCGTCGTCGAATTGCACCTGAATGCCGGCCTGTTGCAACGCTGCCGCTGTGGCCTCAGCCAGCTCGGGTGCGCCGGGTGCCGGATAACGCAGTTGATAAAGTTCGGCCGGGAAACCGCTGAAGTCGTGGATGGTTCCCGGCTGTGTGGCACGACTCACCGTTGGAATCGCCGTTTCCCAGTGGGCCGAGACCATCAGGATGGCGGAGGGCCGCGGCAGTTGTTCGCCCAACCGGCGCCAGGCTGCGCCGGTCTCGCCGGGTTCGAGCGGCAATGTGGGTGCGCCGTGGGAAAGAAACAGGACTGGCATCATGGTTGCGCCTTTCGTGCGAAGGGGTGGTCTGGCCCTGCCCGGCAATGTCGGGTTACGCTGCGCTAACCCGACCTACGATTGTTCGTTTGTAGGCAACATCTGGTGCGAAGAATCCTGACACGCAGGCACCGTAAATTGGATAATACGGATCAACTTTGACGACGGCAACTCAGATAACACGGATATGGAACTCAGACGACTAGGCGCGAGCGACTTGCAGGTATCGGCACTGGCCCTCGGTACGATGACCTTTGGTGAACAGAACAGCGAGGCAGAAGCGCACTCGCAACTGGATTACGCCATTTCACGCGGGGTAAACTTCATCGACACTGCGGAGATGTATCCGGTGGCACCACGCGCGGAGACCGTGCATCGCACCGAGAGCTACATCGGTTCCTGGCTTAAGCACCAGCCACGCGACAAGCTGATCGTGGCGACCAAGATTGCCGGACCTGCGCGTGGCTTTTCGTGGATTCGCAATGGCCCGCGCATCAACCGCGAACAGATCAACGCGGCCATCGAGGGCAGCCTGCGCCGCCTGCAGACTGACTATGTCGACCTGTACCAGATTCACTGGCCGGACCGCTATGTGCCGATGTTCGGTCAGACCAGCTACGACGCGGCGCTGGAGCGCGACACCACGCCGATTGCCGAGCAACTGCAGGTGCTGGCCGAGCTGGTTAAGGCCGGCAAAGTGCGCTACCTCGGGGTTTCCAACGAAACGCCGTGGGGCGTGATGGAGTTCGTGCGCTGCGCCGAACAACTCGGGTTGCCGACCATCGCGTCGATCCAGAACGCCTACCATCTGATGAACCGTACCTTCGAAAGCGGCCTCGCGGAGGTCTGCCGCCATGTTAATGTGGGCCTTCTCGCCTACAGCCCGCTCGCGTTCGGCTGGCTGAGCGGAAAGTACCTCGCTGAGCCCAACGCGCACGGGCGCATCACCCTGTTCCCCGGCTTCGGCCAGCGCTATGCCAAACCCAATGTGCCCGCCGCCACGAAAGAGTATGTACGGGTTTCGCGTGAAGCCGGGCTGAGCCCGGCGCAGATGGCGCTGGCTTACGTGCGCACGCGCTGGTTTGTCAGCAGCGTGCTGCTCGGCGCGACGAGCCTGCAGCAGTTGCAGGAAAATCTGGACAGCGCCGAAATTGTGCTGGCGCCGGAGGTGCTGGAGCAGATCGAGGCGGTGCATAAGCTGTACCCGAATCCGGCACCTTAAAAATGTCACTGCGAATCGAAATCGAGACAGTATTTGAGGACAAGGCATTCTCACGCCCGCTCTTCTATTCTTATCCCGACGGGCTTCGCTTTGAACTATCTCAAAGTGGATCGGCGATCGAAATGTTTCTTCAAGCGCTTCGAAAGGCCACAGAAATCTGCGCAGAAATTTTCTGTCGGGAAGAATCACTAGTGGTTTGTCTCCGCTCACGAGCATTCATCAGCCCCTTCGAACTACGCAAATCCCTGGCTCAGCTTCGTGCAGCCGAAATTACGATTCCCGCTTCGCGCAGTCTTTGGCTGGACCCTGTAGCTGTCTCGGATCGCTTTGATGAATCCGTACCGGAATGGCACCTTAACATCGCATTCAGGGTTCCAACTTCGCTACTCCAGAATCTTCTATGGTGTGCATTCACGGCTGACTTCCCATCAATTCGACCGCGTCCACTTTGTGATGTCTACCTCTTCAACCTGACAGACGGGATCATGGTTTGGCCATACGATGATCGAGGCATGGATGTCGTTGGACCAAACCACGAACTGCTGTCCGAACTCTATTTGAAGTATCACGAGTACCTGCTCGAGTATGCGCGCAAGGAAATGGTTGCCTCGTTTGAGTCCTCAAGCCTGGATGGAATGAAATAAAATTCAGGAAAACTGGCTTCCGGATTTCGCTACACGTCATCCGGGCTACGACTAAACAGTGCCGAAGTCGTGCTGTCGGCAGAGGTGCTGGAGCAGATCGAGGCGGTACATAAGCTGTACCCGAATCCGGCACCATAAATGGCAAGTTTCTACAGAGGCAAAAATGAACCGTACCAGTCAGATCGTTGCAATCCTGTCTTTCGTCCTTTACACCTCTTCCGCGCTGGCAATGGCAACCTGCGCGCCATCTGGCCAAATCACATGTAGTGCTCAGGGAGACGTTGCCCTGCAGGTTCTGGATGAGATTCCGGTTGCTGCAGGAAATAATGAAAGTCGCGACGAGACGGCAGCGGGGTATTGGGAGAATGTCCGTGACGTTTCCTCCACACGGGCAATACAAAACAATATGCTGAGTTTTCTGAATGCGACTCCGCCCGAAACAGGTGACAAATCGAGCAACAGCGTCGATGGGTTTGGTGCGTTACTCATTCTCACTTCAGACCAGGACTGGGAAGCGAAATGGAACACTCCGGCAGATGTCATGCCGAATTTTACCCGTGCCCACTCAGTGCGGCGCAGTGGGGCGCTGACCCTCCTCATCCTCTTTGCCAACCCCAAGGCCGATCAGCATAATTCCATCAATGTCCTGTGCGACATCAAGGCGACCAGGCCCGATGGCAGCATTTCGGTCAACGAAGCTAATCTCGTGGCCCTAAAGGGCGAACTCAAGGGGCGACCGGAGAATGTCCGCTTGGCCGATCCTGTGATCAAATTTGTCGGGGAGCCGAAAGATCCACTGGGAGAATGGATAATCGAAGTCACGGTGAAGGATATGGTGCGCGGGGTCAGCGTCCCGATTAAGACTTCCTTCATCCTCGAAGAGTAGCTTGGTTAACCTGTTAATCCGCCGCCACAAACTCCAGCGCATTCTGATCCGGGTCGCGGCAAAACAGTGCGCGGCGGCCGGACTGGCTGTAGGTGTACGGGATCTCCGCCTGATCGAGGCGCTCGATTAGCTGCACAAAATCCGAGACGGCCAGCGCGACATGGCGATCGCGTCCGCCGTGTTCGGGCCGCTGCAAGCCCGCTTCCGGACTGGGCAGCGCCATCAGGTGGATCTGCTGGTTGGCCGAAATGTTGTACCACACGCCGTCGAAACTCATCGACGGGCGCTCGGGGTCGAGCTGCAAGCCGAGCACGCCTTCATAAAAAGCGCGCGCCCGGGCCAGATCGGCGGAAAGAAAAGTGACATGGTGAATTCCGGTAATCATGGATAGCTCCTGGTGTCGTTCACGCGAATCAGTCGCCTCACCTTCAGACAGCTAACATGGCCGGCAGTTTCACCGCTTATGCCGGCCATGCCCGATGCCATTACCCTTTGACCGGAACCACCTTGCTGGCCGCAAGCTTGGCCCGTTCACGCGCTTCGTCGGTGTTCTTGCCGTTGGCCAATGCTACACCCATGCGGCGGCGGGTGAAAGATTCCGGCTTGCCGAACAGGCGGATGTCGGCTTCCGGCACACGCAGCGCTTCATCGACGCCCTGGAAGGCGATGCCCTTCTCTTCCAGCCGGCCGTAAATGACCGCACTGGCGCCCGGCGCACGCAGCGTCGTGTCTACCGGCAGTCCAAGGATGGCACGGGCGTGCAGTTCGAATTCGTTCAGACGCTGGGTGCACATGGTCACCATGCCGGTGTCATGCGGCCGCGGGCTGACCTCGCTGAACCACACTTCGTCGCCCTGCACGAACAGTTCGACGCCGAAGATGCCCTGCCCGCCGAGGTCGTCCGTCACCTTCTTGGCGATGTCACGCGAACGCTGCAATGCCAGGGGCGACATTGCCATCGGCTGCCAGCTTTCGACATAATCGCCATGCACCTGCACGTGGCCGATCGGGTCGCAGAAATGTGTCTCGATCTGGCCGTCGGCGCCGAGCGCGCGCACCGTAAGCTGGGTGATTTCGTAATCGAAGCGGATTAGCCCTTCGACGATCACCCGGCCCTGGTTCACGCGCGAACCGCTTGCCGCATAGTTCCAGGCGGCTTCCAGTTCTTCTGGACTGTCCACCTTGGACTGGCCCTTGCCCGAAGATGACATCACCGGTTTGACGATGCACGGATAGCCGATGCCGGAATCGATCGCGGCACGCAATTCTTCCAGGCTGTCGGCAAACTTGTAGGGTGAGGTGGGCAGGCCCAGCGTTTCGGCAGCCAGGCGGCGGATGCCTTCGCGATTCATGGTGAGGCGTGCCGCACGCGCGGTGGGAATAACGCGCGCCAACCCTTCCTGTTCGATCTGTTCCAGCATCGCGGTCGCGATGGCTTCGATTTCCGGCACGATGAGGTCAGGCTTTTCCTGTTCGATCAGCGCGCGCAACTGCTGGCCGTCCGCCATGTTGATCACGTGTGCGCGATGCGCCACTTGGTGGCCGGGTGCATTGGCATAGCGATCCACCGCGATGACTTCGACGCCGAGTCGTTGCAGCGCGATGATGACTTCCTTGCCCAGTTCGCCGCTGCCGAGCAGCATGACGCGGGTGGCGGAGGGACTAAGCGGGGTACCGATAGTGATTGGGTCCATTTGAGTAGTGTCTAGTGGAGAGTTGAAAAAAGCTTCTAAGCGGGTGGGATTATGCAGGAAACGATAATCCGGTTTATGCAGTAACACGCATTCCGCCAACAAGCAAAATTATACACTTGAGCGTAAGATATCCGGGGCATTCCAACCACTAAGGAGCGAGGACATGACGGACATCGTGCAATTATTGGGTGATGAGGCAGAAAACCTGCTGGGCTATCGTTGTCACGGCATCAGCAGCGAAGCGCTGCACCTCCCGGGGCCGGATTACGTGGACCGTGTGGTGGCAATGAAAGACCGCAAGCCCGGCGTGCTGCGCAGCCTGCAGGCGCTATACGGGCACGGCCGCCTGGCCAACACCGGCTACCTCTCGCTGCTGCCGGTGGATCAGGGCGTGGAACATTCCGGCGGTGCGTCGTTCGCACCCAACCCGATCTATTTCGATCCTGAAAACATCGTCAAGCTCGCCATCGAAGGCGGCTGCAACGGTGTCGCCTCTACCCTCGGCGTATTGAGTTCGGTTGCGCGCCGCTACGCTCACAAGATTCCGTTCATCGTCAAAATCAATCACAACGAACTGCTCACCTACCCCAACGAATTCGACCAGACGCCGTTCGCCAGCGTGGATCAGGCATTCGACATGGGCGCCGTGGCAGTCGGCGCGACCGTGTTCTACGGCTCGGAACAATCGCGCCGCCAGATCATCGAGGTTTCCGAAGCGTTCGAGCATGCCCATGACCTCGGCATGGCAACCGTGTTGTGGGCCTACCTGCGCAACCCCGCGTTCAAAACCGCGGAAAAGGACTATCACGTTTCGGCCGACCTCACCGGGCAGGCCAATCACCTCGCGGTGACCATCAATGCCGACATCGTCAAACAGAAGATGGCCGAGAACAACGGCGGTTACACCGCAATCAAGTTCGGCAAGACCAGCACGAAGGTATACAGCGAACTCACGACCGATCACCCGATCGACCTGGTGCGCTACCAGGTGGCGAACTGCTACATGGGCCGCGTCGGCATGATCAACTCAGGCGGCGAGTCCGGCAAAAACGATTTGCAGCAGGCGGTACGCACCGCGGTGATTAACAAGCGTGCGGGCGGCATGGGGCTGATTTCCGGGCGCAAGGCGTTCCAGAAACCGATGCAGGACGGGATCACCCTGCTGAACGCGATTCAGGATGTGTATGCGTCCGGGGAAGTGACCGTTGCGTGATTATCTGGAGAGAGGCTGATGTTGAAAAAGATTATTCCGATTGCTCTGGTTGCATTGGTTGCAGCCATCGGCGGTTATTTCTACGCGCAATATAACCCGCCTAAACCCCCGGTACAGGTGCAGGCTCCGCTGCCGCCAAAACCGGTGACGCGCCAGGTGCTGGAGACTCCGCAGACACCATTGCCGGCTCTGGCCGAAAGCGATGGGTTCATTCTCGATGGACTGGCCGCGCTGGTCGGCGACAAATCGCTGATGGCGTATTTCATTCCCAAACGGATCATTCGTAATATTGTCGTCACCATCGATAACCTGCCGGCAGGAAAACTGTCGTTGCGCATGATGCCGGTCAGGGAAGCGCCCGGCCGCTTCATCACCGGTGGCGGAGAAAACCATCTGACCATCAGTCCTGCGAACGCGGCACGCTACACGCCGTACGTAAAAATTGCCGAGGCCATCGATACCAAAAAACTGGTCGAGTTTTATGTTTGCGCCTATCCGCTGTTCCAGCAGGCTTACGAAGAACTTGGTTACCCGAACAAATATTTCAACGACCGTCTCCTCGCGGTAATCGACCACCTGCTCGCCGCGCCGGACATTCAGGAACCGGTCCAGCTGATTCGGCCCAAGGTGTTCTACGAGTACGCCAATCCCGATTTCGAAGCACGCTCCATCGGCCAGCGCATCCTGATGCGCATCGGCAGCAAGAACGAGGCGATCATCAAGGCGAAGCTCCGCGACATCAGGCAGGAATTGGTGCTGCATTTGCGCGGGCAAAAGGTAGAAGGCGTCAAGTGATCAGAGCTCTAGTGACAAAAACAGTAATGCTGCTTACTGCAGCACTTTTTGGATTAGTGCCACTTTCATCTCATGCGGAGTATACATATAAGCAGACTGGCGCAGCCGAGCAGGGCATGCTGAGCCAGTGTAATATGCTGAAAAACGGCATTACTGTATGCAGCGCATACATTGAGGCAGTAAAAGTAAAAATCGAACGTATAGCTAATCTACTTAGGCCAGCCAGCCTTAAATCCAATGGCCGGACGTCTAGCGTTTTACTGGAGTTTGTCATCAGAGCAGATGGTTCATTAGCTTCTGCTGCGATAATGAAATCGTCTGGTAATCCCATCTTCGATGAGTTTTCTGTTCGTGCTGTTAATCAGGCAGCACCCTTTGCTCCGTTTCCTGATGCAATGGCAAGAGAAACAGCGATGATTTATGTAAGGCGTAGCTTAATGCTCGAATCGCATCAACCGTGAGTCGGGGCAGGCTTAACCTATCGCATGACCGAGGCATACGATTCCACAACCTCATAAATCGAAACAACCGTCAGAGGGATTCTGAATCTCCCGCAATTCTTGTTCAGAAAGGAGACACCATGAAACTCAAGGTCTTCATCATTGTTAGCAACCTCGCCTGGTCGACCAGCACTTTCGCTGATTCCCTCATCACCCCTACCCTGTGGGCGGTTGCACCAGACAAGTTTGCGTGCAACCTGACCAATGTCTCTGACAAACCGCGCATGGTCAGGGTCAGTATCATCAGCAACGGAAAGACTCTGGCGGACACCGGCAGGATCGAGCTCGCGCCCCGGACGACGGCGGACAAGTTCGTCGACGGCTTCAAGGATGGCGCACCGATTTACTGCGAATTCACGGTGCAGGGTTCGAAGGAACATTATCGTGGCACGGCGAAGCTGTTCCATGCGCCGAACAGCAGCGATTTCGTTGCAGTGCCGGCGCAGTGAGCCGGGAAGTTTCACGCGTCCGACTATCACTCGCGGCTGATTCACTGAACCGTTCAACCCGTGAAGACTTCGCGGCACGAACGTGTAAAACTTCTGCAACGCTGGAGTGGTTGAATATTGAATTTCGTCTGACGTTGTCCGACCACGGACAACGGAAACGATGATTGCTGCCGGATTTGCTATGCATCATCCGCGCAACAATATATTTTCCCTGTTCAGTTGAAATTGTCTGCGACCAGAGTTGGCTTATGTTGTGACGGCAAAAAATGGATGCCTTTATCTCCTGGCTCATTGATATTGTCCTGATGATCCGCGACCTGCCCATGGTCGCGCCACTTTCGTCGTCTATGTCTGCCGCGTTTGCGGTGCCGCTATTCCTGGTATTGCTGTTTCTCTGGTACGGGGGGAAGATGCTTCTCGATGTGCTGCTGTTACTCCTGGTATCGGTACTGGTATTGTCAATCGCGCAGCAGGGAACGGATCTGCTTAATGTGGTCTATGCACCGATTGCGGCAGTGGCGGCGAGATGACCGACGGGTGGCATGACGCCTCCTCTACTTCCGGAAGATCCAGAACAGCAGCGACAGTACGAGCGAAATGACAATGCTCGACGTGAGCGGAAAGTAGAAACTGAACCCCTTGCGCTCGATGTAAATGTCGCCGGGCAAATGGCCGATGCCCAAGCGGGACAGCCACGGCCAGACCAGGCCGGCCAGAACGAACACGATCCCCAGAACGATGAGCCACTTTGCCATAAGGATTGACCTTGATCGAGTGATGCGAAGTAAGCCTATGCTTTGCGCTTGATCATCACGTAATGTTTGGTCACCGGTTCCAGCACTTCGAAGATGCCGGTGAAGCCAGCCGGAATCACGCAGGCTTCGCCGGGACCGAACTCGGTCACGTTGCCCGCTGCATCGCTGATACGGATGCGGCCGGACAGTACATGGAAATATTCATCGCTGCGCTCATCAAACACGATGCGCCACGCGCCGACCTCGCATGACCATACCCCACACGATACTTCGCTACTGGCATTGCTGTAATGCTCCCAAGTGGTGCGCAACGGGTTACCGGCAACCAGCCGTTCCGGTCTGGGATGATCATAGCTCGGTGCGCTGGTAGCGCTGGAAAAGGCGATAAGTTCTTTCATCAATGTTCCTTGGAAGAGGCAAGTCTACCAGACCTCAAGGGCCGAAGCCGCAGACAAGCGAGTAAGTGACTGGTCTGCCGGTTTGTCATGCCGCATCGTTCTGCATGAAGAATCAACCCGCAGACTGGTAGCCATGTTCCCGGAATAGTTTCAGGCAGACATCTACTACTGCGGGCTCATATAGCCCCCCTCTGTTACGGGTAATTTCTTCCAGCGCCGCATCGAGGCCAAGAGCGGGACGATAAGGGCGGTGGGACATCATGGCCTCGACGACGTCGGCCACCGCGATGATTCGGGCCTCCAGCAGGATCTGATCGCCCTTGAGCGCATTGGGGTAACCGGAGCCATCCAGCCGTTCATGGTGTTGCAGCACGATTTGCGCGATCGGCCAGGGAAAGTCGATGGACTTGAGGATGTCGTACCCGTTTTGCGGATGTTCACGGATAAAGGAGAACTCCAGCGGCGTAAGCGGCACCGACTTGCTGAGAACTTCAGCGGGAACGCGAATCTTGCCGATGTCATGCACCACACTGGCCAAGCGGATGCCCTCGACCTGCTCGGCCGGAAGCTGCAACTCTTCAGCGATGGCGACGGCAAGCTGGGCGACACGGCGCTGATGGCCGGCAGTATAGGGATCGCGCATCTCGACCGTAGCGGCCAGTGCCGTGACGGAATCGATCAGGCTGGCCCGGACTTTTTTCTCGCTTGCTCTAAGTTCACTGGTCCGTTCCACGACCAGATCCTCGAGGTGGTTGCGCAGGCGATTCAACTCGAGATGAGTGTGCACCCGGGCCAGCAATTCTTCACGTTGATAGGGTTTGGTAACGAAATCAACGGCACCCAGTTTGAAACCCTGCACCTTCTCCTCGGTTTCCGACAATGAGCTGACAAAAATCACCGGCACGTCAGAGGTTGCGGAGTGCGACTTGAGGCGACGACAAACCTCGAACCCGTCCATCTCCGGCATGCGAATATCCAGCAAGACAAGGTCAGGCGGATCGGCCGTTGCCGCACGCAAAGCCAGTTCACCGTTGATTGCGGAGCGCACGTCATAGCCCTCTTCCTTGAGCAAGGTTGACAGCAGCTTGAGAGAAGCTGGCGTGTCATCTACGGCGAGTATTTTGTCTTTAACAATCATACAGTTTTCGATCCGTTAGTTCCGAGTGCATGCAGAATTGCGGGATAGTCAAAGTTCTCCGCCAGACCGTTCAGTATGTTCGCCAATTTTTGATCGTATGCTGCAACCTGCCGGATAAAGAATCCAATGCGCTCGGCATCCAGGCTCTCCAACGCATGTTTCAGGCTCGTGCGCAACTCCTCCGGCAATACCGCCAACATCTCCGGTGTCAACAGCGCGGCCTCCGGCACTACCGGCACACCTTCGTAGATGTACTTCACGCCCAGTTGGCGCGCCAGGCATTCGTAGAGTTCACTGGCGCGGAAAGGCTTGCGCACGAACTCATCCAACCCGGCATCGAGCATCTCATTACGCTGTTCGAGGAAGGCCGAGGCCGTTACACCGACAATCTTTACTTCCTTGCCGCCGGGTAGTGAACGAATCCGCCGTGTTGCTTCCAGACCATCCATCACCGGCATGCGACGATCCATCCAGATGAAATGGGGATGCCAGTTCTGGAACAGTTGTACGCCCTGCTCGCCGTTATCCGCCACTTTGACCTGGAAGCCGACGGATTCCATCAATCTCGCAAGCAGCACCTGATTGTCCCGCTGGTCTTCGACAATCAGGATGCGGTACTCAACCTGGCCGGGGGCGAGTCTCACGACTTCCCCCTGCTTTGCCTCTTCGGACTTGGTGATCTCTGCTTCAGTCGCCTCGACCAAAGGCACCTCGACTCTGAAGAGTGACCCCTTGCCGGCCATGCTGTCCAGACTGATACTGCCGCCCATCAGCTGCACGAATTGCCGTGTAATGGCCAGTCCCAGGCCGGTTCCCTTGCTGCCGCCATGCTCACCCAGTTGTACGAAAGGCTCGAAGATGCGCTGCTGGTCTTCCTTTGCTATACCCGGGCCGGTATCTTCGATCTCAATTTGGAGAAATGGCATATTGTTGTCTTTCTTCGTGCGCAGGCGCAGCGTTACGCCGCCTTGTTCGGTAAATTTAACGGCATTTCCCAACAGGTTGATCAACACCTGGCGCAGGCGCGCTTCATCTCCGTTGATATAACGCGGGAAACGCGAGGACTGATCAATCACCAGTTGCAGGCCTTTTTCCCCGGCGCGTTCCTGCATCATGTCTGTGACGTCTCGCACCATACTCCCCAGATCGAATGGTGCGCTTTCCAGTTTCACCCGCCCGGCCTCGACCTTTGCCATTTCCAGCACGTCATTGATCAGGGCCAGCAGATGCTCGCCGCTGCGGTTGATGATGTCGAGGTTCTGCCGCAGGCTCTCGGACAGCTGCGGATCCTTGCGCATCAGGCTGGAGAAGCCAAGAATGGCATTTAGCGGGGTACGCAACTCATGGCTCATGTTGGCCAGGAATGCGCTTTTGGCGCGGTTTGCAGTTTCGGCTGAGTTACGTGCCAATACCAGGTCGGCGGTGCGCTGCTGCACTTCTTCTTCAAGATGATCCTTATATCGTCGCAACTCCTCTTCCGCTTTGTTGCGTTCCGTGACATCACGCGCTGCAGCAAATACGCCGATCATTTTTCCGGATTCATCGCGATACAAGCTGGCGTTGTACATCACTTCGGTGATGTGCCCCTCCCGATGCCGGATGGCCAGTGGGTAATCCGTCACGGCTCCGTCGCGCAGTACCTGCTGGTATCCGGCGCGCGCCTTGTCCGGTTCAGTAAAGTAATCGGAGAAATCGGTGCCGATCAGTTCAGCGCGCCCTTTACCTGTCATCCGTTCGGTTGCGGCGTTTACATCGGTGATTTTCCCCTCCGGACTGATCGTTACCATGGGATCCACGCTCGCTTCGATCAGGCTGCGGTTATAGACGCTGGCCTGATGCATCCGTTCTTCCAGAAGTTTCTTCTCAGTGATGTCCCGGGTGACAGCGGAAATCCCGATGATGTTGCCCAGAGTGTCCTTGATCGGCGAGAGGGATTCCGCTACATGGATCAAAGAACCGCCTTTGCGAATCCGTTCGGATTCGTGATTGGTGATCGTTTCGCCATGCCGGATTTTTTCCAGAAAATCGCGTATCTCGGCATGTCGTGACGGCGGTACTAGCACGGTGATGTGCTTGCCGATAATTTCGCTGGCGGAATATCCGTAAATTCGTTCCGCGCTCTTGTTCCAACCGGTAATGATGCCGTCTGGAGTTTTGGCGATGATCGCATCGTTGGAGAATTCCACGATCGCAGCCAGCATTTTGCGCATGGCCTCTGCCTGGTCCCGTTCGGTGACATCGTGTACTGCGGCACATATACCCGCGACCTCGCCCGCTTCGCTACGGTAAACACTTGCGTTGTACGACACGCTGGTAACGTGGCCATCCGGATGGCGCATGACCAGGGGGTAATCGGTCAGAGCACCTTTGCTGAGTGTTTGCTGATATCCATCACGTGCTTTCTCGGGTTCGGTGAAATAATCGAAGAAGACCGTTCCGATCAGTTCACTGCGGCCCCTGCCGGTGATTTTTTCCGCCGCCACGTTGACATCGGTAATCCTGCCTTGCAGGCTGATGACCAGCAGCGGGTCCACACTGGCTTCGATGAGGCTGCGGGTGTACATCGCCGCGGTGCGCAATTCATGTTCGGTGTGCATCAGCCTGATGCGGGCTTTTCTGCGGCTTAACTTGTGATACAGGATGGCGGCCGCAATCAACGCCAGCAGCACATAGACGAGCTGTAACAGGAGACTGCCGCCAGGTTGCCCGTAAATGGCGCGCCACTCCTCACTAGTGGTGCTTACGAAAGTCTGCGCGCGATTGAATAATTCCTGGCCCCAATTGGCGACTTGGTCATGATTGCCCAGCGAATAACCGGCGGAGTTAAGCGGCAGGCATGAGAGCGCCACGCACGAGAAGAGAAATCGCGGACCCGGGGCCACAATGGATGCGACCGTAGGCGAGCGGAACGCGAACCTCTTTGCATGAAAAGTTGCGGTATTTTGTTCCGCCGGATCTGACACAGTAAAACCTCCCAGAGGTTATGCCTGCATTCCGCTGTATGGAATAGATCTGCTTATTGACCGTTACTGAATTTTCTAACGGCCGGCATATTGTAGCGTCTTTTCTCGCCGGCAATTGCATCCAGCGTGACAGGCTACGACGGAGAAAATAAGCGAACCACGTTCTGCAAACCCGGTTCGCTTATTTCATTATTCTTTTCCCGTATCATCATACAGTCGCCCGGACAGAAGCGTGGCGGAAATAATCAATACGGCACCGAGCCAGTCGCGCAGCTTCATCGCTTCACCTGCCAGCAGATAAGACGAAACGGACGCGACCACGAGCTCGAACAGGAACAGGACAATCGCGTGGTTGGCAGCCAGGTGAGAAACGCTGTATTGCACTACGTAGCTGATTGCCAGAATCGTGATTCCCAGCGCGATCAGAATCAACCAGGGTTGCAGCCCGATGGACGATATCTGGCGGGTCACATCGCCCTGCCACAACAGTAACGGCACCGTCAGTAATCCCGTGCCGAACAGGACGCTGACTGATTTGGTTTCAGGTGTCAGGTGGTTGGCACGCCGCGATACTACATTGGCGAGCGCGAACGCCATCCCGGACGATAGCGCGATCCATTCTGCCAGATGGCGCGGCAGTGGCAGGCCGAGCTGCGGCTCCCACAGCATGACCATCGCGCCTCCCAGCGACAGGGCGATCACAAAATAGCCATAGCGGTTGAGCCGCTCGTCCAGCAGCCAGTAGGAAAACAGGATCGTCCAGAGCGGCGCCAGGTAGAACAGCAGCAGCACCCGCATGACTTCACCGCCCAGCATCGCGAGCACATAGCTGAAGTTGGTCCAGCCCGAAGCCAGCAACAGCCACAGCGTCCACCAGCCCGCACGTTTGCGCTCGCGCCACACGTAAGGCAGCATGAACACACCGAACACGAGGGCCAGCAAATAGCTCATCAGTGTTGCCAGTGCGCCGGATACCCCGGCTTCCTGCAGCACGCGAAAGGGGTACCAGATCAGGCCCCAGACCAGCCCGCTGGTTAGTACACCGGTGATCGAGAATACAATTCGTTTTGATGACACAGGGACGGCCCTTATAATGCGCTGTTTTAGCGCGTCATTGAGATAGCAAATGAATCCTGATTTGAACCGCCTGCAGCCCTACCCGTTCCAGAAACTTGCCGCGCTGTTCCGCGAGGTTCAGCCGAACCCGGCGTATCGTCCGATCAGTCTGTCCATCGGCGAGCCGAAACATGCCACGCCGCAGTTTATCAAGGACGCGTTGGTTGCCAACCTCGACGGGCTGGCGAATTATCCCATAACCATCGGGAGTGACGCGCTGCGCCATGCGATCGTCAACTGGCTGGCAAACCGTTACGGCATTCCAGCGCTGGATGCAAAGACGCAAGTCCTGCCCGTCAACGGCAGCCGCGAGGCCCTGTTTGCTTTTGCCCAGGCCGTCATCGACCGCAACCGGAATCAGCCGGTCGTGGTTTGCCCCAATCCGTTCTATCAGATTTATGAAGGGGCAACTTTGCTGGCGGGCGCGACGCCTCATTTCCTCAACACGTTGCCGCAAGATAACTTTGCACTGAATTTTTCGCAACTGGCCGATGATGTCTGGCAGCGCACCCAGCTGATTTACGTGTGCTCGCCCGGCAATCCGACCGGCCATGTGATGCCGCTGGAGGAATGGCAGACGCTGTTCGAAATGTCCGACCGCTATGGCTTCGTGATTGCGTCGGACGAGTGCTATTCGGAAATTTATTTTGATACCCCGCCATTGAGCGCACTGCAGGCCGCACAGCAACTGGGCCGCAGCGATTATCGCAACCTGGTGGTGTTCTCCAGCCTGTCGAAACGGTCCAACGTGCCGGGCATGCGCTCCGGTTTCGTCGCGGGCGATGCGAAGGTGCTGGAGAAATTTGCGCTGTACCGTACCTATCACGGCTCGGCGATGAATCCCGCAGTTCAGGCCGCGAGCGTTGCCGCGTGGCAGGATGAAGCCCACGTGGCCGAGAATCGCCGCCTGTATGCCGAGAAGTTCGCCCAGGTGATGGCGCTGCTTCAGCCGGTGTTGCCGGTCACATTACCGGATGCAAGTTTTTATTTGTGGGTGAATGTCTCGGCCGCGCTTGGCGCCCCGACGAGCGACACAGCGTTCGCGCAGGCGCTGTATCGCGATTATAATGTGACCGTATTGCCGGGCAGCTATCTGGCGCGCAGTGCGCAAGGCGTGAACCCCGGCGAGAATTTCGTTCGTCTGGCCCTGGTTGCAAACACCGCCGAAACGGTGGAAGCGGCACAACGCATCGTCGAGTTTTGCCGCCGGCGCTAGCCGTCCGCACGTAATCTCGCGCTCCCGGCCAGGGAGCGCTCCGGGTGCCGCTCCGGGCGGCCCCACAACTACTTTTCATTTTTTACTGGAAGCTACTGTGGATCAATTGCAGAAAATCATTGAACAAGCCTTTGAAAATCGCGCCAACATCACGCCGCACACTGCCGATGCCCGCCTCAAGGAAGCAGTCGACAATGTCATTACCCAGCTCGATCAGGGCAAGCTGCGCGTTGCGGAGAAAATCAATGGCGAATGGGTGACGCACCAGTGGCTGAAGAAGGCTGTGCTGCTCTCTTTCCGCATGGAGGACAACAGCTTCGTCAAGGGGGGCTTCACCAACTACTACGACAAGGTGCCATCCAAGTTTGCCGACTACAACAGCCGCGATTTCCGCGAAGGCGGTTTCCGCGTCGTGCCTCCGGCAGCGGCACGCAAGGGCGCGTTTATCGCGAAGAATGTGGTGCTGATGCCGTCTTACGTGAACATCGGCGCCTATGTCGATGAAGGCACCATGGTTGACACTTGGGCGACCGTCGGTTCCTGTGCGCAGATTGGCAAGAACGTGCACCTTTCGGGCGGTGTCGGTATCGGCGGTGTGCTGGAACCCGTGCAGGCCAATCCCACCATCATCGGCGACAATTGCTTCATCGGCGCGCGCTCGGAAGTCGTGGAAGGTGTGATTCTGGAAGACAACGTGGTGGTCTCGATGGGCGTATTCATCGGTCAGAGCACCAAGATTTACGACCGTGAAACCGGTGAAATCAGCTATGGCCGCGTGCCGGCCGGTTCGGTCGTCGTCAGCGGCAGCCTGCCGTCCAAGGACGGCAGCTACAGCCTGAACTGCGCGGTGATCGTGAAGAAGGTCGATGAGAAGACCCGTTCCAAGGTCGGCATCAACGAATTGCTGCGCGGAGATTGATACCGGAGGGCGTGATTCATCACCCCGATCCATTCAAGGGCGCAATACCCACAGGGTACAAGAACCTCTTCGAGGTGAATTGCGCCCCTACGACGAGGAGGACATCATGATCGTTACGCCACTGTTACAGTTAGCTGCCGACAAACAAGCCTCCGATTTGTTCTTTTCGGTGGGCGCGCCGGCCCACATCAAGATCGACGGCATCGTGGTGCCGGTCAATGCGCAGATTCTGGACGGCGAGATCATCAAGCGTATCGCATACGAGTTGATGACGCCGCGAAGAATCACCGAGTTCGAGTCTACACTGGAGATCAGTTTCTCGTTCCACGCCGAGAATATTGGCAATTTTCGCGTGAGCGTATTCCGCCAGCGCGGCGACGTGGCGATCGTGATCCGCTACCTCAAGGGCAAGATCGACAGCATCGAAGACCTGCATTTGCCCACCATGCTCAGGGATTTGATCATGGAAAAGCGCGGCCTGGTGATGGTGGTCGGCGCCACCGGTTGCGGCAAATCCACCACGCTCGCCTCGATGATCGATTATCGCAACAGCATGACGAGCGGTCATATCCTGACCATTGAAGACCCCGTCGAGTATATTTTCAAGCACAACAAATCCATCGTGAACCAGCGTGAAATCGGCACCGACACCTATGCCTACGACAGCGCGCTGTATAACGGGATGCGCGAAGCGCCGGACGTGCTGATGATCGGCGAGGTACGCGATCGCGACACGCTAAAACAGGCGCTGACTTTTGCGCAGACCGGCCATTTGTGCCTGACTACCCTGCATGCCAACAACAGTTACCACGCATTGAATCGCATCGTGAATTTCTTTCCGTATGATGCACGGTCCGGCTTGTTGTCCGATCTTTCGCTGTGCCTGCGCGCGGTGATTTCGCAACGCCTGGTGCGCAATGTGCATGGCAAACTGGTGCCGGCGGTGGAAATCCTGCTGAACACCTCGCTGATCGCCGACCTGATCAAGACCGACAATCTGGACAAGATTCGCGAGGCGATCGAAAAGAGCGTGTCGGCTGGATTGCAGACTTTCGAGCAGGCGCTCTACAAGCTCTACAAGGCCGGTCAAATTACCCGGGAAGAAGCCATGCGCAACGCGGATTCGGCGAGCAACATGGCCTCATTGATCGATTTCTCTGAACGCCCGGGAACCGTGAAAGCACTGGGCATCGATCACGACCAGGTTGAACCGCAAACGCCGACGCCTCCCCCCGATTTCAGAAACATTACGCTTGATCTGGACGAAGAAAAATGAAGTTATATGGTATCGCCAATTGCAGCACGGTCAAAAAAGCGCGCGATTGGCTGGAACAACAGGGTATCGCGGTTGAATTTCACGATTTCAAGAAACATGGCATCGATGACCCCACGGTGCAAAACTGGCTGCAGCAGACAGACTGGACCAAGCTGGTAAACCGCAGCGGGTTAACGTGGCGCGGTCTGCCGGATGAGCGCAAGCAGCAAATCTGCGACATTGAGGCTGCGACCGCATTGATGCTGGAAAAGCCGAGCGTGATCAAGCGCCCCCTGCTCGAACGGGATGGCAAGCTGCTGCACATCGGTTTTGATGCCGCGAGTTACGCCACGATCTTCAACCAGAATGCAGGAGGCCGCTGATGTCTGCCACCCTGCAACTTGCGCGTGAGCTCATTTCCCGCCGCTCGCTGACACCTCACGATGACGGCTGCATCGACCTCCTGGGGGCACGGCTGGCACCGCTGAATTTCCATCTGGAACATATGCGCTGCGGCGAGGTGGATAACCTGTGGGCGCGGCGCGGCACCACCGGCCCGCTGGTGTGTTTCGCCGGACATACCGACGTGGTGCCGAGCGGCCCAGTGCACTTGTGGCACAACGACCCGTTTACGCCCGAAGTGCGCGACGGCGTGTTGTATGGCCGCGGCGCGTCGGATATGAAAGGCCCGCTTGCGGCGTTCACCGTCGCGATTGAAAAGTTCGTGACTGAACATCCCCAGCATCGCGGGTCCATCGCCGTGCTGCTGACTTCCGATGAAGAAGGCGTAGCCGTGGATGGCACTGTGCGCGTGGTCGAAGCCTTGCAGGCACGCAACGAATTGATCGATTACTGCCTGGTCTGCGAACCGACCTCGGCCGAAAAAAACGGCGACACCATCAAGAACGGGCGGCGCGGTTCGCTGTCCGGTACCCTGACCGTCAAGGGCGTGCAGGGGCATATCGCCTATCCGCATCTGGTCCGGAATCCCATTCACCTCGCTGCGCCCGCCATTGCCGAACTCGCCGGCGTGGTCTGGGACCACGGCAATGAATATTTTCCTCCGACCTCCTGGCAGATCTCCAATATTCGCGGCGGCACCGGCGCAACCAATGTGGTGCCCGGCACGGTGGAAATCCTGTTCAACTTCCGCTTTTCCACGGCCAGTACCGTGGAGGGCCTGAAGAGCCGGGTTCACGCAATCCTCGACCGGAATGAGCTCGAATACGAGCTGCACTGGGAACTTTCCGCCAAGCCTTATCTCACCCCGCGTGGTGATCTGGTCGATGCGGTCAGTGACGCGATTCGCGAAGTGACCGGGCTGACAACGGAGCTCTCCACCAGTGGGGGTACGTCGGACGGGCGTTTCATCGCTGACATTTGTCCGCAGGTGCTCGAAGTCGGCCCGCTCAACGCAACCATCCACAAGCTCAACGAATGCGTCGCCGTAGCCGACCTGGATGCCTTGACGGAAATCTATTACCTGACGTTATGCAAACTGCTGGCGGAATGAGCGTGATAGTGCTGTTGCTCGCCAACATCTCACCGGTTGCACCGCATGGCGGCATGCATAAAGGAACTGAATGAACATCAATTATTTTTCCGAGGCAAGTGCCTCGCTCAAGACGGTGCGCGATTGCCTGCGTTTTTCGGTCAGCCGCTTCAACGAAGGCAAACTGTTTTTCGGGCATGGCAGCGAGAATGCCTATGATGAAGCAGCCTACCTGATCCTGCACACCCTGCACCTCCCGCTGGACCGGCTCGAACCTTTTCTCGATGCGACACTCACGCATACCGAGCTGTATGAGGTGCTAAACATCATCGAGCGCCGCGTTGGACAGCGCCTTCCGGCCGCCTATCTGACCAACGAGGCATTTCTCGGCGAATTCAGCTTTTATGTGGATGAGCGCGTCATCGTGCCGCGCTCATTCATCGCCGAATTGCTGCGCGAACAATTGGCGCCCTGGATTCCCGAGCCGGAAGCAATTGGCAGCGTGCTCGACCTCTGCACCGGCAGTGGTTGCCTCGCGATCCTGGCCGCGCACGCATTCCCGTACGCCGAGGTCGACGGGGTGGACTTGTCGCCTGACGCGCTGGCAGTCGCGCAGCGCAATGTGGCCGATTATGGGTTGCAGGATCGCGTTCAGCTGGTCGAATCGGACCTGTTTACCGCGCTGGACGGCAGGAAATATGACCTCATCATCAGCAACCCGCCTTATGTGGATGCCGCCTCGGTTGCCGCCCTGCCGCCGGAATATTTGCAGGAACCGAAGCTTGCACTGGGCAGCGGCACCGATGGTCTCGATGCGACGCGCATCATCCTTCAGCACGCCGCCGACCACCTGACCGATAACGGTATTCTGGTGGTCGAAATTGGCCACAACCGTGACGTGCTGGAAGCCGCCTACCCTGATCTGCCGTTTACCTGGCTGGATGTCAGCGCGGGTGACCAGTTCGTGTTCATGTTGCACCGCAATGACCTGCTCTGAGCTGGTTCACATCGCTTAGCTGCCCGATTCCGTTCATGTCCGTCGATCACTACGAAAATTTCCCGGTCGCCTCGATCCTGATGCCGAAGCGGCTGCGCAAGCCGGTCACGGCGATTTATCACTTTGCCCGTGTGGCCGACGACATTGCCGACGAGGGCAATCAGCCCGACACCGAGCGGCTCCGGCAGCTTGATGAGTTTCGCTTCGAGCTGGCGCGCATCGACGAAAAAGAAACACCGCATACCCTTTTGTTCCAGAACCTCGCTGCGGAAATCCGGGAGCACGCCCTGCCGCTGGAGCCGTTTTACGACCTGCTCGACGCCTTTTCTCAGGATGTCGTGAAAAAACGGTATACCAGCTTTGATGAACTGCTTGATTATTGCCGTCGTTCGGCCAATCCGGTCGGGACTTTGCTGTTGCATCTATACGGCGAGGCGACGCCACAGAACATTGCTTACTCGGACGCCATCTGCACCAGTCTGCAGCTCATCAATTTCTGGCAGGACGTGGCGAAGGACTGGGCCATTGGGCGCGTGTATCTGCCGCAGGATGATCTTGCGCGTTTTACCGTCGGCGAAACGCAGATTGCACAAGGCGGCTGCGATGAGCCGTGGCGCAACCTGTTGAAGTTCGAGGTCGACCGCGCCCGTGCGCTGATGCGGCAAGGCGCGCCGCTCGGCAGCATCCTCACCGGCCGAATCGGGCTCGAAATGCGCATGATCATTGCGGGTGGCCTGCGCATTCTAGACAAGATCGAAGCAGCCGATTACGACGTGTTCCGGCACCGCCCGGTGTTGCGTCCGCTCGACTGGGTTATCATGCTGGCCAAGAGTGCACCCTTCAGTTTCTGATATGACCCCCGACGAATATTGCCAGGACAAAGCCGCGTCTAGCGGCTCCAGTTTTTACTACAGTTTCAGGTTCCTGCCGGCGGACAAGCGCCGCGCGATCACCGCGCTGTACGCGTTTTGCCGCGAAGTCGATGACGTCGTGGATGAATGCACCGATGCCACTGTCGCGCGCACCTCACTGAACTGGTGGCGCAAGGAAGTCGCAGAAATTTACCACGGCAAGCCGCAGCATCCCGTCGCCCGGGCGCTGGCACCGATCGTGCGGCAATTCAACCTCGCGCAGGAGCACCTGGAGGAAATCATCGACGGCATGGAGATGGACCTCGACCATCCGCGTTATGCCGATTTCCGGACGTTGCAACTGTACTGCTATCGCGTAGCTTCAGTGGTTGGCCTGCTGGCCGCGGAAATCTTCGGCTACCGCGACCGGCGTACGCTGAAATACGCGCATGACCTCGGCATTGCATTCCAGCTCACCAATATCATCCGTGACGTTGGCGAGGATGCGCGGCGCGGGCGCATTTACCTGCCGATGGACGAAATGCAGCAGTTCGAGGTAACGGCCGCGGATATTCTCAATGCGCGGGAGACCGAGAATTTCCACAAACTCATGCAATTCCAGATCGAGCGCGCGCAACGCTTTTACCAGCAGGCATTTGATCAGTTGCCGGAACAGGATCGCAAGGCGCAGCGCACCGGGTTGATCATGGCGGCGATTTACCGCGCCACGCTCGACGAAGTTCAAGCCTCCGGATGCCATGTGCTGAAGGAGCGCGTTTCGCTGACTCCGACCTACAAGCTTTGGCTGGCTTTCAAGGCGTGGCTCAAGAGTTAAAGGCCCCCCTCTCCCCATCCCCTGATGGGACGACTAGCCATTCGACTAGGCGGCGGAGCCGCCAAGTCGCTGGTTATCTCCCACGAGTGGGAGAGGGTGGCCGTCAGGCCGGGAGAGGGTGCGCGCCGTGAACGTCGGCATTATCGGGGGTGGCTATGCGGGCATGGCTGCAGCAACCATCCTCGCTGCACACAACATCCCGGTTACGGTATTCGAAAGCGCCAGACAGTTGGGCGGGCGCGCGCGCGGTGTGCCGCATAACGGCTTGCAGTTGGACAACGGCCAGCATCTGCTGCTGGGCTGCTATCACCATACTTTGAACCTGATTGGGCAGGTCGGCGGCAACATCGCGCAGGATTTTCTTCGCCTGCCGTTACAGCTCACCCTGCACCACCGTTTCGAACTGAAGGCGCCGCGCCTGCCTGCTCCGCTCCATCTTCTGGCCGGGCTACTGGGCGCACGAGGACTATCGTTCGCTGAACGGATGCAGGCGGCTCGCTTCATGCTGGCCGTGCGCCGCGTCAACTTCACGCTGCCGCAGGACCGGACCGTACTCGAATTATTGCGTGAGTACGGACAGAGCGCGGAACTCGTGCGCCTGCTCTGGGAACCGCTGTGTATCGCCGCGCTCAACACCCCGGCCGACCAGGCATCTGCGCAGGTCCTGCTGCATGTGCTGCGCGACAGCCTGCACGGGCCGCGCGCGAACAGTGACCTGATGTTGCCGCGTCTGGATTTTTCATCATTGTTTCCCCAGCGGGCCGCGCGCTACGTCGAACAACATGGCGGCAAAGTCCTGACCTCCTGCGGGGCGGAAGCCATCGTGCTGAGGGATAATGAAGTCGAAGTGGTCACGGCACAAGGAATACAGCGTTTCACCCACGTCATCTGTGCAGCCTCGCCAGCCAACGCGGCGCGGCTGTTCCGGACAGTGCCGCAACTAGTTTCCATCGCGGCACAGATCGAAGCGATCCCGTATCAACCCATCTACACCGTGTATCTGCAATATCCGGCAAGGGTGCAGCTGCCCCAGGC
This sequence comes from Gallionella sp., assembly GCA_035702405.1. Taxonomy (GTDB): domain Bacteria; phylum Pseudomonadota; class Gammaproteobacteria; order Burkholderiales; family Gallionellaceae; genus Gallionella. Next base: position 16,457 of record DASSQR010000091.1, on the reverse strand, counting down.
CATGATCGGACTCGACCGCTGCTTCGCCCAATGGCTGTTCGACAAGGGCCGCATTGCGGGCCAGCACGGTCTTATTGCCGCAGTGATCAGCGCCGAAGGGCTACACCAGAATCTGGAGCGCGATGCGCTGGCGCAGCATGTGGCGCAAGAACTGCAGGAACAGCTCGGGATTACCGATATGCCGCTGTGGCATCAGGTCATCGCCGAAAAACGCGCGACCTTCTCCTGCCTGGTTGGCCTTGATCGGCCATCCCAAGCGACGCCGCTGCCCAACGTTTTCCTCGCCGGCGACTACACCGCCGGCGATTATCCCGCCACGCTGGAAGGCGCGGTGATGAGCGGCGTTCGTTGTGCCGAACAGATCGGAAATTTGCCGCATGAGAATTGATGCCATGCATTACCAAAATATTTGGTGCTGCTGCCGTCCAATCAAATGACGATACCGCTCGGAATTCAAGGGAAGGTCATAAACAGCCATCATGCCGAACACTTTGTTAAAGTGTCTCACGACGAAGCTTCAGGCGGCTTTTATATCCGTGAGTGGTGGCGAGAATCAAATGGTCCAAATCAAAATGGTGCGTTTGACTCGTGGGTAAAAAGCAAAGAAGATTTAGCACAATTTTTTGCTGAGTCCGGTTGGATCATGCAATGGTACATTCGTACCCTGTTAATCAGGCATTAGGCCAAGTCAAAATCATGGCGGCGTGGCATTAAGAAGGGCATCCGGAATCATCAGTTGTTGCCTCGCTGGGACAGGTTCGTTTGAGGCGGTTCAGCTTGTTGCATTCCCGTATTTTTATTTGCTTCCGGCTTGTTTGCCCACCCTCCCCCGAGCGCCTTGTATAGCTGTACCAGCGCGACCAGACTGTTACGATTCGCCTGGGCTTGCTGGAGTTCTGCCGCGTACAGGCTGTTGCTCGCATCGATCACTTCGAAATAGGACGAATAGCCGACCTCGTAGCGGCGCAGCACATGGGAATTGGCCTCCTGCAGGGCCTTGACCTGCTGCTCCTGAAGGGCGCGGAATTCGCCGTAGCGTTGCCAGGCAACCAGCGCATCGGATACCTCGCGGAACGCCTGCGCCACGGCGCTCTGATATTGAAGCACCGCCTGCTCGGCGCGCATTCGGCTGGCCTCGACCTGGTCGCGATTGCGCTCGGAATTGATAATCATCTGCAGGACATTCAGGCCGTAGGACCACACTTTGGTTGGCCCGCTGAACAGGCTCGATAGCGCAAGGCTTTGCGAGCCGTAGCTGCCGGTCAGCGAAATGGTCGGGAACAATGCGGCCTTTGCGGCGCGCACGTTGGCCGTCGCCGCCATCAGCCCGGCTTCGGCCTGGCGCAGATCCGGCCGCCGCTCGATCAGGGAAGACGGCAGGCCGGCAGGAACTTCCGGCGGGACCGGCATGGACTGTTCATCCTGTTTTCCCCGGGTGACTGCATCCGGATTATTTCCCAGCAGGATCTGCAGCTGGTTTTCGGTCTGCGCGATCTGGCGCGCGATGTCCGACTGGTTGGCCCTGACCGCCGCCAGGCTTGCTTCCGCGCGGTTCACATCCAGGCTGGAAGCCGTTCCCTGGCGGAACCTGGCCTGGGTGAGCGACAGGAATTGTTCGCTGTTGCCGATGGTGCGCAGCGTGACGCGCAGCTGCTGGTCGAGTGCCAGCAGGTTGAAATAGGCCGTGGCCACATCGCTCACCAGCGCGACCTTGACCGCCTCGCGCGCATATTCCGTGGCAAGCAGGTTGGCCTGGGCGGCCTCGTTCAGGCTGGCGAGCCGGTGCCAGAGGTCGATCTCGAACGAGGCTTGTATCACCCCGGTAGCAATCTCGTAAGTCGAATAGCGTTGCGCCTGCTGCAAGTTGCGCTGCCGGGTATCCCCTACCGACACATCGACCTGGGGCAACTGGCTCATGCGGCTGACACCGACCAGTGCCCGGGCCTCGCCGATGCGGGCCGCTGCAATCTTGATGTCGCGATTGTGTTCGAGCGCCGCCTGCAACAGTTGTTGCAGCTGTTTATCCTGATAGAGTTCCCACCATCCAAGATCGGCAACGGATTGTGCCGCGGGAGCTTCCTGCTGGAATCGATAGTTGTCGGGCACCTCCAGCGCCGGACGTTTGTATTCCGGCCCCACCGAACAGGCTGTCAGTACGACTGCACCGAACACGATTGCTGTGTTGGCTCTCATGATTTACCTTTCTCAGGCTGATCCAGAGGTACAGCGGTAGCTTGCAAGGTAACCAAATCATCGGCCGCCTCGTTGCGGAACGGCCATTTGCCTTCGCTGATGCGCTGGATGATCACGTAGAACACCGGGATGACGAAGATGCCGATCATCGTGGCAAACAGCATCCCGGAAGACACTGTGGTGCCGATCGATTCCCGTGCTCCCGCCCCTGCGCCGGTCGCGATCGCAAGCGGAAGCGTACCGAAGATGAAGGCGAACGATGTCATCAGGATCGGCCGCAGCCGCAACTGCGCTCCGTTACGCGCGGCTTCGATGATGCTTGCCCCTTTGCCGTGCGCAATCCGGGCGAATTCGACAATCAGGATCGCGTTCTTGGCTGCCAGCCCGATCAACATCACGAGGCCGATTTGCGCATAAACGTTGTTCGGGAACCCGCGCAATGCGAGGCCCGAAAAGGCCCCGAGCACGCCGAACGGGATGACCAGCAGGATCGCGACCGGCATCGCCCAGCTTTCGTACAACGCCGCGAGCACCAGAAACACGAACATCAGCGACAGCGCGAAAATATAGCCGGTCTGCCCGCCGGTCCGCTTTTCCTGGAAGGTAGCGCCGGTCCATTCGTAGCCGTACCCGAGCGGCAGCGTCCTGGCGATTTCCTCCATTGCCTGGGCGGCTTGGCCGGAACTGAACCCGGGCGCCGGCACGCCGTTGATCGTGGCGGCGCGATAAAGGTTGTAGCGCTCGTAGAATTCCGGGCCGCTGATGGCTTTCTGTTTTAACACGCTGCTCAGTGGCACCATTTCGTCATTCGCGCTGCGCACATAATAGCGGCTGACGTCGTCCGGGCTCGCGCGTGCGTAGCCTTCCGCCTGCGCCTGTACGCGGAAGGTGCGGCCGAACAGGTTGAAGTCGTTTACGTAATAGCCGCCCATGAAAGTCTGCAAGGTGAAAAATACATCGCTCAGGGAAAGCCCCAGGCTTTTCACCTTTTCCCGGTCCACTTCGTATTCGATTTGCGGCGTGCGGTCATCGTAATTGGCAAAGACAAAACCGATCTCGGGGCGCTTGCGCGCCTCGCCGAGCACCCGCTGCAGTTCCTGGGAAAACAGTTTGGGGTCACCGCCCGCCTGATCCTGCAGGATGAACTCGAAACCGCCTGCCGTGGAAATACCCCGGATTGGCGGCGGATTCAGCACGAGAATGTTGGCGTCCTTGATCTCGCGGTTCAGGCGCATGGTCAGCGTGCGCAGAATTTCTGGAGCGGATTGCCCCGGCACGTCGCGCTCGGCCCACGGCTTGAGGCGAATGAACGAGGTCGCGGTGTAGGACGTGGCCAGACCGGTCAGGATATTGAAACCACTCACCGAGGCGACCCCGTCTACGCCCTTCACTTCGCCCGCGATCCTGGTCAGTTCTGCTACGGCCGCATTAGTGCGCTCGAGCGACGCGGCCGGCGGCAGCTGCAACAGGCTGAACATGTAACCTTGGTCCTCATCCGGCACCAGGCTGCCGGGACGGGTGCTGATCAGGCCGTACACCGCAGCCACGATCACCCCGAAAGTCACTGCAACCAGTACCGACCTGCGTGCAAGGGTCACAACCGACGCGGTATAGCGCCGGGTGAACCAGCTGAAGAAGCGATTGAACCAGCCGAAGAAGCGAGCCACGATACCGCGGTGGTTCCCGTGCGCTGCGGGACGCAGCAACAGGGCGCACAAGGCGGGCGTCAGGGTCAGGGCAGCAATCGCCGACAGCAGCACTGATGTCGCGAGGGTCAGTGCAAACTGTTTATACAGTTGTCCGGTCAGCCCGCCGATGAATGCGACCGGAATGAAGACGGAGGACAGCACCAGCGCGATCGCCACGACGGGTCCGCCGACATCCGCCATCGCCAGTTTGGCGGCCTGGTTTGGGGTGATCGGTTCCGCGTCGAGCCGGCGCTGGGCCGCCTCGACCACCACGATCGCATCATCCACCACGATGCCAATCGCGAGCACCAGCCCGAACAAGGTCAACGTATTGATGGTAAAGCCCAGCGCCGCAAATGCGGCGCAAGTGCCAACCAGCGACACCGGGATGACCAGTACGGGAATCAGGGTCGCACGCCAGCTTTGCAGGAACACGAAGATCACGATCAGCACCAGCACGAACGCAATGCCCAGGGTCTTCATCACTTCCTTGAGCGACTCCGTCACGAACGGCGTGGTGGTGTACGGAATGGAATAGACCATTCCGTGCGGAAATTTTTGCGCCATGTTGTCCATGGCCTGCCGGACGTGTTTTGCGACATTGAGGGCATTGGCGTCGGGTTGCAGGAAAATACCGATGAAAACCCCTGGGAGGGTGCCTTCCTGCACATTGATGCCATAGTCGGCACCCCCCAGTTCGATCCGGGCAATGTCCCTGAGGTGGACGATCTGTCCGCCGGGGGCCGCGCTGATGACCATGTCCTGGTACTGCGCGACATCGGCGAGCCGCCCCTTGACGGTGACCGAGTATTGCATCTGCTGCCCCTTCGGCGCGGGCGGCACGCCAATGCGCCCGGCAGGTGCGACCACGTTCTGTTCCAGCACCACCTTCTGCACGTCGCTCGCCGTTACCCCTAGCCGCGCCATCTTCTCCGGATCGAGCCAGATGCGCATGCTGTAGTCGCGGGCGCCGAAGATGCGCACGAGGCCCACGCCGGGAATGCGGGAGAGCGTGTCCTGGATATTCAGCAGCGCGTAGTTACTGAGGAACGTGGTGTCGAAGCGGCGATCGGGCGAGGTCAGCGCGAGCACTTCCAGGAAATCGGTCGACTGTTTGCGGATGGTAATGCCCTGCCGGATCACATCGGGCGGCAAAGAGCTTTGCGCAATGGCCACGCGGTTTTGCACATCGACTGCGTCCAGGTCCTGGCTGGTACCGACATCGAAAGTGATCGTGAGACTGTATGAACCGTCGTTCGCTCCTTTCGAATCCATGTACAGCATGTTCTTGGCACCATTGACCTGCTGCTCGATCGGCGCGGCAATGGACTGCACCACGGAATCCGCATTGGCGCCGGGGAAACTCGTGGTAACCTGGACCTGCGGCGGCACGATCTGCGGAAACTGGGTGATGGGAAGGCCAAGGGCGGCGATCGCTCCCGCCAGCGTAATGATCAGCGAGATCACCGAGGAGAACACCGGGCGGTCGATGAAGAAATTTAGCACGGTGGATACTCCCGCTCGTTAGTACGGGCCTTGGCCGGGCCCGGCAGTGCCCGGTTTTACGACGATGCCGGGCCGGATTTTTGGAATGCCTTCCACGACCACCTGCTCCCCGGCATTGAGACCGCGCTCGACGATCCAGTCATTGCCGACGCGACGGTTGGCAATAATGTCGCGCGGGTTTGCCTTGTTGTCTGCCCCCACGACAAATACCGACCGGTTCCCCTGCAGTTCCTGCACGGCTTTTTGCGGCACTCGAATTGCATGAGGCATTTCGAATGCCGGCAGAATTACCCGCACAAACTGGCCCGATTTGAGTGCATGTTCCGGATTGGGGACGGAGAGTCGGACCTGTTGCGTTCCGGTTTTTGGATCAAAGGCGGCATCCATGAAATTCAGCTTGCCGGGATATTGGTAATCGCTGCCGTCGACCAGCTTGAGCTTGAACACTGCGGCGCTTTCCTGTCCTTTTTCCGCCAGTGACTTGAGGGTCTTGCCCAACTCACTGGCCTGCTGGTCGCTGATGGTGAAATTGACGTGGATCGGATCTTCAGAGTAGAGCGTATCCAGCAGCGTCGTGGCTGCATTCACGAGGCCGCCGCGCTTGACCAGTGCCTTGCTCATGATGCCATCCCGCGGTGCGCGCAGCGTGGTGTAATCCAGATTGAGCCTCGCCTGCTCCACCTGTGCCCTGGCCGCTTCGACGCTGGCGGCATCCGTTGCCTCTTTTGCGACGTCGGCATCCAGTTCCTGCTTGCTGATCGCCTTGTCGGCGAACAACGGCTGTGCACGCTCCAGGTTTTGTTTCGAGTTGAGATGGGAGGCCTCGGCCAGGGCAAGATTGGCTTTGGACTGGGTCAGCGCGGCGATAAACGGCTGCTGGTCGATCACAAATAACAAGTCGTTCTTCTTCACCCGGGCACCATCGATAAACCCTTGACGTTCCAGAATGCCGCCAACCCGGGCGCGAATTTCGACAGTATCGACCGCCTCGGTCTGCGCGGTAAATTCTTCGAAGATTGTCACCGGGGTACTGGCCACCTTGATTACCGATACTTCGGGGGGCGGCATTTGCGGCGGCACATTTTTCTTGTTGCAGCTGATCATCCCGGCCATCGTCGTCAGCAACAGGATCAAGAGGCTGACTCGATTGATTGGCACCAGATTGCGGATTACCTGTCTCATTTTCTTCACCCGCCTTTCAATGTCTCCATCAACCCGCCTGGCGCACCCTGCTGGCATCCTGGCCAAATAAAATCTTCTTGGCCTCTTCACTCAACGTCGTGTCGGGATTGATTTCCTGCGCCTTCGCATAGGCACGCCGGGTTGCCGGGCGGGCCGCGATCGCCTCGAACCATCGCTTCAGATTCGGATAATCTTCCAGTTTTTGTCCCTGCCGTTCGTAAGGCACAATCCACGGATAACTCGCGATGTCGGCAATCGAATACTCGCTGGTAATGAATTCGCGACCGGTGAGATGTTTGTCAAGCACGGCATAGAGGCGAGAGGTCTCCTTGTGGTAGCGTTCGATGGCATAGGGAATTTTCTCCGGCGCGTATTGGCTGAAGTGATGATTCTGGCCGGCCATCGGCCCCAACCCGGAAACCTGCCAGAACAGCCATGCGGTTGTTTCGACACGGCCGCGCACGTCCTGGGGAATGAAGCGCCTGATCTTGTCGGCCAGGTACAGCAGGATAGCGCCCGACTCAAACATCGATATTGGCGCTCCGCCATCGGCCGGCGCTTGATCGATCATCGCCGGCATGCGATTGTTGGGAGAAATGCGCAAAAAATTGGGGGCGAACTGTTCGCCCTTGCCGATATTGACCGGAATGATGCGATAAGGCAGACCCGCCTCTTCGAGAAACATCGTGATCTTGTGGCCGTTGGGGGTAGTCCAGTAATAGAGGTCGATCATGATTTACCTTCCTTGAACAGTGCTGTTCGTCAAGAAGTCATGCCGTTCTGCGCGCCTTGAACACCGGTCATAATTTACTGCCGGATATTCTGCAGTCGAGGAGTAATCTAACCGGTCTGGCGCAATTTCTTAATACGACATTTCGGGTAATTCTCTGCAGTGGATACCGTAGTTTTGCAGCTGTCTGAATCGGTGTCCTGATCATCCGCCCAAACTATTCGCGGTACTGCTGATGGCTGGCAGCCATGGCGACTTTGCCGAGACCTGACCAGCGTAGTTGCATGCCGGCGCGATAATCAGTTCTTCTTATTGCCGCCCGGTAATTGCTCGGGCAGGATTAGGCCTTCATCGCAAAACCTGAAAATTGCATGACATTCACCGCTCCTGAACAATCCCACCCTTCCCCTCTCCGCCAAGCGCGAAAAATCGGCCTGGCGCTGGGCAGCGGCTCTGCGCGCGGCTTGGCGCATATCGGGGTGTTGCGCGCCCTCAGGGATGCCGGCATCGAAGTGAACCTGATTGCCGGCACCAGCATGGGCGCATTTGTCGGCGCCATCGCGGCCGCGGGCAAGTTGGAAGGTTTGGCGGCGGAATTTCTGGGCATGGACTGGAAGGGCATCGCGGCGCTGCTGGACCCGGTGTTCCCAAAATCCGGTTTGATCGACGGCCAGAAGATTGCCGAGTTCGTGCGCGCCCGCGTGCCCATCACGAGCATTGAGCAGTTGCCGATCCCCTTCAGCGCGGTGGCCACCGACCTCATGAGCGGCGAGGAAGTCGTCATTGCTACCGGGGATTTGATCGAGGCGGTGCGCGCCAGCATCTCGGTGCCCGGCATTTTTACGCCGGTGCGAATAAATGGCCGCATCCTGATTGACGGCGGGTTGGTCAACCCGGTCCCCGTCAGTGTGGCGCGCGCGATGGGCGCCGATCTGGTGATTGCCGTCGATCTCAATCACGACATTGTCGCCAACCGTGTCGCGCAGTCCAATCGCCCGGCCAGCGAAACGCCGCGCAACTGGGTCATGGCGCGAGTGCTGGAAAGCCTGCAATCCGGCAACAGTCCCGTCCTGTCCCAAGTCGGTTCCTGGCTGCTCAAGGAACCGCTGCCTGGAATTTTCGACGTGCTGCTGGCATCGACTTACATCATGCAGGCGCGCATCACCCAGAGCACGCTGCTACAAGACCAGCCGGAAATTCTCATTCAGCCGCCACTGGGGGCAGTGCGTTTCCTGGAGTTCGACCGTGCCGAGGAGATTATCGAGATCGGCTATCGCTGCACGGCGCAGCAGCTGGCTGCCTTGCAGCAAAGCTTACCTAAATGATCGAGCGTCCCAACGGGACCGCTGATTCGGCGCGTAAACGGCAGCTCAATGACGATCCGCGCCCAAAGCAAAAAACCCGGCAGAGCCGGGTTTTTTGCTGTTCCCTGAGCTTACTCGGGGATGATGTTTGCAGCTTGCTTGCCCTTGGGGCCCATCACTTCATCATAAGTCACGCGCTGATTTTCCCGCAGCGATTTGAAACCATTCGACTTGATTGCCGAGAAATGTGCGAAAAGGTCCTCGCCTCCATTATCCGGGGTAATAAACCCGAAACCCTTGGAGTCATTGAACCATTTTACGATACCTGTTGCCATTGTGTTCTTCCTTAATAAAAAAATATCCTCAGACAATTGAGTCTGATATCTATTGAATCTCAAGGAGAAATGTTTAACCAGAAGTACCGCATGAACAGCTTGAATCCTACAGACCTGCGCATCATACCAGTTATTGGAACAATGGCCACACTTATTTGAAAATAATGCATTGGCGCGAATTCAGGCAGGCTTTTAATAAAGTAGATGCCCTGCCCGAAGTCTGATGAACTCCTCCAGCGAGCCTTGCCAGCCCGCGACCACCACCCGCGGATCCTGCCCTTCCGTGATGGCCTGAACTACCGAGCGAGCGCCCACCATGCCGAGGATTTTCTGGAGTTGAAATTTATCCGGATGCAGCCGCTGCAGCGCGCTTGCGATCTCGATGCCAAGCAGCGAAGTGTCCAGTTGCTGGCGGTTGGTCAGAATAACGCGGATGCCCTCGCAGCGCTGTTCCTTATAGCGGTTTTCACGCGGGGTGAAATGCGCAGGCGCGAAGTGTACCCCCGCGATCTGGCGCCGGTTCAGGTAATCCGCCAGCGCCTTGCCATCGATCCAGGGCGCACCCAGCTGCTCGAACGGCGTTTCGGTGCCGCGCCCGACACTGACGTTGGCCCCTTCCAGCAGCCCCACGCCCGGGTAGAGCGCAGCTTGTTTAACCGTACGCAGATTGGGCGACGGGTTGACCCAGGTCAGGCCGGTCTGGTCAAACCAGACATTGCGCTGGTAGCCGCGCATCTTGATTACATGCAGCTTCGCGCCGATCCCGCCTTGGGTATTGAACAGTTCGGCCAGTTCCCCGATGGTCATGCCATGCCGTATCGGCAACGGAAAGTTGCCGGTAAAGGACTTCAGGTCGGGATCCATCACTGGCCCCTGCACGATGTCCGCGCTGATTGGATTGGGACGGTCCAGCACGTAAAAATCGAGGTTATGCCGGGCGGCCGCTTCCATTGCATATGCCATGGTAGTGGCGTAGGTGTAAAACCTGACCCCGGCATCCTGCATATCGAACACCAGTGCATCCAGTCCCTGCAGCATTGCGTCCGTCGGCCGTTTGACCGAACCGTACAAACTGAATACCGGCAAACCGGTCACGGGCTCCGTGCCCGATTCAACTTTCTCGTCGCGGTTGCCATAAAGCCCGTGCTCCGGGCTGAAAATCGCCGCGAGCCGGACGCCCGGTGCCCGGTGCAGCAGATCCACAGTGCGGTTACCCGCAGCATCGAGGCCGGTATGGTTGGTAATCAGGCCGAGGCGCAAACCCTGCAACATCGTAAAGTGTTCCGCTTCGAGTACATCGATGCCGGTCTCGACTCGGGGGCCATTGCCATATTTCCGGCTGCTCGCGTAGAACGCGGCCAGTGTTGGACACTGCGCGATCACCTGAGTGTCCGTTCGCGGCCCAAGGGCGTTCGAAACGGTTTGGAGCACTGCCTTGCGCAGCGGACCGACATCACCCTTGCCGTTCGGATACACCCGATTGGTAAGCACGATGACATACATCTGACTGATGGGGTCGATCCAGAGCATCGTGCCGGTGTAGCCGGTGTGACCATAGGAACCTACTGGCGGCAACGCATCGCGATTTAATGCCAATGGTGCCGCGAGGTCCCAGCCCAGTCCGCGCAGTCGTTGCGCTCCCGCTGGCGATTGCGGCTGACTCATCTCCGTCACCGTGTTTTGACGCAGAATCGGCTTGGCGTTTGAGCTGTCCAGCAACAGGCGGGCAAATGCAGCAAGATCATCCGCGGTTGAAAACAGTCCGGCGTGCCCTGCAATGCCCCCCATGCGGTATGCGGTCGGGTCATGTACCACGGCGTGGCGCAGCGTGCCGCCAAAGTACTCGGTCGGCGCTACCCGCGCCAAGTCGGATGGCGCAAAGCTGGTGTCTTTCATCAGCGCCGGTTGGAAAACATGAGTGGCGCAATAGACGTCCAGCGGCTCGCCGGAAACTCTCCGGACCAGTTCGCCCAGGATGGCGAAGTTGATATCGCTGTAACTGTAACTGGTACCGGGCGCCGCAGTGGGTTGTTCCGCCGCAATAAGGCTCATTGCCTTGTCGTAGCCGTGCCACCTGCCCTGCAAATCCAGATCAGGCCGCAGCCCCGAGTAATGCGTCAGCAGTTGCCTGATTGTAATTCCGCTCTTGCCCTTTCGGCCGAACTCGCGCCAGTATCGGGTGACGGGGGCATCCAGCTTTAGCTTGCCGCGCTCGACCAGTTGCATCACGGCAGTGGTCGTCGCGACCACCTTGGTTAACGAGGCGAGGTCGAAAATGGTATCGGCGGTCATCGGCACATCTTTGGCCCGGTTGCCGAAGGCCTTGCGGTAGATGCTGCCTTCCCGGTTGCCGATCAGGATCACCGCGCCACCGATCCGGCCGGCGCTGATTTCCTCCTGAACTACGGCGTCGAGCGAAGCCAGCTGCTCTGCCCCCAGTGCAGGAACCGCCGGATTGACGCCCTGCGCCTCGGCGACCGGCAGAACCTGCAGCAGCGCAAGCAAGCAGATCAGCCTAATTAACTGTTTCACCACAATTTCCATACCAACATTCGACTCCACGCTCATTCTAGCGCTTCGGGCGCAGCCCGTCTCTCGAATAAACATTGCGCGGATTCCACAGCATCCAGCCGTCGCTGCCAAACGCCTCTGCTGCGTCGATCTGCGCCCGGACTTGCGCGCCGCCAAACGGTACCCGGCCGAACGCATAGTCGCGAAACGCCTGCAGCCATGGCCGGAACCGGCTGGGGGGCCAGCCGGTTCGCTGCCGGGCTCGTTCGAGGGTGCGCGCGACGATTTGGTCCGGATGCTCCACCGGATTGCTGATGCCTGGAATCCCGAACTGAAATCCGGATGGGTAAAGCATCAGCGAGATGTAATCCAGATGACGAGTCATGTCCCCCAGTTTCTGGCCGATCCCGGTGTCGTCAATGTTCCACGCCACATAGCCGAATACATCCGCAGCGAGGAAGACGTTATACGGAATCAGCCGCTCCCGCGCCCTGGCCAGAAATCCGGAAACTGCGGCCACCCGGTTTGGCTCGGTATTCGGCTGGGAAAATACCAGGTCGGGCGCATCCGGAAAGCGCACGTAGTCAAACTGGATTTCGTCGAACCCGGCCTTGGCCGCCTCGACCGCCAGATCGATATTATAGTTCCACACCGTTTGATTGAATGGGTTGACCCAGGCCAGCTTTTCCCGGTCCTGCCACACCTTCCCTGCGGAGGTTTTCACCGCGAGGTCAGGCTTTGCCCGGGCCAGCGGGTCATCCTTGAAGACCACGATACGGGCGACCGTGTAGATACCTTTTTCGTGCAGGCTGCCGACCAATGCCTTGATGTCTTTAACGGTAATAATTTTTTGTGCGCCCACCTCCGCTGCGAGCGTCGTGGAGCTCTTGATGGAGACCATGCCGCGATCGCCTTTGATGTCGACGACCAGAGCATTCAGTTCGGTGCCGGCGATCAGTTCGAGCGCAGCGTTGCGCAGTACCTTGGTCCCGACGCCGTAAAACGAGAGATATAGTGCTTTGGGGATGAGTGGTGCCAGTTCGATCGGCTCGGTGGTGTTCGCAGCGACAGAACGGCGCGCATGGCCCGCGGCTCTCACGCCAAGAATATCGCCCTTCCCGGCGATCTGAAACCTGCCGTTCTGATCTGTTTTTACCACGGTGTTGTCCAGCGTCACCAGTGCGCCATCCAGCGGTTTCCTGCTTGCGGCATCGATGACTGTTCCTTCATGGGCAACAGCGTTGATGGAAAACAATAGAAGCAGAACTACAAAACCAAATGGATAAGTCATTGCTGGCCGGCTCCATTAAGAGAGTTGAACAAAGTCCTGCTGCGTGGTGATGTTTGATTATATTACTCGGGATTTGTTCGGTATGGTTATCCCAACTGCTTTACAGACGTGGATGGTGCGGGTGGCCAGTACTCTTCTGGCAGGACGGACGTCAAAAAAGAAAAAGCCGCACAAGGCGGCTATTCCTGACTCATAAAATTGTTTGGTCGGGGCGAGAGGATTTGAACCTCCGACCACATGCACCCCATGCATGTACGCTACCAGGCTGCGCTACGCCCCGAGGGCGCGGATTATAGCAGAGCGGCTCGAATGGCGGAGAGTTTTTACGCGTTCAACAGCGAAATAATCTCACGAATTTCGCGCCGGATTGCACCAACATCCACGGCAGGGCCAAAACCAACCGCTTGCCCCTCCGCCTGCTTCGGTTGTTCAAGTTGATTGCGCGCGCCGCTGATGGTGAAACCCTGCTCATAGAGCAGTTCGCGGATACGCCGCACCAGCAGCACTTCGTGGTGCTGGTAGTAGCGGCGGTTACCGCTGCGTTTGATCGGTTTAAGCTGGCTGAATTCCTGTTCCCAGTAGCGCAAGACGTGCGCCTTGACCCCGCACAACTCGCTGACTTCACCAATGGTGAAATAGCGTTTGGCGGGTATCGGCGGCAGTTCGGAACTAGGCTTCAGGTTTTCCATGATAGGACTTTTCCACCATCGTCTTCAGTTTCTGACTAGGATGGAACGTTACCACACGGCGGGCGGAAATTGGAATTTCCTCGCCGGTCTTCGGATTGCGCCCGGGGCGCTGCGGTTTGTCGCGCAGCTGGAAATTACCGAAACCGGACAGTTTGACGCTCTCGCCCTTTTCCAGCTGCACACGGATTTCCTCAAAAAATGCTTCCACCATGTCCTTGGCTTCACGTTTGTTGAGACCGACTTTTTCGAACAGCAAATCAGACAGTTCTGCTTTAGTTAATGTTGTTGTCATATTCCCCTCCTACACACTACAAACTACACACGCAACTGCGCACCGTGCTGTTGCAGCACCTGCACCAGTGTTGCGATGCTTGTTTCTATTTCTGAATCCGTTAATGTTTTTTGAGTATCTTGCAATACCACACGGAATGCAAGGCTTTTCTTGCCCTGCTCCACCCCCTTGCCGCGGTATACGTCGAACAGCGCGATCTCCTGAACGTAGGGTACGGCGGCCTGCTGCACGGCATCATGCAAGGCCTGCACGGTAACCGCCTCGTCCACCACGACCGCGAGATCGCGGCGCACCGGCAGGAACTTGGCAATCTCGTGCATGTGCGGCACCGATGCCTGCATCAGGGCGTCAAGTTCGACTTCAAACCAGACACAGGGTTGAGCCATGTCGTATTGCTGTTGCCATTGCGGATGCAACTCGCCGACCCAGCCTACCATTTTTTCTCCGCAATAAATTTGCGCAGAACGGCCGGGATGAAGGGCCGGATGCTGCGCCGCGACAAAACGCAGGTTGCGCGGTGCAAACAATGCCTCCAGGTCGCCCTTGGCGTCAAAGAAATCCACGTTGCGGGAAGGCGCGCCCCATTGCTCCGCCTGGGCCGCACCGTAGCATAACGCCGACAGCCGTTCGGTTTGCTGATAGGTTCCCTCAGCCGCAGAAAAGCACGCGCCGATTTCGAACAGGCGCACGCGCGACTGCTTGCGGTTCAGGTTGAAGCGCAACGCGTTGACTAAGCCACCGATGAGGCTGCTTCGCATCACTGCAAGGTTGCTGGCAATGGGATTTTGCAGTGTGACGGGCGTGTAGTTGCCGCACAGGTCGCGCTCGACCTCTGCATCGAGGAAGGCGTAGCTGACAGTCTCCTGATAGTCGCGCGTCACCAGCAGCTGGCGCAACCTGGACAGATGGCGCTGATTCTCGCTGGCCGGCAGGATGGTCAGGACGCCTTGCGGTGCCAGTGCCGGAATGTTGTCATAGCCGTGGATGCGCGCAAGTTCCTCGATCAGGTCAACTTCGATGCCGAGGTCAAAGCGGTAACTGGGCGGCGTCACGCGGAAATCATCGCCAGCGCATTCGAAGTCGAATTGTAGCCGCTTCAAAATCATGCCAATTTCGCCTGCCGTCAGCGCAATGCCGAGCACCCGTACCACGCGGCTCGTGCGCAGCGTGATCGGCAAACGCTGCGGCAGTTCGCCGCGCGCTTCGCTGACCGGGCCTGCGGTGCCGCCACAAATGTCCAGCAGCAACTGTGTCGCCCGTTCCATCGCCGCGCGCGTCGCGGCAAAATCCACCCCGCGTTCGAAGCGAAACGACGAGTCGGTATTGAGGCCGAAGCTGCGCGCCTTGCCGGCGAGCGCATCGGGCGCAAACCAGGCTGCTTCGAGGAATACATCCCGAGTTGTGTTTTCCACGCCGCTGCCGGCGCCGCCCATGATGCCGGCCAGTGCCAGCGCGCGGGCATTATCGGCGATCACCAGATAATCCGGGTTCAGTTCAACCTGCTGGCCGTTGAGCAATGCCAGCGTCTCGCCGGCCTTGGCCGGGCGCACCGTAATACCGCCGGAAAGTTGCGCCAGATCGAACGCATGCATCGGCTGCCCAAGTTCCAGCAACACGTAATTGGTGATGTCCACTACCGCGCTGATGCTGCGAATGCCGGAACGCTCCAGACGGCGCACCATCCAGGCCGGCGTTGCCGCGGCGGCATTCACCCCGCGCACGACACGGCCGCAATACAGGCCACAAGCGGACGATTCCAGCGCGACCGGCAAAGTATCAGTAATGCTCGCGCCAACCGGGGGCATGGCAACCGGATTGACCGTCGCACCCGTAATCGCGGCCACTTCGCGTGCTAAGCCAGCGATGCCAAGACAATCACTGCGGTTGGGCGTCAGCTTGAGAGTGAACAGGTTATCGTCCAGGTCGAGATATTCGCGCAGGGTCTTGCCGACCGGCGCGTCTGCGGGCAGTAGCCACAGCCCCTGGCTTTCTTCTGCGAGCCCAAGTTCCTTGGCCGAGCACAGCATGCCGAATGATTCGATGCCGCGCACCTTGGCCTGTTTGATGTTGAAGTCACCGGGCAGCACCGCACCGATGCGCGCACAGGGCACCTTGAGGCCAACCGCGACATTGGGCGCACCGCACACGATAGTCAGCGGCTGGGCTTCGCCCACGTTGACCTGACAGACGTTGAGACGATCGGCGTTGGGATGCTTCACCACTTCCAGCACCTCGGCCACCACCACGTGGCTGAACGCGGGTGCGGTCGGTTCCCGGGTTTCGACTTCCAGGCCGGCCATGGTAAGTTGGTGACCCAGTCCGTCGCTGTCCAGCGCCGGATTGACCCAACTGCGCAACCAGTTTTCAGAGAATTTCATGCCAATACACCTAAAAAATTAGCGCGCTCAATTGAATTGACTGAGGAAGCGCAGGTCTCCCTCATAGAACAGGCGCAGGTCGTTTACCCCATAGCGCAGCATCGCGAGCCGCTCGACGCCCAACCCGAAGGCGAAGCCGAGGTATTTTTCGCTGTCGATGTTGACGTGTTTCAGCACGTTGGGATGGACCATGCCGCAGCCGCCGATTTCGAGCCAGCCATCGCCCCAGCTCATGTCCATCTCGGCGGATGGCTCGGTGAACGGAAAGAACGAGGGGCGGAAGCGCACCTGCATATCTTCCGTCTCGAAGTAATTCTTCAGGAAGTCGGCAATCACGCCCTTCAGGTCGGCGAAGCTC
>DASSQR010000090.1:0-20255 GCA_035702405.1 Gallionella sp. | reverse complement strand
GCCGCGCGCCTTTTCTTCCGGCGCTGCGTCGATCTGGTCATATGCCTTGGCTTCGCCGCCAAACTTCTTGGACAGCACCATCGTGATCGCTGCGGTCAGCGTGGTCTTGCCGTGGTCAACGTGACCAATCGTGCCGACGTTCACGTGCGGCTTGGTACGCTCAAATTTACTCTTTGCCATGATTTTTCCTTATCAATGTCAAACGTTAAATAATAAATATCTGGTGCCCATGGCGAGAATCGGACTCGCGACCTCTCCCTTACCAAGGGAGTGCTCTACCACTGAGCCACATGGGCAAAACTTTTCTGGAGCGGGTGAAGGGAATCGAACCCTCGTCATAAGCTTGGAAGGCTTCTGCTCTACCATTGAGCTACACCCGCACAAAACCCTAACACCAGCCCACTAAACAACAGCAAACTGCTCTAAAACTTTGGTGGAGGGGGACGGATTCGAACCATCGTACTCATAAGAGGGCAGATTTACAGTCTGCTGCCTTTAACCACTCGGCCACCCCTCCAAAGAACGCGAGATTATGCCGATGAACCGATCGGCTGTCAAACAAAACTCAGCATATTTTGCAAAAAAACATCACATGCATCGACAAATCCGGATTCACGCATACCGTTTTTGCGAAATCAGCCCTGATTTTTTCTGAACAATGCGGACTGCGCATGCGCCTGCAGCCCCTCGCCGAACGCCAGTACGGACGCAATTTCGCCGAGCTTCTGCGCACCCTGCGCGGACACCTGGATCAGGCTGCTGCGCTTCTGGAAGTCGTACACACCCAGTGGCGAGGAGAAACGCGCGGTGCCGGAGGTCGGCAGTACGTGATTCGGGCCGGCGCAATAATCGCCCAGCGACTCGGAGGTGTAACGCCCCATGAAGATGGCGCCGGCATGCTTCAACTTCGGCAGCATTGCCTGCGGGTCTTCGACGGACAGCTCGAGATGTTCCGGAGCAATGCGATTGCTGATCACGCAAGCCTCGTCGAGATCGGCGACATGAATCAATGCGCCACGATTTTCCAGCGCAGTCCGAATGATCTCGCGCCGCGGCATCTGTTCCAGCAGACGGTCGGCACTTTGTGCGACCGCCTCGATAAATTTTTCGTCCGGCGACAGCAGGATGGCCTGCGCGAGCTCGTCGTGTTCGGCCTGCGAGAACAAATCCATCGCCACCCAGTCCGGATTGGTCTGGCCGTCACAAATCACCAGGATTTCCGACGGCCCCGCGACCATGTCGATACCGCAGACGCCGAACACCCGCCGCTTGGCCGCCGCCACATAGGCATTGCCGGGACCGACGATCTTGTCGACCTGCGGGATAGTAGCCGTACCGTATGCCAGTGCTGCCACGGCCTGCGCGCCGCCGATGGTGAACACGCGATCGACGCCCGAGAGATATGCCGCAGCGAGCACCAGCGGGTTTTTCGTGCCGTCCGGCGTGGGCACGACCATGATCAATTCGGCCACTCCGGCCACTTTCGCGGGCAGCGCATTCATCAGCACCGAAGACGGATACGCCGCCTTGCCGCCCGGCACATACAGGCCGACACGATCCAGCGGCGTCACCTGCTGCCCGAGCAAGGTGCCATCCTCATCGCTGTAGCTCCACGAAGTTTGCACCTGCTTCTCGTGATAGGCAGTGATTCGCATCGCCGCCTGTTCCAGCGCAAGGCGCTGGTCATCGGTCAGCGCATCGAATGCGGCACGCAATTCGTCGCGCGGCAACTCCATCGCCGCCGCATCGGCCAGCGGCAAGCGGTCGAACTTGCGCGTATATTCCAGCACCGCCTCGTCGCCACGCTGACGCACATCCGCGAGAATCCTGGCCACCGTGTTCTCGAGCAACTCGTCGGCCGTCGCCTCGAAAGCCAGCAGTTTGCTCAGCTCGGCATCAAAATCGGCCGCACGGGTGGAAAGTCTTTTGATCTTCATGATTGACTCGTCCTTCTATTTGTTGATTGCGCCGGCAAACGCATCCAGCATCGGCTGGATCGCCGCGCGTTTCAGTTTGAGCGCCGCCTGGTTTACCACCAGCCGCGACGAAATGTCGGCAATGTGCTCCACCGCCTTGAGATTGTTGGCCTTCAGGGTTCCGCCGCTGCTCACCAGATCGACGATGACGTCGGAGAGACCGACCAACGGCGCCAGCTCCATTGAGCCATACAGTTTGATCAGATCGACATGCACCCCCTTTGAGGCAAAGTGTTCGCGCGCGGTTTGCACATACTTGGTTGCCACCCGCAGCCGCGCCCCCTGGCGCACCGCCGATTCATAATCGAAATCGTTGCGCACTGCGACCATCATGCGGCAGCGTGCGATATTCAGATCCAGCGGCTGGTATAACCCGGTACCGCCATGTTCGTTCAGCACATCCTTGCCAGCCACACCGAGGTCGGCCGCGCCATACTGCACATAGGTCGGCACGTCACTCGCACGCACGATGATCAGGCGCACATCGGCACGATTGGTCGGCAGGATCAGCTTGCGCGAAGACTCCGGATCTTCCAGCGCATTGATTCCCGCCGCATTCAGCAGCGGCAACGTTTCCTCGAAGATGCGCCCTTTGGACAGTGCGATCGTAATCATTCAATAGCCTTTTTTATTTCTTGCACCACACTCCGGATTCACCGGATACGGCGAATTTGCGCGCCCAGCGCCGACAGCTTCGCTTCGATATGCTCGTAACCGCGATCCAGATGGTAGATGCGGTCCACAATAGTCTCGCCCTCTGCCACCAGCCCGGCGATCACCAGACAGGCTGACGCACGCAGGTCGGTGGCCATGACGTTTGCTCCGTCGAGCCGTTCGACCCCGCGCACCATGCAGGTATTGCCCTCAATGTCGATCTGCGCCCCCAACCGGCGCAGCTCCTGCACGTGCATGAACCGGTTTTCGAAAATCGTTTCCACCACGATCGCACTGCCCTCGGCAATGGCGTTCAACGCCATGAACTGCGCCTGCATATCGGTCGGAAACGCGGGATATGGCGCGGTACGCAGGTTGACTGCAAGCGGGCGACGTTTCATCTTAAGGCTGATGCGATCAGCGTCAGTCTCAATCGCCGCGCCGGCTTCACGCAGTTTGTCCAGCACACTATCCAGAATATCGGCGCGCGCACCGGTCAGCGTAATGTTTCCACAAGTGGCCGCTGCGGCCACCAGGAAGGTGCCGCTCTCGATCCGGTCCGGCATCACCCGATGGCTGGCACCATGCAAGCTATCCACACCGTGGATGGTGATGGTATCGCTGCCTGCACCGCTGATGCGAGCACCCATGGCAATCAGGCAATTCGCCAAATC
Organism: Gallionella sp.; assembly: GCA_035702405.1. GTDB lineage: Bacteria > Pseudomonadota > Gammaproteobacteria > Burkholderiales > Gallionellaceae > Gallionella. The sequence continues at coordinate 16,951 of DASSQR010000090.1, read as the reverse complement.
CACCACTTCCGGCTCGCGCGCCGCATTCTCGAGCACCGTGACCCCATCCGCAAGCGCTGCCGCCATCATCAGGTTCTCGGTCCCGGTCACGCTCACGAGCTCGAAACAGATGTGCGCGCCTCTGAGGCGTTTGGCGGTCGCATGGATATAACCGTGCTCGATATGGATCTCCGCACCCATGGCCTGCAAGCCTTTGATGTGCAGATCGACCGGTCGGGAGCCGATGGCGCAGCCGCCCGGCAGCGACACGCGCGCTTCACCAAAACGAGCCAGCAGGGGCCCCAGCACCAGAATCGCGGCGCGCATGGTCTTGACCATGTCATACGGCGCTTCCAGCTTATCCACCCGGGCCGCATTGAATGCGGCCGCCTGAGGCTCAGCAACAACATGCACGCCCATCTGCTGCAACAGCTTGGTCATTGTCGCGACATCATGCATATCCGGCAGGTTGCTCAAATGCAAAACTTCGGCCGTCAACAGACTCGCGCACATGATCGGCAATGCGGCGTTCTTCGCTCCCGAAATCCGCACCTCACCGTTAAGGCGATTACCGCCCTGAATTACTAATTTCTGCATAATTTGTTAATTGCTGGTTTCAGGTCGTTAGCCGTTGCGGTAACTCCGCCCACGACGGAGTAACAATCAGCAACCAATGGCAAGCAATGAGTTGCCACGTCACACCCGACCGAAAGGTTGGCATGATACTAAAAACTGGCGGGAGATGCGCGTGGCAATGAACCTGCCACGCGTGAATTGTCAGGCGGGTTGCTGGGGCAATAGTTCTGCGACACCGTACAAGTGGGCCAGACTCAGCAAATCCTCAGGCAGCCCGGTTACGCGCAACACATGATTGCCACGCTGGGCGGCTCTGGTCCAGCCAAGCAGCATGCTGATGGCGGACGAGTCGACGGCTTCAACCTGGGACATATCCGCCACCAGATCGCCGGAAGTCAAATATTCCAGGCCGGCTTCAAACAGGGCCGGTACCGTCGCGATCGTCACGCGCCCGCTGATGACCAGGCGATCGCCCTCACGCTTGATCACTTGGTCTCCGCCTTGTCTGCCTTGCGCAGCGATTCGTTGGCGGCATTGATGTTCTTGGTGGACAACGTCTTGATCAGGCCGTCGATGCCGTTCTGCGCGACCTCGGAATCAAAGGTGCCGCGATAGCTCATTACCATGCTCACCCCGTCGATCGAGATATCAAATGCCTTCCAGCCATCCGGCGTCTTGCGCATTTCATAATCCACCTGGATCGGCTGCGCGCCAGGCTTGATGACGTTAGTCTTGACCGTCACTTCGGTCGCGTCCGGCGTCATCTTGGGCGGCTTCACCTCGACCGTTTGATCGCGATATTGCGTAAATGCCCTGGTATAGGTGCGCACCAGCATGTTGCGGAACTCCGTCACCAGCGCCTGCTTCTGCGCCGGTGTTGCAGTACGCCAGTTCCGGCCGACAGCCAACTGGGTCATGCGCGTAAAGTCGAAATGTGGCAAGACCTTCGCATCCACCAGCTCCAGAATCTTCTTCTGGTTGCCGGCCTGAATATCCTTATCCTGTTTGACGATCGTAATGACGTCCTGCACGGTGTTCTTGATCAACACATCCGGCGGCAAAACTTCCGCCTGTGCGACGCCCACCATACACAACAATCCGGCAACAAGCTTCAACCAATGCTTCATACAGTCCTCGTAATCAATATTATTTATTTGGGGCAGGTTCCGCAGCCTTGCTATACAGGAACTTGCCGATCAAGTCTTCCAGCACCATTGCGGACTGGGTTTTCTTGATCTGTTCACCGCTCTTCAGCATTTCGGAATCACCACCCGGCATCAGGCCGATGTACTGTTCTCCCAGCAGCCCGGAAGTCAGGATGCTGGCGAAGGTATCCTTCGGAAACTGGTAGCGCTTGTCGATACTCATCACCACCTTGGCTTCATAAGTTTCGGTATTCAGCGAAATCTCCTTCACGCGCCCCACCAGCACCCCCGCGCTCCGGATCGACGCCTTCGGCTTCAACCCGCCGATGTTGGTGAAGTTGGCATACACTTCGTAGGTGTCCGACATGTTATAGGTGCCGAGGTTCCCTACCTTCATTGCGAGCATCACCAGCGCGGCGATCCCGGCCACCACGAATATCCCTACCCACATGTCCAACGTCGTGCGTTCCATAACTTAACTTCCCCTAAACATGATTGCAGTCAACACAAAATCCAGCATCAGAATCGCCAGCGACGACGTCACCACCGTGCGGGTGGTTGCCCCGGACACGCCTTCGGCGGTTGGCGGCGCATCAAAGCCCTCGAAGAGCGAGATCACCGTCACGACCGTGCCGAACACCAGACTCTTGATGACGCCATTTAAAATATCCTCGCGGAAATCGACCGCTGCCTGCATCTGCGACCAGAATGAGCCCTCATCCACGCCGATCTGTACGACCCCGACAAAGTAGCCCCCGAATACGCCGACGGCGCTGAACAGCGCGGCCAGCAGCGGCATCGAAATAACCCCCGCCCAGAACCGTGGCGCAATGATGCGCGCAATCGGATTCACTGCCATCATTTCCATCGCCGAGATTTGCTCGGTTGCCTTCATCAGGCCGATTTCCGCGGTCATGGCCGAGCCGGCACGGCTCGCAAACAATAGGGCAGCCATCACCGGCCCCAGTTCACGCACCAGACCAAGTGCGACCATCACACCGAGCGCCGATTCGGAACCGTAGCGCTTGAGCGTCTCATAGCCCTGCAGGCCGAGCACCATCCCGACGAACAATCCCGCCACCACGATGATGATGAGCGACATCACGCCGGTGAAGAATAACTCCTTGATGGTCAGATGGAACCGCCGGAAGCTGGGTCCCGAATACACCAAGGTAAGAAAGAAGAAGCGTGCCGCTACGCCAATGCGCCACACGGCATTGACTACGCGGTGCCCGATTCCCCTGATTGCACTGGCTACTGACATAATATTAGGCTCGCAAGTTCAAGTCTTGGCGGTAATCATTGCCAGGATAATGAAATGGCACCGGCCCATCCATTTCACCATGCACAAACTGGTGCACGAAGTCTCCCTCCGAGGCCCGAATCTCATCGGGCGTACCTTCCGCCATGATGACGCCCTTGGCCATGAAGTAAACATAGTCCACGATTTTCAACGATTCCTGCACATCATGGGTGACGATGATTGAAGTCGCCCCCAGCGCATTGTTCAACTGCCGGATCAAGTCTCCCACCACCGTCAGCGAAATCGGATCCAGCCCGGCGAACGGTTCGTCATACATGATCAGCATCGGATCCAGCGCGATCGTGCGCGCAAGTGCCACGCGCCGCGCCATCCCGCCGGACAGTTCGGACGGCATCAGGTGATGGGTGCCACGCAATCCCACCGCATGCAGCTTCATCAGCACCAGATCGTGTATCAGTTCTTCCGGCAAATCGGTATGTTCGCGCATCTGGAATGCCACGTTGTCGTAAACGGACATATCCGTAAACAGCGCGCCAAACTGGAACAGCATTCCCATCTTGCGCCTCGCGGCGTACAGCCCGCGCTGATCGAGCTCGTGCAGCACCTGTCCGTCGAACCTGACGCAGCCGCCGGTTGGCTTGAGCACGCCGCCAATGTGACGCAGGAGGGTCGTCTTGCCGCAGCCGCTCAGCCCCATGATGGCGACCAGCTTTCCCCGCGGGAATCTCATGTTGATTCCCTGGAGGACCGGACGCTTATCGTAGGCAAAGTTTAGATCGCAAATTTCGACCAGATCTGACGAGGGCAAAGTATTATTTTTAGGGCTGAAAAAAGGTCGACCATTCTAAACTACCATACCGGCTCCCTCAACCTGCCGCTTGTAACAAGTTATTGCAGGCCGGCACGTACCCCAGCGGAACTGCCGCAGTTTACAGGACGTAGGCAAAACACAACACCAGGCCCGCCACAACACCCAGCGCTGCGAGCGCCTGCACCCGCTGCTTCAGCAGCACGAGCGACAGGAAGCCATAAATGAACCCGCACACCAGCACGATTAACGGCGACCACCAGCGATAGGTATAAAACGATACACCCAGCGCAATAAACAGTGCCAGTAAAGACACGATCTTGAGCAATGAGCGTCCGCCCGAAAGCCGCTCAGCAACTGGCCAGCCCTTGGCTCGCGCAAAATCGTCATAGCCGCCAATCACCATGCCGCTACCAAAAGTTACCGACATGATAATGAAGTCGATTATTATTTTTGTTGTCATTTCAAAAGCTCCAAAACGATCGTGTTAAAGAATGTGATTCTCGCAAAAAAACCATGGCCGCGCTAAAGTGGTGCACTTGGAATTAGAATCCACCCCATATTATTAAGGTCCAATATATTCTGGCTCAATCCTGATACGTGAAACGAAATTATTCATATCAAGATCAACTTTAATGCTGATATTCTTCTTTACCAGACCAATAGTTTCCACATTCCTAACAACAGCAACAAGTCTGCCATTCCCTGCTGGATCAACCGGGTCTGAAGAATGGCGCCCCACCGTAAGTTCATTGGCGGGGATATAGCCATGCGCAATCCTATACTTCTCGAAAATAGACCGTACTTCCGCCGCAGGCATGCCCACCACGATTTCCTTCCGAACTCGATCAATAATATCTAATTTGTTCTGCTCGTCGTTACCTTCAGCCGACAAAGATGAAATAAGTCCAATGAGAAGAAAAAACAATCTTAACGTTCTTATTATCACGAATGAAATTCCTCGCAAATGATCAAATAGGGGACAGACCACAGTTTATATACCCCATTACGCCGCAACAGACGGAACCGGAAAAGGTCGTTACTCGCGCCGCGCCATCCCCAGCTTCCACCCCATCAGCAACAGCCCGAGCAGCGCCATGCCCGCGCTGGCCGAATACAGCACCGCCGGGCCGTAATGCTGCCAGATCGGACCGCTGGCCAGGCCGCCTAGCATGCCGCCCGCGCCGTAGGTGATGCTGCCGAAAATTGCCTGGCCTTTGGATTGATGCCTTCCCTGAAAGAACTCGTGCACCAGTCCCACTGACGAGGCGTGATAGGCACCGAAAGTAGCGGCATGCAGAGTCTGAGCCAGCAGCAACAGCAACAGGTAATCCACGCCCCAGCCAATCAGCACGAAACGCAATACCGCCAGACCGAAGCTGACCAGCAGGATGCGGTTAAAGCCATAGCGGCGCACCAGCCAGGGCATCACGAAGAACACGCCGATTTCGCAGATCACGCCGAGCGCCCACAGCGCACCCACTGCGCTCTTGGCGTAGCCGTGCTCGACCAGATAGATCGAATAGAAGGTGTAATACGGACCGTGCGCCACCGACATCAGGAAGCACGCACCAAACAACGCCAGCACCCGCGGCTGCAACAGGATTTGCCGGATCGGTTGCTGGTCGGTGTGGTGTGGCGCGACCTCGGTATGCGGAATCTGGCGCGCAAACAGCAGGATGCCGAGCTCACATACCAGCCCGGCCCAGAGCAGCCACGCGATCGCGATGTAGTCGAAGGCATAGCCCAGCCCGACGACCGAAACGATGAAGCCGATCGAGCCCCACGAGCGGATGCGCCCGTAGCGCGCGCTGTGCTTGCCGAGATAGCTCAGTGTAGTCGCCTCGACCAGCGGCATCGAGGCACTCCAGAAGAAGCTCATCAGCCCGAGCACCAGCAGCATGCCCCAGAAACTGGTGGTCGCGAATACACCGAGATAGAACAGCGCGCTCAGTGCTGCCGCGACTTGCACCACGAGCAAGCGCTTGCCGGTGTGGTCGGCCAGCCAGCCCCAGATGTTCGGTGCGATCATGCGCATCACCGGCTGCACCGACATCAGGATCGCGATCTCGATGGCATCGAAATGAATCGATTTGAGATACAACGTCCAGTAGGGCGCAAACAGCCCCACGAACGCGTAGTAAAAAAAATAGAACCCGGCGATGCGCCAGTAGTAATTCTTGTTCTGCCCGGTCACATTACCAACTGATCTATGACTTGGTGACACTCACGTCCACGATTTCCGAGTTGCTGCCATGGCTGATCACCAGCCGCTGTGACTTGCGCCACTCTTTCAGCTGTTCGACATCCACATTGAAATGCCGCGCATGCAGATCGACGGTAACCGGCGGCATGCCCTTGCGCCGATCGGCTTTCCCGCCGAAGCGGCGGATATTGTAGACCGCCCACCCGATCAGGGTACTGCCAAGCAACACAATGATCACCGAATACGTGCCCAGCAAATCAAGCAGGCCTTTGTAGCCGCCCAGTTCGATCATCTGGTATTCGAAAAGCCGGTAGCCAAAGAGCCAGGCGAGCAGGCTGACAAACGGCAGCCACAGGTAAAACCAGAACATCCAGAACCCGGCCGTGATGATCCCGAGTGCCCAGCGCTGCTGGTTGGTTTGTTTTTCAGGGTGGTGAATTATCAATCTCATTCTCTGATCCCCCGGTCCGGGCTATCCCAGGTTGCGTTCTGCTTGTTGTTGCGCAACAAGATGCGCGGCACTGCAACCACGATTGTCAGCATGTTGATCATCCAGTACAGCAGCGGGTACCACACCATCCAGAAGTATACTTTCCGGAGGTCAAAATCATATTTTGCATCCAGCACCAGGCTGACCGCGATCTGAAACATGCAGGTCATCCCCAGCACCACGCCGGTCCAGCCCGGTGAAATGGGCGGCACATAAAGGAGACTTGGCATGAGCGCCGGCAACACCATGCTTAACAGTGACAGGATGGTCGCCACCCCGATGGCATAACCCCAGCCGATACTCAGCACGAATTCGGCATAGACCGGCCACATGCGCCGCCGGCGCCAGGAAAACAGCATCGGCAGGAATTTAAGCAGAGCCTGCACCCCGCCCGAAGCCCAACGCAATCGCTGCTTCCACAAGCCGGCAAAGGTTTCCGGCATCAGGATCCAGCATAGCGCGCGCGGCTCAAACCGGATGTCCCAGTGCGAAAATTGCAGCTTCCAGCTGATGTCGATATCTTCCGTCAGCATTTCGGGGCTCCAGTATCCCACGTGATGAAGGGCCGACTTGCGGAACGCCGACACTACTCCGGACACCGTGAAGATGCGACCATAAATCCGCTGGGCGCGTTTGATCAGACCGACGATGGAAGAGAACTCGCCCACTTGGACACGACCGAGCAAAGTCGAGCGGTTCCGGATGCGAGGATTGCCGGTGACCGCACCGACCCGCGGACTGTTGACGAAGTGCTGCATCATCCACACGACGGCATGCTGGTCCAGCAAGGTATCGCCGTCGATACAGACCAGGAATTCCTTGTCCGTCATCAGGGCCGCCATGTTCAGGCCAACCGCCTTGCCCTGATTCCTGACCTGATGAATCACGCGCAACCGTTTTTCGTTCCGGGCCAACTCGTCCAGGATTTCGCCCGTACGATCACGACTGCCGTCATTGATCGCGATGACCTCAAAATCGGGATATTTCTGCAGCAGCAACTGCGAGATGGTTTCCCGCGCATTGTCCTCTTCGTTGTGGCACGGCACCACCAGGGCGACCCCAGGATATTCCTTCAGCGGCGGAGGTGTCTTGAACCTGGTATACGGTTTCTCGAAACGGAAGTAATAGAAGATCGCTCCCACGATCCACAGGTACGCCATGAACAATGGGTAATAGAACACGAAGTCAAGCAGCGCCCCCTTGGCGGGGATGAAGATCGACTCGGTCAGGAACGACATAAGAGCACTCATTCTGTTTTACCGGTATACGGAAAATCCTGAAGCGAAAAAACGGGTTGAATCACTTTGAAACTCGGCTGATCATTCAGAAAATCATCCGGGTAGTAGCCGAAATTCCGTACCCCCTGCTGCTTCAGCAACTTCATCTGGCTGGCCAGCACTCGGCTGTCGACCGGTTCCGAATCATGCCAGTCCTTCGCCTGCAACTCGAACACGGTGCGATCCAGTGCACGTGGCTGTTTGGCAACTTCCTGGACCAGCTTTTTCAACCAGACCATCGGCTGGGTCGCGTTTTCCATGAACGGCATCGCCATCACTGCCGTATAGTCATAGTTCTGCAGAAAATTCGGCAGCGACTGTGCATACCATTCTTCCGAGTTCGGATGCAGTATGACCTCGGCATAAATGTTTCGCGCGGTTTTCAAATTCGGCTGGGACTGGCGCACCGTTTTGGCCAGAGTCAGCGAGAAATCGGTCAGAAAGCGAGTCTTCTCCTCGGTCCAGCGGCGGAACAGCTCGGGCTGGCTTCTGATTTCCGCGACTGACTTGGGCATCCCCCACTGGTTGCGGTAATAATCCAGCGCCCACGAACTGGTGTCTTCATAGTCGCTCAGCGTCGCGTCGTCGTGGAACAGCACACCGTCGAAGATGGCATTTTTCGCCAGGTCCTCGTAAATCTCGGTAATCACCTGCCGCACTTCGGAATCGAATGGCGAAAGCCTCAGGTAGCCGCCCTTGGCGTCCCCCCCCGGCGCCGACTTGACGCGGTGATTCGCGAGCGGATGGCTGGCCGGCAATTCAAACGCCAGCAGGGGCATCCACGCATAGACCTTCACCTCGGTCCTGGTCTTTAATTGCCAGGACACCCGGCTGAACAGGTCTGCCCGCACCGGCAAATGGCGATTGGGGAAATACATGCGATCGGCTGCACCATTGGCATCCGGATCCGCAAAGGCCTGCAGGTAGACGGTGGTAATCTTCATCGCCTTGACCCGGTCCAGAAGCTTGCCGAGATTTTTTTCCTGTTGCACCGGATCTGCATCATAGATGTAGTCGATGTCCACATGCATGACCCGCTCCGGCTTGGGCCGGACCGTCCCGGCGAGGTCTTCGGCCAGGTCGGCGATGCTGGTGTTGTGCGCGACCAGGACACGTTTTACCTGCCCCGACGGCTCTTTTACCGAATTGGCGCCATCTTCCAGCGTGAAGGTGAGGGACATGCCCAGCGAATGCGCCACTTCAAGCAACACGTCATTGTATCTGCCGAATGGCCAGACCATGACGCGCGGTTTGCGTCCGGCAAGCTGCCCGATGTAGTCGCTGTTGGCTTTCAGGTCGGAACTGATCCGGGACAAATAGTCCTGGTCGGATTCGTAGGTTTTGTCCTGCGGATTGTAGAGCCGGCTGACCGCAGCCGGGAGCAGGTTACCCTGCGGATTGGCGAGAATGCCCTGATGCAGGTCATAGCCGTGCGATGCGAGTTCCACCAGGCCGGAACGCGCCATTTCACGAAGCTCGTCGTCGGTCGCAAAAGACTCCCGGGTATAGTTATGCCCTTCGTAAGGAACCTTCTCGCCCGGCTTCATGTGCGGCCAGGCGCCGACGATGGCCAGCACGGCGGGATAATTGAATTGCTTGAGCAACGGATAGACATGGGTATAGAAGCTGCGGTAACCGTCGTCAAAGCTCAGCATCACCGCCTTGTGCGGCAGCGGCTTGCCACCGGCACGGGCCGCCAGCAACTGGTCGACACTGATGACCTGGTAGCCGTTTTCCTTCAGCCAGGAAAACTGCTGTACCAGCGCCGCCGTGCTTACGGTATATTTTTCCGGGTCCTGCAGCGGATCATCCAGCACGTTGTGGTAGCACAACACGTTGTAGCCGTCCGCCGGCAAGTCGGCTGCAACAGCCGGCCACGCCATGCTCCAGAGCAATATCCACCCGACAATCAACCTGGCCAGCTTCATCAGAACATCCAGTTTGCCGAAATATCGGCACTGTTTTCAATCACCAGCACGCCATCATAGGGATGGTTGGTTCTCATGATGCCGTAACGCAGTTCCAGCCTGTCCGTCGGACGATAAATCTGCTCATAGCGCAGGCTCATCACATTGCCGTTCGCAAAATTCTGCTGCGCATATCTGCCACCACCCACGGTCAGCACATGTCTGAGCGACTTTTCATAACGCTGGTACTGCAGCCACTCGTTGCGGAAGGCAACGCCCGCGTAACGATCGCTGACCGGGTTGAAATAACTGATCAGCGGGTTTTGTGACGAATTGCGTGAAGCGTAATATTCAATCGTCAAATCCAGCAGATAGGTCGGACTCGCCTTCAGTCGCTCTACCCACGCGGCATCGACCGCGTTCCGCTGGTTGCCGTCGGTAAGATTCATCTGGTTGACGCGCACTTGGGCGGAACGCGCTTCGCTCGCGCGGTAACTTACGCCGAGCTGCATATCCGTCGCGCTGGTACCGTCGGCATAGGCCCGCAGCGGGGTAGACAGACTCTTGCTTTCGACCAGGCCGGAGATCGACCAGTAATCATTGAAATGGTAGGTCTGATCAAGGGAGAAACCGGCACCGGCCGTCCCGACGGCATGCAGATCCGCGGTAGCGGTATAGTCGCGCATCCGGTATTCGGCCCCGACCCCCGCGGCGTTTCTGCTGACCGCGAGGCCGGGGTAATCGCCCCATGCCAGCTGCGTGTGCCCGAGAATGCGCCACCCATAGAGCAACGGCCGGGAATACAGCCGGGCATTGATATGCCGTTCATGGCTGCCGTTGGGCGTCACCACATTGCCGCCGGAACCCTGCCCGATTCTCGAATCGACAACCAGTTCGGACAGGTTATGGCTGTCCCACTCGCGCTGAGCCTGCTGGATCACCCTCTCTTCGGGTCTTAGCTGAACCGCCATTTTGAGTTCCTGGTCGGCACCGCGAAAGTCGCCAATCGCCATCCGGTTCTCGAACAACCCCAGTGAGTTCCAGGCATCCGCTGGATTGCCGGCTGCCAGCATCTGCAGTTCGCTTTCCGCCCGGCGCGGCCAGCCGCGCAGATGATAGATGGTCGCCAGCGCACGCTGGGCATCCGGATTATTGGGCGAACGCTGGGCGACCATCTGCATGATGCTCTCGCCTTCGGCCATGCGATTGGTATAGGTGCGCACCAGCGCATTGGTTTTCTGCGCCTGCAGGAACGCCGGGTTGGGATCCCGGAACCCCGGCAGCTTCGGATTGATCCATTCGCTGGTGTTGGCCGTCAACCGGTCGAGCTCGCTGTAAGCCAGATCATATTGGCCGCACTCCAGCAGGGCATAGACATACCCCTGCCGCGCATCAAAGTTATTCGGATCCTGCGCCAGCACGGCGGTAAAGATATCCCGCGCTTGCTCCGGTTGCCGTTCGTACAGATAGGCATTTGCTACCGCGACTTGCACATAGGGCGAAATCGCCCAGTGATTGCTCACCATTTTCTCGTACAACGCAATCGCTTCCGGCATATGGCGCCGATCGGCCAGCGCTTCCACCAGATCGCCGCAGCCCCCCTGGGCCACGGCCGCTTTAGCGCCGCTGCCTTCGGCCAGTTTGCAGATTTCCCACATCGCGGGGATGACCTTGTCCAGTTCCTGCCAACGTGCTGCCGGTTCCTGCTTGTCGAGATTGGCCCGCGCCCAGCGCAGGTCGAAGGCAAGTTGGTCTCGCTCGACCGAAAGTTGTTCCGCTTCGCTGAGCACCGTGCCCGGCGTCAACTGAACCGCCAGATGCGCCGCGCCGATCTGTTTCAGCGCATAAAAACGCATGCGTAGCGCAAAGCGATTCTCCGGTTGCTGCTTCAGCAATTCCGCGGTCGCCGACAGGATTCGCATCGGCTGCTTCAGGACATCGCCCAGCCGGATCTCGCATTCCAGCACCTCGGGACGCATGGGATTGGCATCCGACAATAGCGCCAATTCGGCTTCGGCCTCTTTGTAGCGCTGCGCGTCAAGCAACACGCCAACGCGGCCAGCCTGTGATTCCACCCGCCCGGGAAAGCGCTTGAGCACGGTGTTATAGGTGGTCAATGCCGCGTCATATTGCTTCTTTTCTCGCTGGCTGGTGGCCAGTGCTTCCAGCACATAAGCCGGCGCGACCTGCTGATCCAGCTCCTTTGCCGCCACCTCCAGCACCAGGTCATGCTTGCCCGCATTGCTGGCGATGGCCAGATAATCATACAGGTAGCGAGGGTCGTTCGATTGGGCACGGCGCAGTTCATCCAGAATTGCCAGCGCTTGGTCTGTCTTGTTCTGGCGGTGCAATCGCAACGCTTCCTGATAGCGCGCATCGAGTGCAGCCGCCTTTCTCTGTACTGCCTTTGCGCCTTTTCTTGACGCCTGTTTTGCATCGGCCCCGTATGCAGCCTGCACCTGCACAGCACCAACCTGAACGACCATCCAAACCAGAAATATCTTTTTCATCAGTCTTACACTTGAAAAATACGAGCTTGCGCTGCAATCCAAACGCTTACTTACAATTCGACGGAACAATCAGGAAAACAATTCACGTGGCTACCGAGTATGACGATCAAGGCGCAACCAACAAGAACATAATTAATGACTAAATTAGTCGCACATTATCTCATACTGCGGAAAATAAAAATAATTTCGCGCCATCTCTTGAAATCCACGACCGCGTCCCCACTAATCAGCCAGTCTAACCACGGAGAACAACATGGACCAGCAAGAACCCACCCCCCAAATCGAACAGCATGAGGCCGCCGCGAGCGCCGAGCCTGCCGCAGCTGCTCGGGAAGTTGCGCCCAGTCTGGAGGACCTGCTCAAGGAGGCCGAACGCAAGGCGCAGGAGCATTACGATGCCTGGATGTATGCCAAGGCCGAGAGCGAAAACATCCGCCGCCGCGCCACCGACGATGTGAGCAAGGCGCAGAAATTTGCCGTGGAACGATTTTCCGGCGAGATGCTGGCCGTGAAGGACAGCCTGGAAGCTGGCCTCGCGGTGCAGACCGAAAACGTCGAGAGCTTCAAGAGCGGCATGGAGCTGACCCTCAAGCAGCTGGCCAGCGTGTTCGAAAAGTTCAACATCAAGGAAATCAACCCGGTTGGCGAAAAGCTCGATCCGCACAAGCATCAGGCCATCGGCATGGTGGAGAGCGACCAGCCCGCCAATACGGTGGTGAGCGTGATGCAAAAAGGTTATACCCTGAATGATCGCGTGCTGCGTCCGGCGCTGGTAACGGTAGCCAAGGCCAAGTAATAAGCCGGTTTTCGGCGAGTGCGACACTTGAAATTCGCGACGGCCGTCCCCAACTAGGCAGCAACCAATTTTGAATACCAAATTTTAGAAAGGAAGCAACATGGGAAAAATTATCGGTATTGACCTCGGCACCACCAACTCGTGCGTCGCCGTCATGGAAGGCGGCAAGCCCAAGGTGATCGAGAACGCTGAAGGCGCGCGCACCACGCCGTCCATCGTCGCCTACATGGAAGACGGCGAGGTCCTGTGCGGGGCACCTGCCAAGCGTCAGGCCGTGACCAACCCGAAGAACACGCTGTACGGCGTGAAGCGCCTGATTGGCCGCCGCTTTGACGAACCCATGGTGCAGAAGGACATCGGCATGGTGCCGTTCTCCATCATCAAGGCCAAGAACGGCGATGCCTGGGTGAAGGTGCGCGACAAGGAAATCTCCGCGCCGGAAGTCTCCGCCCAAGTGCTGATGAAGATGAAGAAGACCGCAGAAGACTATCTCGGCGAGCCCGTCACCGAAGCCGTGATCACCGTGCCGGCCTACTTCAACGACTCGCAGCGCCAGGCCACCAAGGACGCCGGCCGTATTGCGGGCCTCGAAGTGAAGCGCATCATCAATGAACCGACTGCAGCGGCACTCGCGTTCGGCCTGGACAAGAAGGAAGGCGACCGCAAGATCGCGGTGTATGACCTCGGCGGCGGCACTTTCGATATTTCGATTATCGACATCGCCGAAATCGAAGGCGAGCACCAGTTCGAAGTAATGTCCACCAACGGCGACACTTTCCTCGGCGGCGAAGACTTCGACCTGCGCGTGATCGACTACCTGATCGAGGAATTCAAGAAGGAAAACGGCATTGACCTGAAGAAAGACCTGCTCGCGCTGCAACGCCTGAAGGACGCGGCGGAAAAGGCCAAGATCGAGCTGTCTTCCGCACAACAAACCGAAGTAAACCTGCCCTACATCACGGCAGACGCCACCGGCCCGAAACATCTGCTGGTAAAAATCACCCGCGCCAAGCTGGAAAGCCTCGTGGAAGAACTGATCGCACGCACCATTGAACCGTGCAAGATTGCGATGAAGGATGCAGGTGTGTCGCCCTCTGACATCGCCGACGTAATTCTGGTCGGCGGCCAGACGCGCATGCCCAAGGTGCAGGAAAAGGTGAAGGAATTCTTTGGCAAGGAACCGCGCAAGGACGTGAACCCGGACGAAGCCGTAGCTGTAGGTGCGGCGATCCAGGGCGGCGTGCTGCAGGGCGAAGTGAAGGACGTGCTGCTGCTCGACGTGACCCCACTGTCCCTGGGTATCGAGACGCTGGGCGGCGTGATGACCAAGCTGATCAAGAAAAACACCACCATCCCGACCAAGGCATCGCAGGTGTTCTCGACGGCCGACGACAACCAGTCCGCGGTGACCATCCACGTGCTGCAAGGCGAACGTGAGGTTGCGTCCGGCAACAAGAGCCTGGGGCAATTCAACTTGAGCGATATTCCGCCCGCACCGCGCGGCATGCCGCAGATTGAAGTGACCTTCGACATCGATGCCAACGGCATCCTGCACGTGAGCGCAAAGGACAAGGCCACCGGCAAGGAAAACAAGATCAAGATCCAGGCCAGCTCCGGTCTCTCCGAGGACGAAATCCAGCGCATGGTGCAGGACGCAGAAGCACACGCCGACGAGGACAAGAAGGCGATGGAACTGGTGACCGCGCGCAACCAGCTGGATGCGCTGATCCACTCGACGCACAAGTCGCTGAAGGATTATGGCGACCAGTTGAGCGGTGACGAAAAATCTGCGATTGAAGCCGCACTGAAGGAAGCCGAAGAAGTCGTGAAGAGCGACGACAAGGCTGCCATCGAAGCCAAGACCGAAGCGCTCGCGACTGCGGCGCAAAAGCTCGGCGAGAAGATGTATGCCGCCGAACAGGCCAAGGCCCAAGCCGGTGGCAGCACGCCGAATGCCGAACCCGCCAAGGAAGAAGGCGACGTGGTGGATGCTGAATTCACCGAAGTGAAAAAGAAGTAGTCGCTCTTCGTCGGCCGCCAGTTGTTGGTTAACTCCGTGGTTAACTTTTCAACTGGCGGCTTCTTGCATTTTCGACTTGCGACAACAAATCATGACCTATTCGCTTTTCAGCTAAGCAGGATGTTGAAAAACGTAGCGAGGATGGCCAGATGCAAGGCGCGCGGCGCGCAGTGACCGAGACATATCAAATGGATAGGCGAGGAAGCGAGCACCGCGCAACACAGCAGAGGGCCACCGCAGTAGTTTTTCAACATCCTGCCAGCGACTAACGGCTAACAACTATGGCAAAAAAAGATTATTACGAAGTCCTCGGCGTCAATCGCGACGCATCGGACGATGAAATCAAGAAGGCTTATCGCAAACTGGCGATGAAGTACCACCCTGACCGCAATCCGGACAATCCGAAAGCGGAGGAGCACTTCAAGGAAGCCAAGGAAGCCTACGAAACCCTTTCCGACGGGCAGAAGCGCGCGGCCTATGACCAGTATGGCCACGCTGCGTTCGAAGCGGGTGGCATGGGCGGCGGCAATCCGTTTGGCGCTGGCGCCCAGGGTTTTGATTTCTCGGATATCTTCGGCGACATCTTTGGCGGCGGGCGTAGTGGCGGCGGACGCAGCAGCGTGCAACGCGGCGCCGACCTGCGCTACAACATGGAAATCACGCTGGAACAGGCCGCGCGCGGCACCGAGACGCAAATCCGCGTGCCGACCATGGCGGAATGCGAAACCTGTCATGGCTCGGGTGCCAAGCCCGGCACCAGCCCGACCACCTGCTCGACCTGTGGCGGCCACGGCCAGGTGCGCATGCAACAGGGGTTCTTCTCAATCCAGCAGACCTGCCCGCGCTGCCATGGCAGCGGCAAGATCATCGCGTCGCCATGCCGCGATTGCAGCGGCACCGGCCGCATCAAGCAGCACAAGACCCTGTCGGTAAAAATCCCCGCGGGCGTGGACAACGACGATCGCGTGCGCCTGTCCGGTGAAGGCGAACCGGGCATCAATGGAGGCCCGGCCGGCGACCTGTATGTGGTGATCCACATCAAGCCGCATCCGGTATTCGAACGCGACCATAACGACCTGCATTGCGAAATGCCGATCAGCTTCGCCACGGCGGCACTGGGCGGCACGATCGAAATCCCCACGCTGGAAGGTGCCGCCAGCATCAAAATTCCGCCCGAAACGCAGAGCGGCAAAGTGTTCCGCCTGCGCGGCAAGGGGGTCAAGGGCGTGCGCAGCGCGAACTACGGCGACCTGCACTGTCACGTCATCGTGGAAACGCCGGTCAACCTGACCGAACGGCAAAAGGAACTGTTGCGCGAATTTGAATCCATCAGCGACAGCGACAGCGCGCACCACAACCCCCGCGCCAAATCCTGGATGGATAAAGTCAAAGACTTTTTCGGGCAGTAGTCGAAAAGCCTTTGGCTTTACGGTGAAGACTCATGTCGCACGCTGTGCGACGTGATGTCGGAGCCACAAGGTCAAAGACTTTTTCGGGCAGTAGTCCGAGGAGAATAAACTCGGACAAGTCTGGATTCGTCACTCCCGCGAAGGCGGGAGTCCAGTCAATTTGATAACCTGGATGCCCGCCTGATGAAACAACTAGCCATTCGACTAAGCCCGCAAGCGGGCAAGTCGCTGGTTATGCGCGGGCATGACGACATATTCAGCGTTTCCCTGAGGAATAAAGAACGGCGGCACTTCAGAAGTCGTAATTCGCCGCCGCCCTGACGACCAATCCCGACGAATCAAAAAAGAACGCTTCCGCCGCTTGGCCACGCGGACCGTTATAGTGCAGCACGATACTGTCCGAGCCAAGGAAGGTCGAGACCAACTCGAAGTGCAAGTCCGGCGCCAGCTCGAGCGCTCTCTGCCAGTAGGCGCCGATCGCGTCCTTTCCCCTCAGCACACCCGAAGGCTCTCCAGCCACCGCTGCAATCCGGGGCGACGACATGGTGAAGTCATCATGGTAGT
>DASSQR010000089.1:0-86505 GCA_035702405.1 Gallionella sp. | reverse complement strand
GCACGCGCAGACCTCCCCGCTTATCCAAAGGGCGTATGGTACAGAACGGCAGGCTGAAAGCTGTGGGAAGTTATGAAGAAGGTCGGCACATCAAAGGAAGCACGGGAAGTGCTAGCTGCCGCAGCCAAGAAGTTGCTCGGTATTTGACGCCGACGGTCAACTTCAAGTACCGGTTTGGCCCAAAACCCGACCAAAACTAAAACCGCCGGGAGTTGCCCGGCAGCAAGTTACCTTTCTTGTCTTGCCAAGAAAGGTAACCCAAAGAAGTCGCCCCCGGTTTGCCACCCCTTGCGGGGTTCCCTGCGTTGCTCGTCTGGTCAGGCGGCTGCGGAACTCGCGCTGCGCGCTCAGACAGTCCTCGCCGAATTCCCCTGACCAGCCTGCGCTACTCGGCGGCGCACAGGGGATAGGACGGTTCGCAATGATTTGGCGTAGGGCGGGCTTTGCCCGCCAACATTTGAATTGCGCGTAGCACTACAGTCGGTAGTCGGTAGGTCGGGTTAGCGGCTTGCCGTGTAACCCGACAATTTCCTGTGTCGGGTTACGCTATGCTAACCCGACCTACATGCTGAGCGGTGCGAACCTCCGGTTGTATCTTCCCTTCTGGGGCGCTGAGGGCGGGCGATAAAATTGGGGAGAAGGCGAGCACTGTTTGAGCACGTGGCCGCACAGCGGATCGTGCGAGTTGCGCAGCCGCCCAATTTTGTTGGCCGACCGAAGGAACCCGAAGGGCGCTCCGGCAGGGGCGCCTTTTCTTGGGTTACTTTCTTTTGGCGAAACAAAAGAAAGTGACTAGCTGCCGGGCTACCCCCGGCGGTTTTGATCTTGCAGATTGGCAACCAACCTAAACGATATTATTTACTGGGCACCACCAGCCGCGACATATAATCCGCCGCCGCCTCGAGATCAGCCTCGCTATACGCCTTCACCGCCTTGACCATCTTCGGATTCGCGTTCCGGCGGGTCTCGTTCCGCATGTAAACCATCTCGCGCAGCAAATACTTGTAATGCTGGCTGGCCACCATCGGGTAGAACTTCTCCGCGTTGCCCTCACCCTTGTCGCCGTGGCAGCTTGCGCAATCCTTGTCATAAACTTCCTTGCCGCGGGCGAGTGCGGTTCCGGGGCCTTTGCCGATGTCGGCGGGAGTTGGCAGGCTTTGCAGATAGGCGGCAATATCGGCAATGTCGCGTGGCAGCAGCGTATGATCGGCGATAACGAGAGTCATCTTGGGGTTGTCCCGTATTCCGTTGAGGATGTCGGTCATCTGTTTGATCAGCACCGTAGTGTGCTGGCCCGCCAGGCGTGGCGTGGCGCCGTTCACGCGGCCGGACGCATCGCTGCGGTGGCAATCCTGGCAGATTTCAAAACCGAACGAACCGAGGAGGGGGTTGCCTTTCAAGCCGAGCGCTTCCTGCTTCTCCTTGTTCATTTCGTTCCAGACGCGTTCCGTTTTAACCGGCTTGGTGTTGGCGTCAACTGCTGACTGCTCCGCGAAGCAGGGCGTTGCGAGTGCCACGGCAAACAGTGTGGCGAGTAACGGCTTGGTAAAATTCGTTGTCGATCTCATGGTCCCTTATCTGCGTGGGCAACCGGACGGGCGCCGGATGAGTTTGTAAAAGTGGCATATATTTTACAGTTTGTAAAGAAAGGTGACGACGCGGTTTTAAATAACCACGGCGAGATGACTGCAACATTCGATCCAGGGGAGTGCGTAGGGGCTGCGCCGGGGTGGTCGGAAATACATGTCACGCGCGGGATGCGTGCCAGCCGCTGGGAGAAATCAGGAGACTTTGCGGTATAGCCGGTAGTGCTCGTTCTTGTCGCCCTTGCGGCTACCCTCCCAGATCTTTTGCCAGCGCGACTCATCCAGCAGCGGCTTGGATAACCGCGGACCCTGTACCAGGCGCAAATCGCAGCGGTTGTTGCGGTCAGTCTGGGGAACGATGCCGGCAAAGTAGTGCAGCATTGCGCGCTGGCCTTCGCCGACGTAATCGTAGCCGACGCAGCGGTAATGTTGCGGCAGGGCCTGTTTCAGCGACGCAATCATATTGCGGTAGCTCTTGCCGCTGTCCAGCCACGGCAGCCATAGCGTCATCGCAAGGATCCAGATCAGGGTGATGCCGGCAGCCCAGTTGATCACGGCGCGACGCATCGAGCGGCCGACGCGCCATACCAATACCAGCCACAGCACGGTGGCAGTCAGCGCGATGGCAAAGGTGGTGGTATCGAACGACGGTTCGAATCCGGGCTGATATTCCTTCAGCCACAGCGTGATCTTGGCATGGTTGTCGAGCAGGAGACCCGCCCAGCCCCACCACATCAGGATCGCCACCAGCGCGAACGTCATCAGGCCGAACCAGTCCAGCGCATTGGCGGCACCGCGCTTCAGCGCCGACAGCGACGCGGTGGCGAGCAGCGTGAGCGGCAGCAGCATCGGCAGCGCGAATACTTCCTTGATATGTGGCACAAAGCTGAGCGTGAGCAGCATCACGGCGAAGGCGACCAGCGGTAGCTGCAGGTCATCGCGCTGCGCCAGGCGCTGGCGTGATTGCCACACCGCCCACGCGGCGAGCGGCAGCGCGGGCCAGGCGAGCCACGGCAAATTCTTCAGGTAATAGAACGACTCCCGGTTCGGGCCATGCTCGGCGTAATCCAGCCAGTGCCCGATGTTGTGCGTCCAGGCCCAGTCGGTGAATTGGTGCGGCGAGTGCTGGTACAACATCAGCGGCCAGACCAGCAGCCAGGGCAGGGCAGACAGCGCAGCGATGCCGAGGCCGAAGAAATAGTTGCGCGCGCGCCACTGACGGAAGAGTGTCGGCAGCAGGGTGGCGATCAGTACGAACAGCACCGGCGCGATGAAACCCTTGGACATGAAGCCGATACCCATGCCGGTGCCCATCAGGAATCCCGCGCGCAACGGGCGTTCCTGGCTCCAGGTGAAGCCATACAGCAGCGTCGCGCAGCCGGCGAGCAGTGCGAGGTCGGTGATGATCTGGTGCGCGCGCACCAGCATGCCAACGCAACCGAGCAGGATGACCGCTGCCGCCCAGCCGCGATTTTCGCCATACAGCTTGCGGCCGGCGAGACCGGTGAACATCAGGGTCAATGCAACGTAGAACCCGCTCGCCAGGCGCGCGCCATCATGCAGTGGCAAGAATGGCGAAAACAGTTTGGCGAACAGCGCGGCGGTCCAGTAATACAGTGGCGGCTTGTCCAGATACGGCTCACCAGCCAGAGTGGGCACCAGCCAGTCGCCGCCCTGCAGCATCGAATACACCAGCCCGAAGCTGGACGCCTCATCCGGTTTCCATGGGTCATGGCCGACCAGTCCCGTGCCGAGCCAGATCACGCAGAGCAAGGCGATCATCACCGCCTTGGCAGGGGTGATCGGGTGGGGATCGGTGGGCTTTAGGAAATACACGCTGGAACGGCTCGCTCAGTTATGTTGTCGGTTATTGCCTTATTCGACGATCTTGATGCGCTGCCCGGCCCGCGGCTCCCCGCTCGGATACATGGCGTTGATCAGCCGCAGATAACTTTCTGCCGATTTGCCGAGCGGTGAGTATTGCGCGAGCCGCGCCCAGGTGTCCCCTTGTCGCACAGTAATGACGCGAATGACCAGCGGCTTGACGAGTTTGCGTTCCTCGGCGGTCAGCGCGTGGAAGCTGCGCACCGAGCTGACGATTTCGGCGCGATGCGCCGCGAGGCTGGCGCGGTCTTTGGCTTGCCCTTCCAGGATGTAGGCCTGCCGGTTCAGGTAGATTACGCCCGCAACGACATTCGGCAGGTCGATGAGCGCGCCCTGCAGGTTATTTACCTCGATCGGCTGGATCTGGGCACCGTAGCCCGCCGCACGGCGCGCATATTCCGTGGGAGAGCCGCTTGGCTGCCGATCCAGCTTCAGTTGCAGCTGCGCTTCGCCCCCCGGGCTGATGGCGACCAGCACATCCGGCAGGTTATGCACCTGCCAGTTTTCGGGGAACGTTACTGCGACACCGAGTTCACCATGGTAGAAGTGATTATTGCGCACCACGCCCTGGTCGCTGCTCTCGTTGAACACCAGGCCGTCGATGGCGGCGAGAAACTCGTTGCGTCCTTCGACCGGATGCGCGACGGTCAGCCGGCGAGATTCGCCGACGGCTTGCTGCAGGCGGGTATCGTTGTCCGGATGCGTCGCGAACAGGCCATGGTAACTGCGCGGCTCGCGCCCTTCCTGTCTCGCGATCTGGGCGTCCTGCGCTTCCTGGTTTTTCAGGGTGTCGATCACCCGGATGATTGCTTGCGGGTCGTATCCATTGCGCGCAAGGTATTCCGCACCGAGCCGGTCGGCTTCCAGTTCCTGTTCACGCCCATAACCGGACAGCAGCGCGCCGCCGATGATGTTGGACAGATTCTGTCCACCGATCGTATTCAGTCCCGGTATGTAATGGGAGGCGATGGTCAGCCCGATGCTGGCAGCTTGCGCTGCACTTTGCCGGAGTACCGCATGGCGCGCGGTGATGTGGCCGAGCTCGTGCCCCAGCACGGCGGCTAGGTCGGCTTCGCTGTTCATGTAGGCCAAGATGCCGCGCGTTATGTACACATATCCGCCGGGCAGCGAGAACGCATTGATCTCCGGGGAATCCAGCACAATGAAATGATATTGGAGGTTGGGACGGTGGCTCGATCTGGCCAAGCGTTGGCCGACGCTGTTTACGTAGTCGTTCAGCGCCTTTGATTCGTAGACCCGATACTCCTTTTTGATCTGAGCATCATACTGCCGGCCGATTGCCACTTCCTGGCTTTCCGACATCATCACGAAATCGTTTTGCCCGGACACTGGATTCTGGGCGCAGCCAGCCAGGGCAAGCAGCGTGAAAGCAAGCAAGAACGTTCGGTTGAGACTGATACGCATCGGATTCCTGTTCGGATGAGCCAGCCAATGGAGGCGTTTCATTGGTACTTCAGGTGTCTAGTTGGTAAAGGGCCATTTTATTGCTACGGGTCAATTGTCGTCGCAAATAAAAAAGGCAGCAAATGCTGCCTTTTGATGGGTACGCAGGGCGGTGGTTCCCTGACAGCGTACTCTTATGCCCCAGCCTTGGCGTACTTCTGACGGAACTTGTCGATGCGTCCGGCGGTGTCCATGATCTTCTGGGTGCCGGTGTAGTACGGGTGGCATTCGGAACAAACTTCAACGTTCAGCGCGGGCTTGCCAATGACGGACTTGGTCTTGAAGCTGTTGCCGCAGCTGCAGGCCACGGTGATTTCCTGGTAATTCGGGTGAATATCTGCTTTCATGTTCTTTCCTTGCGAGTAAGTTTGTGCGGCGGGTGTACGCACGTCAGTGTTGCATAAGGGCGGGCATTATCCACAAAATCACCTGCCTGCGCAAATATTTAAGGGAACAAATAATTCCGTTTGTCCTGAGCCTGTCGAAGGACGGACTCTTGCAGGTACCGAATCTGGAGTCTCCTCCGCTCATGGCTCGACAAGCAGTGCATGTGCTGCCAGGGCGAAAGCCCCCCTGCAGCCACGGCCTGCTCCTTGCTGTTGCACCACGAACGGAGTGCCGTTCGATATTTCCTTTAGCAACAACGCTTGACCCCCGACCATTTGCGCTGCTGCTGCTGCGCAAACCAGGCGCGCCGTGACAGCACCGGCTGGTCCGGATGCGCTGCAGCATGGTGCGCGAGGTAGCGTTCATAGCCGTCGTCGCCGCTGAGACGGCGGACGATGCGCCACAAGTTGCGCAGCAGGTTGTTCAGTCGCGTTCCCATGCTTCTTCCAATCGGGTCGGATAATGCGGCACCTCGGACAGTGGCGGCACCTGTTTGCCGCTCAGGTGGCGGCTGCAGACGCGCAGCATGTCGAGTACGATGAGCCATAGCAGCACGGCGAAGAACAGCGCCAGCACGGCGTCCAGTTGCTGGTTGAAGATCAGTTGCGGTGCGACCGCGGCTTTCTCCGGCGGCAGCACGCCGGCGGCGAGCTTGTCGGACAGGCTGTTGGCGGCGGCGAGGAACCCGACGCGCGGATCGCTGCTGGTCAGTTTTTCCCAGGTTGCCGTGCTGGTGATGATGACCAGCCAGGTGAGCGGCAACGCCGTGATCCACGCGTATTTGAGTTTGCCCGATTTCACCAGGATGCCGGTCGCGACGCACAGCGCGATGGCCGCGAGGATCTGGTTGGCGATGCCGAACAGCGGCCACAGGATGTTCACGCCGCCGTTCGGATCAATCACGCCGATGTACAGGAAGTAGCCCCAAGCTGCGACGACCACGGCGCTGGTGAACAGCACCGACGGATACCACGATGTCTGCCCCATCGGTTTCCACACGTTGCCGAGCAAGTCCTGCAACATGAAGCGGCCGACGCGCGTGCCGGCGTCGAGCGTGGTCAGGATAAACAGCGCCTCGAACATGATGGCAAAGTGGTACCACAGTGCGAGCAGGTGATCGCCGAACGCACTGCCGAAGATGCTGGCCATACCGACCGCGAGCGACGGTGCGCCGCCGGTGCGCGCGAACAGCGTGGCTTCGCCCATCTGCTGTGCGAGCAGGCTCATCTGCTCGACCGTGACAGGGAAGCCCCAGCCGGAGATCGTGGCGACGGCTTCCACCGCGGTCTTGCCAACCATGCCGGCGGGCGAGTTGATCGCGAAATACACGCCGGGGTCGAGCACCGTCGCGGCGATCATTGCCATCACGGCGACCATCGATTCCAGCGCCATGCCGCCGTAACCGATCATGCGGATATCGCGCTCATTGGTCAGCAGTTTCGGCGTGGTGCCGGAAGCGATCAGCGAGTGGAAGCCGGAGATTGCGCCGCAGGCGATGGTGATGAACACGAATGGGAACAGCTTGCCGCCGAAGATCGGTCCGGTACCGTCGATGAACTGCGTTAGCGCGGGCATCTTGATGTCGGGGCGCAGCCAGACGATCGCCAGCGCCAGCAGGATGATCGTGCCGAGTTTCATGAAGGTGGACAGGTAATCGCGCGGTGCGAGCAGCAGCCATACCGGCAGGATGGCGGCGGCGAAGCCGTAGATGATCACTCCAAACGCGAGCGGCAGGCCGGGATGGTTGAACAGTTCGCGCAGTCCGGCTTGCTGGTCAACCCAGCCGCCGCCAGCAACTGCGAGCAGCAACAGAATCAGGCCGAGTGCTGAGCCTTCCAGCACGCGCCCCGGACGCAGCTTGTACATGTACAGCCCGACCAGCATCGCGATCGGAATGGTAGCGGCCACTGTGGACGTCGCCCACGGGCTGTGTTTCATCGCGTTCACCACGACCAGGCCGAGTACCGCGATCAGGATGATCATGATCAGGAACGTGGCGATCAGCGCGGCGATGCCACCGATGTTGCCGAGCTCGTCGCGTGCCATCTGGCCAAGGCTGCGGCCGTCGCGGCGGGTGGAGAAAAACAGCGTAACCATGTCCTGCACACATCCACCGAGCACCGCGCCGATCAGGATCCACAATGTGCCGGGCAGGTAGCCGAACTGCGCCGCCAGCGTCGGGCCGATCAGCGGGCCGGGGCCGGCGATCGCAGCGAAGTGGTGGCCGAACACGATCCAGCGGTTGGTCGGCACGAAGTCGTGGCCATTGTTCAGCCGCTCGGCCGGCGTCGCGCGCGTCGCATCGATGCTGAGCACCGTCGCGGCGATCCATGCCGCATAAAAGCGGTAGGCGATGGCATAGACGCACAAGGCGGCAGTGACGAACCAGATCGCATTGATCGATTCGCCGCGGTTCAGCGCGATGCCGCCAACCGCCGCCGCGCCCAGCACGGCAACGCCCAGCCAGGTCAGCAGGGAGAAGAAATTCGTTTTCATTAATCGTTTCCTCCGATGAACGGTAGTATTTTTTCGGCAATGTTACCTTGAAATGGAGGGGCGTGAAATCGAGAGGGTATGTTCCGGCTGGAGCGCTGCCTTACTCCAGCCTGTCGCGCGTTTTTTTATCCGTTGATGTCGACTATCCGGGAGATGCCCTTTTGTGAACTACTTGTTTTCTCCAACATGATGGCGATGCCGTATTCTTGAAGCATGACCCACTTGGAGCGACCTTGTACGACACTGTTGTTGAAATGCTCGCAATCAATATCAGTAGCCTGACCGGATAACTTCGTGTGAATCTCGGTAGCCTCCCGACTACCCGTTGCTTTGCATTTCACCTTGCTCGAGTAGAAATTGGCGATCTGAATTTCGGTGCCGTAGGTGTAATCGGCAACGAACTCTTTATCCACACCCGAAGGCATCGCGTCTAATCTCGTCAGGTTGTTGATCGCAAAAATGGGGTCAGTCTTGCCGCGACCGAGCGACACATATTGCCATCTGAGATCGATCATGCCTTTGTACGTCAGGCTGTATCTAAGGGCGAATGGAATGTCGTTGTTTGTAAAATCCTGCACTTTTTGGACCAGGCCATTTCCGCTGTTCAAGAAAGTGGTTACTGTTATCCAGGACGTTTTTTTTGCCGTCGGGATCTTCGATTTTATCTTCGGTTTTGATCGTTAGCCGTTCAAATTTGCCCCTCGCGCCATCAGACGGCATCTTTTTTTCAATAGCTGGCGATAATGAGTGTGCAGAAAAATTTTTGGACAGATATCCCATCTTGTCCGACGTAACTTCCTTGACTGGTACCGTTGTTGAGCAAGCCGGAAGCAGCGCCAGGATCGTTGCAGCAAGCAGGTCTCGACTAACCATATTTACGTGTGACATAAGTACTCTCCATGTTGTTGAGCAAGATGGCATTGAAAAAAGAGTGACGCCAAAGGACACTCCGGTGCCTGTATGTGCTTCACGAATTCTTTCGGCCCGAATGCCGGGTGAAACCCTGAGCGGCATTCTGGAGACGAGCAGTGGCGGACGCCATTCGCATTACTACCGGCCGGGCATTGGTAGTACTACCTAGTTTGCGTTATTGGGCGGGAAACTATATAGAATGATTCGGAAGGAGCATTCGATGCGGCTAAAGTACAAAATTTCGTTGCTGTCGGTTCTTCCCCTGATCGGGGCCATCCTGGCCATCGCCATTCTGGTGACGATTCAGGTGCGCGACTTGGGGCGAGCGGAACAGGCGTTGCTTGAAGAAAGCATGCTCGGGACCAAACGTGCCGAGTTGCAGCACTATGTTCAGCTGGCGTTGACTTCGATTGATCAGGCCTACGCTTCGGGCCGCAACGATGACCTTGCCAAGGCGGAGGTGCTGCGCGTTCTGACCGAAATGAATTACGGCGATGACGGCTATTTCTTCGTGTATGACTCGAACGGCAAGAATTTGGCGCATCCACGCCAACCCGAACTGGTTGGGCAGAACCTGTGGAATATGCGCGACCGCAATGGAATGGTCATCATTCAGCAATTGATTGCGACGGCCCAATCCGGTGGCGGTTTCCTGCGTTATGTCTGGCGTAAACCTTCGACCGGCCAGGAAACGGACAAGCTCAGCTACGTGGTCATGCTCGAGCGCTGGGGTTGGGTACTGGGCACCGGTATCTACCTGGACGACGTTGCCGCGAGTACCGGTAAATTGCACACCGAGGTGTCGCAGCATACATTTTCCACCATCTCCGGGCTGGCCCTGGTGGCCGTCATCGCAGCGCTGGCGGTGTTCGCCGGGGGCATGGCGCTCAATATCAGCGAACACCGGCTCGCTGACCAGAAACTGAAGGCGCTGTCGCAGCGCATCGTCAGTTTGCAGGAGGAAGAGCGTGCCCGCGTGTCGCGCGAACTGCACGACGGGCTGAGCCAACTGCTGGTGTCGACCAAATATCACTTCGAGCTGGCCCAGGAGCGGCTCGCCAAGGGGCGCGAAAATGCCGCGCCGGAAATCGGCAAGGGGCTGGCCGGGCTGAGTAGCGCGATTTCGGAGATCCGACGCATCTCACACGATCTGCGTCCCTCGCTGCTCGACAACCTGGGGTTGTCATCCGCCCTGCAACAGCTCACTGGCGAATTTCGCCAGCGCACCAGTATTGCGGTGGAGACCCGTATCGCGGTCTACTCCAACATCACCGGAAATGAAAGCATGACCACATTGTTCCGGATTGCCCAGGAAGCCCTGATGAACGTCGAGCGCCACGCGGGAGCGCGACAGGTGCTGCTCACCCTGGATCAGGATGTGAACGGTTTGCGTCTGACCATTATCGACGACGGCAAGGGGTTTGATCCGGTGCAGATTGATCATCCTGGCAACCGCGGAATCGGGCTGCGCAATATGCGCGAACGCATCGAATATCACGGCGGCAAGCTCGTGATCGATTCTGTCCAGGGTCGCACGGAACTCGCGGCCATCCTGCCACGTTCTGCACTGACGAAGGAACTTGACACATGACCCACTTTCAACCCGATGCGGGTGCGCCCGCCGCCATCCGGCTGATGCTGGTAGACGACCATCAACTGGTGCGTGACGGTCTGCGTGCACGGCTTGGCGATGTGCCCGAGATTAGCGTTGTCGGCGAAGCGGGCAATGCGCGGCAAGCGTTGTCGTTGGCAGCGGTATTGCGCCCCAATCTGATCCTCGTTGATGTCCAGTTGCCGGACATGAGCGGAATCGAATTGACTTCCCAATTGGTCGACCTGGTACCCGGCATCCGGGTCATGATTCTCAGCATGTACGACAACCGGGAATATGTGCTCAGCACCATTCGTGCCGGCGCCTGCGGCTATGTCCTGAAAGATGCTCCGTCGGGAGAGATCATCGCCGCGATCAAGATGGTCGCGGCCGGCGGCTCTTACTACAGTGCCGCAGTGGCGGCCGCGCTGATCGAAACCAGTACCCCCGCGGCTCTCCTGACCGACCGCGAGCGCGAGGTACTGATTCTTCTTGCGCATGGCGCTTCGAACAAGTCCATCGCACTTAAGCTGGATGTCAGTGTCCGCACCATTGAGGCCCATCGCCTCAGCCTGCGCCGCAAGCTTAATATCGACACTTCCGCTCAGCTTACCAAGCACGCCATCGAGCAGGGCTGGACCAAGCTCTCCGATACCAAGTAATCAATTAGTTGACCGGAGTTAATCCTTCAGGGGAGGTTGCGCCTGATGGATTATCTGGGTTAAATTCCGCCCCTACGGTTTCGCAAAGCCCATCAAAATCCGGGGCATGTTGGTCCGTCCTTCAGTCGCTGCGCGGCTGCAAAACAAATCAGGAAGAAAGTTTTTGGAAAACCTCAAGCAATTGCTCGCGGCCGATATGGCCGCGGTGGATCAGGTCATACGCACGCGACTGCGCTCCGAAGTGGTGCTGGTCAATCAGGTCGGCGAATACATCATCAACAGCGGCGGCAAACGGTTGCGTCCCGCGCTGGTGGTGCTGTCAGCCCAAGCCTTTGGTTATCAGGGGGCGCACCATCACTCGCTGGCGGCGGTGGTGGAATTCATTCACACCGCGACCCTGCTGCACGACGATGTGGTGGATGAGTCCGAGTTGCGCCGTGGTCGTGCTACTGCGAGCGCGATGTTCGGCAATGCGGCGAGCGTGCTGGTCGGTGACTTTTTATATTCGCGTGCGTTCCAGATGATGGTCGAAGCGGGCGAGATGCGCATCATGCAGACGCTGGCCGATGCGACCAACGTGATTGCCGAGGGCGAGGTGCTGCAACTGCTCAACTGCCACGACGCCGATGTGGATGCCGCCAACTACATGCGCGTGATTCATTGCAAGACCGCCAAGCTGTTCGAGGCCGCGATGCGTCTCGGCGCGATTTTGAGCAAGGTGGATGCGGCGAACGAAGAGGCGGCGGCCAGATACGGTATGCACCTCGGCACGGCGTTTCAGCTGGTGGATGACGTGCTGGATTATTCCGCCAACGAGGCTGAGACCGGCAAGCATCTCGGGGATGACCTGTCCGAAGGCAAACCTACGCTGCCGCTGATCTATGCGATGCAGCATGGCACCGCCGCGCAGGCCGCGGTGGTGCGCGGCGCAATCGAGCAGGGCGATGTCGGAAAATTTGCCGAAGTGCTGCAAATCATTCACGACACCGGCGCGCTGGAATTCACGCGCCAGCAGGCTTTGTGCGAGGCGGAACTCGCAAATGCGGCAATTGCCGCATTACCGGATACCAAATACAAGCAATCTCTGGTAGAATTAGCACTCTTTGCTGCCATGCGGCAGTTTTGAGTCAATTCCATCCGGAATTCGGGGTGTAGCTCAGCCTGGTAGAGTACTGCGTTCGGGACGCAGGAGTCGGAGGTTCGAATCCTCTCACCCCGACCAATTAATCAATTAGTTAGGTCGTTTGTTTTATCTTGGCTTAACACCCAAGACCTATTAAAAATGAGCCTCTGGGTGTCAGGCGGGTGTACAACCTGACAGCCCAAAGACTATCACCTGTGTCGCTTTGCAACAAGGCTTAGCAGTACCAGTAGTCCCTCAGCGACATCCACCAGAACAACTACAGGCGCGGCCATTCCGTTGCATCTGCTGTAGTACCTCAATGAGCACCCCCAAAAGGCAACCGCTGGACGCTGCCTGAGCAAATACTTCCCGTGCTGCCCACTGGCTGAACTCTTGTGCCTCCTTCTTTCTGCTGTTTACCAGCAACTCGTACAGCCCCGCTTCATTGGTGATGGTTGCCCTGTACCCGTTGCGCGTGATGTTGCTCAGATGGGCCTTGCTGATTCTATCGGTTGCCTTACCCGTGTTGAGATAACCCAATGCCTTCGCAATATCCGCGACTATCAACCAAGGCTTGCCCTCGCGCTCAGTGATGCCAATAGGCTGCCCGTTGAATGCCTTTGTGGTGATGTTCATAGTTTGATCTTCCCTTGTTGTACTGCGTTAATGTATCCGGTCATCAGCTTATCGAGCATCTCAAATCCGCCTTCCGGGTTAACCTTGAACTGTGTCAATGCCTCGTTGAGTTCCCGCCTGTAGTAATCAGATAGGTTCCCTGCTGGCTCCAGTGGTGTAGGTACTGCTCGGCCTATGCTCAATTCCTGTGATGCGGCTATCTGGTAATCCCTGAGGGTTGCCGTTAGGTATGCTCGGTGCTGTTCGCTGGGTTTGCACTGGAACAGGTACATCCTCCCTCCCAGCAGTTGCCGCCAGTAGTAGGGATTCTTTCGTTGGTCAGGTGTCATGGTGATCCTTGGTAATAGTGAATAGGAGAAGCCCCACAGCGGCTCTATACGGTCACTGGAGGGGCTGCTGCCTTGGTTGTGTTGGTGTTGCCTTGAAAGATGCGTTGTCCTGCTGCCCCTGCTGGTGAAGGGAGAGGGCGAACCGTGGAAGCCTGAGAGGGTTGCTACTGTGGCTAACTGCTGCGCTACTGAATCATCCCGGCATGACGCAGAGAACCATCCAGCCGCCCCGTTAGCAGGGCAAGCCGTAGGTTTCGGCGGTGTTCCGTTATCTGATCTGCCTTACCATCGGCAGAGCTGCGATAGGTGCGCTTAAGGGCGTTACCGATGTTCTCAAGAGTGCTGTCCTTGTGCAACAGATGCCCCATAAGCTCGGTGTACTTAGCCACATTCCCCCCCGACTGGTACGCAATGTCAGTGAGAACGGCGCGCTCCTGTGGTGACATCGAGTTGTAGGCTCCCGGCTGCTTGGTGCACGTGTCGTATGCGTTCTGGGCGATAGCTTCATAGCGCGGCTTCACGACTTGGTACAGGCGAACAGCTTGCTCGGTGGAGAGGGATACCTTGCCACTGTGGATCGCTTCAACAGGGGAGTTGATCCCGGCCCGTCTGAAGTCTTCCTCAGCGTTCTTAGCGTTGGCATCCATGTTGTACCCAATGCCGACTGTGGTTGAACCATGGGTGTCCTTGTAGGCTTTCAGAACGACACCTTCACCCATAACAGCCAACACCCCGGCGTGATCCCCGAGCTGTCTCATGGTATTCAGGACTGCTTTGCGGGGGCCGATGTCGGGGAGTGTGGATAGGGTGGGGTTGATCGCTGTAGGCTTCAGCCCATTGCGGTTCACCTCTTGAACCACCCCGCCTCCAGAGAACGCAGGAAGCTCACGGACACCCTCTAAGCCGTTGGTCAGGGCCGAGCTAAGAAGCCCTGCCTGTCGCGCTTTGGTTATCACACCGGCTGCGCTGTGGGCAGTGGAAGCAGTGAGTGTCCCATCGCGGGCCTGAGTGTCCAGAGTGTTTAGAACCTTTGTCTCTTCAGGCGTGAGTACCTTCTCCGCTTTGTACGAATTAACGATGTCCTTAGCGGTGATGTTAGGGTACTCCCGGTTCAGGAACTTGCCCTCAGCGGATGTGATCTCGATTGAGTATTGCCCGTTCCCTCGCCACTTGTAGTCCACCTGAACCCCGTGTCCCTTCTCCTGTTGGAGCTTGGCAGAGAACGCGCTGAAAGCCTCCACGCCTTCCCGAGTGTTGAACTCAGGGGGAACGCGGACAACCTTGTTCATCGTTTCGTCGTGCAGGTAGTTCGCGTTGACCCATTCCTTCAGGTGCGGGCCTACGTCCTTCAGGCTGGCCCCCTCGGTATTCGCAAGGAACGACTTGGCTTCCTCATACGCATACGGGGCGATGCTGTCGTAGTTCGAGGGGTATGTACCATCTCCGTTCCGCTTCTCCATCCCACGGTTTAACCCGAGGCGAGACAGGCGAGTCAGCGGGGAGTACCAATGGGTTCCATCTTGGCGGAACCAATCGGGCAACCACCCGGAGTCATTCGATCCGATGCCGGAGGCGTTACCCGCAATGGAGTCCGTAACCAGCTTCCGTCCCTCGGGAGTGTCTAGCTCCTTCAGCTTGGCTGTGCGTACCTCAGGATCGCGGCTGCTGAACGCCTTGCGCCACGCATCGTTCTCGTTGACGCCTTGGGACACCTGCCAGTTGTAGCTGTCCATCAATCGCCGGGAATCCTCATCCCCCAGTTGAGAGGCGAGGGCGGGACTGCTGGAAGACTTGGCTTGCTGGTAGATCATGCTGAGGTTCTTGAACTCTGTGGGAACCGTGGCGTTCTTGTCGTTCAGCGGGGGGGCCTTCTGAGACACCCCGTTAAACAGGTTCGTCACCTGCTCCAACATGATGTTCGTGCCGCTCTTGTTGGTGAGCGTTAGGATGTTGTTAAGCGCACGTACTGACGCGGACTCAGCGACCTTCCCATCTTTGGACAGCACGAATGCGTTGGGGTCGTTAAGGGTTGTCGCAAGGGTGTGCAGGTCTGGGGCCAGCATCCTATTCATGTATGCCTTCGCTCCCTCCTTGCCACACAACGCTCCGTGGCCTGCTTCAATATTTGCTCCACACACTGCGCCGTCCTGCTGCGTCTGCATCTGGGATTGATAAAGGTTCCATAAGGAACTCATGCTGCCCGCGTGTCCGCCCAGTCTTCCGAACGGAGAATGCTCACCCACGGAATACTCTTGGAATCGCGTGGGAATCGAAGGGTCAAACGGATTGCTGCGGATGTCCTGCTCCAGCGTGAACACTGCGTTGCGGTTAGCTTCCCAGCTATCCTTGGTCAAGTAGTTATCGTGCAATGCCTCAGCGCGGTACTTCGCATCTGCTACAGCCTTCGCCATCGCAGGGTTCCGCTCTACGATTGAGTGTCCCGTTGTGGGATCAACCTCGTAGAACACATCGAACGCATGGGGGTTCCCGTTGGCTGTCTTGGAGTTGGCTTCGATAGCTTGAAGGAACGCATGGTCGATCTCCGGCTGGGTCTTGCCTTGGGCAATCCACCCCCGAGACTGAACGGCGTAGTCTTCAATGAAGTGGGAAGTTGACGGATACCCGTTTGCGGTTTCAGGGGCGGTGCTTCGCCGCACCATATCGGCCATCTGGATATTCATGTTGGTGTCTCTGGTACGCATGACATCCTCAACATGGGTCTGGGCCAGGTCGGTCTTCAGCTTGGCACTGATGGGGCCGAAGCGTTCCATGTAGGTGCTAATGGCTGTGGGGTCTGTAACCCCCCGCAGGTCTTCCTGCATCTTGGCTTGAAGCATCTTCCCGAGGTCAAACCCCGGATCATTCTTATGGGTCGCGTATTCGCCCATAACGTCATTGGTTGAGTCGATTGCGTGGGTTTCCCAAGTTGCCTTGTTGAACCCCTGCTGGAACCATGGGGAGGCTGTTGGAGGAACCGCCTCTCCCGTCTTCCCGGCCTTGAACCCCTGCGCTTCTTCCGCCTTGCGTTGCTGCTCAGCTTGGGCCTCAAGGTACTTCTGTCCCCCAGCCTGCATGAACCCTCCCAGCGCATTCGCCAGTCGGGTCATGTTGTTCTCTGCGGGCCTTACTGCGATGTTCACCGGGCTTGCCACAACCTCAGTTTGAACCTGCGGCTGTGATATGTCGGGCATTCCTTGGCGAGGTGTAATACTCATCTGGTCAAACTTTGGCATTGCTTGATACTCCTTTGTTATGGGTGGTGAAATAACGCTCACGGGTTTACCTGCTGGTGAAGGCATAGGATTGAACCGGGGGCTGGGGTTGGATCGGTACTACTGGCTGCTGGGGCGGACTACTGGGCTACATTAGGTTGTCAGTCGGTGAGATTTAAGGCTGTGCCTCAAGGGTGGCACGACTGTTTGCCTAATGTACAACTATGGATTGATTACCAATACTTGTACCCCATCAAAGATGAATTCTTTGTGTTGTACTCTGTCTGGTATATCTGATATTTCTATCTATCTCTCTATCGCATTGCAGAAAAGTACAGGTGCAATGCAGGTGCATACCATGTGCATCAAAAGTCAGCCGAATCCTCGGGAGGAACAGCGGGGGCAGTCTTTGCGGGTGCGGTCGTGCGTTCGCCTTCCCATCTCTTAGCCGCAGCCGCTTTCTTGACTACGCTCACGCCTTCAACTTCTGCCAAGTAGTCATCCAACCAGCCATGGCTGTGCTGCCCGTCTGCATCCAATGGGAAGAACTCTTCAAGCACCTCAACCACAGCTTCAACATCTTCAGGGGTGAAAGCGAACACCTTACGCATGATAAGTGCGCGGTCATTGGGAAGGCTGTTTCCCAATAGCCAATACAGGTTCATCAGTTGGGCATACGCCCCCGAATGCCTCAAGGACAGCCCAGCTGTGTCCGCAACGAACCTACCCGCATCCTGTTTGAACCACGAGAGGCGGTCAGACTTCCTGCGTGGTGCGCTCATGGCTTCGCCCTCACCATCCGGTCAGCTTTGGCCTTGAATGGGCTAGAGCCAAGGAAGCGGTTAATGTCGCCCTTGCTGCGGTTCGTGCGGAACTCCTTGAGTAATTCCGTTAGGGTCATATCGGTACGCCGTGAAAAGTCGGGGTCATGTTCCCATGGCGATTCCTCACCTTGACCACATGACTTCAGCAGCAAGGTTTCGTATTCGAGGCGGGAGGGGTTGCCGCTGTCCTTTGTGATGTCCTCAAGGTGCTGAAGGTAATGCTGCACTGCACGGCGGACGACGAAGGATCGGGACGGGTTGAACTCAGGGAACTGGGCTGCGATCCACGCCATGCGGGTCATGCTCATGGTATCGAATCGGATTGCTATGGAATGTGTGTTGCTGCTCTTGGTGCATTGTGCGGCTGACATACTTGTGCTCCTTGGTGGCTGTGGGTTGTGGACAGGTGAGGAAAAGGGGACGGTCAATAGGTGTATTGACAGATACCGGAAGACGAACGCACTCTCCTTCTATAGAGGCGGAATCAGCGCAAGCCTTGAGCAGCCTCCGTTTCCGCCATGCCTCCCCCTTCTATAGCCCCTCAATCAACGTAAGCCTATGCCAGCAAGGGTTACAGGCCACCACTACTCCGCGCTTCCCCCATGAAAACAATCTCCCTGAACTGGTATTCATCATCCTTGTACCCGATGCTGCGGGCGTACTCCCTGTGCCATTCCACAGAGTTACCGTTGGCAATCGTGAAGACTCCGATGATGGGCTTCGTGGGGTCGTTGGGTACTAGGACTGTGGTCATGCAATCGTCAATGCAGCTCATGGGGTTTCTCCTTGTGGTGGTTACTTCATCATGCGTTGAAGAGTGGACAAGGAAATATCTAGCTCCTTAGCTGTCTTCCTCCAGCTTGTGCCAGCATCCAGTAATTCCTTGGCCTTAGCCTTGAGTGCTTCATCTGTGATCTTCACAGGGCGACCCAGCTTGACCCCATTGGCCTTCTTCACTGCCAGTGCTGCCTTGGTACGCTCGCCGATAAGCTCCCGCTCAAACTGGCTGATCGCTGCCAACATGGTCAAGGTCAGCCGGGAGGTGGGCGAACTATCTAGCACCCCCAGTCCCAGAACAATCACGGACACGCCACGGGCAATTAAGGCTTCGATAGTGGCTATCACATCCAGCGTATCCCGCCCCAGCCTGTCCAGCTTGGCAACCACCAAGGAATCCCCTGTGGTTATCTGGTTGCTTAATTGTTTGAACTGTTCCCGCTGCATCGCTGGAATCTTCCCTGACACGCCTTGCTCTATGTACACCAGCCTTTCACCCACCACATAGCCAGCCTGAAGGATTGCCGCTAACTGCTGCTCAGTGGTCTGGTCGTTGGTACTAACCCTGAGGTACGCGAAGGTTGCCATGGTGATTTCCCTTGTTTGTGTTTGTTCAAAATAGGGGTGTATTATCTCGGTACAGCGTATCGCCGTCAATACCCCGTTAAAGAATACGAATTGACCGTACCGTCTTTTGTAGTCACAAACGGTGGTTAAACGGTACACCCTTACACGACGTGTAACGCTGGCTGCGAAACGGCAGGCAAAAGAAAAGCCACCCGAAGGCGGCTTGATGGGGGCGGTAACTGGCTGGTTAATATATGTGTATAACGCAGCACCACAAGAGGAACGATAGGCAACCCTGTTCGTGCTTGCACCTGATCCCTCGGTGCATCTCTGAGCGGTACACCTCCACCTCACGCCCGAGGATTTTCATGTAAAGGGGTGGTCTAATGGTTCCTGTTGCCATGCTAGATGCTCCGGTGTGGTTGAAAGAAACATCACTATAAATGAGCAGAAATAAACTGGCAACTTATTGAATACGTTGGACGTTTCACTGTTAAGGCACTCCCAAAAACGAGAGGCTATCCATAGGCAAACCGAAGGGGGTCACGGGGGGGTTGCGCACTTTGTCTTTTAAGGACACCCCTCGGAAATTTGCGGTAAAACTATGCAGTACCTCCGCCTGTTCAATGATGGCCTTCATGTACTTCAGCGGATATTCTTCAGCACGTCCGCTGTGTGGTTCTCATGCACTGCGACGCCTTGGGTTGCCAGTCGGTCATACGCTCGGATTACCTTGAGGTGGAACGAGGGGCTGATCCACATGGCGTAGGCGTAGACCAGCTCACGGACAACATAGGTTCCCTGTGCTGTTGTCTTCCCGCCTTTGACCACCTTGAAAGGGTCGATCCTCACTTCTGAGGAACGGGCCATCTCCATGCACAACTCGCCAATACTGTCCTGACGGAAGAAATTGGCGGGTTGGTGCGCCTTGGCTCCGCCTGAAGCTGCGTGAAGGTCGTTCAAACAGTACCGTCCATCGAAGTCCTGACGGATCGTGATGTTGTCGAGGGTTAGGGTTTTCTTTTCCCCCATGACATACGCTCCATCCTTCCTGATTAGCGGGGAGTACAACCTTAGTCACACAGTCTTTGGAAGACGCGGACTTCGGGACTACAGACGCGCCCTCAAACAGTATTCGTAAAGAATTTGTTAACGATAGCTCCGAACGCTTAACTTGTATAGGCCGGACTCGGAGATGCAGTTGAGTCGGCGATTGGGAAAGCTAACGTCAATCGAGCTGACGGTAGATTTCAGCACGTTCCTCCGCTCAGTAGCATCGAGGGAAAGGAGGTGTCTGCTGGATGATCCAGTTGCAAAGCTAAGGCCGAGAACCTTGCATACATCAGGCGCTGCAAACCACGGGTTGTCCTCAATGTTGACCACGCGGATTGCTGAGGTGTTGAAGTTGGATTAACGCATCCTATTGCTGAACTCTTTTTGCTTCCTTTCAAGAGCAACTTTCTGAGTCTCTTGCTCTACCTGATGGGCATAGTACCTGTCGGCCCTTACCTTGAACTTGTGGTGAAGAAACCCTAAGAAGAACAGAGCGCCAATAGCTAGCCCAAACGGTGCAACGGCAAGCAGAAACCGAACAGTATTGCCGAATGCTCCCATGGTTCCCAGAAGCTCCCTGTCGCGCATCTTCTCGAACATCAAGCCCTTCAGGTATCCCGCCTGTTGTGCGTTGGTGGACTCTTGGATGGATTTTCTGAACTCGGTAAGCAAACCCTCGGGGATTCCTTCAGCCAGTCCCTTCCAAGTCTGTTCCTCAAAGGGCCTCCACGATTCATCAGGGTTGAACATCTGATCGCCCCTGAGATGCTGGATACCCCAAGCAATGAACCCATCCTCACGCACCATGGCCCCGAAGTAGTCCGATGCGGATGCCTTATCGGCAATCTCTTTCTGTCGCTTCCATACG
The DNA here is from genome assembly GCA_035702405.1 of Gallionella sp. Taxonomy (GTDB): domain Bacteria; phylum Pseudomonadota; class Gammaproteobacteria; order Burkholderiales; family Gallionellaceae; genus Gallionella. Next base: position 66,134 of record DASSQR010000089.1, on the reverse strand, counting down.
GTGAGGTTGTCCACTGGGGGTGCGGCCATCTGACTTTGCTCAGGGAAGATGCTGGGCTGCGCGAGCAGTTTCTCCCTGACACTAGCCACCTGCTCATCCAAAACACCCGGCTGTTGCAGCGCGTACTGACGCTTCAGCGGGTCGTCTATTGCTCCCGTTGAATCTCCCACCTCATTTCGTTGGGTCTGCGGTGCCGCAAGCGTTAAGGCGCTTACAAAAAGACACAGGACAGTTACAAGGATTTTTGTTCTTATCATTTTCAAACTCATTCGATAGATCAATCAAGAATTAGACCACGCAACTCTCTCATTCAATATATGCCGGAATGCCTATGCAATTCGGCCAATAGCCGCCAACCTGCTAGCCAAATCCCCAGCATCAATGCTCACGTACCGCTGCAACATGGTCGTGGTTGTATGGCCCGAGATTGCCCTAAGTTCCAGCACTGAGAATCCCATCTTGGACAGTCTGGTCAGGGCATCATGCCTCAGGTCGTGAAAGGTGAAGTCGTCAATGCCAGCACGAGCCACAGCTCTCTCATAGGCTTGTTTAAGGGCCTGAATGGTTACAGGGAATACATAGCCATCAATGCTGCGCGGCAAGCTCCTGAGCATGGCTATACAGGCGGGGGAGAGCGGTACTGTGCGCGGGTCGCCTGTCTTGGTTATGCGGAGTTTCGCTGTGCCTCTCTGGAGGTCAACACCATCCCACGTTAAAGCCTTGATCTCGCCGCGGCGGGCTGCGGTTTCCAATGCGAAGATAACGACAGGCTGAACCCACGGGTTGCGACATTGACCGCAAGCGGCAATCAGAGCTGCCCTTTGAGCATCCGTTAGGACTCTATCGCGCGGCTTCCCTGCGGGTGGTTTCCTAATGTGGCTTACGGGATTGCTATGCAGGGCGATTCCCCAATCACGAATAGCAACAGCGAACACATGATTTAGGAGTTGCATCTCTCGTAGCACTGTGCCGGATGAAACCCTCTGCAAGCGAGAGTCACGCCACGAGGCAATCAGTTTGCCGCTTATGGTTGCCGCTGAATGCTTCGCCAATGTCGAATGCCTGATAGCATCTAACCTGATTACCTCAATATCTTTACCGCGCTTCGTGGTGCTGACTTCCTTTGCGTACCTTTCCAGTAGGTCGCCAAGGGTTGTTCTCTCGGCCTCAGTACGATCAACCCACTGGCCTGAATCTATCTCCCGTTCCTGAAGTCTGCCCCATTTCTCGGCATCCCTTTTCAGCTCGAATGTTTTGGTTTGGGGTGGATAGCCTGTGCGCTTGATGATGCACTGCCATTTAGTACCGCGCTGCCTGATAGTTGCCATGCCTTGTGATCCTCCGGGTGACAGGAGGGTGTACAAGCCAAGATTTTTGAATGCTTTAGATTGCCAACTAATTGATTCTGTAGGCTTCGGGGTGTAGCTCAGCCTGGTAGAGTACTGCGTTCGGGACGCAGGAGTCGGAGGTTCGAATCCTCTCACCCCGACCATTCGGTTTCAGTGGTCTTTCCCGTCAGACTTGGTGCCGTTGTTTGGTTCGGCGTCCATCAAAGACTACTTTAAGTAGTTCAGTCTCATCCAATTGATCAAAATACATAGTTTGCTTTACTGCAAACCGTTTTGTGGTGCGCTATGTTGATTCTGCATAAAAATCTGTAAATAATCCGTTCTGTTGCGCGCAGTCCTGACAAGGCAAGCGCGATGGTCGCAAGCCAGCAGCACTGTGGTGTCTTTGGAGCGAAGCCATCCATGCAGACCAATACCGAGTTGCATGACACGCAGTTTGTCCTGTTCGGCGCGGGGGGGGATCTCTCGTGCCGCATGATCGTGCCGGCGCTGTTCAATCTGTTTCTCAGCCGGCATCTGCCAAAGAATTTCAAGATACTGGGGCTTGACCACTCCGACTACGATGCCGCGGCGCTGGCGGGACATTTCCGGGAATGCATCGTGCAGCATTCGCGGCAGGGCGCACCGGCGGATGAGGCATGGCAGACGTTTTCCGGCATGCTCCACTATTTCTGTTGCGACGTCAGCGACCCATCCAGTTTTACACGCCTTAAGGAACAGTTGGCAGCGTTCGATCAGGAGCGAAGCTGCAAAACCGAAAAAGTATTTTACCTGGCCGTGCCACCGGTACTCATTGAGCCGGTTGTACGCGGCCTGGGTGCTGCCGGCCTGGCGCAGGATCGCGAATGTGTGCGGGTGGTGGTGGAAAAGCCGCTGGGCCATGATCTGGCTTCATTCCGCGCGATCAACGACCTGTTGCTGCAGTTTTTTCTGGAGCAGCAGATTTTTCGCATGGACCATTTCCTGGGCAAGGAGACGGTGCAGAACATCTTGGCGATGCGCTTTGCCAATCCGGTGTTCGAGCCGATCTGGAACCGGCGCTATGTGGACCATGTGACCATCACTGTCGCCGAAACCCTCGGCGTGGAACGCCGCGGCAGCTACTATGAGCATGCCGGTGCGCTGCGCGACATGGTGCAGAACCACCTGCTGCAGATCCTGTGCCTGGTGGCAATGGAGCCGCCGGTGGCCTACGACGCCGACGAGATTCGCAACAAGAAAGTGGATGTGCTGCATGCGCTGCGTCCGATCACGCATGAAGTGGTGCCGGAATATGCCGCGCGTGGCCAGTATGACGAAGGCTGGCTACATGGCACGCATGTGCCGGGTTATCGCGCTGAGCCCGGCGTTGACGGTCATTCCAACACCGAGACCTACGCGGCGCTTAAACTGTATGTCGACAATTGGCGCTGGCAGGATGTGCCTTTCTACCTGCGCACCGGCAAACGGTTGGCAGCCGCGGTATCCGAAGTATCCATCCGCTTTCGCGACGTGCCGCATCATTCCTTTCCCACTTCGGCGGGCCTGAATGCAGTGCCGGCACGGCTGGTCATCCAGATTCAGCCGGAGCAGGGCATCGTGCTCAAGTTCATGGCCAAGGAGCCCGGTTCCGAGCTGCGGCTGCGACCGGTCGACATGCGTTTCAGCTACCGGGATGCGTTTCAGGTCGATACTCCGGATGCGTATGAAACCTTGCTCTGGGACGTCATGGTGGGGGATGCGACGCTGTTTATGCGTGCCGACCAGGTGGAGGCTGCCTGGGCATTGTTGATGCCCATCCTTGAAGTCTGGGAAAAAATCCCGGCCGCGGATTTTCCGAACTATGTAGCTGGTTCCTGGGGACCAGAGTCCGCTGAATCGCTCATCGCGCGTGACGGGAAGAACTGGCTGACGCCCACGCTGGTCAAGTCCGAATAGGGTCACCGATGCCATCGGGAAGCGAACCATGAAAGCACCCCCGGCGACATATTCCTACCCAACCTGGGCGCATGCCGCCAAGGACATGGTGGGTACCAGTCTCGGTTCAGCGCGGCTGTGGTTTACCGTGGCCGAAGGCATCGTGACCGAAGTCTATTATCCGCGCGTCGACGTGCCGCAAATCCGGGATCTCGGTTTCATCATCGCGGACAACATGGGGTTCTGGGTCGAATTGCGCCGGCTTGGCAACTATACCGTCAGTCTCGCTGCTCCCGGGGTTCCAGCGGTGGAAGTCGTGCATCGTCACCCGCGTTTCACTTTCACCTTGCAGATATGTCCATCGCAACGCCGGGACGTGCTGATGCTGCGCTACCGTCTGGAAGGTGACGCGAACCTGCGTCCCTATGCATTACTCGCGACGCGACTCGGCGGCGAGGCAGACGGTAATACGGCTTCAGTCGAGAAACATAATGGCCGCACTGTGCTGTGTGCGGAACAAGGACCGTTTGGACTGGCACTGGTGGCGGGCGGCGAAGCGGGCGAGGACGTATGGCAGCGCTGTTCGGTTGGTTGTCTGGAGGAAAGTGACGGCTGGCAGGATTTCAACCGCCACGGTCACATGACCTGGGAGTACGACAGCGCGGGCCCCGGCACAATGTCGTTAATGGGTGAATTGCCAAGCCAGGCCACATTGGCGCTTGGCCTTGCCGCGAGCAAGCAGGCCGCTGCCACCTTGGCCGTCGCGAGCCTGATGCAGCAGTTTTCCATTACCTGGGGCAAGCAATTAAGGGCTTGGCAATCATGGCTGGGCGGCTGCCGGTTCCCCGCGGAATTACCCGAACCGTTGGGCAAGATGCTCGCCCTGTCGGCGATGGTACTCAGGGTGCACCAGGACCGCACCTATTGCGGCGCAGTCGTGGCCAGCCTCTCGGTGCCGTGGGGTGACTCCAGCCAGAGCCGCAGCGGCTATCACCTTGTATGGTCACGCGATTTGGTGGAGTCTGCCGGCGCACTGGTGGCGCTGGGCGCTTACGACGATGCCCGCGATGTATTGCGCTACCTGATTGCGACGCAGCAAGAAGACGGCCACTGGCTGCAGAACCAGTGGCTGGGCGGCGCGCCGTACTGGCAGGGGATTCAGCTGGACGAGGCTGCCTTCCCGGTCATTCTGGCTTCGACCCTCCATGAACAGAATGCACTGGACGGGATTCCGGTCAGGCACATGGTGCAGCAGGCACTGCGTTTCATCGCGCGGGAAGGGCCGGTGACCGGTCAGGATCGGTGGGAAGAAGATGCCGGCGTCAATACCTTCACGCTGGCGCTCGTCATCGCGGCGCTGGTCGAGGGGAGCGCATTTCTGGATGAAGAGGCGCGCAAGTTTGCGCTACTGCTCGCGGACAACTGGAATGCGCGGCTCGAAGACTGGACCTATGCGAAGGACACTGTGCTCGCGCGGCGCCTTGGTGTTGCCGGTTATTATGTGCGCACGGCGCCAGTGGACGTGCTGGTGGATGAAGGGGTGCTGGCGGAAAACGTACTGATCAAGAACCACACGCGCGATCTGGCATTGCCGGCCGAGGAGCAGATTGCCGTTGATTTTCTGCAACTCGTGCGCTACGGGCTGCGGCGCGCAGACGATCCGCGGATCCTCGATACTTTGAAAGCGGTCGATCAACTGCTCAAGACCGACACGCCGGGCGGGCCGGTATGGCATCGGTACAATGGCGATGGCTACGGCGAGCATGACGACGGGAGTGCATTCGACGGCAGCGGGCGCGGGCGCGGCTGGCCGTTGCTGACCGGCGAGCGTGGCCACTACGCCGTGGTCGCAGGAGAAGACCCGCTGCCATATCTCAAGGCGATGACAGCAATGTCAGGGGCAGCCGGCCTGATTCCCGAACAGGTGTGGGATAGCGCCCCCATTCCGGAACGCAATCTGGCACCGGGACGGCCGAGTGGCGGCGCAATGCCGCTGGTGTGGGCGCATAGCGAATTCATCAAGCTGTGCTATAGCCGGATGCTCGGCTATCCGGTCGATCGCCCCTTGGGTACGTGGAATCGTTACCAGGGAAAACGTCCAGAAATCTTCCATGTTGTCTGGGGGCCGCGCTACCGGCCGCGTCACGTGAAGCAGGGTAACCAGTTCACGATTGCGCTTCGGGCGCATGCGCTGGTCCACTGGGGGATAAATGGCTGGCAAAACGCACGCGACAATGAAACCACCGATACCGGTCTCGGGGTGTGGGTGACGGAGCTTCCAGTGGCAGAACTTGCCGCCGGTGCGACGATCCAGTTCACTTTTTATTGGCGTGACAGCGCAACTTGGGAAAGGCAGGAATATGAAGTGCTGGTTACAGACTAGGATAAGGCCATGAACTTGCCCCAAGCGCTCTCGGTTGTGGTCTACGACGACCTTGAGGATTTGAGCGCAGCGGTCGCGCAACGTATTGCCCAGATTGGCGCGTGGGCACTCGGTGAGCACGGCATGTTCCGGATTGCCCTGGCAGGTGGTGACACTCCGCGTCGGTGCTATGAGTTGTTGCAGGGTGCATCCATTGACTGGAAACGGGTGGAGGTTTATTTTGGCGACGAACGTTGTTTGCCCCGTGGTGACGTTGGACGCAACGATCGCATGGCATATGACACACTGCTTGGACACATCGGCGTTTCGCCTGCCAACGTGCATGCGATCCAGGCTGAGCGGGGCGCGCGAATCGCCGCACAGGAATATGCCGCATTGCTGCGGGAGGTATTGCCGCTGGATCTGGTATTGCTTGGTGTAGGTGAGGACGGCCACACAGCCAGCCTGTTTCCAGCCAATCCGGCAACTGAGCAAGACGAAATTGCGGTGCCGGTGTTTAATGCGCCCAAGTTTCCGCCAGAGCGCGTTTCTTTGGGCATGAATACCCTGAATGCGGCGCGCAACAAGCTGTTTCTGGTATCGGGTGCAGCAAAACGCACCGCGCTACGCCAGATCGCGCAGGGCATGGCATTACCGGCTGGACGGGTGGCAGGTGCGGAGTGGCATATCGAGCGCTCTGCGTTGCCCGACGAAATTCTGTCAAAGGATTGAGGGAGGTCAGCAGATGCAGATCGGGATGGTAGGCTTGGGGCGGATGGGCGGCAGCATGGTGAGGCGGTTGCTGCGTGCCGGGCACCAGTGCGTGGTCTTTGACCGCAGCAGCGATGCAGTTCACGCATTGGTGCAGGAAGGCGCGACGTCTGCAAACAGTATGCAGGATTTGGCGAGCAAATTGACCGCTCCCCGGGCCATCTGGCTCATGCTACCGGCGGCGGCGGTCGATGCCACGATCGCCGAACTTGCCCCATTTTTGACCGCCGGCGATATTCTCATCGACGGCGGTAATTCCTGGTACAAAGACGACATCGCGCGCGCGCGGCAGCTCGACGCACATTCCATTCATTATGTTGATGTCGGCGTAAGCGGCGGTGTCTGGGGCATGGAGCGCGGCTATTGCCTGATGGTCGGCGGCGAGCAGGCAGCGTTCACGCGGCTGCAGCCGATTTTTGCGTCACTGGCACCAGGTGCCGCCGCGGCACCGCGGACCCAGGGTCGCAACAGTTCACCGAGTGACGCCGAGCACGGCTACCTGCACTGCGGGCCTGCAGGAGCAGGGCACTTTGTGAAAATGGTACATAACGGGATCGAATACGGACTGATGGCGGCATACGCCGAGGGCTTCAACCTGCTGCGCCATGCCAATGTGGGCGGCATCGCCTCCCAATCCGATGCCGAAACGACACCCTTACGCGATCCCGAGCTGTTTCGCTATGACATTGATGTCGCCGAGGTAGCCGAGCTCTGGCGGCGCGGCAGCGTGATCGGTTCATGGCTGCTGGATTTGACGGCACAGGCCTTGCATGCCGATCCCCGCCTGAGCAATTTCAGCGGCCGGGTCTCCGATTCCGGCGAGGGGCGGTGGGCCAGCATTGCGGCGATAGAGTCCGGCACGCCTACGCCCCTGCTGACCGCCGCGCTGTTCAACCGTTTTTCCTCGCGCGGCGAAGTTACTTTTGCGGACAAATTATTGTCGGCAATGCGCTTTGAGTTTGGCGGCCATCACGAAAAGATCTCGTGAAATAATATTTGCAGAAAGCATTGGTATTATCTTGGCCGGATTGCCAATCCGTCGCGTCTGTTGCGTATATCGGGAGACTGCATGACCATGAAACCGAATCCATTGAAAGAGCTGGGGCAACTTGGTCAGTCCATCTGGCTGGACTACATCCGGCGCGACCTGATCAGGAGTGGCCAACTCAGGCGCCTGATCGAGGAGGACGGGCTGCGTGGCATGACGTCGAATCCGTCCATCTTCGAAAAGGCGATACTCGAAAGCCACGATTACGATGACGATATTCACGCTTTGGCGCGTCAGGGAAAAAATGCGCCCGCGATTTTTGATGTCCTCAGCCTGCAGGACGTGCAGGAGGCTGCCGATGAATTCCGGCCAGTATATGATCGAGCCTCGGGCCAATATGGCTATGTGAGCCTGGAGGTGAATCCGCATTTCTCACATGACACCAACGGCACGATCCTGGAAGCGCGCCGCCTGTGGGCCGCGCTGGCGCGCCCCAATGTGTTCATCAAGGTTCCCGCCACCAGCGAAGGGTTGCCGGCGATCAGGCAACTTATCAGTGAAGGCATTAACGTCAATGTGACCCTGTTGTTTGGCTTGCCGCGTTATCGCCAGGTGATGGACGCCTACCTTTCCGGTATCGAAGACCGGCTTGCTCAAGGCAAGCCGGTGGCGAATATTGCCTCGGTAGCCAGCTTCTTCGTGAGCCGGGTGGATACCCTCGTGGATGCGCTGCTGGAAAAACTCATTGCCGGTAACGACGCCAGGGCCGAACTTGCCAGAAAATTGCCGGGCCGGGTTGCCGTGGCCAATTCGAAGATTGCATTCCAGATGTATCAGGAGGTCTTTGCCAGTGAGCGCTTCAAACGGTTAAGCAAGCAAGGCGCGCGCAAACAATGGCTGTTGTGGGCGAGCACGAGCACCAAGAATCCGAAGTATAGTGACGTGAAATATGTCGAAGAGCTGATCGGTCCCGATACGATCAATACCGTTCCGCCCAGCACGCTAGATGCTTACCGTGATCACGGTGATCCCCAGGTTCGGATCGAACAGGACATCGATGCCGCACATTGGGTGCTCGAACAATTGCCGGCGCTCGGGATCAGCATCGATCAGGTTACACAGCAGCTGGAAGATGAAGGCGACCAGAAATTTTCCGAGCCTTACGACCATTTGATGGCCACGCTGGAAAAAGCCATCGCAAAGTAACCACATGGCGATGAATGAGCGCGCTTGCCCGCAAGCGCCTGATACTGGAGGTGACATGGAATCTCGAGTGCAAGGTGAGGCGGTAACCGCGACGTCGCTGGACTGGCTCTGTATCAATACCATTCGCACGCTCGCGATGGATGCCGTCCAGCAGGCGAATTCCGGTCATCCCGGTACGCCGATGGCGCTGGCGCCGGCAGGCTATGTGTTGTGGACCCGGTTCCTGCGCTGCAATCCCGGCAATCCGAACTGGTTCAATCGAGACCGCTTCGTGCTGTCCGCTGGCCATGCTTCGATGCTGCAGTATGCGTTGTCGCACCTGACCGGTTACGACCTGCCGCTGGATGAGATCAAGCGGTTTCGCCAGTGGGGTTCAAAGACCCCGGGGCATGTGGAGCACATGGTACCTGGCGCGGAGGTAACGACCGGTCCGCTGGGGCAGGGGCTGATGAATGCGGTCGGCATGGCGATGGCCGAAGCGCACTTGGCAGCGGTATTCAATCGACCCGGTCACGATATCGTCGACCACCGTACCTTCGTCATTTGCAGCGACGGCGACCTGATGGAAGGCGCGTCACACGAGGCCGCTTCACTCGCCGGACACCTCGGTCTCGGCAAGCTGATTGTACTCTATGACGACAACCACATTACGATCGAGGGCGATACCCGGCTGGCTTATTCTGATGACGTGGCCAAAAGGTTTGAAGGCTATCACTGGCATGTGCAGAATCTCGGCGAGGCGGCCAATGATCTCGCCGCACTGGAACAGGGTTATGCAAATGCGATCAATGAGACCGAGCGGCCCTCACTGATCATCCTGCGTTCCCATATCGCGTTTGGCGCACCGCATGCGCACGATACCGCCAAGGCGCATGGGGCAGCGCTGGGCGAGGAGGAAGTCGCTGCAACCAAGGAATTCTATGGCTGGCCGCGCGACGCGAAGTTTCTGGTGCCGGAGGCAGTATTGGCGCACATGCGCGAGGCGTTGCCGCGCGGAGCACGGATGGAAGCTGCGTGGCGCGAGAAATTTGCTGCTTATCGCACAGCCTTTCCCGAACTCGCGGTGCAGTTTGAGGCTGCGCTGGACGGCACACCTCCAGCCGGCTGGGACGCGGCTATCCCGCAGTTCGCGCCAGCGGATGGCCCGATGGCGACTCGTGTGGCATCCGGCAAGGTATTGAACAGCATCGCCGGCAAGTTGCCGTGGCTGATGGGGGGGGCTGGCGATCTGGCGCCTTCGACCGACACGCTGATCAAGGATTCGGGTGACTTCGAGAAAGGGAGCTACGACCAGCGCAATATTCATTGGGGCATACGCGAGCATGTGATGTGCGCGGCCACGTCCGGAATGGCACTGCATGGCGGCATCCGGCCCTATGCCGCGACCTTTTTGATTTTTACCGACTATGCGCGGCCGGCCATCCGGCTTGCGGCTATGACCGGTCTGCCGGTCATTTATGTAATGACTCATGACTCCATCGGTCTCGGCGAGGATGGGCCGACGCACCAGCCGGTGGAGCATCTGGCGTCGCTGCGCGCGATGCCCAACCTGTGTGTGATTCGTCCCGCCGACGCCAACGAAGCGGCCTATGCGTGGCGCGCTGCGATTGCGCGGATGGAAGGGCCGACCATGCTCGTGCTGACGCGGCAAGCGCTGCCGGTCTTTGATCGCGTCAGGCTGGCAAGCGCGGAGGGTGTGCTGCGCGGTGCCTATATCCTGTCGCGGGAAAAGGGAAGTGTGCCCGATATCATCCTGCTGGCAAGCGGCTCCGAGGTGCAACTGGTCATACAGGCGCAGGAACAATTGGGTAAGGAAGGGATCGATGCTCGGGTGGTGAGCATGCCCAGTTTTGAACTCTTTCGTGCGCAACCCGTTGCGTACCGTGATGAAGTCCTGCCGCCGGCAGTTCGAGGACGGCTTGCAGTTGAAGCCGCCGCATCGTTCGGCTGGTGTGAATGGGTCAGGGAAGGGAATGTCATAGGTCTTGATCATTTTGGCGCGAGCGCTCCCGGACAAGACAATTTTCGCCATTTCGGATTTACTGTCGACGCAGTCGTCAGCTCGGCGAAGCTCACGGTGAGGGGATAGCACTTGGGGTCGGATTTGGAGGTGCATCCTGCCAATTTTGAGTTTGCCAGTTTGCTGGCCTGCTTATTGCTTATCTTTTTGAGGCTGGAGGCCGCACCGCGGCTGAGATGAGGCTATTGGTAAAGTACAAAAGCGGCGCTTTTTTTGCTTCTTTGTCGTTCTGTCTTTTGGATAGCTAAGCCATATGATAGCGTGCGCTCACAACCACCTCTGTGTGCAGTGGCTGCAACCAGACTATGCCGACATGGGATTTGCACATGCAAGCGCAAACAGACCGTGCGTGCTTTGGCTTGATGATGTATTATTACTTGCTAATACTGTGATGTGCGTGCCGCCAGGATTCCTGGATAATGGCCGCGCCCTTCATGGGTGCTTGAGTGGGGTTATGTTATGAAGATGTTTCGGATTTGCGGCTATGGCGGTGGTCGCGGTGCGCTGGTATCCAGGCTCGTCGACGAGTTCGCCTTTCGGCAAGTCGGGATCGCTGTGATCAAATACGCACACAAGCCGTTCGATGTGGATCGGGAAGGGTCGGACACCTATAACCTGCGCCAGCGAGGATGCCAGCAAACCCTGATCGCCAATCGTGACCGCTGGGCATTGATGTGCGAAACGCCCGCGGGGCAGGAGCCATCGCCGGTTTTGCTGGCGGCACATCTTTCGGAATGCGATCTGGTGCTGGCGGTCGGGTTTGACGGTGTGCCGCTGCCGGGGCTCGAGGTGATGCGCGCCGACGACGCTGCGGAGCCATTGTACAGGCGCGATGCGCATATCCAGACGGTGGTCACCGATGGTATTCCACCGGCGGACATACTGTTTACTTTTACGCACAATTGCATTGAGGCGATTGCAACCCATATTCTGGAGCAGGCAATCCTGCTGCCGAGCGTGGGTGGCCGCAGAAAGCAACCGCGCATGCCGGAAACGTTCTGACTGCTTGCAGACGAGGGCAAATGGCTGAAACATTCACGATTTTTCCGATAACTTCCGCCGTGGCAAAAGCCGGGCGGAATGTCGGCGTGCCTGTTTTTCACGCCGCGGATGTGCCCCACTATCCGTCTTTGCCGCTTCTCGATGCACTGCAACGTCCGCTGCGCGATCTGCGCATTTCGGTTACCGACCGCTGCAACCTGCGCTGTACTTATTGCATGCCGCGCGAAGCGTTCGACAACGGGCATGCCTTCCTGCCCCGTGCTGAACTGTTGAGTTTTGAGGAAGTCACGCGGTTGGCTGAACTATTTGTCAGCCTTGGCGTGCAGAAAATTCGTCTGACCGGCGGCGAGCCGCTGTTGCGCCGTGGTCTTGAACAACTCATCGAAAAGCTTGCCCGGTTGCGGGGTGTGACCGGTCAACCCGTGGAGGTTGCATTGACCACCAATGGCGTGCTGTTGGCCCGGAAAGCGCAGGTGCTGAAAGATGCGGGTTTGTCGCGCATTACCGTCAGCCTGGACGGGCTGAGTGATGCGACGTTCAGACGAATGAGCGACTCCGATGTGTCCGTCGCAACGGTGCTGGATGGCATTGCCGCAGCGCAGCAGGCTGGGTTCGAGTCCATCAAGGTCAACATGGTGGTCAAGCGCGGCGTAAACGACCACGAGATCATTCCAATGGCGGAACACTTCCGCAACAGCGGCGTGGTGTTGCGCTTTATCGAGTATATGGATGTGGGATGTACCAACGGCTGGCGTATGGACGACGTGGTATCCGCCCGCGAAATTTTGGAACGAATCGCTGCTCGCTATGCGATCCGCCGGATCGATCCGGATTATCGGGGTGAGGTGGCGGAGCGCTGGCGCTATGCAGACGGCAGCGGGGAAATCGGCGTAATTGCGTCGGTTACCCAGGCGTTTTGCCAAGACTGCCGCCGGGCCAGGCTTTCTACGGATGGCAAACTCTACACTTGCCTGTTTGCGGGCGGCGGGATGGACTTGCGCGGCCCACTGCGGCAGGGAGTCAATGACCGCCTGATAGCCCACATGATTGCGAACCAGTGGGGGCTGCGCGAAGACCGTTATTCACAATTGCGTCATCTGTCGAGTCCGGCCAGCCAGGCGAAAATTGAGATGTCCTATATTGGCGGGTAAAGATATTATTCGATTGGTTACCAACAGGTAGCTGATTGCCCAGCTGCATATAACCGGACGGTAATGTCAGCGTGGCGCCGGGATTGTCGCCCTTTACGCTTTCACCTGACTTAGTCCGGAACTTTTCGGTCCTTGTCAGCGTGGATGTCGAGCTTTTTCATCTTCTCCCATAAGTTTTTGCGCGTAATGTCGAGGCTGGCGGCAGTGTTGCCAAAATGCCAATTGTTGCGCTCCAGCGACTGGAGGATGAACAAGCGCTCGCAGTCGCGCATATGCGTCGCGAGACTGCCGTCGGTAATCGGTTCTTCGCTGGGCTGTTGCGCGATCGCGGGCGCCTCATCAAAGAAGGAGGTGGGTTCCAGCACCGGCTGGTGAGACATGATGCAGGCCCGTTCCAGGCTGTGTTTTAGTTCACGCAGGTTGCCCGGCCACGAATAATCCAGCAGCGCGTGTTCGGCGGCGGGCGACATCGCATGGTTTTCATTGCTGATCTGTGCGCATTGGCGCAGAAACAGTTTGGCAAACCAGAGGATGTCCTCTTTTCTCTCCCGTAATGGCGGGATACGCAACCGGATCACATGAATGCGATAGTAGAGATCCTCGCGGAAGGTGTTTTCTTCCACCATCTCCTTCAGGTCGCGATGGGTAGCACAAATCAGGCGCACGTCCACCGGTATCGGCGCGTCGCCGCCCACGCGCACGATGCAGCGTTCCTGAATGGCGCGTAGCAATTTGACCTGCATGGTCAAGGACATTTCACCGATTTCATCAAGAAACAGGGTGCCGCCGTTTGCTTGTTCGAACACCCCCTTGCGAACTTTGGCTGCCCCGGTGAAAGCGCCCTTTTCATGGCCAAACAGTTCGGACTCCAGCAAACTTTCGGCAACCGCACCGCAGTTTACCGCCACAAACGGCGCATTACCGTTTTCACGAGCGTGGCGGTGAATAAGTTTTGCGACGTGTTCCTTGCCGACCCCCGATTCGCCGGTGATCAAGACGGTGCTGGCGAGCCGGGCGAGGCGTGGAATGGTCAGCTCGATATTGCGCATGGCCGGGGAAATTCCCAACGCATCGATACTATCGTTGCTTGAAGCCGGTTCGGTTTTTTCCGCAACGCAAAGGGTATGAATCTTTTCCACCAGCTGGTCAAGGTCGAACGGTTTGGTGATGTAGTCGGCCGCGCCCTGTTTAAGCAGTCGCACTGCCCGGTCGATAGAACCGTAACCGGTGATGAAGATGAATGGGGGGAGCGGCTGGCCGCGCGCAATCAGTTGTTCATAGAGCACCTCGCCGTTGAAATCCGGCAAATGAATGTCGCTGAGGATCAGGCCATAGGTTTTGTTGGTGATGGCGCGCAGTGCATCGGCTCCGGTGTGGTGCCAGTCAACCCGAAAACCTTCCAGAGTAAAGCGATCGCACAGCGACTCGCCCATGATTTCATCATCTTCGATCAGGCAGATTATGGGGTGCGCGGATTTACTCATGTTGCTCCTGTAAAGGTAGTTGAACAATGAATTGAGTTTCGCCCGGTTCGCTCTGCACCGTGATGAGGCCTCCCAATTGTTGCACGATCTGGTAGATCACCCATAGCCCCAGGCCACTTCCTTTTTCGTTCAGGGACGTGAAGGGCTCGAACAGATAGGAGATCATGTCCTTGGGGATATAGGAGCCGTCGTTGCTGACATCGATCAGCAGGTTATTGCCATCGCGATGGATGTGCAGCCGGACATGCCCATGCTGCTGCGTGGCGTGAATTGCGTTGAGGAGCAGATTGATGATGACCTGTCGCGCCAGCGTGGACGGCACTGACAGCGCCTCGGTAATATTGTTTTGCAGCAAGAAATTGACGTGTTTGGCCTGGATGTCGGGCTGTACCAGCGTACAGATGTCGTTGACATCATTCTGGTCAAAGTAACGTGCCTTGGCTTTGGCTTCCACCAGCAATGCGGCAACCGTGTCCTTGATTTGCAGCAGGCCGCGCTCAAGGATCGAAATCGTTTTTAATGTCAGCGGATCCTGGCCGCCGTGCCGTTTGTAGGTGCTGATTGCATTCAACATGCCGCCCAGCGGATTGTTGATCTCGTGTGCCACGCCGGCGGCCAGCCGGCCAATGGCTGCCAGCCGGTCGGACGCGATGACCTGCTGCTGCAGGTGCTCCTTTTCCTTGAGCTCGACGAGCATGCTCTTGAAAGCTTTGCCAAGTTGGCCGATTTCGTCATTGGATTCATCGAGCACAATGTCGCTCGACTCGGGCAAGTTGGGGGTAATCTTGTTCATTGCGGCGGACAACTGCAGCAGCGGCGCCGCCATCCGTTGTCCCCAGTACAGGCTCAGCGGCAGCAAGACGGCAAGCACCAGCAGCGTGATGAGGATCGCTTCCCAAGCCAGACTGTACAAATGAGCGGTAAACGGAGTCTTGGAGTAGGTCATGACCAGGGTGCCGATCATCACGCCACCGGAGTGAATGGGGGTAAGCAGAAACAGGTCATCCGATGTCGTGCTTTCAACCACCGCGGGATGCAGGTCGCGCAATTCAGGCAACTTCTTCAGGACTTCGGCGAAGAGCGGTTCGGCAATTGCCGGATTGCTCTGCATCGGGAAACGGTCGGGCTGTGTCGAGACGTAGACTTTGTTGGCCGTATCGAGAATCAGGATGTATTCCGCGCCTTGATCGGCGGCGCTCTGATCGGGGACGGGATGCTGCGGAGTGCGGAATGGCGTATTGATGATTTCGAAAGTACGCCAGACATCGTCGTGCAACATCGGGGCGACCACGGTATCCGACATTGCGCCGCCCATCCGGAAAGCGTGTGCGACTGTGTGGTTGCGCAGCTCCTTGATGTCACGGTAGACCATCGTGGACGCCAGTACAAAGGCCGTTACGATCACCAGCGCGGCGACCCGCAGCGGGATTTTGTACTTGAGACTAATGTTTTTGAAGTACATTCATCCTGCTTTTTTCAACAAACTGGGACATCCGATCGATTTCGTCGTACAGATGCCTGTCGCCGCGGACAAATCCGTCCAGATTGAGTTCTTTCAGCAAGCGGCTGCCATCCTGGTCACGAGCCATGCCGAGCAGCATCTGCTGCATGGCAGTGACCGCCTCATTCCGGGCAGCTACGCTGGCCACAATTGGCGGAAATCCGAGTTCCGGCGATTTGAGCAGGATCCGTGTCTGGCTTGTCAGCTCAGGGTGTGACTGAGCCAGTGTGTCCCAGATATAACCATCGACCGCGCCACCTTGCGCCAAGCCGATGGCAACCGCCTCGATCACTTTGCGGTGGCTCCAGGTGTAGAAGGTGCGGTCAAAAAAAGTAAAAGACTTTTCGCCTTCTGTGGTTAGCAGGTATTCCGGATAAAGGTAACCGGAATTGGAGTCGGGATCGGAGAAGGCAAAAATCTTGCCGCGCATTTCTTTCAGCGACTTGGTCTGTTTGTCCGAACTCGGGACGATCAGGTAGGAACGGTAAAGCGGCTTGCCTTTGTAGAGCGGCACGGCAACCAGGCGCAGGTAGGCCTTGTTGCGGACATACGGGTAGCCGCAGAGCCAGGCAAAATCGAGCTTGCCATCGCGCAGCATATCGACGATTTCCCGATAGCTGCCGCGCTGGACAAAGGTGACTGGCCGGCCCAGATGGCGTTCCAGATAGTCATGCCAGGAATTGATGAATGCTGCCTGGTCATCGACAAAGATCGGCATCAAACCTACGCGGATCTGGGGTTTGACGGGTGATTGCCCGGCCCAGGTCGAAGAAACTGGCAGCATCACCAGTAGCAATAATGACAGCCAAACTCTAGCCATGACAGCAAGTCTCGGTAATGCACTCCACCGGAGAATTAGGGCTGGTCACCACGTGCTGGCCGCAGACACTGCAGTCCGGGTCTTTGCTCAGTGCGCTGCGCATGACATGCATATCCAGCGCATTGAGCGTTAGCAGCTTGCCGCTCAGCCCGCGCTCGATTTCCATCAACAACTTGAGTGCCTCTGCCGCCTGAAGTGTTCCGATGATCCCGACCAGAGGCGCGAAGACCCCCGTGGTTGCGCAACGCAATTCAGCGGCCAGGCTGTTTTCGGGGAACAGGCAGTTGTAACAGGGGGTGTCCGGATGGCGGAAGTCATAAACCGAAATTTGGCCGTCAAACTGGATTGCCGCCCCCGACACCAGTGGCTTATGCAGCTCAAGGCATACCCGATTGACGGTATATCGGGTAGCGAAATTGTCGCTGCAGTCCAGTACCACATCAGCTTGGGCGGCAAGATCGCGCAACTGAGGTTCGTCGACTCGCACGCCCAGTGCGACGCACTCAACTTCGGGATTGATGTCATTCAGGGTAGCGCGCGCCGACGTCACCTTCGGCTGGTTGACCGACGTAGTGCGGTGGATGATCTGGCGCTGTAAATTGCTGTAATCGACCTTGTCATGATCACATAACGTCAGATGGCCAACTCCGCTCGCGGCAAGATACAGGGCGGCTGGGGAGCCAAGTCCTCCAACGCCAATAATGAGCACCCGGGCATTCAGCAGGGATTGCTGACCCTCAATGCCGATTTCCGGCAACAGGATGTGGCGGCTATAACGCAGCAATTGCTGATCATTCATGAAAGTGACCCATATATCTAAAGTTCTCGACCAACCATTTCACGGGAAAATTCGTCCAGTACGGCATTGTATTCCTTTGAATCCCAATCAGAAACAGAGAGCCATGATCGTTCCTCAGCATCATCTGACCCATGCCAGCCGGAAGGGTTCAATTGCCTGCAGTCAGCGGCATCATCAGCCAAGCCATTTGGGTCATGGAGCGCAAAAATCCACGGAAATAGGGGCCAACAGAGCTATGCGTCAAACCTGGAAATATCAGAATGATCAGGGATCCCTTTATCAACAGTCTAACTGCCAAATGTGATTAATGAGAAAATTTTACAATAGCTTACAAATGCAGCCGGCAAATAATACTTGCCATGGTAGGATATGCTTTTAACAAGATATTGAAATGGCCATTAAATACAGCAGGATAGTTGCTGCTAGCAAAATTGCAGTCGCAAAGCCGGAAGGCGCAAGTAAAAATGCGATGGCAACGGGAATTAACTCCGGGTTGCGTGGTCAAACTGCGGTTTCTCCGTCGAAATGATGACAATATATTGTTTAATTGATGTTTTCATGTTCGTTGGCGGGTAACAAATGGTCGATTTAACCCATTTTTCTGCTGCGGGCCGTGCGCGCATGGTGGATGTGTCGGGGAAAGCCGATACCCGGCGTGTTGCAATCGCCAGCGGCGTGCTCCGGATGCAGCAGGAAACTTTGGCCAGAATCCGGGCCGGAAAAATTGCCAAGGGTGACGTACTGACTGTAGCCGATGTTGGCGCAGTCATGGCAGCGAAGCACACCTCGGATCTGATCCCAATGTGCCATCCCATTGCATTGAGCGGGGTCGAGGTGGCCTTTAGCGAGATCGATGAAACCAACGAGACCGGCTGCGTGGGAATCAAGGTAGTCGTTTCGGCCAGTTGCACCGGGCAAACCGGGGTGGAAATGGAAGCGTTATGCGCGGCGAGTGCCGCGCTGCTTACGATTTATGACATGTGCAAGGCAGTAGACCGGGGAATGCATATCGAATATATCCGGCTGGAAGAAAAACGCGGTGGCAAAAGCGGAGTATGGCGGCGCGAGGAGTCGGGAGCTGAAGGGGTAACATGATCAAGGTATTGTTTTTCGGGCCAGTTGCAGACCGTGTCGGTGCGACCATGATGCCGGTCGAATTTCATGAGGGGATGCGGCTGCAGGATTTGTACTCGCAAATGCAGGCATTGTATCCGGCGGCATTTGAGATCGTTTGCTTTACTGCAGTAAATGGAATGCATACGCGGGACATGCAGCTAGTGTTGCGGGACGGTTCCGAAGTGGTTTTCATGTCGAAATTTTCCGGGGGATAGGATGTCTGGCCACGAAATAGGAGATGCGGTCCGGATTCAGCGGGAAGATTTTTCCCAGGATCAGGAAATCAGGGCGCTACGGGCGACCTCCAGGCGAATGGGCGGCATTGCTACGTTTATCGGTTGCGCGCGCGATTTTTCCGAGGGACGCGACGTGACGGAGCTCAGTTTTGAGGCTTATGACCGGATGGCAGTAGCGGAAATGAACAAATTGCGTGATGAGGCGATCGGCAAGTTTGGATTGCTCGATGCACGTATCGTGCACCGGGTTGGGGTGGTGGGTGCTGGTGACCAGATTGTGTTTATCGCGGCTGGTGCCGAACATCGCGCGCCCGCGCTGGAAGCCTGCCACTGGCTGATTGATGAATTGAAGCAGCGGGTGCCAATCTGGAAGAAGGAAATTTCACCTCAGGGTGAGGCATGGGTGACACCACACCCGTGAATGCTGTAGCCCAGAAGCGGGGAATTCCCCCATTGATTGAGTGTCTCATTAACGTAATAGTAGACTAAAACGCTATAGAACACGGCGTGGAATGAAAGGAAACGCAAGGCAGGAGAGTGGGGAAAAACAAGCAGATGCTGTATCGGATCAGCATTGGGCTTATTTATCGTCAAGCAGGCGTAATATAGCCTATGAGTATTTTTCGGAAATAAGCTACTATATCAGTGTATGGTAATATTGCTGGTCTGATTTCTTTTTATTCCGTGTCTTGTGGTGCAATTAAGGAGATCGAAAATGTTGCGCATATCTCATGCAATAGGGTTAGTGTTGACCTTCGCGGCGGCGTTGGTGGCGACATCGCCGGCGTTCGCGCTAACCCCCGACGAGGTACTGGCTTCGATCAGGAAGGAAGCCGCCGCAGCACCTGGATTTCAGGGGTTTTCTGCCGCGCGCGGCGAAAGTTTTTTCAAGGAAAAACATGGCGGCGAGTGGAGCTGCTCGTCGTGTCATACCGACAACCCCGCCGCGCTTGGCAAGCATGCCAAGACCAGCAAGACCATCCAGCCGTTGGCACCGGCGGCGAATCCCGAACGCTTCACCGATATGGCCAAAGTGGAGAAATGGTTCAAGCGCAACTGCAACGATGTGCTGAGCCGTGCCTGTACTCCACAGGAAAAGGGTGACGTGCTGACTTATTTGCTTACTATCCGCAAATAGGGGATATGGATGTTGCCAAACGGCAAAAACATTTTCCGGTGGGTAAGCGTTGCCGCATTGGTGATGTGCGGAACGATGTCGGTCGCCCGCTCCAGTGACGACAACGGCAAGCACGACGATGGCGGCAAGGTAGTCAGGTTTACACAGACGGATCCCAGATACCAGCAGGAATGCGCAACCTGCCATATTGCCTATCCGCCGGGACTGTTGTCGACCGACTCGTGGCGCAAAATCATGTCCGGCCTGGACAACCATTTTGGTACGGATGCATCGTTAAGTGCGAAGGAAAACGAGGAGATTACCGCTTTTCTGGTCGATAATTCCTGTGACTTCTGGGGAGCCGAAGTATCACCCCTCCGAATTACCGAAACAGACTGGTTTCAGCGTGAACATAATTCTTATGTAATTCCTCCGGAGACCTGGAAGAATCCCGTGGTGAAAAGCCCGGCAAATTGCCCTGCGTGTCACCTGGAGTCAGAACACGGCGATTTCAGCGAACGCTACATCAGATTGCCCAACTAGGATGCCAACCGGGGGCATGATCTGCGGAGTGGACCCGATCGGGGCACATCATTCCGAAACATGGTGTCGATGACACTAACAAGCGGTACAGACAATTACGCACCGATGAATCCACCAGTATTTATCTTTGTTGGCCATTCCGGTTCCGGCAAGACTACCCTGATCGAAAAGTTGTTGCGTGAGTTGAACGGACGCGGCATGCGCGTTGCAGTAATCAAGCATGCGCACCATAAGGTTCAACTGGATACGCCCGGGAAAGACAGCTGGAAGTATAAGCAGGCGGGAGCGGTAATGAGCATGCTGGTCACTGCCGGTGAGCTGCAGTTGATCGCGGATGCGGCGGAACAGCGCGAGCCAGAACAATTGGCGCGCCGCTTTCTGGGCGAGGCGGATCTGGTGCTGGCCGAGGGATTTTCTCACGCCGTGGGAGCGAAGATCGAAGTATTGCGCCGCGCGTGCGGTAAGCCGCCGCGCTGTGCCGTGGAAGATGGCCTGA
Organism: Gallionella sp.; assembly: GCA_035702405.1. GTDB lineage: Bacteria > Pseudomonadota > Gammaproteobacteria > Burkholderiales > Gallionellaceae > Gallionella. The sequence continues at coordinate 45,277 of DASSQR010000089.1, read as the reverse complement.
TTGCGCTGGTTTCAGATATCGACGAGGTCTATCCGCAACTGCCCCATTTTGCCCTGGATGATATTCCCGGAATCGCGGGGTTCATCCTCGGGAACATGGTCCCCGCCAATCCGGGCAATTCATGATCGAAGATTGCACGGGCCTCATTCTCGCAGGGGGCGACTCGCGCCGCATGGGGCGCGACAAGGCGAATCTGTTGCTGGGCGAACAAACTCTTCTGCTGCGCGTAGCGAACGTTCTGCAATGCAGTTTCCCGCGTGTCGTCGCCAGCGTACGACAACCGCATTCCGAAATTTCATTTCCTCAAGTATGCGATGATCCGGCCTTTGCCGGACCGCTGGCAGGATTGGCAGCCGGGCTGGCAAGTGTCAGCACGCCATGGGTGTTTGCGGTTGCCTGTGACATGCCGTTTCTGACACAGCCGGTGATCGAGCGCCTGGCGGGGCACCGGTCCGGATATCAGGCCGTGGTGCCGGTGGTGCAGGGACATCTGCAGCCTCTCGCGGCATTCTACGCTGGCAGCTGCCTGGAAGTAATCCGGAATCAGTTGGCGGCCGGCAATAGCAACAGCCTCCGGGCAGTCTTGAAGGAGTTGCAGGTTTGTTACGTGGGCGAAGCGGAAATGCGGGAAGCCGACCCGACCCTGCGCAGCTTTTTTGATCTGGATACCCCGGACGAACTGGCTGAGGCGGAAAAAGTGATACGGATACACAACGCTGGCGTCTCGGATCGAAACGGACAATAACAAGGAGAATCATTGCATGGGACATCTGGCAGTAAGCGAAGCGCAACAATGTATTTTGCAGGCGGTAGCGCCGCTTGGTATGGAGCCGGTCGGGCTGGCGCAGTCATTGGGGCGCGTGCTGGCTGAGGACATCCGCGCCAATCGCGATATCCCGCCGTATGATGTGTCCGCGATGGACGGTTTTGCAGTGCGCAGTGGCGATCTTGACGGCACTGCAGTCGTGCTGGAAATCATCGAAGACATCAAGGCCGGCGATATGCCGGCCAAGGTCGTGCAGGCGGGTCAGTGTGCGCGCATCATGACCGGCGCGCCGCTGCCGGCGGGCGCCGACTCGGTCATCCGGGTTGAGGACAGCCAGCCGGTGACGGAGTCCCGCGTGCAGTTTTCCGTTACGGCGAAATCCGGCCACGATGTTCGTCCGCGAGGCGAGAACATGCGTTGCGGCGAGGTGGTGCTGCCCGCAGGGACTGAGATCACGCCCGGGGTGACGGGAATGCTAGCAACGGTCAAGGCCGCGCAGGTGCAGGTATTCCGCCGCCCGCGCGTCGCGATTCTGTCCACCGGCAACGAACTGGAGGCGCTGGAGGCGCCGCTCGATCCGAACAAGATTCCCGATGCCAATAGCTATGCCTTGCTGGCACAAATGCAGGCCCTGGGCATCGAACCGGTGCTGCTCGGCATTGCGCGTGACGATCCGGACGAACTGGCCAGTTATCTGCGGCGCGGTCTCGAATACGACGTGCTGCTGGTCTCCGGCGGCACCTCGGTCGGGGTGCACGATTATGTGCGTCCGACCATCGAAGCACTGGGCGTGCAGATGCGCTTCTGGCGCGTGGCGATGCGCCCCGGGCATCCGATGGCGTTTGGTACCACGGCGACCACGGCGGTGTTCGGCTTGCCCGGTAATCCGGTATCCAGCATGGTCTGCGTCGAGCAATTTGTGAGTCCGGCATTGCGCCGCATGATGGGGCACTCCCGCTTGTTCCGCCGCACCGTGACCGCACGGTTGGCGCACCCGATCAAGATGCGTCCGGGCAGAACCGAATTCGTTCGCGTGGTGCTGAGCCGCGATGCTGCCGGCTACGTGGCAAGCTCCACTGGCACACAGGGTAGCGGCGTGCTGTTGTCGATGGCCAAAGCGGATGGATTGCTGGTGGTGCCGGCCGCCAGTACTGGACTCGCGGAGGGCGAGTTCACGACAGTGCAGTTGCTGGACGGGACGACGTTCCAGGGCGAAACAGGAATTGAGGAGTGAGCATGAGTAACGCGCGTATCGGTATTTTGACGATTTCAGATCGTGCCAGTCGGGGCGAATATGAAGACAAAGGCGGCCCGGCCATCCATGCCTGGTTCACACGGGTATTGACCAGTCCGTGGCAGGCGGTGGCGAAGGTGATTCCCGATGAACAGCCGCTCATCGAGGCCGCGCTGTGTGAACTGGCTGACGTAGAAGGCTGCAGCCTGATCGTTACCACCGGCGGTACCGGGCCGGCCGTGCGTGACGTAACGCCGGAGGCAACCGAGGCAGTGTGCGCCAAGATGTTGCCTGGCTTCGGCGAACTGATGCGCAGTGCCTCGTTGAAATTTGTGCCAACTGCAATTCTGTCGCGGCAAACAGCCGGAATACGTGGCAAGAGCTTGATTGTGAATCTGCCCGGCAAGCCGTCCGCAATCGACGACTGTTTGCAGGCTGTGTTTCCGGCGATCCCTTATTGCATCGACCTGATTGAAGGCGCGTATCTTGAATCAGACCCGGCACAGTGTCCTGCATTTCGTCCGGCCCATGCCAAACGACTGCCCTCCGGCGACTAAGCGGATACAGTACGGTCCGCATGCCCGCTGGTATTGTATGCCGGGGCGTGAGGTTGCTGGATCGCTGACGGCGGAGGCATAATGAATCAAGCGGATGAGTGCGATAATGACTGGCGCTTTGGCGCGATCGCCGTGAGAAGTTCGCATCGAGTGAAGCTTGGACAACAGGAAGGGCGCCATCCGCGCGTGATCGCGTCATAACCGTATTGAACTTTTTAAATGAAGGTAATGCCATGAGCCGCCTGTTACTGCTGATCGCGACTGCCGCTGCGGTTTATCTGCTGGTCAAGTCCTATCGCAAACCTGAACCGCGCGAAGAGCAACCGGCGATCGAGGATATGGTACGTTGTGCTCAATGCGGGGTTCATTTGCCCAAGGGCGAAAGTATCCAGGTGGACGAGAATTTCTTCTGCAGCGCCGCACATCGTGATGCTTATCGCAAGTGAGCGCCTGTAAATCCCGCAGTTAAGGCGATGTCCACCCGAGTCCAGGTTGAGTTTCCCCCCGTTGATTTCTGGCGTTCACTCCACTATTTCAACCTGTACCGGCTGACTCTGGCCAGCTCCTTCGTATTCCTTGCCGGTGCGTTTGGCGCAGTACTGTCGCTAGGCGCACAAAACTGGGTGTTGTTCTTCTACGGGAGCATCGTATATGCAGCCGTGGTGCTACTTTCGTTCATTCCGTTGCGTCTGCGCTGGCCCCGTTTCTTTTGGCAATTGTCCTGGTCGATTGGCAGCGATATCGCCGGGTTGACGGTACTCTCGTATGCGAGCGGAGGCATCCAGAGCAGTATCGGATTGCTGCTGCTGGTTTCACTGGCAGCGGCAGGAATGATCAGCCGGGGCAAGATCACCCTGTTTTTTGCCGCACTGGCCAGCATCGCTGCGCTGCTGGAACATTCCTACGCAGTGTTGCATGGCGAAGCTTTCGTGGCGCAATATCTGCAGGTCGGCTTGCTGTGCGTGTCATATTTCGTTGTGGCTTGGCTGACGCACACGCTGGCGAAATATGCGGTGGACAGTCAGCAGCTCGCGCAGCGCCGCGGTCATGACTTAGCCAGTCTTTCAGAGGCCAATCTTCTGGTAATGCGCGACATGCAGGACGGCGTGCTGGTGGTGGATGAACAGGGCATGATCGTGCAGATGAACCCCAGTGCGGAGCGCCTGCTGCGGAATAACCGAGGCCCGGAAACGCTGTTGTCTGATACCTTTCCAATCCTGTTCGGCCAGTATGCAATGTGGAAGCAAACCGGCCATGCAAGCCGCGATACCTTGCAGTTGGGTGCCGGGATTCCGGCCAGGTTGCGCTTTGTGGCGTTCGAACGTGATGCCGCTTATGGCACGGTGATATTCCTGGAGGACATGCAGCGGGTGCAGGCCGAAGCGCAACAAATCAAGCTGGCGGCGTTGGGGCGTCTGACCGCGAACATTGCCCACGAGGTACGCAATCCGCTATCGGCCATCAGCTATGCGGCGGAATTGTTGCGTGAGGAAATGGTGCAGGGTGGTGTTTCGGGTGTGCACGACCAGGGGATGATGCGGGAACATCCGGAAACGGCAGGGCCGCTGCAACGACCTGGTGCCGGCTGCGCGACTGCAGCTACATCTTCGTCGAAAGAATCAGCGACGGGATTCATCGAGCGGCGGGTGCGCGGCCGCCGGTCAACCGATCTCGCCAGAGCCGATGCCGGGTGCACGAAGGAACAACAAGCGGCATTGGTCGATGCCCCGCTGTTGCGGCTGGTCCAGATCGTGATGGAAAATACGCAGCGCATCAACCGGATTGTGCAGGATGTGATGCAGTTGAGCCGCCGCGACCGGGCCCAATCGGAAACCTTTGAACTGGCCCCACTGCTACACACCTTCATCGAAGAATTTGATTTGGCGGAGCACCTGGAACCGGACGTTATGACGCTGATGGAGGTACCCGAGGTTCGCGTGCAATTTGACCGCGGGCATTTGCAGCAGGTGCTCTGGAACTTGTGTCGCAACGCGCTGCGTTATTGCCGCAAGCTGCCCGGCAGTCTGAAGCTGACCATGGGCATGGCTGATGGACGTGCAATGCTGTCGGTGCAGGATGATGGTCCCGGTGTCGCCAGCGAGCATCGCAGTAAGCTGTTCGAACCTTTTTTTACGACTGCGAGCGACGGCACGGGGCTGGGCTTGTATATCGCCAAGGAACTGTGCGAGACCAATGGCGCACGGCTGGAATATCATATGGAAGCCGGACAGGTCGGCGCCTGCTTCCGGATAAGGTTTGGAGGACTGCATGAAGACGGGGCGTAGCAGTAGCACAGGCAAGGCAGCCGGTCAGAGCGATAAACTTTCCAGTGTTCTGCTGGTGGATGATGAACCGCATATCCTGGAGCTGCTGGAACTGGCCCTGCACAAAATGGGGCTTGCCGTAGATACTGCGGCGAATGTGCGGGACGCGCTCGCAAAGCTTACTGCGCAACGATACGATCTGTGTCTGACCGATATGCGCCTGCCCGACGGAGACGGGCTGCAGGTGGTGCAGTACATCGCGCAGAGCAATCAGGATACGCCGGTCGCAGTGATCACTGCGCATGGCAACATGGAAAATGCGATCGCGGCGCTCAAGGCGGGTGCATTTGATTACCTGTCCAAACCGGTGTCCCTTGATCAGCTGCGCACGCTGGTAAAATCGGCGCTCAACCTGCCGCATGTGGCATCGTCCGCCGACAAGAACTTGCTGGGTACCGCGCCGGCCATGCAGAAAGTACGCGACCTGATTCACCGCGTGGCACGCAGCCAGTCACCGGTGCATATCAGCGGGGAATCCGGCAGCGGCAAGGAACTCGCGGCGCGGCTGATCGTGCAAAGCGGAGCGCGGCGGGACCACCCGCTGATTGCCGTAAATTGCGGCGCGATTCCGGAAAACCTGATGGAAAGCGAATTTTTCGGCTACAAAAAAGGCGCGTTCACCGGCGCGGACAAGGACCGGGACGGTTTCTTCCAGGCGGCGCACGGTGGCACCCTGTTTCTGGACGAAGTGGCCGATTTGCCGCTCGCCATGCAGGTCAAGCTGCTGCGCGTGATTCAGGAAAAGCATGTGCGCAAGGTAGGCGCGACCAGCGAGGAGCCGGTCGACGTGCGCATTATCAGCGCGACTCACCACAATCTGGCGGAGCTGGTGCAACAGGGCAGGTTCCGGCAGGACCTGTATTACCGGCTGAACGTGATTCAGATCCAGATGCCGGCGCTGCGCGAGATGCGGGAGGATGTTGGCGCGATCGCGCAGCAGACGCTGGAGCGTTTGCGGGACGGAGCGCCGGTTCAGTTTTCCGCGGAGGCATTACAGGCGCTCCTGGAATATGATTTCCCCGGCAACGTGCGCGAACTGGAAAATATCATCGAACGTGCCCTCGCGCTCTGTGCGAACAATGTGATCACAGTGCAGGACCTGCAATTGGCGCCAACCGAACCGGCGCATGCGGAGCCTTCCATGCTGGGTGACAAATCGCCACTCCCTGATTACCTGGATCGGGTCGAAAAGCAGGCGCTGCTGGAAGCATTGCAGCAAACCAATTTTAATCGGACTGCCGCGGCCAAGCTGCTCGGCCTGACCTTCCGCACCATGCGCTATCGCATGGAACGGCTCGGCATCAGAGAGCCCGATACTGCGAAACATGCGGAGTGACGGTTGCTATCTCGTGCCGTTTGGGCACAGGACGCCAACAATAAATGAACCATCAGGAAACCAGGAACACGCAGGGCAGCGCATCTGCCGCAAACCAGCCCGGTGAAATTGATCCGGCCGGTCTTCTGGTTGGATGCACCTATATTCCATCGCCGAACTGTGATGATCGCCCTGATGCTCCGATCGAACTGCTGGTGATTCACAACATCAGCCTGCCGCCGGGCGAATTCGGTGGTGACGGCGTGCAGCAATTATTCAACAATACGCTGAATCCGGACACTCATCCCTTTTACCAGGGCATCGCCGGACTGAAAGTATCGTCACATTTCCTGATCCGGCGGGACGGCGAAATCATTCAATTTGTGCCCTGCCTGAAACGCGCCTGGCACGCGGGCCAATCCTGCTGGCAGGGCAGGACGCGCTGCAATGATTTTTCCCTCGGCATCGAACTGGAAGGTAGCGATTTCGTGTCGTTTACCGATCTGCAATACGCCGCGCTCGATCGCCTGACCAGGGCCTTGCGTGCCGCCTACCCGCTGCGCGGCATTGCGGGTCACAGCGACATCGCCCCCGGGCGCAAGACCGATCCCGGTCCGTGTTTTGACTGGGCGCGGTACCTGACTGGCCTGACCAGGGCCTGACTTCAACTTTTCCCTCAAGCAAACAACGGCCTGAATTATCTAGGCCGTTTTTCGGCTTGCAATATTTTCTTCACATACTACAATTAGCGCGGCGATGTATAAAAAACACTAGATATAGTGTTTATGCATCGGTGGCTAACAATAGAATTTTCAAGGGAGAAGTCCATGCTGCATACAGCGACCGATAGTGTTTCAACCTCTCCTGTACTGGCCGGCGAGGTTTCCGGTTCACCATCATTTACGTTTCATGCGTTCGAACAATACAAGGTCATCCGCCGTAACGGTTCGGTGGTTGCCTTTGAGCCGGCCAAGATTTCGATTGCGCTGACCAAGGCATTTATCGCCGTGAATGGCGGGCAGGGCGCAGCGTCGGCGCGCGTGCGTGAGTTGGTTGAGTTGTTGACCCAGGGAGTAGTCAACGCACTGATGCGCCGCCAACCCCATGGCGGGACGTTGCATATCGAGGATATTCAGGATCAGGTCGAGCTGGGGCTGATGCGCTCCGGCGAACACGATGTCGCACGCGCCTATGTGCTGTACCGCGAAGAACGTGCGCGTTCGCGCGCGCAGGTAAAGAGCCAGGAGCCGGCGCAGGTGATCAATGTAATGGGCGCAGATGGCGTCGCGCATCCGCTCGATCTCGAACGCCTGTCTGCGCTGGTGCAGTCTGCGTGTGCCGGCTTGGGCGACGCGGTTAATTCCGATGCGGTCGTCAAGCTGACGCTCAAGGATTTGTACGATGGTGTCGCCGCGCACGAGGTGCGCAAATGCCTGATCCTGTCCGCGCGTTCGCTGATCGAGAAGGAGCCGGCCTACAACTACGTCACCGCGCGCCTGCTGCTGAACAACATCTGCGCCGAAATTCTCGGGGAAGAAGTGGCGCCGGAGGAAATGGCGGCGCGTTATGCGGAATATTTTCCGGGATTCATCAAGCAGGGCATTGCCGCCGGTTTGCTCGACGCGCGCCTCGCGCAGTTCGATTTGCAGCGCTTGGCCAGTGAGCTGGACGCGCAGCGCGATAATCAGTTCGGCTATCTGGGCCTGCAAACCTTGTTTGACCGCTACTTCCTGCACATCCAGAGCAAGCGCATCGAGCTGCCGCAAGCGTTCTTCATGCGCGTCGCGATGGGGCTGGCGCTGAACGAGATCGATCGTGAAGCGCGTGCAGTAGAGTTTTACCGCCTGCTGTCCAGCTTCGATTTCATGAGTTCGACCCCGACGCTGTTCAATTCGGGCACGCAGCGCGCGCAGCTTTCCTCCTGCTACCTGACTACGGTGGCGGACGATCTCGACGGCATCTACGAGGCCATCAAGGAAAACGCGCTGCTCGCCAAATATGCCGGTGGCCTCGGTAACGACTGGACGTCGGTGCGTGCGCTCGGCGCGCACATCAAGGGCACCAATGGCGAATCGCAGGGCGTGGTGCCGTTCCTCAAGGTGGTGAACGATACCGCCGTGGCGGTGAATCAGGGCGGCAAGCGCAAGGGCGCTGTGTGCGCCTACCTGGAAACCTGGCATCTCGATATCGAAGAGTTCCTGGACCTGCGCAAGAACACCGGCGACGACCGCCGCCGTACCCATGACATGAACACCGCCAACTGGATTCCCGACCTGTTCATGAAGCGTGTGATGGAAGGCGGCGAATGGACGCTGTTCTCGCCGTCTGACGTGCCCGATCTGCATGACAAATATGGCGTCGAGTTTGAACAGGCCTATGTGGCATACGAAGCGAAAGCGGCCAGCGGTGAACTCAAGTTGCACAAGAAAGTGCCGGCGACCAGCCTGTGGCGCAAGATGCTGACCATGCTGTTCGAGACCGGCCATCCGTGGATTACCTTCAAGGACCCGTGCAACATCCGCTCGCCGCAGCAGCATATCGGCGTGGTGCACAGTTCCAACCTGTGTACCGAAATCACGCTGAACACCAGCGACAGCGAAATCGCCGTGTGCAATCTCGGCTCGGTGAATCTGGCCGCGCACCTGTATCCGAAAGGACATCCGCAGGCCGGACAACTGGATCACGACAAGCTGCGCCGCACCATCAACACCGCGATGCGCATGCTGGACAACGTGATCGACATCAACTACTACGCCGTCGGCAAGGCGCGCAATGCCAACCTCAAGCACCGGCCGGTCGGGCTGGGCATCATGGGCTTCCAGGATTGCCTGCACGAACTGCGCATACCGTATGCGTCCGATGCCGCCGTGGAATTTGCCGATCGTTCGATGGAGGCGGTGTGCTACTACGCTTACTGGGCCTCTACTGAACTGGCCGAAGAGCGCGGTCGTTACAGCAGCTATCGCGACAGTCTGTGGGATAGCGGCATCCTGCCGCAGGACACGCTGGAATTGCTGCGCCAGGAGCGTGGCGGCTTTGTCGAAGTGGACACGTCGACCGCCATGGAGTGGGATGCACTGCGCGCACGCATCAAGCAATTCGGAATGCGCAACTCAAACTGCGTAGCCATCGCGCCGACCGCGACCATCTCCAACATCATCGGCGCCTCGGCCTGCATCGAGCCGACTTACCAGAACATTTTCGTGAAGTCGAACCTGTCCGGCGAGTTCACCGTCATCAACGAGCACCTGGTGGCGGACCTGAAGCAGCTTGGTCTGTGGGATGAAGTCATGATTGCCGACCTGAAATATTTTGACGGCAGCCTCGCGAAAATCGATCGCATTCCACCGGAGCTGCGCAGCCTGTATGCCACGGCGTTCGAAGTGGATCCCAAGTGGCTGATCGAAGCGGCTTCCCGGCGCCAGAAGTGGATCGACCAGGCGCAGTCGCTGAATATCTACATGGCCGGCGCGTCGGGACGCAAGCTCGATGAGACTTACAAGCTGGCCTGGGTGCGCGGCCTGAAGACCACCTACTACCTGCGCACGCTGGGTGCCACCTCGGCGGAAAAATCCACCGGCCGTGCCGGCGCGCTGAATGCGGTGCCGACGCACGGCGGTGTGGCCGAAGAAGCGAAGTTTTGTTCGATTGACAATCCAGAGTGCGAAGCTTGCCAATAGGCAAGTCCGCACTCTGGGTTGCGGCGAAGGCTAACTTGCGCAGCAAGTTAAACCCCATAGGGGTGGCCGTAGCCACAACCGTTTTGTACGAAGCATGTCAGTGACATGCTCGCACTCTGGGTTGCGGCGAAGGCTAACTTGCACAGCAAGTTAAGCCCCGCAGGGGCGGCCGTAGCCACAATGGCTTTGCGAAGCCTGCCGGTAGACGGGTTCGTGGCAAGTTAAACATCGTATGGGCGGGTTGTAACCCGCTCATACGAAACAAAGAGTTGTAGGCCCGGTTTCACCCGACATGTCGGGCAAAGCCCGACCTGCCAGATTCGCGCATAAGTATCGCCAGGAATAGCCACACTAACTTGCGGTACAGGTTCATTTTTGCATCAGCAGTGGAGCAGAGCAGAATAACCGGCAAATACTAAAGAAGGGAAATAATATGCTGACATTTGAAGATGACATCACGCCAGCGTCCGTACCACCGGAATTGATGCGCGCGCCATTCGGCGATGCACCATTCAATTTGCGCAATGCACCGGATGAAAGCGCTGCCGTGCCGGAAAAGAATGCGCCGGTGGCAACTGCGCGCATCCGCGTCGAAGACAAGCGCGTCATCAACTGCAAGGCGGACGTGAACCAGCTGGTGCCGTTCAAGTACAAATGGGCGTGGGAAAAATACCTCGCCGCGTGCGCGAACCACTGGATGCCGCAGGAAGTGAACATGACCGCCGATATCGCATTGTGGAAAGGCAATCGCCTGAGCGAGGACGAGCGCCGCCTGGTCAAGCGCAATCTCGGTTTCTTCACCACCGCGGACAGCCTCGCGGCGAACAACATCGCGCTCGGCACCTATCGCCACATCACCAATCCGGAATGCCGGCAGTTCCTGCTGCGCCAGGCGTTCGAGGAGGCGATCCATACTCACGCCTATCAGTACATCGTCGAAAGCCTGGGGCTGGACGAAGGCGAGATTTTCAACATGTATCACGAGGTGCCCAGCATCCGCGACAAGGACGAGTTTCTGCTGCCGTTCATTGAAAAGCTGACCGACCCTGAATTCAAGACCGGTACGCCGGAAACGGATCGCGACCTGTTGCGCAGCCTGATCGTATTTGCCTGCATCATGGAAGGGCTGTTCTTCTATGTCGGCTTCGTGCAGATTCTGGCGCTGGGACGGCAGAACAAGATGACCGGCGCGGCGGAACAGTATCAATACATCCTGCGCGACGAGTCGATGCACCTCAATTTCGGCGTGGACGTGATCAACCAGATCAAGATGGAAAATCCGCACCTGTGGACTGCCGAATTCCGCGAGGAAATCCGCAGCCTGTTCAGAAAGGGCGTGGAACTGGAATACGCCTACGCGGAAGACACCATGCCGCGCGGCATCCTGGGGCTGAATGCGGGCATGTTCAAGGAATACCTGCGCTTCATCGCCAACCGCCGCTGCCAGCAAATCGGTGTGGATATCCTGTATCCTGGCGCGACCAATCCGTTCCCGTGGATGGCGGAAATGATCGATCTGAAAAAAGAAAAGAATTTCTTCGAGACACGTGTGACCGAGTACCAGTCCGGCGGCGCATTGTCCTGGGATTAGGCACATTTCCTCCCGCGTTGCTGTCATTTTGGGGATGCAACGCGCCTTGAGTTGATGTCTGCACAGCTCGGAAAGAGAGACTGACAACTTAAGGCGCGATTGATACGATGTATCCATCGAGCCGAGATTCACTGCTCAACCAGAAGCAAGATCAACCATCAAACAGGCAAAGACCATGACTGACCGTGCAGCATTCCCGGATGACAGCGCGCCACGCGTGAGCGGTACTAGCGGGTTCTCCGCCATTCTGGCCAGCCTGTTCGAGCGCGACAAACTGATGCGGCTTCCCATCGTGCTGTTCACCGGATTTTTTCTGGTGCGGGAGATACTCCTGCTGAACGAGTTTCTGGATCGTCACCCGATACAGATAGAGATTCAGTTCCTTGCAAACCTCGGTGCCCGCATTTCGCTCATCCTGTTCCTGGTACTTCTGATCGGCCTTCATCTGGGTCGCAGCCGGCCGGTCAACAAGGCAGCCGGGCTGCAGCCAAAATTATCCGCGCTCATCGGCCTGACCATAGGCAACCTGATCCTGCTGCTGGACAAGGCCGAGCCGGCGCCGTTGTACGATCTGATGTCTGCGGGGCTGCTGTTGTTCGGCAATTATCTGTGCATCGTCGTGCTGCTGCATCTTGGCCGGTCGGTCAGCATCATGGCCGAGGCACGCCGGCTGGTAACCAGCGGCCCCTATGCGCTGATTCGCCATCCGTTGTATTTCGCCGAGGAAATTGCGACCCTTGGCATCTTCCTGCAATTCCGGTCATGGCAAGCAGCTGCAATTCTTGTGGTGCACTTCGGATTTCAGGTCATGCGGATGTTCAACGAAGAACGCGTACTGCGGGCAACCTTCCCTGAATATCACGGATACATGCAAAGCACCGCCCGACTGATCCCGGGCGTCTGGTGAGGCGCAGCCCATGCGATATCTCTATCCCCTGACCGCTATAGCAATCGCCATTCTGGTTGCAGGAATCATGATCTTCCGACCGGGGCAATCGTATTATCCGGTGCTCAGAGCCGACCTTCCGGATGGGGTGTCGTTGACCTTCATTGAACAACCCTGGGCCGATGAACAGAAATGCCTTGCGGAAAACAAGAAGATTGTTACCGAGATCAGCGGCAAGTGTCCCGCGTGCCGGATCGTAAGGTCTTCCTGCAGTCTGCAACCCGAGCCGGAGTGGAACCAATCCCTGCGCGGAGTTCCAATCAACATCCCGGTCGTGCACACCGGCTCGCAAAACATATTGATCGGCGCGTCGGTCGCGGAGGCGCTGGCGATCTGTACTGGCATGGCGGAGCAGATCACTAGGCAAGGGAAGCAACGCGCGCGTTGCATTCCGCCTTTGGCGCCGCGCTAGTTTCCGCGCAAATATTTCACCTCAATCTTCGGTAGCGCCCTCCGCACAACGGACGCGGCGCGACCAGGCAGTGCCATAAGCCCGCCTTTGTCTCCCTCGAGCGTCTTTAATCACATCACCGTACCGGGCTGGCCAGATTGCATGGCGAGGCTTGTTTTTCCGCATAGTCCAATAACTGCTAAGCAATCGAAAACTAATTGGTTCACGTTCGCAATGTGAATTTCTAAGATGCTTTCCTCGTGACGCAAAGGCACATTCGTTAACTCAAGGAAGCTGAACTATGAAACTGAACACGTTGGTCGTAACTCTCGTCTCTGGCGCATTGGCGCTGTCCCCGGTCGGCGCAAGCTATGCCGCCGATATCAAGCTGCTCAACGTCTCCTACGACCCAACACGCGAGTTGTACCAGGAGTACACCGCGGCGTTTGCCAAATACTGGAAGGCAAAAACCGGTGACAACGTCAGCGTCAGCGCGTCACACGGCGGCTCGGGCAAGCAGGCGCGCGCAATCATCGACGGCCTCGAAGCGGACGTCGCGACCCTCGCGCTGGCGGCCGACATCGACGCCTTGAACAAGAACGGAGAACTGATTCCGGCCAACTGGCAGTCGCGCCTGAAACACAACAGTTCGCCCTACACCTCCACCATCGTCCTGCTGGTGCGCAAGGGCAATCCGAAAAACATCAAGGACTGGGGCGACCTGGTCAAGCCGGGCGTCGCGGTGATTACGCCCAATCCCAAGACCTCCGGCGGCGCGCGCTGGAATTACCTGGCGGCATGGGGTTACGCGCTGGACAAGAACAACAACGATCAGGCCAAGGCGCAAGAGTTTGTCGCCAAGCTATACGCCAACGTGCCGGTGCTGGACTCGGGCGCGCGTGGATCGACCGTCACGTTCTCCGAACGCGGTATCGGCGACGTGCTGATTACCTGGGAAAACGAGGCATGGCTGGTGAAGAAGGAATTCGGCGCCGACAAGTTCGACGTGGTGTTCCCGTCGCAAAGCATCCTGGCCGAACCGCCGGTGACCGTGGTGGACAAGAACGTGGACAAGCACGGCATGCGCAAGGTGGCCGAGGCTTATCTGGAATACCTGTACTCGCCGGAAGGGCAGGAGATCGCCGCGAAGAACTTCTACCGCCCGACCGATGAAAAGGTCGCCCAGAAGTACGCGAAACAGTTTCCCAAACTGAAGCTGATCACGATCGACAAGGTGTTCGGCGGCTGGACGAAGACGCAGAAAGAACACTTCGCGGACGGCGGCATCTTCGACAAAATTTACGCAAAGAAGTAAGCGCCAGTTGAACGTTCATCGCTGACAACAGGACCTACCATGTCACACCAATACCTGTACCTGAAGCTGTTGCTGCGTAGCAGCCTGCTGCTCGAACTCGACGAATACGAATTGACCGACACTCGGGAACAGGGATTGGTGTGCAACTTCATGGAAACCAGCCTGGCGTCGGCGTTCCAGCCGGTATATCGCGCGGACGGCAAACTGGTCGGGCGGGAAGCCTTGCTGCGCGCGCGCTGGCAGAAATACGGCGAGTTGCCGCCATCCGTTGCGTTCGACGATGCCGTGAGAGGAAACCGCGTCGTGCAGTTCGACCGGTTGGTGCGCATCATCCACCTGATGAACCATGCGCGCAAATTTGCCGAACACGAGCTGCTGTTCCTCAATGTGCATCCGCGCCTGCTGTCCAGCGTGAGCGACCATGGCCGCACCTTCGAGCGCATTCTGCATTTCTACTCGGTGCCGACGTCGCGCGTGGTGATCGAAATCAGGGACACCGAAAACGAAGCCGTGCTCGCCGAGGCGGTGAGCAATTACCGCAGCCTGGGCTATCGCATTGCGCTGGATGATTTTGGTGCCGTGCCTTCAAGCCTTGAACGATTGTCCATGCTAAAGCCGGACATCGTCAAGCTGGATGGCAGCTTGATTCAGGCAGCGGCAGATTCGGACGATGCTGCAGACTCATTGGTCAGACTGGTGAAAAGCCTGCGTCGCGCAGGCATCCAGGCCGCCATCAAGGGCATTGAAACGCCGCAGCAACTGAAACTCGCCGCGGTATCCGGCGCCGATTTGCTGCAAGGCTACCAGCTCGGGCGCCCGCAGTACGCCAGCGCACCGTGTGGCCGCCTGGCCGAGGTCGGCAGCTGACCGGAAGAACGCCTTAGCCGATTCCTCTCAGGGTGAAAATAACACCCGCTTTCAGGGGCAGGCGACTGCCCCGTCTTTTTTTTGCCAATTGCAGGGATCGCGGACGATACCGGCGATAAATTTGAACCCCTCACGGTTGGATGGAGAACCCCATGACAGGTAGATTACTTACGTTCCCGGACCCACAGCAGATCAGCATGTCGATCCGGGCAAGCGCTCTGGTGTTTGCCGATCCGGAATCGCAAAAGCTGTTGTCCCTGATCGAGCGCATTGCGCCCAGCGACGCGACCGCCTACATCAAGGGCGAGACCGGCACCGGTAAGGAACTGGTGGCGCGCCATATCCATTCTTTGAGTTCGCGCCGGAACGGACCATTCGCCGCGATCAATTGCGGTGCGTTTTCCGAAACGCTGGTGGAAAGCGAACTGTTCGGCTATGAACGTGGCGCCTTTACCGGTGCAGTCAACGCGAAAGCCGGCTGGTTTGAAAGTGCCAATGGCGGCACGCTGTTCCTCGATGAGATCGGCGACCTGCCGCTGTCCACCCAGGTCAAGCTTCTGCGTGTGTTGCAGGAACGGGAAATCGTGCGCATCGGCTCACGCAAACCGACACCCATTGACGTGCGCCTGATCGCGGCGACCAATGTGAATCTGGAAGAAGCCGTCAAGGCGGGACGTTTCCGCGAGGATCTGTATTACCGTATCAACGTGGTGCCGATCCAGCTCGCGCCGCTGCGCGAACGGCCGGGCGACATTCTGCCGCTGGTTCAGCACTTCATTTCCATTTACCGGAGCCGGCTGCACACCCGGGCGCCGGAGCTGCATCCGGACACGGTCCGTCTGCTACGCGAGTATCTCTGGCCGGGCAATATCCGCGAACTGGAAAACACCATCCACCGCGCCCTGCTGGTGTGCGACGGCAATGTACTGCTTCCTTCCAGCCTGAATCTGCCGCGCATTTATACGACTGCTCCGGCATATGCAGAAACAGCGGGCCGGACGATTGCGGAACCCTGCAAGCTGGAACGGGTGTTCGCCGAGCTGTTCGCGCAGGAACCGGAGGAATTGCACGACATGGTGGTCCGCAAGCTGATCCTGCAGGCCTATGAACATACGCGCATGAATCAGGTGCAGGCGGCCAGGCTGCTGGGCATCAGCCGCAATGTGCTGAGGACGCAGCTCAAGCATTTCGGCGTCATCGTATAACTCTTTGTCGTGCTGGCGCAGCGGAGCGGCAGAACCCGATCCGCTGCGTTTTGGGCGTCATGCCTGCGGGATGAGTTCATAGCCGAGCTGATGCGTTTCATCAGCGGCGAGTTCCACGAGCGGCTCCGCTTCGGTCTCACCGGCAAACTCGCTCAATACCTGCTCCTTGATGGCGATGAACTCGGCGCTGGCGCGGTTGCGCTCGCGCGCCAGCGGTACGTCGATGATCCGCTTGATGCGGCCGGGATGCGGCTGCATCACTACGATGCGGTCACCGAGATAAACCGCTTCCTCGACATCGTGCGTCACCAGGATCATCGTGATACCCTCCTTTTCCCAGATGTGCTGCAACTCGTACTGCAGGTAGGCGCGAGTAAAGGCATCCAGCGCTCCGAATGGCTCGTCCAGCAGCAGCACTTCTGGGCGGTTCACCAGGGCGCGCGCAATCGCCACGCGCTGCGACATGCCGCCGGAAAGCTGGTAGGGATAGGCTTGGGCAAAGTCCTGCAGGCCGACCAGTTCGATGTGTTCCTGCACCGATTTGCGCTTTTCCGCCTCGGTCAGTTTGGTGTTGTTGAGCAGGCCGATGCCGATGTTCTGTTCTACGGTGAGCCACGGAAACAGGCGGTGCTCCTGGAACACGATGCCGCGCTCGAGGCTGGTGCCGCTGATGCGCTTGCCATCCAGCAGGAGCTCGCCCTGATAGTCATTCTCCAGTCCGATGATCAGTTTCAGCAGCGTCGATTTGCCGCAGCCGCTGGAACCGACGATGCTGACGAACTCACCCGGCCGGATCGACAGGGAAATGTCGTCCAGCACCGGCAGCGATTCGCCGCGCACCTGGTATTGTTTGTTGAGACTCCTGATTTCGAGAGTTGCTGCATGAGCCATGATGTTCTCCTTAAAACGGGTTACAAATAATTTTGCGCTTGTTGCACTTACACACGGTGCCCGCGCCAAGCCAGCAGTTTGGTTTCGGCGTGTGCCGCCAGCCGATTGAACAATGCGCCAATCAGGCCGATGCTCAGCATGCCGAAGATGATCAGCTCAACATTGAATGCCTGGCGTCCCTTGATGACGGTGTCACCCAGGCCCGGGCCGGAATTGAGCAGCAGGAACTCCGCGCCGATGGTGCCCATCCAGGCATAGATCAGCGCGAGGTGCAGGCCGGTCAGAATCTGCGGGGCAGCGCCGGGCAGCGTCAGGCGGGTGAGCGACTGCCAGCGGGTGAACCGGTAGACGCGTGCGACTTCGAGCTGCGCGCGCGGGATGTTTCGCACGCCTTCGAAGGTGTTGAGCGCGACTGGATAGAAAGCGCACAACGCGATGAACAGGATCTTGGCGCGGTCGTCCGTGCCCAGCCAGGTCGAAATCAGCGGCAGCCACGCAAATAGCGAGATGTGCTTCAGGGTGTTGAAGGTCGGGCCGACTAGGTGTTCGGTCCAGCGCGACAGTCCCATCGCCAGACCCAGCAGGATTCCGGCGATGCCGCCCAGCGCAAAGCCGGACAGGTCACGGAACAGGCTGTTGGACAAGGCCTCGGTGAAATCCTTGCCGGACATGTAGCGCAGACCTGCTTCCAGCACCTTTTCGGGCGGGACGATCAGCTTGATATTGACCCATTCGAAAGCGGTTGCCGCGTACCAGAGGGCGAACAACGCCAGCGGCAGTGCGAGGCCGCGCCAGTCGCGCCTGAGAAAAGTGTATATCACGTTCATTTTTGCTCCTGCTTGTTGTCATGACGCCAGTCCTGCAGACATGCCTCGAGCCGGCGCAGCGAAAGGTCGAGAATCAGGCCAACCACACCGATGACGATCAGGCCGACGAAGACCAGGTCCAGCTGCATCAGCTGGCGCCCCCATACCATCAGGTAGCCGATGCCTTCACTGGACGCGAGCAATTCCACAAACACCAAAGTCAGCCAAGCCTGCATGATGCCTTGGCGGAAACCGCTGAACAGGCTGGGCAGCGCCGCGGGCAATACCACGCGCAACAGCAGCTGGCGCGGCGTGAAGCAATACACCCGTGCGACTTCCAGCAGTCTGGTCGGAATGTTCTCGATGCCTTTGAACGTGGCGACCGTAACCGGCACGATCACCGCCATGGAAATGGCCGCGATTTTCAGGGCTTCGTCGATGCCCAGAAAGATGATCAGCAGCGGAATCCACCCGATGACCGGGAACTGCGAGAACACCTCGAAACTCGGATACAGATAGGCGCGCGCCGTCCGGGACAGCCCGATCAGGAAGCCGAGCAGCCAGCCGATGGCACTGCCGATCAGCACGCTCCAGCCGATGCGTGACAGGCTGACCGCGAGATTGCTGGTCAGGTCGCCGGATTGCCACAGGTCGCGCAGCGATTGCCAGACCAACTCGGCTGGCGGCAACAGCTGGATTGCGACCCATTCGCGGTCGACCGCGGTCTGCCACAGGTATAGCACGGCCAACGGTAACAGCAGGCCAACGGCACGAGTGCCCACATGTGCGGCAGCCCGGCTGATGAATGCGCTGGCAGGTTGCAGCACGCGCCCATGATGCGGGGCGTGCGCAAGAGATGGCGATGCGTTGGTCATGATTCGTCCTTGTCAATCAAACTTGATGACATGGAGGCGATTGTCCGTCGCCTCCATGTTGTTAGCAGATGAAATGTCGGTTACTTCTTGATGTTGCCGTCCTTGTCGTACTCATCCCAGTAGTGCTCCAGTTTCAATTCCTTCAGCGCGACATTCAGGTACTTCGGCTCGATCCAGCCGTTGATGTCCACATCCCTTCGAGCTAATTTGAAGTGCTTGACCTCATCAATCGACTTCTGGATACGGTTCACGTAATACTCGTCCAGCAACGGGCTGACGCGCTCCTTGAGCTTGTAAGCCTTCCAGCTCTCGGCATAGTCGAGATAGGTCGTGGTGCCCTGGCGTGCCCACATCTTCAGCAGTTCGGTGCGATTGTTTTCATCGGAGGACCACTTGGCTTCCTTGACGATGGCGGTTACCACGCGTTGCACGAGGTCCGGGTACTTTTTCTCGAACTCTTCGCCCACCCAGAAATTGCTGACGCTGGTCAGCGTTGAGTCACGGTCTATCTTGAACAGGATTTTGGCTACCCCGCGTGCGATCAGGTCGTAGGGCGTGGTCAGCGCGCCGTCGATATCGCCGGTTGCCAGAGCAGCCTTGATCGTGGCCGCATCCAGACTCACCAGTTTGAAATCGCGTTCGGTGAAGCCGTTACGCTCCAATACCCGATTGAGAGTTAACTGTCCGGAGGTTCCTTTGGTCACGCCGATCTTTTTGCCCTTCAGGTCGGCCAGCGTTTTCGCTTCCGAATTGGCCGGCACCACGAAGGTGGTCTCGCCGAAGCGGCCTTGCCCCAGAATCAGCTTGTGGCGCAGACCCGTGGAACGTCCCACGATCAGTGGCAAGTCGCCGTGGCTGGCGAAGTCGATCAGCTTGTTGGCAAACTGTTCATTGGTGGCCGGACCGGCGCCGACATTGAAATACCACTTGATCTTGATGCCGTCCTTCTTGAATTCCTCTTCCAGCGCGCCGCGCAGGTGGGCGGTCGCCAGCGAACTGCCACCGGCCAGGGGGCGTCCGCCGGCGCCCGCGCCGGAGAAGGCGATGCGGATTTCCTTGGGCTTTTCTTCCGCCTGTGCTACTGGTGCGGTGAGCTGCAGCAGCGCCAGCGCGCCCAGCAGCCAGGATAATTTCTTTGCTGTGTTTTTCATTGGATGTTCCCGAGTTATCGTCGTAAGTAAAAATCAGAAGCCGTACTGGAACTGGACCAGCACGTCGCGGTAGCCGGGGGAGGCCGGGTTGCGGAACCTGTAGCTGTTCAGGTTGATCTGGAACTTGGTGGTTTCCGCAAAGAACAGGTTGAAGCCCAGCGTGGTGATGTCGGTCTTGCCGGTGACATCGGCGCCGGCGGTAGCTTTGTTGGCCGTATTTGGATCCCAGCGGTCGAACCGGACAAAGGGCTGGAACGTCTTCGGCCACCAGTCGTCGAATTTGCCCTGCCCGTTGCCGTTGGAAGATTTGAGCCATTGCTCGCCCCAGGTGTAGAACAGCGTCAGCGTCTGCCCGACGGCTTTGACCTGACCGAACTGGCCGGTATTGGTGGTCGCGAGGTTGCTGGCAGTGGCAGGTAACGCGCGGTTTTTCACCAGGGTGTCATCGCGTCCGACCGCGTATTCGTAAGTCACGCCGAACGGCAGATGGTTGTAGTAAATATCGAAGCCGTAGCGGTCGCTTTTGCCGTCCAGTGCGGTGGCGGCGGTGCCTACCAGGATGTTCTTGTAGCCGCGCTGATACGATGCGCCGAATTTCAGTTCGCGCAGCCAGCTGTTGTAGTCGGCCGGAATCGTAATCGCGAGGCGCGCCAGGTAATCCTTCTTGGAATTGTTGTCGGACTGGTTCGGGCCGCTGCCGTTGACGACGCCCACTGCATACTCCAACAGCGGGGCGCGGTAGTTGAAACCGTAGTCCACATAGGGATCGTAATCGCCGCGCAGAATCAGGCCGATCTGGCGCGTGCCCACCCCCAGCCCGGATACGAACTGGGCGGAATTGATCGCGGGCTTCAGTTCGTCCGTGGTTTGCGCCTCCAGGCCGAACACAGTTAACTGCTGGCCAAAGCGCAGATTGAGGTTCGGGTCCTCCAGGCCGGTGACCGCGGGATTGACGAAGTTGTACTGCAGGTAGGCATCCTGCAGATTGAAATTGCTGTTGGCGCCAGCCGTGGTCGTAGTCGCCGTGGTTCTGGAATAGCCGAACCCCAATTTGTAATCCAGGTTGTGGCCTTCGGCATAATCCTTGTACAGGCTGCCGGCGAAGGCGACGGTTGCGGTAGGGATGTCGAAGCTGGAATAGCGCGGCGTGGCTTGCGTCGTCGCGGCCCCGGTGGTGGTTGAGCGGTTCGACGAATTGGCGCGCACCTGCACCGTGCCGGAGACAGTGGTACCGCGCTTGGTCAGTGCGGTCCGGGTGTCGCGGTCGCGCTGGTTGTCGTACTTGTGGTTTTCCAGGTCGGCGCGCAGGCCGTCGAGATCATCTTTCGTGACGAGCTCTGCGGCGGGCGCTTGACTGGCAGTTGCTGGCTGGCTGGTTTCAATCTGCTGCTTCAGCGCCTGAATGACGCTTTTCAGTTCCTCGATCTGTTTCTGCAACTCGTCCGTCGTTGGGGCGGCGAGGCTTGCTTCCGCATAAGTGCCCAGCGCCAGCGCAAGTATCCGGCTGGTTGCTTTCAATCTGAAGTTCAATTTATTCCCCTGTCTCGTTAATCATGGTTGCACATCTGCGGGTTCGTCTCCGCACGCGCGGTGTTCAGGCTGCAATTGCGGGCTCAGGTAGCGCAATGTGCAGGTGAGGAGAGATTCAGCAGGAAGCATGCCACTGGCGCCACTGCGCGGCGCCGCAGGCTTAAATGAGCGAACTCAGCCGAAAATGCCGACGAAATTGCTGGCTGCGCAGCACTTCTGCTGGCGTGCTGCATGGATTCAAACAACAACTATTTTTCTGCCAGACCTTGGCTGTTACGGCGCGGCTGCTGCTCCGGCAGCACGCTGCTGGATTGCCTGCTGGGTTTGCAGCAACCGGCGGCCGAGCCCGTGGTGGGTGGCACTCTGTCAGCGTGGTTGGAGACTGTTCAGAAACGCCAGACTGCCCTTGATTTCAAGCCATTGCACGATGCCGGGCGCATCCCGGACAAGTCGTTGGCACGATAGTTGCCACTGTATTGGTGCTGTGGCGTTCCGCAGGGAACCGCGGGCTGCACGAATTTATCCATCCAACCCGAAAGTGAATCAACCATGAACAAGCTGAAGAACCTGATTGCCTTGCTGGCGCTGCTCCTTCCGGCATTGCTCGCATTGGCAGCCGATGCCGGTGCCAGTCAGAAGGCGGACGAGCAACCGTGGACCTACCAGACCCAGAGACTGAGCCGCGCGCAGCTGGACGTGCTGCTTGGCCATCCGGAGAAGCTGCTCTTCATCGATGTGCGCCGTCCCGACGAGGTGAGCAAGCTGGGCGGATTCCCGATTTATCTGAGCATCCAGATCAGGCAGCTGGAAGAGAGCCTGGCGTATATCCCGAAGGATCGGCACATCGTCACCGTCTCGAACCGCGCGCATCGCGCCGGCGCCGCCGGTGATTTGCTGGCAGCCAGGGGCTTCAAGGTGGCCGGTGCGGTGGGGGTAAAGGACTATGAGGAACAGGGCGGCTGGCTTTCGAAGATTCCGGTGCCGCCGCCCAAGGCAAGCGAAGCGAATAACCCGGCGACTGGTGCGAACCAGCCTGCCACAGGTAAATGATGATGCCGACATTTTTTGAGAATGGTGAAAGAGAGTAAACGATATGATTAGAATGAAACAGGCGGCATATCTGGCTTTGCTGTGGGGGCTGGCATCCACTCTGGCGCAGGCGGAGGACAAGCCGGCTGCCGATGCGCCCAAGGCCGCGCGTACTGCCCCGGCCAAATTGTGGTCGTGGCAGCCGGTGCAGCGTTCGGACGAGCCGGTGATCAAACAGAAGGACTGGGTGCGCACTCCGATTGACGCATTCGTGCTGGCGCGGCTGGAGGCGAAGGGCATCAAGCCGTCGCAGGATGCCGACCGCGCCGCATTCATCCGCCGTGCGACACTCGATGTCTGGGGCGTGATTCCCTCGCCCGAAGAGGTAAAGGCATTTGTCGCGGACCGTTCTCCGGATGCCTATGAGAAGCTGGTGGATCGCCTGCTGTCGTCTCCCAAGTACGGCGAGCGTCAGGCCCGGCGCTGGCTCGATCTGGCGCGCTACGCCGACAGTACCGGGTTCCAGAATGACACGACGCGCCCCAACATGTGGCGTTACCGCGATTACGTGGTCAACTCGTTCAACCAGGACAAACCGTATGACCGTTTCATCAAGGAGCAACTGGCGGGCGACGAGATTGCGCCGAACGATCCGAACGCGTTGATCGCGACCGGTTTCCTCTTGAACTACCCCGACAACTACAATTCTCGCGACTTGGTGCAGCGCCAATACCAGATTGCCACCGACATGACCGATACCGTCGGGCAGGCATTGCTCGGGACTACCCTCGGTTGCGCGCGCTGCCACAACCACAAGTCGGACAAGATTACGCAGAAGGATTATTTCTCGCTGCTGGCCTTCTTCGCGAACGTGACCGTGAACGAGAAAGTGCCGCTCAAGGAGAAGGGCGCGGACGACAGGAAATTCGAGGAGCAGCAGGCCAAATATCAGGCTGCGACCAGGGAGATTCGCGACAAGCAGAAGGCCATCATCGACACCGTGCGCGAAGCGGGCGAGAAGTACCACAAGGAACGGTACCTGACGGACAGCCGCGACGCGATCTTCAAGCCCAAGGAACAATGGACGCCGCTGGACCGCTGGGTCAACCACCGCCTCGCGAACGTGTCATCCGACCGCGATGTGGCGGGTTATCTGCGCCTGACCGCGGAAGACAAGAATCATCCGCAACACACCGCAGAGAATATCGCCAAGTGGGCAGAATACCAGAAGCTTGGGGAGCAACTGAAGCGGTTTGACAATCTCCGCCCCGAATCGGGCTCGCGCTACATTTCGGCCGCGACGGAGCTTGGGCCGGATTCACCGCCGACTCACATCCGCTTCACCGGCGTACACGAACGTCCGCTGGATGAGGTGCAGCCGGCGTTTCCTGTGGCGTTGACCGGCGAAAAACCTGAAATCGTTCCCTCGGCGACTTCGTCGGGACGCCGCACGGCGCTCGCGAACTGGATTGCCAGCCCGAACAATCCGCTGACTGCGCGCGTGTTCGTGAACCGCATCTGGAACCAGTATTTCGGCACCGGCATCGTGAAAACGGTGAGCGATTTCGGCAAGGCGGGCGAGAAGCCATCCAATCCCGAGTTGCTGGAGTATCTGGCGGACGACTTCGTCAAGGAAGGCTGGAGCGTCAAGAAACTGCACCGGCAGATTCTGTTGTCCAGCGTCTATCGCCAGTCATCAGCGCACCGTGCGGACGTTTTCCAGGCCGATCCGGAAAACAAGCTGCTGGCGGTATTCCCGCGCAAGCGCCTGGATGCCGAGCAGATTCGCGATTCGCTGCTGGTGGCGTCCGGCCAGCTCGAAGGCCGGATTGGCGGTCCGGCGGTCCTCCCGCCGCTGCCGGGCAACGTGAATGTCGGCAACAACACCTTTGACGACAACCCGTTGTGGAAGGTTTCAAAGGACGTTCATGACCACAACCGCCGCAGTTTGTATGTGTTCACGCGGCGCAGCGTGCCGTATCCGATGCTGGAAGTGTTCGACCCGGCCAACCCGCAGCTGGTGCACAGCACGCGCGATGTAACCACCACGCCACTGCAGGCCCTGACGCTGTTCAATGACGACCTCGTGTTCGCATGGTCGCAAGCCCTGGCCGGACGCGTGATTAACGAGGCCGGCAACAGCGAGGCGGCGCAGGTGGACCGGCTCTACCAGATCTTGTTTGCGCGCAATGCAGACAAATTCGAAAAGGCGGCTTTGCATGAATTCCTGAACAAGCAGGAAAAAATTATCCAAAGCAAAGCTGCGGATGGCAAGTTCGTGGTGAGCATTCCGTCCGGCGTGAAGACCCCGCAGGCGCAAAGTCCGCTACGTTTGGCTGCGTTCGTCGATCTGGTGCACACGGTCGCGAATTCAAATGAGTTCAGCTACCGCTTCTAACAACAAACACACATTCAAAAAAAGGAAATAGCATCATGGACAATAAATCACGTAGGGATTTTTTGCTTAAGTCAGGTGCAGGACTGGGTGCCGCTGCGCTGAGCGGTTTTATCCCCGGCATCGGCTTCCTCTCCGCAGCGTCGGCTGCCGAACTGATCGATCCGCTCGCCCCGAAACAGCCGCACTTTCCGGCTAAAGTGAAAACGGTGATCTGGCTGCATATGGATGGCGCACCCAGCACCCTGGACCTGTTCGATTACAAACCCGAGCTGGTGAAGCTGGCTGGGAAGCCGATCCCGGAATCTTTCCTGAAGGGCATCAAGACCAGTACCCAGGGCGGGATCACCAAGCTGTTCTGGTCGGATAAGCGCACCTTCAAACAGTACGGTGACAGTGGTGCATGGTTCTCGGACCTGTTGCCGAATCTGTCACAACATGCCGACAAGATTGCGTTCATCAAGTCCAGCGTGACTGTGGGAGCGACCCACGATATCTCAATCCTCAAGCTGAACACCGGCGGCCTGAATCCGGGGCGTCCATCGCTGGGCGCGTGGATGAACTACGCGTTGGGATCGGCCAACAAGGAGCTGCCCTCTTACGTGGTGCTCTACAACGACAATAAAGAACCGCGTGCCGGTTCGGTGAACTGGAGCTCGGGCTTCCTGCCGGCGGTGTATCAAGGCGTCGCCTTCCGCCCGGGTGATTCTCCGATTCTTGACCTGGAGCGTCCAGGTGCTTTGGCCAAGGCTGAGCAACGCAACGCCCTGGATCTGTTGAAGCGTCTGAATGAACGGCGTGCCGGGTTCTATCCGGAGGACACTGAACTGCAAGCCCGTATCCAGTCCTACGAACTGGCAGATCGCATGCAGGTCTCTGCGCCGGAAGCGGTTGATCTGTCCAAGGAATCGGAAGCCACCAGGGAGGCTTACGGCCTGAATGATGAGATTACCAAAGGCTACGGGGAAGTATTGTTGCGTGCCCGGCGGTTGACCGAGCGTGGCGTGCGCTTCATCCAGGTGGTTTCCGGCCCGGCACTGCCTGACGGCGACTTCAGAAATTGGGATGCGCACAACAGTCTCGAAAAAAACCACGGCAATAACGCGAGGATGGTGGACAAACCGATTGCGGCGTTGCTGGCCGACCTGAAAGAGCGCGGCCTGCTCGACACTACCCTGGTGGTGTGGGCATCTGAATTTGGACGCACTCCGTGGGGCGAGAGCGGCGATGGACGCGACCACAATCCCTGGGGCTACACCCAGTGGATGGCGGGCGGCGGCATCAAGGCCGGCACCACGTTCGGCGAAACCGACGAAATCGGCGTGCAAGCGGTAGGAAAGAAGGTCGATACCTATGATCTGCACGCGACCGTTCTCCAGTTGGTGGGTTTGAATCACCTTAAAACCACGTTCCTGCACGACGGGCGCTCGGAGCGTCCGACGGTGGTGTATGGGGAAGTCATCAAGGAGCTGATCGCTTAGCAGCGTCCGCGACAAGCAGCCCGGCATTTTCTCTGCTGGGCTGTTGGCGAAGGGAAACAATATGCGCAAATGGAACTGGATTATCTATTTCAGCTGCCTGGTGATGGCCGGTAGCGTGGCCGCCTCTCAAGTGACAGTGGATGAAGATTATATGCAGGTCATGGAAGACCGGCAGAAAAGCCTGACGTCCAACATTGCGTTGAATAATACCAAGGCGGCCGTTGAAGATGCCAAGGCGCTAAATGAAATGTTCAGCGATGTTGAGACGTTCTATGCCCAGAAAGGCAATGCAAACGATGCCGTGAACTGGACCAAAGAAAGTAAAGGCCTGACCGTCGCTATCACGAAATATGTGGCGACGAAGGATTTCGATACCGCGTCCGTGAAGGCGGTGACACTTGCCAAGACGTGCAAGGAGTGCCACAGCGTCTATAAAAAGGACAAATGATTCTAAAAACCGCAGCTGCCACCTCGCTCATGCTTCGATACACCTTGCTGCGCAAGGCACTGATGAAACAACTAGCCATCCCACTAAGCAACCAAAAGACGGTTGCCAAGTGGTTGGTTATCAGCACGAACGGGGTGGTCACCCAATTTGGCAAGAGCCCATTCGCCCTGAGTAGCCCGCACGGCGGGCGTATCGAAGGGGGGGCATCATTCAGCTGCAGTTTTTAGGATGATTCCATTAGCACAATTATTTTAAAAGGTATTACATGAAATGTTTGTTACTGGCTTGTTTGTTGTCAGTCAGTTGCGTCTGTCCTGCGATGGCCGCATTGCATGAGGGCGAAGTGGCGCCGGACTTCAATGCAACGGCATCGCTTGCAGGCAAGTCATTCAACTTCGCGCTGAGAGATGCGTTGAGAAAAGGACCGGTGGTGGTCTATTTCTATCCGTCTGCCTACACCGGTGGCTGCAATATGCAAGCGCATGAGTTTGCGGTAAACCACGACAAATTTGTTGCCGCTGGCGCAACGATTATCGGCGTGTCGCTCGACAGCATTGAGCGGCTCAATGATTTTTCAGCCGACCCGAATTATTGCGCAGGCAAGGTTGCGGTGGCCGCCGACGCGGACGGCAAGATTGCCAAGGCCTACGACCTGGTTGTGAGGGAAGCAAGCGCGGGGAAAAAAGATACGCGCGGCATTGAAATCAATCACGGCTTTGCCGAGCGTACGACATTCATCGTCACACCCGATGGAAAAATCGCTGCGACCCTGAGTGCGCTTGCACCTGCGGCCAATGTGGCCAGGGCGCTCGAAGTCGTGCAGAAACTTGATGGAGACGGGAAGTCTGGGAATTGGTGAGCAGCTTGTTGTGTAATTTGCGGGCGTCAATGTTCCTGTTGGTTGCGTATGTGTTGATGACATGGGGTGCGCCGACCAGAGCCGAGCCCCTGGATGGTGGTGCGGCAGTGCTCGAACAGCGCATCGGCAGCGGCAACCCGGTGGCCGGCAAAAGGAAAGCGCAGGCGGAGAATTGCCTCGAGTGCCACGGGGAGAATGGCGTCAGCACTACCCTCGCGGTGCCGAAACTTGCCGGTCAGTATGCCGACTACCTGCTCAGGCAAATCTCGGATTTTCAGACCGGCGCGCGCAAACATCCCATCATGAACGCGATGGCAGAAGGCCTGGCGGCTAATGATGTCGCCGATATTGCCGCCTATTTTGCCGGCAATGAAACCATGCGCGGTGAACGCAGGGGAGAGAGCCAGCCGGCCGTGGACATCTATACCCGAGGCGACATGGCGAGAAATATTCCGCCCTGCAAAAGCTGTCATGGTGAAACCGGAAAAGGGAAATTTGCCCCGACCGGCTGCTATCCGGTGATTGGCGGCCAACACAGGAATTATCTGCGCGAGCAGCTGTTCAACTGGCGTGCTGGCGTCCGCAGCAACAGCCCCGGCGGGGTCATGAACGTCATCGCCGCGTCGCTGAGCGATGCCGAGATAGAGCAGTTGTCGGACTACCTCTCGGGGCTGTAGGTGAGGGTGTGCAGTTGCGGAAGGGCTGCTTCATTTGCAGCACTCTGTATCTGCGGGATGTCTGGAACGCAGCAGCGCGTTCACCAACCGGAAACACCAGAGCCTTGCCGTTCAATGTGTTGCATTGAATCGACGGTGTGGCACCGGAATTGCTCATAAGAACTGCTAAGGCGGGAGCACCGGAAAATGGTCCGGCAGGTAAATCGGAATTCATACAATTTTGAGATTGAGAACTGACAAATGAAACGTTTGCTATTTGAAGTCCACCGCTGGGCCGGTGTTGCGCTGGCGCTGTTCATGTTGCTGTGGTTTGTTTCGGGGCTGGTGATCATCTATGCCGAGCCGACCACGCCCACCCGCGCGGAACGGTTGGCGCATGCCGAGTCGCTCAAGGTCGAAGCGGGCTGGCTGAGCGCGGGCGAGGCGTGGGAGCGCAGTGCGGAACAGCGCCGGGAACTGGCTGGCAGCAAAAAGGAAAATGGTGCCGAAGCCAAGAAGGCCGCCGGTGCCGGAAAAGCCGGGAACGGCGCGGGCCAGATCGTTGAAGCGCGCTTGTTGCTCCAGGATGGCGCGCCGCTGTGGCTGATTGAGGATGGCAATGGCCAGCGTTTTGTGCTGTCGGCGCTCGATGGTGGGCTGCGCCAGACTTTACCGGAGCAGGCGCTGAAGATTGCGACCGGTTGGGTGAGCCGGGATGCGGAGCGCTCGTCCGCCGCCGTCCGTTTCGTCGAAACGATCGACAAGCCGGCCATACTGCGCAATTACGAGTTGCGTCCGTATTACCGCATCGCGGTTGACGACGGCGCCGGCAGCGAACTGCTGGTTTCGGCGCGCACCGGCGAGGTGGTGCATGTCTCCAACCGGATCGAGCGCGGGTTTTACTGGGCGGGGAACTGGGTGCATCTGTTCCGCCCGCTTGATCTCGCCGGGCTGGGCGAATCGCGCGTCGAAGTGCTGAAGTGGGTGTCGTTTGCGGCGGTCGTAGCCGCGCTTACCGGACTTATCGTCGGCTGGCTGCGCTGGCGTCCGGGCTGGTTCGGCCGGAAAACCTACTCAGAAGGCCGGGTGCATCCCTATCGCAACGCCTGGTTCCGCTGGCATTTCTGGGGCGGGCTGATCGGCGGGGTGCTGGCGCTGGCATGGGGACTGAGCGGCTTCCTGAACAACAATCCGTGGCAACTGTTCTCGCCGGCCAACCCCGGCAAGGAAGATCTGGTGCGCTATGTTGGTGACGCCGCCGCCATCGCGAAGTCCTGGCGACCCGCGGCGCCGGGCCGCGCCGACGCGGATGTGGTGGAACTGGTGTGGCGTCGCCTCGGCGACGAAACGGTGCAACTCGCCCACACTCGCGATGATCGCCGCCTGCCGCAGACGAATTCCGGCATCGACGGAAATTTCAGCACAGCCTCATTGCTGGCCGCGGTGCAACGGGTGGCGGGTGATGCGCCGGTGACGACGCCAACTTATCTGCATGAGTACGACAGCTACTACTACCTCCGTCATCACCGCGATGCCGCAGAGCGCCCGCTGCCGGTGGTGCGTGTCGACCTGGGTGACGCGGCTGGCACGAGCTATTACCTCGACCCGCAGGATGGCCGCCTGCTGGTGAAAACAGACCACAGTCGCCGCGTATTCCGCTGGCTGTATTCCGCGCTGCATCATTGGGACATCGGTTGGCTCTACCAGCGCCCGCTGTGGGATGCGTGGATGCTGACTTGGGTGTTGCTGGGACTGGTACTCAGCGCGACCGCCGTAGTGATTGGCTGGAAGCGCCTCGCGCTCACCCTGCGCCGCAGGCCACGCAATGTTCATGGGGAGGTGCATCCGGCGCCCGAACCGGGACAACTGGCGGCAGAGACTCCGGC
The DNA here is from genome assembly GCA_035702405.1 of Gallionella sp. Lineage (GTDB taxonomy): Bacteria > Pseudomonadota > Gammaproteobacteria > Burkholderiales > Gallionellaceae > Gallionella. Next base: position 15,079 of record DASSQR010000089.1, on the reverse strand, counting down.
GGGCTGAGATAGTCCTGCGGTCAATATTCGAACCATATCAACCAAGAGAAATGAAATGAAGAAAAGCATATCTACCGTTTGCGCATTACTGCTGGCCCTGTCTGCCGCACACGCCGAAGACACCGTCGCGCCCGCCATTGACGGCGTGGTCACGGCCGGAACGAAAATCGAGCTCATCAAGGACGGCTTCGATGGCACCGAGGGTCCCATAGCCTTGCCGGATGGCAGCCTGATTTTCACCGAGACGCGCGCGAACCGCATCACGCGCATTGCGGAAGACGGCTCCACTTCGGTAATCCTGGAGAACAGCAACGGTTCCAACGGTTTGGCATTCGATCGGACTGGCGCGCTGGTGTCGGTGCAGGTGCAGAATCCGCGCGTCGGCATCGTGTATCCGGGGGAGAGGGCAAAGGTGTATGCCGAACAGTTTGACGGGGTGCCGTTCGTGCGTCCGAACGACCTGGTGCTCAGCATCACGCGCGGCGACATCTATTTCACCGATTCCGGCGCTGCTCCCACCGCGCCGGGCCAGGTGCAGGCTACCGCTGTTGCACCGCGTCCGGCGGTGTACCGCATCAAGCCGAGTGGCGAATTGCTGCGCATCGCCAGCGACATCGAACGTCCCAACGGCATTCAGCTCAGCCCGGATGAAAAGGTGTTGTATGTCGCCAACACCCTGGGTGAATTCGTTTTCGCCTACGATGTCGCCGCAGACGGCTCGATCGGCAATAAACGCGAGTTTGCCAAACTGGACGGTTACCGCAAGAATGCCAGCGGCATATATTCCAGCGGTGCAGACGGCTTGGCCGTGGATGCCGCAGGGCGGCTGTATGTGGCTTCCACTTCCGGCATCCAGGTATTCAGCGCGAGCGGCCAGGGGCTCGGCATCATCCCGTTGCCGAAGACGCCACAAAATCTGGCCTTCGCGGGCAAGGACAAGAAATCGCTGTATGTGGTGGGCCGCGGCGCGGCTTACCGCATCGCGATGCTGACGCCCGGCTTTGCCGGACGTGCGAAATAGCCGGCATTGCCCTGATAATCATTTGGAGATTTTCATGAAGCGCAAAACCGCTGACGACTTCCATCCCGAAGTCCTGAAACTGTTCGACCAATACGTGCACGGCGACATTTCGCGCCGCAGCTTTCTTAAATCAGCTTCGGCGTTTGCCGTCGGCGTTACCGCGGTTGGCTTGCTCGATGCACTGAATCCGCGCTTCGCCGAGGCACAGCAGATTGCTCCCAATGATGCGCGCATCAGGGCGGAATACGTGGAATATCCGTCGCCGCAGGGCAACGGCAAATTGCGCGGCTATCTGGTGCACCCTGCCAATGCGGTGGGAAAGCTGCCCACGGTGCTGGTCGTGCATGAGAATCGCGGCCTCAACCCGCACATCGGAGACATTGCACGCCGGCTGGCGCTCGATGGCTTCATCGCGTTCGCACCGGACGCACTGTTCACGCTCGGCGGGTATCCGGGTGATGAAGATCAGGCGCGCGAACTGTTCAAGAAGCTGGACCCGGCCAAGACGCGCGAAGATTTCGTTGCGGCGGCGAATATCCTGAAAACCCTGCCGGACGGCAACGGGCGCGTCGGTGTGGTCGGTTTCTGCTATGGCGGCGGTATAGCCAATTTCCTCGCGACCCGGTTGCCGGATCTCGATGCCGCCGTGTCGTTCTATGGCAGTCAGCCGACTGCCGAAGACGCCGCGAAAATCAAGTCACCGTTGTTGCTGCATTACGCCGAGAAGGATGAGCGCATCACCGCCGGCTGGCCTGCATACGAGGCGGCGCTGAAAGCGGCGGGCGTGAAATACGAAGCCTACGTTTATCCTGGCGTGCAGCACGGTTTCAACAATGACACCACACCGCGCTTCGATGAGGCTGCCGCAAGACTTGCATGGCAGCGTACCATTGCGTTTTTCAATCAACATCTGCGTCACTGAAGGAAAAGGTATGACGGTTTCGGTTCAAGTCTGGGATTTGCCGCTGCGGCTGTTTCACTGGCTGCTCGCAGCGGCAGTGGCGGGTGCCATCATCACCGGCGAGATCGGCGGCGGCCTGATGGACTGGCATGGCCGCATCGGCGTGCTGATTCTGGGGCTGCTGGTGTTCCGTGTAATCTGGGGATTTGCCGGTACGCCCCATGCCCGGTTCGGCAGTTTTATACCGACGCCCGCGAAGATTGCGGCATATCGGAAAGGCCAATGGCAGGGCCACGGCCACAACCCGTTCGGCGCGCTCGCGGTGTTCGCGCTGCTCGGCATACTTGCAGCGCTGGTTGGTCTCGGGTTGTTTGCCAATGATGACATCGCGTTTCACGGGCCGCTGTTCGAGCTGGTCGATAAATCTGCCAGCGATAGCCTGACCGGATGGCATGCCCGCATCTTCAACATTCTGGCGGTGCTAATTGGCCTGCACCTCGCGGCAATCGTGTTCTACGTCCGGGTGAAGAAGCAGAACCTCGTCATCCCGATGCTGACAGGCAGGAAGATTGTGCCGAAAGACCAGCCCGTTCAGGCCGCGCGGCTCAGCGTGTTGCGCTCTGTTGCCGTACTGGCGATTGCGGTCGCGGCAGCATGGACGGTGGGCAGCGGGGTACTGCTTCCGCATCCACCTCCCGCGGCTGTGGCGCCAGCCGCTGCGACACCCAGTTGGTAGATATTTTTAACTGTTGTTTTTAACCATAGCAAGGACTGAAAGATGAAAAGCAAACTGTTGTTCGCATTACTCCTCTCCACCACCAGCCTCGCTGCATTCGCCGGCCGGGCGGAAGACCAGCAGGTCAAGTTCCGCCAGTCGGCTTATTCGTTTGCCGCGTGGAATTGCGCGAAGATCAAGAAGCAGGTGGTCGAGCAGCCTGAGACCTACAACAAGGAACAGGTTATCGCCGCGGCCAATGCTGTTGCCGCGGTCGCCAATTCCGGGCTCGGCGCGTTGTATGGGGCCGGCACCGACCAGGCTACCGGCTGGAAGAAATCGCGCCTGAAACCGGAATTTTTCGACAAGCAGGAAGAAGCGAAAAAAGTCGCACTGGCGTTCATCAAGGAATCCAACGAACTCGCGAAAGTCGCCGCGACTGGTGACGTCGCCGCAATCAAGGCGCAGTTCGGCAAGGTCGGCGAAACCTGTAAGAACTGTCACGACGGCTTCCGCGTGCGCGATTAGGCGATACGCCGACCTGCTCGTTCGAAGAGACGTTGCAGATCGGCGGAGTTATATCTTTTAGATCGTGAGCTTGCCGGGGCAGATCGCCGCCCCGGTATTTTTATGCCCCGAGGCAGGTTTAACCCGTAGCAATCTTCGTCAGACGCCGCGCTCTTCTCCTTACGCAGTTGGCTCTAAATGTAGCAGCAAGCTGCGTTTGGAGGCGGGGCAGTCTGATTCTCGAACGTCCCAGCAACCGCTCACGCTGCAGATGTCTGCAGCTGTGGCATTTGCTCCTTCCCGATTCCGGTTTCGGTGCGCGCGGAGGCGTATCGCTAGTGGGTGCATCCAGAAAATTCCGCCGCGGTACGAGCACAAAGCCTGCGTGCAACGCCGGTACTCCGCCAGGCAGAACTACTGCATATAACGGCCCCATCGCTACCGTGAATCACTGCCACTCAAATGGAGCATTCGGCCAACCTGAATACACGCTTCATCGCAATGCGTTGATTGATCTATTTGTGAATACTTGCGCCACGCTCATGTGATCAATGTTTCCGGCATTCAGCAGTCAATGCCGACAATGCCATGTAACCGATCACGTGTTCTGGCAGCGATGAAACACGGGTCAAATTGCACCTTTGCTCCAGCTGCCAAGAAAAAAATCAGGGAGATCATGATGAGATACCAAGAGCTATTACTTGTCCTGTTGATGCTATCGGCCGGCAGTACGTTGGCACCGCGCGAGAGCCAGGCTTATGTTGCGGCAATACATCATCATCACCAGCCCGTCCCCCATAACGGCTATACGCGCTCCACCGCAGCCTACCGGATTCCGGATGTGAAATTAATAGATGCAAATGGCGCCGAGGTCTCGCTGCACGACCGTCTTGATGGCGCACCGGTCATACTGAATTTCTTCTTTACCTCGTGCACCGTGAATTGCCCAGTAATGACTGCGGCTTTTTCTGAAGCCCAAAAGAAGCTGAGGCAAGATGGCACCACGGTGCATATGGTCTCGATTTCCATTGACCCGGAGCACGACTCTCCCGCGATGCTGAAGAAGTACGCAGCCAAATTCGGCGTCGGGCCAAGCTGGAGCATATTGACCGGAACTCGCGATAACAGCATCGCCCTCCAACGTGCCTTCAATGCCTACCGCGGCGATGGGATGAGCCATCAGCCGGTGACCTTCCTGCGCAGCGGACGGGATCAACCGTGGGTACGCATCGATGGCTTTATCAGTGCCGATGATTTGCTGAATGAGTACCGAAAGCTTGTTTCGAGTTGATTCAAAATTCAGTAATGCCGCGCTTTATCGCAGTGAAGCGGCAGAGGTGGATTTTTCGTCGTGACAGGACTTTTGGGAGGGAAAATGAAACCGATCGTGGTGATCATCTGCTGCACTGTTGCATTGGCATGGTTATACAGTGCCAGTATGGCCGAGGATTCGATAGACCTGGTCCTGAGTGCTGGAGGACCGGCGGCAAATGGTGCGCAATCGTCTGCGCACGATGACGCTGATACATCACTTCTCATCGGGGACGACAATGGGTTCGTAACATCGGATCAGAAAATACCCGCACCCGAAGATGTCGCTCAGGCAAAGGGGGAAAAACGATCCGAAGAGCAGGCGGCCCGTATCGGGCGGAAGACCGCGGAGGCCGAAAAGGATGGAGCCGAGAGAAAGACAATTCGCAGCAGCGGAACCAGATGGGTGACGCTGTAAAGAAATTGAAATGTAGTCGGGACTACTGCAACTAACCCGATTGGTGGTCGCCAGCTGGTCAGCCACCAAGCCTTACATGCCCCCATGCGTCATCCCAACAATAACGTTGTCCTTCATTGTCATCCCGCCACTCCTGCTGTTTTCGCGCTGGAGCTTATGTCGAAGCAGCCTCCGCGTAGTCAACCTGATTACCGGATACGGCATCGACAGCTGGTTCTGGATGTTTCGCTGTAGCGCTATCTTCATCTCTATTTCCGATTCGTGCTGGCCCGGCGCTGAGGCGCCTAATTACCGACGCCATAGCGGTCTGGATGTGTCACGGAGCATGCGAATGGAGATATCAATCCTGCCGCAGACCAACGCGATTCAGTTAAAAAAACGGTGTCTCCTGCGGTGAATTCCTGACCTCCAAATAATGTACCTGTCATATCGAAATACCATTTTTCTTGAAGTGTGCTGATTTGGGCTTTAAGTGATATTTGCGCCCATGCCAAGAGCAATTTGCTGTGCCGGTTCTGAGTGTGCATTGATGACTTTATCGGTGCTGACTGTCTGCCGGCGCGAATACCGGAAGGTTGTGACTGGGCATACCTGGACCACCTAATTGAATAAGGAGCACTATCATGAAACAGCGCAAATTCAAGCTGAGCCGAGTGGCTCCAGCGGTAATGCTCACGATGGCCTCACCAATTGCCATTCATGTCGCACACGCTGGTGCTGGTTGGGGTAATAGCACCAGCTTGACTGGTGTGCCCATCAAAGTGCCCACTTATTATGCCAACAGCCCGTCGGGTTTACGACCAGACATATCGCCCACGGCATTGGCGGGGGCAACCGTCAACACCGGAACGCCACTCCGGAAATTCGTCGACACCCTGCCCGGACTGGGTGCGGCCGGCGCCAACAATCTAGGCCAATATATTCCGGTGGCGGTGCCGGACAAGACCGCCTATCCGGGTTCCGACTACTACGAAATCGGTATCGTCGAGTATACCGAGAAGATGCACAGCGATTTGCCGAAGGCGACGACGCTGCGTGGCTACGTGCAACTGGAGACTCCGGCCAACGCAGCCACCAGCAAGCACATTGCGTTGACCTATCCGGATGGTGCCCCGATTCTGGATGCTGCCGGAAAACAGGTTTTTGCCGTGGACAAACCGCATTATCTGGGACCATTGATCAGTGCGACCAAGGGAATGCCAGTGCGCGTCAAATACTCCAATCTGCTGCCCAAGGGGCGGTTTGATGCTGTAACCGGGAAACGTAATGGTGACCTGTTTATACCAGTGGATACGACGGTCGCGGGTGCCGGAATCGGCCCGGATGGAATTAACAGCTATACCCAGAACCGCGCCATGATCCACCTGCATGGCGGCGATAATCCCTGGATCAGCGATGGCACGCCGCACCAATGGATCGCTCCGGCCGGAGAAACTACTCCCTATACTAAAGGCGTCAGCTTTCAAAATGTTCCTGACATGCCTGATCCAGGGGCTGGGTCGGGAACGTTGTTCTGGACCAACAACCAGAGCGCGCGCCTGATGTTCTACCATGACCATTCCGATGGCATCACCCGCCTCAATGTCTATGGCGGCATGGCCGCAGCATACCTGATATCCGACCCGGTGGAGCAGGGCTTGGTTACTGCCGGCACCATCCCGGCAGCCCAGATTCCCCTGGTCATCCAGGACAAGACCTTTGTGCCGGCGGATATTGCCCAGCAGGATGCGAAATGGGATACCGTGCACTGGGGGCAGTCGGGTGACTTGTGGTTTCCGCACGTCTATGAGCCGAACCAGGATCCGACGGCCCTTAACGGCATTAATCCGGCCGGTCGGTGGGACTATGGCCCCTGGTTCTTCCCGGTGTCGCCGGCGGCGCTTCCTCTGCCGAACGGCGCCTATCCAGCGCCATCTACTACCCCAGAGGCCTTCATGGACACTTCGGTGGTAAACGGTACTGCGTACCCCACCCTTACAGTACTTCCGCAGGCTTATCGCTTCCGTATCCTGAATGCCAGCAATGACCGGTTCGTCAATCTGGGGTTGTATCTGGCCGAGCCTTTAACTATTGTCGTTACGAACGGCGGAGCAGGTTATACCGTAGCACCAGCAGTTACCATCACTCCAGCCGCGGGTGATGTCACCGGCAAGGGGGCAACGGCAACCGCGACGATAGCCGGTGGTGTGGTCACGGGCATCACGGTGACCAACCCGGGTAGCGGTTACGCTGCTGCGCCCACCGTTACCATTGCCCCGCCGCAGAGTGCGACCGCTGCTGCCGCAGCCGCGCCGGCAACCGCTGTTGCCAGCGTTGGGACGGAGGTCAAATTGGTGACCAATGTGCCTGACCCAGCCACCAAGGGACCAGACATTGTCCAGATCGGTTCCGAAGGCGGTCTGTTGCCGGCACCAGTGGTGATTCCATCTACCCCCATCACTTTCAGCCTCAACAACCTGGGCGTGGTGTTGGGGGTCGTCAATCACGGCTTGTTCCTTGGGCCAGCGGAGCGGGCCGATGCGGTCATCGATTTCTCGGGCTATTGCCCTGGAACCAAATTCATTCTGTATAACGACTCACCGGCACCGGTGCCGGGCTTCGACCCGCGCTATGACTACTACGCGGGCGATCTGGACCAGACTGCCATTGGCGGCGCGCCTTCGACCAAGCCAGGTTATGGTCCAGATACCCGGGCGGTCATGCAACTTGTAGTGGCAGGCGCCGCTACCCCGACTTGCGCTCAGGCGGCCTTCACCAAAGATCCCAATCCCACGATCAAGAACCCCAAACTGGCCGCGTTACAAACCGCTTTGCCTACCGCCTATGCTGCCAGCCAGCCCAAGCCGATTGTGGGAGAAACAGCGTACAGCGGGTTATGGGCCGGGGCAACCTTCGCCGCCAACAGTTATGCAAGCCTGACCACAGGTTCGTCGCTTCAGCCAAACTTTGCCTTTACTGATCCAGCCACGGGTATGCTGACTTCGCTGCCAGTCCAGAACAAGGCCATCGTCGAGCAATTCGACGCCAACTATGGACGGCAGAATGCCACACTGGGGGTCGGGCTGCCGTTTACCTCTCCGTTGACCCGGACGACGATTCCGCTCGGTTACGCTGATCCGGCCACTGAGACGATCACGGACGGTCAGCCGCAGATCTGGAGAATCACGCATACCGGTGTGGACGCTCATCCGGTCCACTTCCACTTGTTCAACGTCCAGGTGATCAACCGGATCGCCTGGGACGGCACGATCAAGGCGCCGGATCCGAATGAACTGGGCTGGAAAGACACCGTCAAAATGAATCCGTTGGAGGACATCGTTGTGGCGGTCAGGGCCAAGGTTCCAGCTGTTCCGTTCGGGTTGCCCGAGAGCGTCCGTCTGCTGGATCCGACGCAGAAGGCGGGCGTGGCGACCGGACTGACCCAGGTCAATCCGGTCACTGGCACGCCAGCGGCTGTCACCAACGTGATGACCAACTTTGGCTGGGAATATGTCTGGCACTGCCATATCCTGGGGCATGAAGAGTATGACTTCATGCGTCCGATGGTGTTCAAGTTCACGGCGGCAATTCCTGCGGCTCCAACCAAACTGACCGTGGCTGGCAATGTGCTGAAGTGGACCGATCCCACGCCTGCAGCGGCAGCCTCAACCTTGGGCAATCCGCAAAACGAGATTGGTTATTTGATCCAGCGTGCCAACAGTATCGGGAGATTTGCACAAATTGGAACAGCCTTGGCGAATACGACCGGCTACACCGACACCACTGCTATCCTGGGCAAGTTTTATCGATACAAAGTCATTGCCTTCAATGCCGCAGGCAATTCACTTCCCTCAAATACCGGGTGGTCAACACCACTGGGGCTGACCCTGCAACCAGAGGCAATCCGGTTCCAGAAGCCACAAAAAGTCGGTGCGCCTAATACCGGGGGAATGCTGATCGCCCAGTTAACCAACGCCGGGAAAACTACGCTTCCGGTTCCTCCCGTCACGATCAGCGGGGTAAATGCTGCTGACTTTAGCCAGACCAACAATTGCGGCGCCACCATGATCGCAGGAGCAAGTTGTCTGATCAATGTGAAGTTTGCGCCATCGGCGGCGGGTGCCAGAACCGGGGTGCTGGCGGTGGGATTTGAAACCACCACGCTGAGCGGGACCGGCCAGTAAGAAGGTGGATCCGGTAATGCCACTATCCGCGGATCTTCTGCGGGTAGTGGCGAAAGGTGAGGAAGTACGGGCCACGGCCTTACTCGAAGTGACATTCAATCATTGGAGGCAGAAATGAAAACTACTGCAAAAATCGTTTGCTGCTTTGCCCTGGCATGTTTCTACACCGTCAGCGCCGGTGCCGAAACCACAAATCCAACTTCCGCAACCGAAGTTGAAGCTACGATCACGGACCAGGCAACCGGGAGCGACAGCGCTGATGCATCGCTTGTTATTGGGGACGATAACGGAGGTGTTACGTCGGACCAGAAGATACCTGTGGTCGCCCAGCCGGAAGATGTCGATCAGGTGAAGGTAGAAAGACGGCTCGAAGAAAAGGCTGCCCGCACTAAACAAAGAATTGTGGAGGCCGAAAAGGATGTGGCAGACAGAAATGCCCACGCGCAGCGATCCGGGACAGGTGGTGCTGCGAAATAATGGAGATGTGGTACCCGATCCGACAGTACCCAATTCTGAGGGAGACTGTCGGATTGCGGGCGTATTCCGGGGCTTAGGCTGTTTCACCGTCACTGCTCCGCGCCTCGCGTTTTCATGCTGCCCGACCTGAGGTGTCATACAAATATTCATACTGGCTTCAATATGTCAGAAGGGTATGAGGCTGGAAATACTGTGACGCCCACCCGGGCGTCACATTAATAGCCGTATCTCAATACCGTAAATTACCACCTTCCTGGTACTGTCTCAGCTAAACCGAAATACCAGCTTCCCTGCAGTGCGCTCACGGAACTTTTGGGTGATATTTACGCTCGCGTCGAGCTAAGCGTTACCAAGGCTGCCTTGGTGCATCAATTGTGTCGTCAGTGCGACTGATCTATTGAGTGACTCCGTCGCTCACTCTGCCTAATTTTCTGAGGGAAAAAATGCGGCATTAACCTCCGCGCTGTGCTGCTTTTACTGTAGACCGACGTAGGGATGGGATGCCAGCCGAACTTCTTAACGGATGGTATTCGTTAATAGATGCCTTGCCGATAAATCCGACTAATAAGGAGCATTAGATGAAACAGCGCAAATTCAAGCTGAGCCAAGTAGCTGCAGCGGTAATGCTCGCGATTGCTTCACCGTATGCCATTCATCCGGCACAGGCTGGTGCTGGCTGGGGTAATAGCACCACCTTGACCGGTGCACCCGTCAAAGTGCCCACTTATTATGCCAACAGCCCGTCGGGTTTACGAGCAGACCTGTCGCCCACCGCTTTGGTGGGGGCGACCATCAATACCGGAACGCCCCTCCGAAAGTTTGTCGATGCTTTGCCGGGGCTTGGCGCCGCCGGCATCAACAATCTCGGCCAGTACATTCCGGTGGCCGTGCCGGACAAGACTACTTATCCGGGCTCAGACTATTATGAAATCGGGATTGTCGAGTATAGCGAAAAAATGCACAGCGATTTGCCGAAGGCGACGACGCTGCGCGGTTACGTGCAGATTGAGACTCCGGCCAATGCGGCGACCAGCAAGCATATCGCACTAACCTATCCCGGCGTTGGCGTGACCCCGGGCGCACCGATCCTGGATGCGGCCGGCAAACAGGTTTTCGCGGTGGACAACCCGCATTATCTGGGTCCGTTGATCAGTGCAGCCAAGGGCACGCCGGTGCGCGTCAAATACTCCAATCTGCTGCCCAAGGGGCGGTTCGATGCTGTAACCGGGAAACGTAATGGTGACCTGTTTATACCAGTGGATACGACGGTCGCGGGTGCCGGGATCGGCCCGGATGGCATCAACAGCTATACCCAGAACCGCGCCATGATCCACCTGCATGGCGGCGATAATCCATGGATCAGCGATGGCACGCCGCATCAATGGATTACTCCCGCCGGGGAGGTTTCCACTCCTTTTACGCAAGGCGCCAGCTTCCAGAACGTTCCCGACATGCCTAACCCAGGTCCGGGTTCGGGAACATTGTTCTGGACCAACAACCAGAGCGCGCGCCTGATGTTCTACCACGACCATTCCGATGGCATCACCCGCCTCAATGTGTATGGCGGCATGGCCGCAGCATACCTGATAGCCGACCCGGTGGAGCAGGGCTTGGTTACTGCCGGCACGATACCCGCAGCCCAGATTCCCCTGGTTATCCAGGACAAGACCTTCGTGCCGGCGGATATTGCCCAGCAGGATGCGAAATGGGATGCCGTGCACTGGGGTCAACCGGGCGACTTGTGGTTCCCGCACGTTTACGAGCCGAATCAGGATCCGACTTCCCTTGCCGGTATTAATCCAGCCGGCCGCTGGGATTATGGCCCGTGGTTTTTTCCGGTGTCGCCGGCACCATTGGCTTTGCCGAACGGCGCCTATCCGAATCCTTCTACCACACCGGAAGCCTTCATGGACACTCCGGTGGTCAACGGCACTGCGTATCCCACCCTGACTGTACTGCCACAGGCCTATCGTTTTCGCATCCTGAACGCCGGCAATGACCGGTTTGTCAATCTGGGGTTGTATCTGGCCGATCCCCTGAGCATCGTGGTCACTAACGGCGGATCAGGCTATAACGCCAAGACGCCACCTCTGGTGACCATTGCCCCAGCCGCGGGCGATGTTACCGGTAAGGGAGCCGCCGCAACGGCCATCGTGACGGGCGGCGTAGTTACCGGCATCACCGTGACCAACCCCGGCGGCGGTTACACCCTGCCGCCGGTAGTTACCATCGCCGCACCTCCAGCCCCGCCGCCACCGCCTGTTGGCGGGGTTGCGACGGTAGTAGTGACAGCCACTGCTGCCGCCAGTGTGTTTACCGAAGTCAGAATGGTGCCCCTGGTCAATGAGCCGGATCCGGCCACCAAAGGTCCGGATATCATCCAGATTGGGTCGGAAGGCGGTCTGCTGCCAGCGCCGGTGGTGATTCCATCTACTCCGGTTACCTTTGCCTATAACAATCTGGGCGTAGTATTGGGGGTTGCCAATCACGGCTTGTTGCTGGGACCGGCGGAACGGGCCGATGCGGTCATCGATTTCTCCGGCTATTGTCCGGGTACAAAATTCATCCTGTACAACGACTCGCCGGCGCCGGTGCCCGGCTTTGACCCGCGCAATGACTATTACACCGGCAATCTGGACCAGACTGCCATTGGTGGCGCTCCTTCGACCAAGCCGGGCTATGGGCCCAATACCCGGACGATCATGCAACTTGTGGTGGGCGGTATTGCCAACCCGACTTGTGTTCAGGCCGCCTTTACCAGAGACCCGAGCCCGACGATCAAGAATCCAAAACTGGCCGCACTACAGACCGCCCTGCCAACGGCCTATGCGACCAGCCAGCCCAAGCCGGTCGTGGGCGAGGTGGCATACAACGGATTATGGACGGGGACAACTTTTGCCACCGACAGTTACGCGAACATCAACACCGGTTCATCGACACAACCCAGTTTTACTTTTACTGACGCGACCACCGGCTTGGCGACCTCGCTCCCGGTTCAAAACAAGGCGATTGTGGAGCAGTTCGATGCCAACTACGGGAGACTAAACGCGACCTTGGGGGTGGGGCTCCCCTTTACTTCACCGTTGACCCGAACCACGATACCGTTGGGGTTCGTCGATCCATCCACCGAGACAATTGTCGACGGTCAGCCACAAATATGGAGAATTACACATACCGGCATTGATACCCATCCAGTCCACTTTCATCTGTTCAACGTACAGGTGATCAATCGGGTCGCCTGGGACGGCACGATCAAGCCACCCGAACCAAATGAGCTAGGCTGGAAAGAAACCGTCCGGATGAATCCGCTGGAAGACGCGATTGTCGCGGTGCGGGCCAAGGCACCGGTGCTTCCCTTCGGGCTGCCGGAAAGCGTTCGCCTGCTGGATCCCACGCAAAAGGCGGGCGTGGCGACTGGCCTGACCCAGATTGACCCGACTACCGGTCTCACTGCAGTGGTAACCAATGTGTCGACCAATTTCGGCTGGGAATATGTGTGGCACTGCCATATTTTGGGGCATGAGGAATATGACTTCATGCGTCCCATGGTATTCAAATACGCGGCAACAGTGCCAGCGGCCCCAGTTAACCTGACCCTGGCCGGTAATGTACTTAACTGGACGGATCCCACGCCTGCAACGGCTACCACGACGCCGGGCAATGCGCAAAACGAGATTGGCTTCACCATTCAGCGCGCTGCCGGAAGCACCGGTGTTTTCGCGCCGATCGGAACCGCCCTGGCGAATGCGACCAGCTACATCGACACGACTGCTGTTCCCGGCGCAGCTTATTCATATAACGTTGTTACCTTCAATGCTGCGGGCAATTCACTTCCATCAAATGTTGTAGCGACAGGCGTCACGCTGATGCCTGCTGGCCCACTTTCGTTCGGGCCTCAGACCGTTGGTACTGCCAGCACGGCACAGGCGGTAACACTCACCAACAAGCTTGCTACAGCGCTTCCGGTTACCAGCGTTACGATCAGCGGCGCAAATGCAGCGGACTTTGCGCAAACGAATAACTGTGGCACCAGCGTGGGCACCGGAGCGGCAGGTTCTTGTACCATCAATGTGACGTTCAAGCCCGGTATGGCCGGCGCCAGTGCTGCAGCTCTGACGGTGGTTGACGGGGCGGGCACCCAAACCGTTGCCCTGAACGGAACCGGCGCCGCCCCGTCGGCTACATTGACGTCGGCCTTGCCACTTGTATTTGCTGCCCAGCAAACTGGTGTCGCCAGCGCAGCGCAGGTGGCAACGCTGACCAATACGGGCGCTGTTCCATTGCCGATTACCAGCATCTCGATTGGCGGGTTGAATGCTGCTGAATTCGCCCAGACCAACACCTGTGGAACCAGTCTGCCGGTAGGCGGAAGTTGCACGATCAGCGTGGTCTTCAATCCCGCCACGGCCGGTCCCAAGACCGCGGCGCTGACGGTCGTGGGCGCGGCTGGCATGCAGACCCTCACCTTGAACGGCCTGGGCGCAGCAGCGTCGTCTACGCTGACCCCAGCCTTGACCCTCGCATTCGCACCCCAGCAAACCGGTACTGCCGGGGCCGCACAGGTGGCAACGCTGACCAACACTGGCGTCGGCCCGCTGTCGATTACCAGCATTACACTCGGTGGCCTGAATGCCGCCGAGTTTACCCAGACCAACACTTGTGGGACCAGCGTGCCAACAGGGGGAAGTTGCAGGATCAGTGTGGTGTTCAATCCCGCCTCATCCGGTGCCAAGACCGCGGCATTGAGTGTGGTGGGTGTCGCAGGCACCCAGACTGTCACTCTGAATGGCACGGGTGTCGCTCCGTCGGCTGCCCTTACCCCGGCCACCCCGCTGGTATTTGCAGCTCAGCCGCTCGGAGCTGCCAGCCCAGCGCAGGTAGCGACCCTCACGAACACTGGGGTCGGGCCGCTATCGATTACCAGCATTACGCTCGGTGGGCTCAATGCGGCAGAGTTTGCTCAGACGAATACCTGCGGAGCACTTCCTGCAACGTTGACAGCAGGTGCGGCAGGCTCTTGTACGATTAGCGTGACATCTACGCCCGCCACTACCGGCGCCAAGACTGCGATGCTGACCGTGGTCCATGCGGGAGGTACCCAGACCGTCGCTTTGAGCGGATCCGGCGTAGCAGGGCTGTCCATTCAACCACTGACGATCTTGTTCGAGGCGCCTCAACCGGTCGGCATTACCACTTCACCCGGACAGATGCAGGTCCAGTTGAGCAACAACGGAGGTGCCGCCCTTCCAATTCCTGCCATTACGATCGGCGGTATGAATGCCATAGATTTCTTGCAGACGAACAACTGTGGCACTAGTTTGGCTGCGGGCACGAGTTGCCTGATTGATGTGCTGTTCACGCCATCTGCAGCTGGAGCCAGGGCTGGGATGCTGTTTGTTGGAACACAGGTTGTCACATTGGATGGCACGGGAGCACCAGGTCAGGCGCTGGCACTAGCTCCGGCACCAGCACCAGCACCAGCACCAGCACCAGCACCAGCACCAGCACCAGCACCAGCACCAGCACCAGCACCAGCACCAGCACCAGCACCAGCACCAGCTCCAGC
>DASSQR010000088.1:0-57395 GCA_035702405.1 Gallionella sp. | reverse complement strand
TTTTAAAAGAAGAGCTCGGTGCATAAATGATGGAGAATAAATTCCCCATGCCGCGAAAAAATAGGCTGGACGGATACCCAAGGGGTAAACCGGTTTAATTGCACTGCAATCAGCCTCCCCCAAATAACTCTGCCCACAACCGTTCGCTCGCGCTTGTGTCAACCTCTTCCGGAGACACGCGGCAGTGCGCCAAATTGTTCAGGCGCATACGGTGCTGGATCTGGCGCAGACGGCGGTACAGGACGCGCGTCTGTTCGGCGAGATCGGCGGGAATCAGCCCGAGTTCGCCGGCAAGTTTGAGCAGCGCCAGATTGCCGATGTTTCCGGTTAGTTGCGGATACTGATGGGCGTAGGCCAGCACCAGGTATTGCACGATGAATTCGATGTCGACCATGCCGCCGTGGTCGTGCTTGATGTCGAACAGTTCGGTGTCGTTGGGGTGGCCGTCGTGCATCTTCTGGCGCATTGCCAGGATTTCCTCGCGCAGGGTGGCGAGGTCGCGCGGCTGGCACAGAACCTGTTGGCGGATCTGTTCGAACGCGGCGCCGATTCCGGCGTCACCAGCGCCGCAGAAGCGTGCACGTGTTAGCGCCTGGTGTTCCCAGACCCAGGCATCCTGTTGCTGGTATTCGGCAAAGGCGGCGACCGAACTTACCAGCAGGCCGCTTGCGCCATTCGGACGCAGGCGCAGGTCGGTTTCGTACAGCCGGCCCGAGGTGGTATAGCTGCCGAGCATGGTGCAGATGCGCTGCCCCAGGCGCGCATAGTTTTCCTGCGCGTCGGGATGGTCGTCGTCATACAGGAAAATCAGGTCGAGGTCGGAGGCGTAACCGAGTTCCTTGCCGCCCAGCTTGCCGTACGCGATGATCGCGAACTTCGGGTCGTCGCGATGGCGCTTGCGTATGCCGGTCCAGCACAGCGCCAGCACGTGCCGCAACAGCAAGTCGGCGAGCGCGCTCAGGTGATCGCTGAGCGTTTCCAGCGGCAACAGGCCCTGCAAGTCCATCGCCAGCAACTGGAAAGTCTGCTCCTGCTGCGCGTGATGCAAAACATCCAGCTGATGCTCGGTGTCGTTGGCGCATTCGGTCAGGCGGGTGGTCAATTGGCGGTCGAATTCCTGCCATTGCGGCGGCTGGTAGATTTCGTGCGCTTCGAGCAATTCGTCGAGCAGGGCGGGATGCTGGGTCAGGTATTCAGCGGCCCAGCTGCTCGCGGCGACGAGTTTGGTAAGGCGTTCCAGCGCCTGCGGATACTCGGCCAGGAAGGCGAGGTAGGACGCGCGACGGCTGATGCCTTCAAGCAGCGTAATAAGGCGCGACAGCGTGGCATCGGAGTTGCCCTGTTGTGCGCTCAGGACGATGAATTGCGGCACCAGCTGGTCCAGCCGCTGGCGGCTGAGATCGGGGAGCTGCCGGTAACGCGCGCCGTCGCGCAACTGCAGCAGGCGCTGGGCGCTGTCGGCTGGGGTGCGGTAGCCCAGGTTTTCGAGATGTTGCTGCATTTCCTCGGCGGTGATGCCGTCATGCCAAAGCTGCACGCCCTCGGTTTCTTCTTCCTGGGTGCCAAAAATCTGTGCGAACTGCTGGTTGACGAGTGCACGATGCCGCTCGAGTTCCTCCAGCAGCGCGGGGTAATCGGCGTAGCCCATCGCTTCCGCAATGACTTCCTGGTCTTCGCTCTTCTCCGGCAATTCCTGGGTTTGCTGGTCATCCAGGTATTGCAGCCGGTGCTCCAGATTACGCAGAAACACGTACGCGGCATCCAGTTTGGCAACGACCTCGGTGCTGAGCTGGCCATTCGCCACCAGCAGCTGCAAGACCTGCTGGGTCGGACGGATGCGCAGGTGGGTGTCGCGCCCGCCGCGGATCAGCTGGAACACCTGCGCGATGAATTCGATTTCGCGGATGCCGCCCGGCCCAAGCTTGATGTTGTTGATCCGGTCGCGGCGCTGCACTTCCTGGCGGATTTGCGCATGCAGTTTGCGCATCGAATCGATTGCGCCGAAATCAAGATATTTGCGGAACACGAACGGCTGCACCAGTTGCGTCAGCTCGGCGATGGACGGATGCGCGGGCGGCGCGATCACGCGCGCCTTGATCCAGGCATAGCGTTCCCATTCGCGTCCCTGGCTGACCAGATATTCTTCCAGCGCGGCGAAGCTCGTTACCAGCGGGCCGCTGTCGCCGTAAGGGCGCAGGCGCATGTCCACGCGGAACACATAGCCGTCGGCAGTGCGCTCGTTGATCAGGCTGATCAGGCGGCGTCCCAGGCGGGTGAAGAATTCCTGGTTGCCGAGTTTGCGTGGCCCGTCAGTTTCGCCGTCTTCGGCATAGACGAAAATCAGGTCGATGTCCGAGGAGACGTTCAGCTCGCCGCCACCAAGCTTGCCCATGCTGATGACCAGCAATTCCTGCGGCGTACCGCTGGTTTCGCCGATCGGGTTGCCGAACTGCTGGCGCAGGGTCTGCATCAAACAGGCATGCGCGTGCTGGATGCAGACTTCCGCCAGCGCGGTCGTCGTCTCCATGACCTCGTTCAGGCCGCCCAGCCCGTTCAGGTCGCGCAGGATCAGCTTGAGCATGACCTGCTTGCGCACCTTGCGCACCGCGCGCGCAAGGCCGGCTTCATCGTTCAGGTCAAACTCGGACTGTTGCAGCAGCTTCTCGATTTCCGCGCGGCTGCACGGCGTCGCATAATTTTTCTGCAGCCAGTCCAGGAAATGCGGGTTGCCTTCCAGCACGCGTTTGGTATAGCGGCTGCAGTGCTTGGTTTTCTGCAACAGGTCGGCGAAAGAAGAAGGCAGCGAGTTGGCGGTATTCATGACAGGGGGCTTCAAGTTAGAATATACATTGTCTCCCGATTTGGTTGCCTGTTGCCAGTCGTTGTTTGCAGGGCAATCATAAAACTTGTGCCCGGCGTCAGCGTCCAAACAGCAACTGCAACTGGCGTCAAACTAATACATGTTGAATTCTCTTCCCGTCCGCCTGCTGTGGCATAGCTTGAACTGGCTGACGCGACTCACCATTGTCGCGTCAGGGGTGATTGCCGTGCTGATGGCGTTCGTGATCATCGGTCTGCGCTACTGGGTCCTGCCCGACATCGAGCAGTACCATGACCAGATCACGGCTTCCTTTTCCAGTGCGCTCGGTAACCCGGTCACCATTGGCAAAATCGAGGGCGACTGGCAGGGACTGCAGCCGCGCCTGAACCTGAGCGACGTGCGCATCCTGGATGAACAGCGGAACCCGGCGCTGGTGCTGCCGCGCATCAATGGCAGCATCTCGTGGATGTCACTGCTGACTTCCGAGCTGCGGCTGGCCAGCCTGGAAATCGACCGGCCCGAGTTGCTGGTCCGCCGTGATGCCAAAGGCAAAATCTTCATCGGCGGCGTGGCGCTGTCCCGTGAGGGCGGCGGCAACGATTTGTCCAACTGGCTGCTGCACCAATCGCGTATGATCGCACGCGACGCATTGATTGTCTGGGTGGACGAGCAGCGTGGCGCAGCGCCCTTGGTGCTGAAACAGGTCAATTTGCGCATCGAGAACCTGTTCAGCCATCATCGCTTCGCTTTGCGCGCGCTGCCGCCGGAATCCCTGTCGACCCCGCTCGATGTACGCGGCGATTTTTATGGTACCAGTTTCGCCTCATGGAGCGACTGGCGCGGCCAACTGTTTACGCAGCTGGACTACACCGACGTGACGGCGTGGCGCCCCTGGCTGGATCTGCCGAGCGAATTCAGTCGCGGACGCGGCGCATTGCGCGGATGGCTCACGATCAAGGGCGGACGGCTGGCCGGGATTACAGCCGATCTCGACTTGCACAATGTCGTGACCAAGCTGGCCGGTGATGTGCCGGAAATGGCGGTACTCAACCTGCGCGGCCGCGCCGCTTGGCAAGACGTTCCGGGCGGATTCGAGGTGTCGACGCGCAAGCTCGCACTGAGTCTGCGAAATGGCCTTGAGCTGGAACCCACGGATTTTTACCTGCGCCTCGCCAAAGCCATCGGAGAACAGCCGGCCGGGGGCGAGATCCGGGCCGACAGGCTGCAGCTGGAAACGCTCGTCAGCCTGGCCAATTTCCTGCCGCTGGAGGCGAGCATGCGCACCCAGCTGGCAACGTATGCCCCGCGCGGCCAGGTGAGCAATCTGGAGGCCCAATGGCAGGGATCGTTCGACAAGATTGAGAATTATACGATCAAGGGACAGTTCGACAATCTGGCGCTGCGTCAGGTCGGCGACATGCCCGGCTTTTCCGGGTTGTCGGTGGATGTCGACGGCGGCGATGCCAGCGGCCGGTTGAATATCAATTCCCGCCGGCTGGTGGTCAACGCGCCCGGCGTGATGCGCGAACCGCTGTCGTTCGTAACCCTGACCGGCCAAGCCAACTGGCGCCGCCGCATGGGCGAGCTGTCGATCAGGGTCGACAACGTCGCCGCGGCCAACGAAGATCTCGCGGGTAACTTGTACGGCAGCTACCAGACGCGGGCCGGTACCCTCGGCTTTCTGGATCTGACCGTCAGCCTCACACGCGGCGACGTCAAGCGCGCCGCGCGTTACACGCCGCTGGTCGCGGTGGGCAAGGAAGCCAGCGACTGGCTGAACAGCGCGTTGCTCGCGGGGCATACCGAGAACCTGCGCGTCCGGGTCAAGGGCAATCTCAGCGATTTCCCGGTGGACGGCAGCAGCAATGCCGTTCTGGAAATCGGGGGGCACGCCGAGGACGTGGTGCTGGAATTCGACAAGAAGTGGCCGCGCCTTGAAAACATCAACGGCGATTTGCTGATCCGCGGCAACAAGCTGGAAGTGAAGTCACCTTCAGCAACGATGCTTGGCGCGAGCCTGAAGAATTTTAATGTCACGATGCCGGACATGTTGAGCGCGGACCTGCCGCTGGACATCAAGGGCGAGGCCGATGCCGCGAGCAATGTGTTCCTGCAGTTCATCCAGCAAAGCCCGGTGCGCGGCTATATCGATGGCTTTACTGATGGGATGAGCGCGAGCGGCGAGGCCCACCTGGACCTGCTTACCCACGTTCTGCTGCTGGGCGACAAACCGGCTACCGTGGCGGGCACCTTGCGGGTGCGGGACAACGACATCGATCTGGGCGACGGCGTGCCGCTGTTGCGAAAGACCAATGGCGCGCTGGTGTTCACCGAATCCGGCATGCAGGCTAATGATGTAACAGCTGAAATTCTGGGTGGACCCGCCACGCTGAAGGTGGAAACCCTGGCGGGCGGCTTGGTGCATGCGGCCGCGCGCGGGCGCAGCAATCTCGAGGCCCTGCGTACGACGTCTCCGTTGCTGAACTACGTGCATGGTGGCGCGGCGTGGGATGCCGATGTCAGCATCCTGAAGAAATCCGCGCAGGTCGTGATCAATTCCAATTTGCAGGGCATCAGTTCGGAACTGCCGCAGCCCTTTGCCAAGCTTGAAAGTGAAGTGCTGCCGCTGCGCATCGAACTGAAGCCTGTCCTGAGCAAGGTCGAAGGGCCTGTCCTGAGCAGAGTCGAAGGGCCTGTCCTGAGCAGAGTCGAAGGGCCGGTATCGACCAAACCTGCACCGGTGGCGCCGGGTAGTCCGGCACCCGCAGTCAATGCGGAAGTCCAGAATGTCATCACCATTCAGCTCGGCAAACTGGTCGGGGCACGCCTTCTGAGTCGCGAGGAAAATGGCGCGATGACGATCAAGCGTGGCACGGTTAACTTCGGCCAGGCAAAATGGCCGGACACGCCGACCGAGCAGGAATTGCTGCAGGGCAAAGACGGCATCTGGCTTACCGGCACTCTGCCGGTGCTGTCGATCCAGGGTTGGGATGGACTGGCCGGAGGCCCCTCGGGCACGTCTGCGCCCCTGCCGATTGTGGGCGCCAAACTGCAGATCGACAGACTGACCGGCTACGGTCAAGTCATCAACAATTTGCGAGTCGATGCAACGAGACGTGGCGAGGGCCTCGCCGCACAGCTATCCAGCGCGGCATTGAACGGCGAGGTTGAATGGCGGCCACGAGGCTACGAAGGCGGCGGCTTGCTCAGCGCACGCTTGCGCAACCTGCACTGGGCTGCCGAAGAGCGGGCCGCGGCAACAGCCATGCCGGCCAAATCCACAGTGCTGGCCAAACCAGCAGTACCGGTCAAGGCCGCACCCGCCGAGGCGGCGCATCCCGATGATCTGCCGGCGCTGGATATAGCCGTCGACAATCTGCAAATCCTGAACCGCCACATTGGACGGCTCGAATTGTTTGGTCACCCCGACGGTCGGAATTGGCGCCTGCAACACATGCATCTGGTTAACCCGGACGGCAGCCTGACGGGGGATGGCGTCTGGCTTGCGGGTCCGGCCAATATAAAAACAGCGGCCAACGAGAAAACCCAGCTCAACCTGTTGCTGGAAATCACCGACGCCGGAAAAATTCTCGACCGTTCCGGCTATCCGAATACCGTCAAGAAGGGAAGCGGAAAGCTCGCGGCGAATCTGTCATGGGCCGGCAGCCCGGCCGACTTCAGCTACGCGAGCCTCGATGGCACGCTCAAGCTGGACACCGGCAAGGGACAATTTCTAAAGATGGATCCGGGAATCGGCAAGCTGCTCAGTATTCTCAGTCTGCAGGCCCTGCCCAAGCACATCACACTGGATTTTACCGACGTGTTCAGCGACGGTTTCCAGTTCGACAACATCAACGGCAATGCCACCGTCCGCCGCGGCGTGATGGAGACCCAGGATTTTCATATCGACGGCTCCGCTGCCAAGGTGACCATGAAAGGCAGTGTTGACCTGAACCGCGAAACCCAGAACCTGCGCGTGACGATCCTGCCCGCGATCGGCGACAGTGTCTCGCTGCTCGGTGTGCTTGCGGCGGGGCCGGCGATTGGCATCGGCTCACTCATTGTCAACAAAGTGCTGGGCAACCCGCTCGATAAGCTGGTATCGTTTGAATACAATATTAGCGGAACCTGGGACGAACCCACCGTGGTCAAGGTCGGCAGGACGCCGGTCAAGGCACCGGAAAGTAATTTAAGTAACTAGAAAGCAAAAAACACATGTCAGAAGTAACTTCCTCGCAGCGAGGCGGTGATCATCCTTCCCTTGCCCCGGAAAGCGGAGATTCCGCCGCCGCGGGCGCTGTGGCGCGCCCAGCCTTCAAGGTCGCCGCCATCCAGATGGCATCCGGCCCGAATGTCGCCGGCAATTTGAGCGAAGCCCACCGGCTCATCGCCAAGGCCGTCGAACAAGGGGCACGGCTGGTGGTGCTGCCGGAATTTTTTGCGATCATGGGAATGCGCGACCGCGACTTGGTTGCGGCGCGCGAAGAGCCCGGGCATGGCCCGATCCAGACTTTCCTCAGCGACACGGCGCGCCAGCTCGGAATCTGGCTGGTCGGCGGCTCGATCCCACTGGCCGCGAGCACGCCGGACAAGGTCTTGAACACCTGCCTGGTGTTCAACGAGCGCGGCGAACAGGTGGCGCGGTACGACAAGATTCACCTGTTCAATCTCAAGCTGGGCAACGAAAGTTATAACGAGGCCCGCACCATCGAGCCGGGCAAAGATGTCGTGGTGGTGGACAGCCCGTTCGGGCGCATCGGCCTCGCGGTCTGCTACGACCTGCGCTTCCCCGAGCTGTTCCGTGCGATGAAGGACGTGGACATCATCGTGTTGCCCGCGGCCTTTACGGAAACGACCGGCAAGATGCATTGGGAATTGCTGGTGCGCGCGCGTGCCGTGGAAAACCTGGCTTACATGATCGCGGCCGCGCAGGGTGGCTATCACGTCAGTGGCCGCGAGACGCACGGCAACAGCATGATCGTCGACCCGTGGGGGCGCGTGCTCGACCGCCTGCCGCGCGGCTCCGGCGTAGTGATTGCCGAGGTGAACCCGACTTATCTGGAGAGCGTGCGCACCAGTTTGCCGGCGCTGACTCACCGCATTTTGTTCAATTGCCAACAATGAAGGCCATGTCGCAACACCAGACCTACGATACATTATTCGCTACCGCGCAGCATGCGTTGCTGCAGCCCTATGACCTTGAGGCGCAGCAGATCGAACGGGTATTCAACAGCATGCTGGCGCATCGCCTTGATTATGCCGACCTGTATTTCCAGTACAGCCGTGCCGAGAGCTGGGCACTGGAAGAAGGTATCGTCAAGTCCGGCAGTTTCAACATCGATCAGGGCGTCGGCGTCCGCGCGGTGAGCGGAGACAAGACCGCGTTTGCCTATTCCGACGAGATCAGCCTGAATGCACTGAACAGCGCCGCACAGGCGACGCGCGCAATTGCACGGCAGGGCGGCACGCAGATGGTGCCGCTGCTGCGGCACGGTTCGCGGCGCGAACTCTATCTGCCGCATGACCCCATTGCCAGCCTTCGGGACGACGCCAAGGTTGCGCTGCTGGAACGCATCGAAAGCTATGCGCGCGCGCTCGATCCCCGCGTGGCGCAGGTGATGGCGAGCCTGGCCGGCGAATATGAGGTGGTCATGGTCGCGCGCAGCGACGGCCTGATGAATGCCGACGTGCGGCCGCTGGTGCGCCTGTCGGTCACGGTGATCATCGAAAACAACGGCCGCCGCGAAGTTGGCTCGGCGGGTGGCGGCGGGCGCTTCGATTACGGCTATTTCGACGATGCGGTGCTGCGCACCTATGCGGCGCAGGCGGTGCATCAGGCAGTGGTCAACCTGGACGCGGCGCCCGCGCCGGCGGGCCAGATGACGGTGGTGCTGGGCAACGGCTGGCCCGGCATCCTGCTGCACGAAGCAATTGGCCACGGCCTGGAAGGTGACTTCAACCGCAAGGGCAGCTCGGCGTTCGCGGGCCGTGTTGGCGAGCGCGTCGCGGCCACCGGGGTAACGGTGGTGGACGATGGCACGCTCGCATCGCGGCGCGGCTCCCTGCAAATGGATGATGAAGGCAATCCCACCCAGTGCACCACGCTGATCGAGAACGGCATCCTCAAAGGCTATCTGCAGGACACGCTGAACGCGCGCCTGATGGGCGTGCCGGTCACCGGCAACGCGCGCCGCGAATCGTTCGCGCACCTGCCGCTGCCGCGCATGACCAACACTTACATGCTGAATGGCGACAAGGACCCGCAGGAGATCATTGCTTCGGTCAAGCACGGACTCTACGCAGTGAATTTCGGCGGCGGCCAAGTGGACATTACCAGCGGCAAGTTCGTGTTTTCCACGGCGGAAGCCTACATGATTGAGGACGGCAAGATCACCCACCCGGTCAAGGGTGCCACGCTGATCGGCAACGGTCCGGACGTGCTCACGCGCATCTCGATGATCGGCAACGACATGGCGCTCGACCCCGGCGTCGGCACCTGCGGCAAGGAAGGCCAAAGCGTGCCGGTCGGCGTCGGACAACCGACGGTCCGGATCGACGGCCTGACCGTGGGCGGTACTGGCTGACGGCAGACAAAATTTCCGCGGCGCGCGGCCGAGCTGCCTTCAAGCGCCGCCATAGTTATTTTTGCCGGAACAGCATTCCCGGCATTGCGGACGCTTGGTTGTTTGATTCGTGGAGGCGGCGATGAAAGACATTCTGGATCACGTGGTGTTGCTGGTGGTGGCGCTGGTCGTCAAGTTCGTTTTCATGATCTACAAGGTATTCGTGTGGGTCGTGTTGCCGGTGACGCTGGTGCTGATCGGGTGGCTGCTCTATCGCGGCTCGTGCAGTTTCTGGTGGGGTGCGGTAGTGCTTGCGCTGGTGCTGGTGGCGGTGTACCAGCTGTATCACTACGCCGATGCTTGGCTTCCCCCCTCGGTCGGCGCGGGGAAATGGTGGGATCGTCTCGGCGACAAATTCGTGGCGTGGATCGGTACCGTGAAATTTTTTACCTCGCCATTCTGCATGGTGGAAGACCCAGGGTCATATCGAATCAAGGGCGCCGACATCCGTGCGCTGCTCGATGGTCAGAAGGAGCCCGTCAATCCTGAGGCGAAGTTGCCGCTCCAGCCGGGCGACATCCTGCTGCGCGGCTACGACGGGTACGTGGATGGCGAACTGATCCGCCGCACGGGCGGCGTGCAGGGTTCCGGCAAGTATTTTTCACATGCGGCGCTGTATGTTGGCGCACTGGGTGAGCAGGACAGGGAAATCGTCGCCCGCCGGCTGCAGGTGTCCGATGGCAAAGGTGGCTATCGTCCGGCAACGGAAGCAGAGAAGGACAAAGTCAGGAACGATCCGGCCTATTTCCAGACTGGCCCGCAGATGCTCATCCATTCCATGTCCAAGGGAGTGTTTGTCGAAGATATCCTGACCTTCGTGCGTTGCGATTATTTGATCGTGCTGCGCCTGCCGGACGTGATCAAGCTCGGCGAACCGGAGCTCAAGAACAAGCCGTTGCTGGAACTGGCTGAGGAAGCGCTCAAGATTGATAGCGATCTGGTGCAGGGGATGCACCATGACCGGAAGGACATCGTTGCTGCCGCGCGCCGCTCGGCGCTTGGACGGATCGGCTCGGCCTATGATTTTCAGTTTGATAATTCCACGACGTTCCATCGCTTCAGCTGCTCTGGTTTTGTCTACTACTGCTACAAGAGCGTGCAGCGTTACATTGGCGTGGAACCCAAAAAACATTCGTTTGCCGGGCTGTTTTCGAGGATTACCGTTTCACCCACGGATATCTACGACGCCGCTGCGCGGCAGGGCAAGCTGGAAATCGTCTGGACCAACGTGCCCTGAGGTGCACGCCAAGCCAAGTGGCTACGATATTATTTTTTGTGCCAGCCACGCTGCGGCTTGCGTTGCTCCAGTTGCGATGACGGGTGCCGGCCGCGGCGCTTGCCAGAGTTCTTCCAGCGCATCAGCCAGCCGTCCTTGTTCCATCTCCTGACGCGACACCTCGCGACCCAGTCCGCATTGCTGTAGCCAAGCCACCAGTTCCGGCGATTCCGGCCAGTCACTGCGGTTGACATATAGCATTGGTACTCCGCTGCCGGCAGCTTCGACGAAGCTCCCGTAGCCGGGTTTGCACAGCAGCACGTCGCAGCTGGCGAGCAGGTCGCCGAAGCTTAATCCCAAGGTCTCGAAGGCAATGGCGTCGGGACGGTCTACTTGCCAAGCCTGTTGTACCAGCCAGCGCACGCCATCGAGGCGCGGCCAGCATTCCATCGGCAAGCGGCTCGCGATGCCGCCCATGCTCACCAGCACCAGCTTTTCATCGTGCGATAATTTGAGGCGGTGGTTCAATTCGTCGCGACGGTTCATGCCAATCTCGGCAATCGGCGCAACCGGGACGAGATTGGACAGGTGGCTCATCGCCATGCCCGGTGTAGCGCGCAGAAAGGCATCTGCGTTGGCATAGCAGGAATGGATTTGCGCCGCGATTTCGTCAGAACCACAGTAATGGCAGTAAAGATCGAACCAGTTCAGCGAGCTCAGCGCGGCGTTTGGGATGCCGGCCCGCTGCGCGCCCGCCAGCGGGAGATAACCGACGTTGGAAAACACCATATCGGCGCCAATCTCGCGCAACAAATGCGCTTCTTCGGCAACGCGCGCATTCCAATTCGCGTGAAACGAGCGATACGCTGCGCAGCTTTCGCCGGCAAGCACATCCAGCGCCGATGACATCGCCATACCGAGGTCGCCTTCGCTGGGCAGGTGATGGAACGGCACGCGAATGCGAGAACGCAGATGTGCGAGCGGTACGGCAGAACGTATCGTGAGGCGCAACTGCGGCAGGTACTTATGCAGCCGGTTAAGAATTGGCGCGGTCTGCGCGACATGGCCGAAGCCGTGGCCGGTGATGGAAACGACGAGATGGGGCATTGGCGGTTGCTCGGATGGCGGATTTGGGTGAGACAATCAGTTATCGAAGACGTCTTGCGGGAAAACAGCATACCGTCCGGCTTGTGCAAAGACAACTGCGACTAATCAAACCGCCCAACTCGATTGGCGAAACTTGTTTCGATACAGGCGGCTTGGTGCTAACCTGACTGCGTTAATACCCGATGCAGGAGATATAAACGATGAATACCGTTTCCGAATCGGCGTTGCCTGTGGTTCGCGACAGACTGCTTCAGGCAGCGCTCGAGTGTTTTCTGGCCGACGAATACCAAAAAGTCACGACTCGCCGGATTGCCGAGAAGGCTGGGGCCAATGTTTCAATGATTCGCTACTACTTCGGCAACAAGGACGGGCTGTACGAAGAGATGATCCGCGACACGCTACGGCCGCTGCTCAAGGTGGTCGATGGGCCGCTGTTGTCGTCCGTAGACGGCCTCGGGGAGTTCCTGCGCGTCTATTACCATGCCATGTCCAGGCAGCCGGAATTCCCCAAGCTGATCCTGAAAGTGTTGGCACTCAACCAAGGGCCTGGCCGCCGCTTCATTCATGACCTCATCGAGCGCGGACGAACCGGCGGGGCCCGAAAAGTCGCTGAACTGAAATCACGCGGCGTGATCGATGCCGCGATTGACCCGGACATCGTCAGGATGGCGTTCGTCAGCCTCGCGATGACGCCAATGTTGCTAAAAGATATCTTCGAGGAACAGGGCCGCAAGATGGATGCGACATTCCTTGATCAGTTGGCTACTTTCAACGGCCGGTTGTTCGTGGCCGCCATTCAGCAGGACGGAAAGGATCAGGCATGACCTTGCAGAAAAACCGCAGCGCAGTGCGCCGCTTTGCCAAATTGACCCGATTTGCAGCCTGGTTGCCGAGCATTCCAAACAAGGTCACGCCGGCCCCGTTCCGGCTGATGCAGATCGGCTCCGCGTTCTGGCAGTCGCGGGTGCTGTATGTCGCGGCGCGACTGGATATCGCTTCGGTGCTGGCCGATGAAAGACTTTCCGCGGAGGAGATCGCATCGCGTATCCAGGCGCAACCCGACGCCACTTACCGCCTACTGCGGATGCTGGCCGCGATCGGAGTTTTCGAGGAAGTGTCGCCGCGCGTATTTCGCAACAACAAATTGTCCGACTGTTTGCGCGAAGGCAATCCGCAAAATGTCCGCGCGATGATCTTGATGCACAATTCGCCCGAAATGAGCCATCCCTGGTATGAACAACTGGAACAGGGCGTGCGTAGCGGCGAAGTCCCCTTCAAGCTCGCCCATCAACAGGAACTGTTTGCCTACATGGATGAACATTCCGCGTTTGATGTGCTGTTCTCGCGGGCGATGGACAGCGTAGAGGCCTTGGCCGGCGATAGCTTCGCGACCGACTTC
The DNA here is from genome assembly GCA_035702405.1 of Gallionella sp. Lineage (GTDB taxonomy): Bacteria > Pseudomonadota > Gammaproteobacteria > Burkholderiales > Gallionellaceae > Gallionella. The sequence continues at coordinate 44,229 of DASSQR010000088.1, read as the reverse complement.
GACTGGGGGCGCTTCGAGCGCATCATCGATATTGGTGGCTCCAAGGGGAGCAAATCCGCTGCCATTCTGAAGCGGCACCCGCATCTGGCCGCCCTGGTGGTGGATCGTGCGCAGGTGATCGCGGGGGCCGTGCAATATTGGCAGGAGCGCGGAGAACAGGCATTACTGGCGCGCATGGATTTTCAGGCGGGGGACATTCTCGAAGCGGTTCCACCGGCAGCCGGCGATAAGGATATTTATTTTTTGATTGCTGTGCTGCACTGTTTTGACGATGCGACCTGTATTACACTGTTGCGCAATCTTGCCGAAGCCAGTGCCGGAACCGGCGCCCCCATCGTGCTGATGGAAATGGTGTTGCCGGAGCAGGGCGCCGATCTTGCCAGTGCATCGTTTGATATGCAGATGTTCATGGGAACACGCGGCAGGGAAAGGACGCTGGTCGAATGGCAGCGGCTGTTTGATGAAAGCGGCCTGGCGCTGAAGGAAATCGTCAGCCTGCAAACATTCGGCAAGATGCTCGTGCTGTTGCCGACCTGAGCAAAGGCTCGTCATCGTTGTGCATGCCGACCTCCCGGTATCAGGTACAACGGTGCGACGCTGGCGGGTAGGTGAAGCAGCCGGGAAGCCTCGATCTCTTCGAAAGCGCCCACCGGTGCCGCGGCCGGCCCGAGTGTGGTAGCTTGCGGGCACACACCTGGGCAAGGCCCTCGAACCGCAAAATCAATTCGAGCCAGCTGCCCGCACCGAGCGGACCGAAGTTACAGACCAACCATCGTCGCTTGCGGATCGATCTTGCGCACGATCTGCAGGATGTCCATTCCCTTGATGGCTTCGGGATCATATTGCACCACGAGCGCATGCGGGTGTTCATGATGGTTGAATTCGGCACAATCAACGCCAATGTGTCCTGACAAATTTCTTTCCAGATCTTTTCTGGCATCCGCACTCAGCTCCGAGTGCACATGAATGACCATATCAGCTGTGTTCATGTTCGTCTCCTTCATTTAGTGAAAGACGGGAGGGGAAAGACGGGGGTGGGCAAGAGACACGCCATCCGTGCGGCTCATTGTAGGCCGGTGGATTTGCGAATGAAAGTGGGGGAATACTGAAGCCTCTGTCCGGGCAGACAGAGGCTTTCAAGAGACAATTCTGCTACTTCAACACCACCAGCACGACGCGGCGGTTCTGTTTCCGTTCTTCGAGTTTCTTGTTGTCTGCGATCGGAGCGCTTTCGCCGTACGAAATCGTATTCATGCGATGCAAGGGGATGCCGCACTTCATGTTGAGGTGGCGCATCACGGCATCTGCGCGCTTCGCGCCCAGCTTGAGGTTGTATGCCTCGGTGCCCTGGTTATCAGTATGCCCCTGAATTTCGATGTAGACGTTTTTGTTCTCGGCCTTCAGCTTGTCAGCAAAGGTATTCAGCAGGGCCTTGCCTTCATCCGAGAGGTCGGAGTTGTCGAATTTGAATTTGAGCTTGTCGTCCGACATGGCCACTTCGTACATTAGCTTGCCCTCGGCCAGTTTGCCTGCGGCAGTGGCGCGATCCAGCGCTTCCTGCGCGGTGCGGGAAACACCGTCAATGCGGCTGTTCAATGCCTGGATGCTGGCTTCTTCGGCGTCCATCCGCTTGCTGATGGGCGCAACATATTCGTGAACGTATTCCTTGGTAGCACATCCGGCTGTGGTAAAAGCGGCAGCAACCAGCGCAATACTTATTTTTCTCATCTTCTCCTCTTTTCTCTGTTATTTTTTGACCAACATCGCAAAATTCACCTACATTCCGTCGTCCGAATGCGGGGGCACAAAAACGTTATTACTGTAATCGGCAGGCGTATCGTAACACTTTGTTACATTCTGTAACACGACTGTCATACAGACCAGTGGTCTCAAATTCAGTTCCCTGAAAAGTAATACGATTAGCTGGAATATCGGGTGATTTCGGAAAAGGACATGGCATCCGGCAGGAATTGCCGGCCATTAAACTGGTTTTTTCCCCGTTCGTCCGGAGCGCGCGAAGGGCGTTGCCATTCGGATGTCGGCGGGCTTTGGGGAGTGCGTTCGAAGGCGCTGCGTTACGGCGAGTGATGAATAAACGCTATATCAGCTTTTTCAACTGATACAGTTTTTCCAGGGCCGCCTTCGGGCTGAAGTCGTCGGGTTGAATGTCACGGAGTGCGCCGACCAGCGGATGTTCTTCCGGCTCCGGCGCAGGAAGTGTCATGGCAAACAAATCGCCCTGCGGATTTTGCGCGGCGCTTTGCTGTTCCAGCCGCACCAGCTGTTTCTTCGCGTTACGAATGACCGCTTGCGGCACGCCCGCGAGCGCCGCGACTTGCAGGCCGTAGCTCTGGCTCGCCGCACCTTCGTTCACACTGTGCAGGAACACGATGGTGTGCTGGTGCTCGATTGCAGCGAGATGGACGTTCGCGAGCTGGGCGAATTCCTCGGCGAGCCGCGTCAGTTCGAAGTAATGCGTGGCGAACAATGTGTAGCTGCGGTTCTTTTCCAGCAGGTGCCGCGCGATCGCGTGCGCGAGCGCAAGACCGTCGAAGGTCGAGGTGCCGCGCCCGATTTCGTCCACCAGTACCAGGCTCTTTTCGGTGGCATTGTGCAGAATGTTGGCGGCCTCGGTCATTTCGACCATGAAGGTGGAACGTCCGCTGGCGAGGTCATCCGAGGCGCCGATGCGCGTGAAGATCTGGTCGATTTCGCCAAGCACGGCTGCCTCGCCCGGGACGAAGCAGCCGACATGCGCGAGCAGCGTGATGATCGCCACCTGGCGCATGTAGGTGGATTTACCGCCCATGTTCGGGCCGGTGATCAGCAGCAGGCGGCGCCGGTCATGCAACATTGCGTCGTTCGCGGTGAACTGGTCAACTTGCGCTTCCACCACCGGATGGCGGCCCTGCTTGATGACCAGTTGCGTATCGTCGCTGAACTGTGGCGCGCTGAAATTGAGCGTCGCGGCTCGTTCGGCAAAGGTCGCGAGTACATCGAGCTCGGCCATCGCGGCGGCGATGCGTTGCAGTTGCGGGATGAACGGTGCGAGGTGGTCGAGCAACTGGTCGTAGAGGAATTTCTCCCGCGCCAGTGCGCGCTCGTTCGCAGACAGCGCCTTGTCCTCGAAGGCCTTCAGTTCCGGCGTAATGTAGCGCTCGGCGTTCTTCAGCGTCTGGCGGCGGCGATAATCGTCGGGCACATTGCCCGCATTAGCATGTGTTACCTCGATATAGAAACCGTGTACCCGGTTGTATTCCACCTTCAGGTTGGCGATGCCGGTGCGCGCGCGTTCGCGCGCTTCCAGTGCGAGCAGGAACTCGCCGCAGTTGGTCTGGATACCGCGCAGTTCATCCAGTTCGGCATCGAAACCATCGGCGATCACGCTGCCCTCTCTGAGCACTGATGATGGCTCGGGCTTCAGAGTTTGCTGGAGCTGGTTGACCAGAGCGGTGTCGGCATTTAGCGCTTCAGCGAGGGTTTGCAGCAGAGAGGTCGTTCCCCTCTCCCCCGGAGGGAGAGGGGAGAGAAATGCCTGAAGTTGCGGCAATTGCCTGAGCGTGTCGCGCAGGCCGGACAGGTCACGCGGACGCGCGGACTTCAACGCGATGCGCGCGGTGATGCGCTCCACGTCGACGCTCGGCTTAAGTTGTTCATGCACCGCGGCGAATAACTCCCTCTCCCGCAAGCGGGAAAGGGTTGGGGAGAGGGAATGGGTATCAGTCGAAGAAAGTGTGCCCTCTCCCCCGCAAGCGGGGGAGGGAAGTAATAGTTGTTCCACCGCATCGAGCCGTGCGCGCAGCACGCCGCGGTCGCGCAGCGGATGATGCAGCCAGTGTGCCAGCAACCGGCTGCCCATGTTGGTGGCGCAGGTGTCGAGCAGCGACAGCAGTGTCGGGGCGGGTTCGCCGCGCAGGGTCTGGGTGATTTCCAGGTTGCGACGGGTCGCGGCGTCCATGCGCACATACTGGTTGGCGCTGTACACCTGCACTGCGCGGATGTGCGCAATGCTCTGGCCCTGCGTGAGTCTCGCGTATCCAAGCAATGCGCCGGCCGCGGCGAGTCCGTGCGTGAAGTCGTCGCAGCCAAAGCCGGCGAGGTCGCGCGTGGCGAACTGCTGGCACAAGGCGCGGTGCGCGGCATCGCGGTCGAAGTGCCACGCGGGTAGTGTCTTGTGTGCGGCATTCTTGAATTGCGGTGCGGCGGTGCTTTCGGCCACGAGAATTTCTGACGGTTGCAGACGCTCCAGTTCGGCGGGCAGTTGGCTGGCAGCCACTTCGGCGACGTAGAAACTCCCCGATGCGAGATTCAACCATGCCAAGCCGACTTCGTTGCGACTCGGGTGGAGCGCGAGCAAGAGGTTGTCGCGCTTTTCTTCCAGCAAGGCGGAGTCGGTCAGCGTGCCCGGCGTGACGATGCGCACCACCTTGCGTTCGACGGGCCCCTTGCTGGTGGCCGGGTCGCCGATTTGTTCGCAGATTGCGACCGATTCGCCCAGTTTTACCAGGCGCGCGAGGTACTGCTCGACCGCGTGGTAGGGCACGCCGGCCATCTTGATCGGCTGGCCGTTGGAGCTCCCGCGCTGGGTCAGCGTGATGTCGAGCAGCTTGGCAACGCGCACTGCATCGTCAAAGAACAGCTCGTAAAAATCGCCCATGCGGTAGAACAGCAGCAGGTCTTGATGCTGCGCTTTCAGCGTCAGGTACTGGCGCATCATGGGGGTGTGTTGTTCGAAAGCGATTTCGTTCATTGCTTATTTGTGTACGACGTAGCGGCCGGCGAAGGTTACCGCGGGTGCGCCTTCAGGAACGGCATGCCGAGGCGCAACTGCTTGCCATCGTATGAGATGACCCGGATGCCCATGGTGTGACCAATGGGGATCTCGTGGTGCAGGATCTGCTTCAGTTGCGCCGCGAGCGTCATGCGTTTGTTATTTCAGGCCATCCGTCAGATGCGGTGCGATCACCCGCAACAGTTGTTCATGGATGGACGGGTTGCCCGCGCAGATGTGGCCTGTCCTGAGGAAGCCGTCCGAGCCACCCAGATCGCTGACCATACCCCCGGCTTCGGTGATCAGCAGCGTGCCAGCGGCGATATCCCAAGGCTTGAGGCCGGTCTCAAAAAAGCCATCGTAGCGGCCGGCGGCGAGCCATGCCAGATCCAGCGAGGCGGAGCCGGGGCGGCGCAGGCCGGCGGTCTGCTGCATCAGGTCGCGGAAGATCGCGAGATAGGCGTCCATGTGCTCGAAACGCGTATACGGAAAGCCGGTACCGATCAGGCTGTCGGCCAGGTGAATGCGTTTGGAGACACGCAGCCGCTTGTCGTTGAGGAAAGCGCCGCGACCGCGGGTCGCGGTGTAAAGTTCGTTCTTGGTCGGGTCGTACACCACTGCCTGAGTGATGATGCCCTTGTGCTGCAAAGCGATGGAGACGGCGAATTGCGGCACGCCGTGCAGGAAATTGGTCGTTCCATCCAGTGGGTCAATGATCCAGACGTATTCCGAATCGCCTTGGCTGCCGCTCTCTTCTGCTAGAATCGCGTGTTCCGGATAGGCTTCCAGCAGAGTCTGGATGATGATTTGCTCGGCGGCGCGGTCCACTTCGCTGACGAAATCGCCATGGGATTTTGCGGTGATGGTGAGGTGATCGATCCTGTCGGTGGCGCGGTAAATCAGGGTGCCGGCACGACGTGCGGCCTTCACCGCAATGTTGAGCATTGGATGCATATAAAACGACCTTTTTAATGAGCTATTGAGTTTCAGGTGCGTATTTTAGTTGGTATTGCATTTTGAATAAACCGAATAATTTGAATGTCCGCGTGGTGCTGAGTCATACCACGCATCCGGGCAATATCGGCGCGGCGGCACGCGCGATGAAGACCATGGGCTTGCGGCACCTCTATCTGATCAACCCGCGCTACTTCCCGGATGCGCAGGCGACCGCGATGGCGGCGGGGGCGGATGACATCCTTGCGAACGCGGTGGTCTGCAATTCGATCGACGAAGCCTTGCGGGGCGTGGTCTTCACCGTTGCGATGACGGCACGGTCACGCGATATATCCATTGAGGTCAAGACGCCGCGCGAGGCGATGCCGCTGGTGGTGCAGCAGGCCGCGACGCAACCGGTGGCGCTGCTGTTCGGTACCGAAATGTCGGGCCTGACCAACGAGGAAATGGGCAAGGCCCAGGTGCTGGTAAACATCCCAACCGATCCGGATTATTCTTCACTCAACGTGGCGGCGGCGGTCCAGGTGATGAGCTACGAACTGAGCGTGGCGGCGCAAAGCTTTGTGCCCGAGGCGCCGACAATCCACCCTGCGCCGCATGAGCAGGTGGAGGGTTTTTATGCTCATCTCGAAAAAACCCTGGTCGAAATCGGCTTCTTCACCACGCAGAACCCGGCGCGCCTGATGCAGCGCATGCGCCGCCTGTATGCACGGGCGCGGCTGGAGCAGGAAGAAATCAACATATTGCGCGGTATCCTGAGCGTCACAACCGAGTACAATGCCCGCCTCAGAGCGCGTTACCAGCGAGAAACGCAGGATATTTCCAAATAACGAGATGTTCAAAAATATCAGAGAAGACATAGCCAGCGTATTCGATCGCGATCCGGCCGCGCGCAACACCTTCGAGGTCCTGACCTGTTATCCGGGTATCCATGCACGAATTTTTCATCGCATCGCGAACATACTGTGGCATGCCGGCTTCAAGTGGCTGGCGCGCTACATTTCGTTTGTTGCACGCTGGCTGACCGGCATCGAGATTCACCCCGGTGCCACCATCGGGCGGCGCCTGTTCATTGACCACGGCATGGGGGTGGTTATCGGTGAGACCGCCGAGATCGGCGACGGGGTGACCCTGTATCACGGCGTAACGCTCGGTGGTACCTCGTGGAAAGAGGGTAAACGCCACCCGACGCTGGGGAACAATGTGGTGGTGGGCGCGGGCGCCAAGATTCTCGGCCCGATCACCATCGCCGATGGTGCCAAGATCGGCTCGAACGCGGTGGTGGTGAAGGATGTGCCCCCCGGGGCAACGGCGGTCGGTATTCCGGCACGCATCCTGGATGAAGCCAAGAAATCCGAGGGATTCAATCCCTACGGCGTCGGCAACGACCGGAATGATCCGCTTTCCAAGGCGATCCACGGCCTGATCGGGCATAGCATGACGGTGGATGAACGTATCGAGTTTATCCTGGAGCAACTCGAGAAGATGGGCGTGCAGGTGGATGACGCCCGGGCGACCGCAGAAAAATTTGACCCTACTCACTTAAATAACATAGTTGATTAAGTAATTCAGGTATTCTATGATGCGTACCTGAAGTACTTGCTGAAAAAAATAATGACTCAGAACGACCGAATGGCGATTCTGAATTATTTGAACTCTACCTATACGGGGGAAAAATTATGAGACTGACCACTAAAGGGCGTTTCGCCGTGACGGCGATGGTTGATTTGACGATGAATGGCCTGAAAGGGCCGGTGACACTGGCTGCGATCAGCGAACGGCAAAAGATCTCGCTGTCCTATCTGGAGCAGCTGTTCGGTCGGTTGCGGCGCTGCAATATCGTCGAAAGCGTGCGGGGCCCGGGTGGCGGTTATTATCTGGCGCGCCAGGCTGGCAAGATCACGGCGGCGGACATAATTCAGGCGGTCGATGAACCGCTGGATGTTACCGGTTGTGGCGGCCGGGGCGATTGCTGCGATGAACATCCCTGCATCACCCATGATTTGTGGATGGGACTGAACGAGAAGATTTTCGACTACCTGGAAGCGGTCACCCTGCAACAGCTGGTGGACAGTCACAACAGACACCACGCCGAGGTGTCGCCTGTTGCGATCAGGCCGGCGAGCGCACTGGCATAATCCATCGCGAGGCGAGAATAGCGGGACATGGCGCAGTTGCCATGGTGCGGCGCATGCCGTTCCGCTGGTGCCGGATGAGGCGTGTTACCATTGGGTTTCAATCACACGATTTAAAGAGATAGCAAAGTGAAATTGCCGATTTACATGGATTATTCCGCGACTACGCCGGTTGACCCGCGCGTGGCAGAGAAGATGATTCCCTATCTGACTGAAAAGTTCGGCAATCCCGCCAGCCGCTCCCATGCGTTCGGCTGGGAAGCCGATGCCGCAGTGGAGCACGCCCGCGAACAGGTGGCCGCGCTGGTGAATGCCGACCCCAAGGAAATCGTCTGGACCTCCGGCGCGACCGAGTCGGACAACCTCGCGATCAAGGGTGCCGCGCACTTCTACCAGGGCAAGGGCAAGCACATCATCACCATGAGCATCGAGCACAAGGCGGTGCTGGATACGGTGCGCGAGCTGGAGCGCGAAGGCTACAGCGCGACTTACCTTGATCCAGAACCGAACGGGTTGCTCGACCTGGAAAAATTCAAGGCAGCGTTGCGTCCCGATACCAGCGTCGTTTCGGTGATGCTGGTGAATAACGAAATCGGTGTGATTCAGGACATCGCCGCGATCGGCGAAATCTGCCGCGAGAAGGGCATTATTTTCCACGTGGACGCCGCGCAGGCGACCGGCAAGGTGGCGATTGACCTGCAGCAGCTCAAGGTGGACCTGATGTCGTTTTCCGCGCACAAGACCTATGGCCCGAAAGGTATCGGCGCGCTGTATGTGCGGCGCAAACCGCGCGTCCGGCTGGAAGCGCAAATGCATGGCGGCGGTCACGAACGCGGCATGCGTTCCGGTACCCTGGCGACGCACCAGATCGTCGGCATGGGCGAAGCATTCCACCTCGCGAAACTCGAGATGGCGGCGGAAAACGAACGTATCCGGATGCTACGCGACCGCTTGATGAATGGCCTGAAGACCATGGAAGAAGTCCATGTCAATGGCGATATGGAACACCGCGTGCCGCACAACCTCAACCTCAGCTTCAATTTCGTCGAAGGCGAATCGCTGATGATGGCGATCAAGGATGTCGCGGTATCGAGCGGCTCGGCCTGTACGTCCGCGAGCCTGGAGCCGTCGTATGTGTTGCGCGCCATCGGGCGCAGCGACGAACTGGCGCACAGCTCGATTCGCTTTACCGTGGGGCGTTTCACCACCGTGGAAGAGGTCGATTATGTGGTCGAACTGTTGAAGGACAGGATCGGCAAGCTGCGCGAGTTGTCGCCGCTGTGGGATATGTACAAGGAAGGCATCGATCTGAGCACGGTGCAGTGGGCGGCACATTGAATACAGGATCGAGGAACGAGGATCGAGGAACGGGCCGGATTGCGGTTTTTCTCGCTCCTCGCTCCTCGCTCCTCAATCCTAGGAGTTTAAGAAATGGCATATAGCGAAAAAGTTCTGGATCACTATGAAAATCCGCGCAACGTCGGTTCGTTCAACAAGGACGAAGCCGATGTGGGCACCGGGATGGTGGGCGCGCCGGCCTGCGGCGACGTGATGAAGTTGCAGATCAAGGTCGGCAAGGATGGGGTGATTGAAGACGCCAAGTTCAAGACTTACGGTTGTGGTTCGGCAATTGCGTCCAGCTCGCTGGTGACCGAGTGGGTCAAGGGCAAGACCGTGGAACAGGCATTGCAGATCAAGAATACGCAGATTGCCGAGGAACTGGCCCTGCCGCCGGTGAAGATTCACTGTTCGATTCTGGCGGAAGACGCCATCAAGGCGGCCGTGGCGGATTACCGTGCCAAGCACGGCGAGAATGTGGAAACCGCGGCCTGCAAAGGCAGCGTATAACGAGCTACTTGCGTAGCAAGACTCTGTCCCCCTCTCCCGCGAGCGGGCAGGGGAGAGGGAAATTGGAATATCTGTAAAGGAAGAAAATCATGGCTATCACACTGACTGAAAATGCGGCGAAACACGTGCAACAGTTCCTTGCCAAGCGCGGCAAGGGCGTCGGCGTGCGCCTCGGTGTGCGCACCAGCGGATGTTCCGGCATGGCTTACAAGCTGGAATTTGCCGATGAAGTCACCGGCGACGACATTCAGTTCGTCAGCAACGGCGTGACCGTGCTGGTCGATCCGAAGAGCCTGCCGTACCTCGACGGCATGGAACTGGATTTCCGGCGCGAGGGGTTGAATGAAGGTTTCAAGTTCAACAATCCGAATGTGAAGAATCAGTGCGGTTGCGGCGAAAGTTTCAACGTTTGAACCATATGATCATCCGGCATGGCCGGGTGATCCACCAGACCTGCCAGAGATGCGTTAAATAACCGCAATGCAATCTTCCAGCTTCGACTTCGCGCAAGACTATTTCAAACTGTTCGGTCTTGCCCAGTCTTTTCAAATCGACGCGATACAGCTTGAGCGGCAGTATCGCGCGCTTCAGACCCAGGTTCATCCCGACAAATTCGCCCATTTGCCCGAAGCCGAACAGCGGCTCGCGATGCAGCAGACCACGCTGGTGAATGAGGCATACCAGACGTTACGCAAGCCGATCGGGCGGGCGCGTTATTTGCTGTCCCTCCACGGGGTGGATACGCAGGAGGCGACCAATACGGCAATGCCGGTGGACTTTCTGATGGCTCAGATGGAATGGCGCGAAGCGGTGGCCGAGGCGCAGCAGGCGCGCGATGTTGCCGCGCTGGAGCAACTGGAAAAACGCCTGCAGCACGAGACGCGTGAGCTCGAAGCGCAGCTTGCGCTGAAAATCGACACGGAACACGATTATGCGACCGCCGCCGGCCTGGTGCGCAAACTGCGTTTCCTGGAGAAACTGGCCGAAGAGATTCATGCCGCTTATGACGCGATAGATTATTAAAAGCAGCAGCTAGCTCCTAGCCGTTAGTCGCCGGTTAACTCCGGCCACTAACGACTAGCAACTACAGACTTACGGCTCCAATGGCATTACTTCAGATTTCCGAACCCGGCTTGAGCACCTTGCCGCACCAGCACCGGCTGGCAGTGGGGATTGACCTGGGTACCACCAATTCGCTGGTGGCAACGGTGCGCAATGGCATCAGTGTCGTGCTCAATGACGAAAACGGGCGCGCCATTTTGCCGTCCGTGGTGCACTACGCGGCGGATGGCAATGTGGTGGTAGGTGCAGCGGCGCAGGCCGGGCAGAGTGAGGATGCCGCCAATACCATCGTGTCGGTGAAGCGCTTCATGGGTCGCGGCATCAAGGATATCGGTGACCTCAGCCGCCTGCCGTATCGTTTTGTGGATGCGGATGGCATGCTGCAGTTGCGCACCGCGGCCGGCGTCAAAAGCCCGGTCGAAGTGTCCGCGGAAATTCTCAAGGTGCTGCGCGCCCGTGCCGAAGCCTCCCTGGGCGGGGAGCTGGTCGGTGCGGTGATCACTGTGCCGGCCTATTTTGACGATGCCCAGCGGCAGGCGACCAAGGATGCGGCGCGCCTCGCGGGGCTGAACGTGTTGCGTCTGCTCAACGAGCCGACCGCGGCGGCGATTGCCTATGGCTTGGATAATGCCGCGGAAGGTGTTTACGCGGTGTATGACCTCGGCGGCGGCACTTTTGATATTTCCGTTTTGCGTCTGTCGCGCGGCGTGTTTGAGGTGCTGGCCACCAACGGCGATTCCGCGCTCGGCGGCGACGATTTCGACCAGCGCATTCATTGCTGGCTGCTCGAAAAAAATGACCTGTCTGTCCTGGGGCCGCAGGATACGCGGCTGTTGCTGACGCATGCACGCGCGGCCAAGGAACAACTCAGCGAACAGAACGAGGTACAGATTACGGCGGTACTGTCGAATGGCGAGGTGATCGACAACATCCTGACGCGCGACGAATTCCAGTCGATGTCGCAAAACCTCGTGCAACGCACCTTGCAGTCGATGCGCCGCGCGCTGCGCGATGCGGGAATGAGCGCTTCGGACATCAAGGGCGTGGTGATGGTCGGCGGCGCGACGCGCATGCCGCAGGTGCAGCAGGCGGTGGGCGAGTTCTTCGGCCAGGCGCCGCTGACCAATCTCGATCCGGACAAGGTGGTCGCGCTCGGTGCGGCGATCCAGGCCAATCTGTTGGCGGGCAATCGCGGCGCCGACGACTGGCTGCTGCTCGATGTGATTCCCCTGTCGCTCGGTATTGAGACTATGGGCGGCCTCGCGGAAAAAATCATTCCACGCAACAGCACCATTCCGACCGCGCGCGCGCAGGAATTCACCACCTTCAAGGACGGCCAGACTGCGATGAGCTTCCATGTGGTGCAGGGCGAGCGCGAGCTGGTCAGCGATTGCCGCTCACTCGCGAAATTCGAACTGCGCGGCATCCCGCCGATGGTGGCGGGCGCGGCGCGCATCCGCGTTACCTTCCAGGTGGATGCCGACGGGTTGTTGAACGTGTCGGCGCGCGAAATGAGCAGCGGCGTCGAAGCGGCGATTACCGTCAAGCCGTCCTATGGCCTGAGCGATGCCGAGATTACCCGCATGCTGCAGGAATCGACGCAGCATGCGCAGGATGACATGCATGCACGCGCGCTGCGCGAGCAGCAAACCGAAGCGACACAGCTCGTGGAAGCCGTGCAGCACGCTATCGAACAGGACGGCGATTTGCTGAATGACGCCGAACGCGCTGCCATTCAGGATAAAATCAGCAGCCTGGTGGTCGTCATGCAGCAGGCCGATCACCTCGCGATCAAGCGCGCCATTGAGGCATTGAACCAGGCGACCACGGAATTCGCGCAACGCCGCATGGACCGGAGCGTGAAGAGCGTGTTGGCCGGGCGGACCCTGGACAGTATTGGAGGATAGAAATGAGTATCGACAACGAGTTCATCGCCGGGCTGCGCAGCCGTCTGGAAAGCCATCCGATTTACGGCGCCGTGCAGACCCTGGCCGATCTGCGCGTGTTCATGCAACACCACATCCACTCGGTGTGGGATTTCATGTCGCTGGTCAAATACCTGCAGCATGCGGTCGCGCCTGCGCGCTGGCCGTGGGTGCCGGGCGTCGATCCCACCATCCAGCGCTTCATCAACGAACTGGTGCTGGAAGAAGAAACTGACGAAGCCGGTCCGGGCCGCCCCGGCGAATTCTGCAGTCACTTCCAGCTCTATCTCGGCGCGATGCGCGAGGTCGGGGCGAATGCCGATACGCCGGCCCGCTTTGTGGAAATCGCGGGGCGCGACGGCATCGCCGCCGCACTGGCATCTGGCCTGGCACCCGCGCCGGCAGACAAATTCACGCGCGTGAGTTTTTCGTTTATCGAGGGCAACAAGCCGCATGAAGTGGCGGCCGCACTGGCATTGGGCCGCGAACACATGATCCCGGCGATGTTCCGCGCCTTCCTCGCGCGCATGGCGATTACCGAGGAACAGGCGCCGATTTTCCACTTCTACCTGAAGCGCCACATTTATCTGGATGAGGACTTCCACGCACCGCTGTCGCTGCGCCTGCTCGAAGGACTGTGCGCCGGCGATGCGCAGAAGCTGGCCGAGGCGCGTGCAGCCGGTATCCGCGCGGTGGATGCGCGCTACCAGTTCTGGGATGGCATTATGGCCGCATTGCCCAGCCAGCAAAAGAGTTAGGAGACGTCTGGAAGTATGCCGCAACTGATCGTTTTGCCGCACGTTGAGCTTTGTCCCAACGGCGCGGTGATTGAAGCAAAAACAGGCGATACGATTTGTGACACGCTGCTGGAGCACGGGATTGAAATCGATCACGCGTGCGAAAAATCCTGCGCGTGCACCACGTGCCACGTGATCCTGCGCGAAGGCTTCAACAGCCTGAACCCCGCGGAGGAAATGGAAGAGGACATGCTCGACAAGGCGTGGGGGCTGGAACCCACGTCGCGCCTGTCCTGCCAGGCCGTGGTGGGTGACAAGGACCTGGTGGTGGAGATTCCGAAATACTCCATCAACATGGCAAAAGAGGGGCACAGAAAATGAAGTGGACCGATGTACACCAGATAGCCATCACGCTGGCCGATACGCATCCCGAAGTGGATCCGCGCTACGTGAATTTTGTCGACTTGCGCAATTGGATCATGAAACTGGACGATTTTCACGACAACCCGGATCACTGCGGCGAGAAAGTACTCGAGGCCATCCAGGCGGCCTGGATCGAGGAAGTCGAATAGTCATGGGGGAGCTGTGGCGGAGTATCTCCAACCGCTGGCTGTATCTGGCGGGTGTTCTGGTTGTGTCCGGCCTGTTTGGCGCGGCGCTGTATCTACAATATGCCATGCACGAAGAACCTTGCCCGCTGTGCATGGTCCAACGGGTAATTTTCATCGCGATTCTGGTGGTGTTCGCGCTCGCCGTGCTGCATGGTCCGAAGCGCATTGGTGAACGCGTCTACGCCGCGCTGATCGTGTTGCTGTCGTTGTCCGGCGTCGGCGTCGCTTCGCGGCATATCTGGCTTCAGCACCTGCCCAAAGACCAGGTTCCCGCCTGCGGTCCCGGCTTGGACTACATGCTCGAGACCATGCCGCTTTCCAACGTGCTGAAGCAGGTCATGCACGGCTCGGGCGAATGCGCCGCGAAGGGCTGGACCTTCCTGACCCTCGGCATCCCGGAATGGTCCTTGCTGTGCTACCTTGCGTTGGGAGCTTGGGCTGTGGTGATCGCGGCGCGAAAATAACTAACCGCAGCCGAATCCGGTTGCACTGATTGATGGCAGTATCCGCTTTTGTCTGGTGCAAGGCACGGAACAGGGTGGCGTGCCGGCATCGCGGTCTCGTACCACCTTGGTCAACGCTAAGGAGACGGTTATGCAACAGCCAGCTTTTATCTGTTCCGCACTGACAGCGGCACTAGGCCTGATACTGGGCACAGGACTTGCCGTAGCTCAGACCCAAACACAGACCCAGACGCAAACCCAAACTCAGCCCCAAAGCCAAACACAGACTCAGCAGGCACAGGTCAGGCAAAGCCGCGAACGCATTTACGGCAGCCAGTTGATGACGCACCAGGAACGTATCGACTACCACGCCAAGATGCGTAGCCTCAAGACCAAGGAAGAACGCGACGCATACCGGCTCGAACATCACAAGTTGATGCAGGAGCGAGCCAAGGAACGGGGCGTGCAGCTGCCCGATATGCCACCGGCACAGGGCGGCGGCATGGGGCCTGGCGGTGGAATGGGCCCCGGTGGTGGAATGGGGGGCGGCATGGGGCAGGGTGGCGGGATGGGTGGTGGACGCGGGCGCTGACTGCCCGGATTTTCAGCGCGGATCAACGGGAATTGGCCAAAACCGCCGGGGGCAGCCCGGCAGCTGGTTACCTTTCTTGTCTTGCCAAGAAAGGTAACCCAAAGAAGTCGCCCCCGGTTTGCCGCCCCTGCGGGGTACCCTGCGTTGCTCGTCTGGTCAGGCGGCTGCGGAACTCGCGCTGCGCGCTCAGACAGTCCTCGCCGAAATCCCCTGACCAGCCTCCGCTACTCGGCGGCGCACAGGGGAATGGGCGGTATGCGACGATGGAGTGTAGGGCGGGCTTTGCCCGCCAACAGCCGAATTGCGGCGGATACGAGCCTCATGAAAAATGCGGAACCGTGCGTACCACTGTTGTTCTTCCCTTCTGGAGCGCTGAGGGCGGACGACAAAATTGGGGAGAAGGCGAGCACTGTCTGAGCACGTGGCCGCGCAGCGGATCGTGCGAGTTGCGCAGCCGCCCAATTTTATTGCTCGACCGAAGGAACCCGAAGGGCGCTCCGGCAGGGGCGCCTTTTCTTGGGTTACTTTCTTTTGGCGAAACAAAAGAAAGTAACTTGCTGCCGGGCAACCCCCGGCGGTTTTCGACGGGCATCGCTGCGCTCGACCTATTTGAATTTGTTGACCGAGAGATCAGCAAGCATCGCGGCATCTATTGCGACCTGCAGTGATAGATACCTGCATTCATCCTATCTGTTCTGCGGTAAGGTTTCTGTTTTGAAGAGTAAATCAATGAAATCTGACTTCATTGATTTTCGGCGGATTTGTTGAAGCACTCCCGCTAAGTTCATTCGAGCATGCGCATTGAATCAATCTGTCTAAATCCCCTTTTGATTCTGAAAAATTAGTCAAAACGAATTTCCAACGAGCTGGTTACCAAAGATGCCTTTGCCTCACGGGTATGGCCCACGAGTGCACAGAACATGTAACGAATTGCCTCTCCGATCGCTCGGTGCAATTTCGGTTTATCAGCCAAGAGGGGAATAATCCAATCACCGGCGTATTCTCTCAAGCTGTCGGCATCAATTTTCCCATTGTGAGCGGCAGCGTTCCGGAGTTTTACGATCACATCGACCATATCTTTGCCAAGGGGAATGGATAACCCGCATTCCTGGGCAACAACGTTGAGGTCGCCGGAGAGTCCATGTTTTTCCGAGAACTTGCGAACACGCTCTGCGAGGCTTCCTGACTCTCCATCGGATGCTTCCTCGAACAAGATCAGTTGGAATAGAAGCTGATAGTCGATGTCCAGTTCGCGGAGCGACGCACGATAAAGGCGAAGAAGTAGATTCAATTTTGAGTCCTGCCTTGCGGCCGCTTCGATATCCGGAAGAGCATCCAAGAATCCTGCAATATTTGTGGCATGAAAAATTTTGCGATCAGGGGGAACATAAAACTTCACGCCAGAATCGCTTTGTGATCTTGCGTATGCACAGAGCTGAACAACTGGATTCGCTGATAAGACAGCCAAAGCGCCCAGTGCGGAGGGGATTGTGGATTCTGAACGTTCAATTGCGTCTTGAAAAGTGGGTGCCTCAATTCTAGGCATCTTAAGAAGAGTAGCGTGTCCAGTATCTTTAAAATTTGTTAGCGTGGCGTCTAGGTTGCTACGAGTGAAGTTGAATCCTGTGCAACTGAGCAAGCCACTTGCAGTGTGAATGTCGCCTGCGAAGCCGGTGGCTCCCAAGGGAATAGCTTCAATATGACCACCCAAGCTAAGCGGCTTTTGAATATGGCATCGGGTGAGGATGAAGCCGATTTCATACAGAGCCATGGTGATTAGCCTCCGGTGCGATTTCATTGGCCCGACGTAATGGAGCCATCCTATTTGTGCAAAACCTTGCATCAAGGGGATGGATAAGAATCTTCCGTTCACGCATAATGCGTTCACAGTCAATCTGTTATGTTTTACAAAATTAAACGCTATATCCTGTTTCGACGCAAGCCTAATCTCAAAGAGATGGCGTGCAGCATGTTGAGGCGTTCCTCACGCATCTGTCATGAAAATTTGGAGGCAGAGGTTCGCGCACGATTATGGCCGTGGCGTCACGCATCGGGGTCGTCAGCCTGAAAATTCGAACGCGAAAAGCTGCTTCACATGCCGAATAAGTTCTCGTATAGTATCAGCCCATGAAACCCGCCAATTTTTCTTTCAACGTCAACACCCTCCGCATGCGACTGTGGCGCTGGCTCACGCCCACTTCCGCGTTTCTGTCCCTTTAACGAATCTATACAAAACGGCGAGCGCGGGTCTGACCGCGATTGCCTTGTTTTGCCTGCCTTCCCGTTCAGACCGTGCCCAAAAGCGAGAGAACCAATATGGCTACAGTGGCACAAGGTATTTCTTCTTCGCGTCAGCATCTCACCGGCAGCGTGCTGGCACTGATCGCGGCGATCGGCTTTTCGGCCAAGGCGATCCTGGTCAAGCTGGCCTATGTGGATGCGGTCGATGCGGTCACCTTGCTGGCGTTGCGCATGGCGTTTTCGTTGCCGTTCTTTGTGGTCGCCGCAGTTCTTTCCGGCCGGAAACAGCAGAGCCAGCCGCTCGTGTTTCGCGACAAAGTGGCGCTGATCGGGTTGGGTTTGATTGGCTACTACTTCGCGAGCCTGCTCGATTTCATTGGCCTGCAATACATCAGCGCCGGGCTGGAACGGATGATCCTGTTCCTGTATCCGACCATGGTGGTGCTGATCTCGGCTGTGATCCTCAGGCAGAGGGTCGGGCGCATTGCGCGGCTCGCATTGCTGATCAGCTATGCCGGTATCGCGCTGGTGTATTGGCACGACATGCGCATCTCGCAGCACGACACGCTGACCGGTGCGCTGCTGGTGTTCGGCAGTGCGCTGGCCTATGCCATTTACCTCGTCGGGGCGGGACACGCCATTTCCAGAGTGGGTGCGGCGCGCTTTACCGCGTACGTGATGATCGTTGCATGCGTCGCCTGTCTCGCACAATTTGCGCTTACCCGTCCGATGACGGAACTGCAGCTGCCAGCAAAAATCCATGTGCTGGCCGCCGCGATGGCGGTGTTCTCGACCGTGCTGCCAGCCTTCCTGCTCGCCGCGGCGATGCACCGGATCGGTTCGATGCGCACCTCGCTGATCGGCTCGGTCGGCCCGGTCTCGACCATTTGCCTGGCTTACGTGTTTCTCGGTGAGCCGTTGTCACTGGTGCAGTTTGTCGGCTCGATACTGGTGCTGGCGGGTGTGTTGACGATCAGCCTCAGGCAACCACAATCAGCGAAGCGCTGAAACAATATGCCGATTAACCTGCCGTAATTGAAATAGGCGCAGAGTCTGCTACACTTTTGCCAGCAGACATAAAATGCATTCCAGAATGCCCGGGCGGCTTTTCGTTATCCCGGCAGCTTTGGCAACACCTGAGTCATTCACAGACCGTTCCGCGCAGCGGGGCGGATCGGCAATATTATTGTTAACCGTGGATATAAAGGAGTGAATGTCATGAGCAATACGCACGCTGGCTATCTTTCCCTGGCATCCGCCACCTTGTTCGGGCTGTTGTTTGCGGTCTCCGCTTCGGCGGCGGACGTGACCAAACTGGTCGAGCCCTGTTTCTCCTGCCATGGCAAAGAGGGGAACAGCACCGAAGCTGATGTGCCCAGCATCGCCAGCTTTTCCGACAAGTATATGGGCGACACCCTGAATAATTATCGCAACAAGGTCAGGCCCTGCATCGAAACCGAATACCGCTCCAACGGCAAGAAAGGCCAGAAGACCAGCATGTGCGCGATTGCCAAGGAGCTGAGCGACAGCGACGTTCAGCAGATTGTAGAGTACTTTGCCGCGCAGACCTTCGTTCGCACGCCGCAGAAGTTTGATGCGGAACTGGCAAAAAAGGGCAAGGGCGTGCATAAACTACGCTGCGACAGTTGCCACGGCGAGGGCGGCACCCTGCCCGGCGACCATGCCGGCATCCTGGGCGGCCAAAAAGTGTCGTACCTCCGTGAACAGATCAAGCTGTTCAAGGAAGGCAAGCGGCCGATGGTCAAGAAAATGAAACCGAAGCTGGATGCGCTCAGCGATGCGGATATTGAAGCAGTCATCAATTACTACGGCAGCATTCAGTAATCAGCAAGCACCGGGCGCAGGTTGTCCGGTGTGGCCCGTGATACGCCCGGACGGTGACCGGCCGTGCTGGTTTGAAGCTCTTTGCAGAAAGCAGAAAGAAGGCCAGATTGAGCATTCGCACGACCCTTAAAGCATGGTGGCACAAGTTGCGCAGTCCGAGCCCCCGCTCGCTGCTGGCCCTTACGGGAAGCGGCTTTGCTGCCGGCATTATTTTCTGGGGCGGGTTCAACATGGGCATGGACGAAACCAACCGGCTCGAGTTCTGCATTTCCTGTCATGAAATGCGAGATACCGTTTACCAAGAATACAAGAAGTCGGTTCATTACTCCAACCGTACCGGCGTGCGCGCGATCTGCTCCGACTGCCATGTGCCGAAAACCTGGGGTTACAAGATGCTGCGCAAGATGCAGGCGAGCTTCGAATTATGGGGTGAGTTGACCGGCTCCATTTCGACGCCCCAGAAATTTGAAGCCAAGCGGCTGCAACTGGCCCGACAGGAGTGGGCACGCATGCGTGCTTCGGATTCGCGCGAATGCCGCAACTGCCATAGTTATGAGGGAATGGACATGGCGGTACAAGTCGAGAGCGCAAAAATCAAGCATTTGCAGGCGGCCAAACCAAATTCCGGCAAAACCTGCATCGATTGCCACTTCGGGCTGACGCACAATCTTCCGGATGGGGCGGAGAATTATCTGTAATCACGCTGTGCCGGGTGCGATGATGCTCGCGCTCATTGGCCATCAATTGCCGTCTGCGCAACGATAAGGAGAATACCGTGCAGGTTGAAATCTGGTCGGACGTCATTTGCCCTTGGTGCTACATCGGCAAGCGCCGCTTTGAGACGGCGCTCGCCGGTTTTGCGCAGCGGGAAAGCGTGCGCGTGATCTGGCGCAGCTTCGAACTCGACGGCAATGCCCCGCCGGAGTATGTGGAGACGCTGGAAGAATTGCTTGCGCGCAAGTATCGCGTCAGCCTACAGCAGGCGGCAGCAATGAACGAGCGCGTCACCACGCTCGCGCGGGAGGTCGGCCTGGAATACCGGTTGCAGAACGCACGTCCCGGCAATACCTTCGATGCACATCGCCTGCTGCAATTTGCCGCAAGTCGGCAGCTTGGCGACCGCGCCACCGAGCGCATCATGCACGCCTATTTTTGCGAAGCCCTGCCGGTGGGCGACCGTGCGGCGCTGGTGCGCCTTGCGCCGGAGTTTGGTGTCGACGAGGACCAGGCACGGGCGGTGTTGGAAAGCGACAAATATGCCGACGCCGTACATGCCGACGAAACGCGCGCGGCGAAGCTCGGCATAACGGGCGTACCGTTTTTTCTGTTCGACGGGAAAACGATGATCTCGGGCGCGCAGTCGGTCGAGGTATTTGCCAAGGCACTGCAGCAGCCATAAGCTACAGGCAACAGAATTTCGTGGAACGGTACAAGTGATCAAAACCAGAAAAATCAGTTATGGCGCCACCGCCGCGGTCGTCACCAGCATGGCCCTGATCAGCGGCCTGAGCGCGGCGTCCGCCACCAAGTCGGTCATTGCGAGTGCGCTGCTGATTGCGGCGTTTGCAGACAACATGACCGACGCGCTGAGTATTCATATTTTTCAGGAGTCCGAACAGCTCGATACAAAGGAAGCCTTCCGGGGAACCATCACCAATTTCTTCACGCGGCTGGTGCTGGGTATTAGTTTTGTGACGTTGGTTGCACTGTTACCGCTCTCGTTTATTGTCCAGGCTGCATTCATCTGGGGGATGCTGCTCCTTGCGATCCTGACTTATTTCGTCGCGCGCGAACGGAACGTAAAGCCCTTGCCCGAGGTTCTGAAACATTTGGTGTTTACGCTGGTAGTCATTACGGTCAGCATGACGCTTGGGCACTGGATCGGCCGGTTGCTGTGAGCCCAAGGCGAGTTCGGCATCTACATTGACTGATCGTCGCCACTTCTTTCTGCCTGGAGCTGCTGTGCAGGGTAACGCGAACGATTTCGGCAGGGTGCCACAGGCGCATGCGCGGACCCCAGGTGCCAGCGCCGCGGGACACGATGGCGGTCATGCCGCCGAAGTCGTAACGGCCTTCGAGCAGCGGGAAGCGTTGTCGGACCAGATAGCCAAACGGCCAGATTTGCCCGCCGTGGGTATGGCCGCTCAGCATTAAATCCACCCCCTTGCCGACAATTGCATCGGCCGGCAAGGGCGCATGCGACAGCAGGATCGTGGCGCCCGGCGGCCGCCCGGCGAGCGCTTGGGTGAGTGATGCAGCGGTTCTGGCGGGATTGCCGTTGTAGGTGAGATCTTCCACGCCAGCCAGAATAAGCCCTGACTTGGGTTCGGCCCAGGCGTTGGCGAGGATGTGAACTCCGGCAGATTCGAACAATGCCAGGTTGCCGCTGCGGTTGCCGTGAAACTCATGGTTGCCGAGCACACCCCAGACTCCCAGCGGTGCCGACAAACGATGCAGGGCGGCGAGCAGTTCCGGGCCAGGAGTCGTGTGTCCCTCGAAGATATCGCCTAGCAGCACGACTGCATCGGGCCGTTCCGCCTGCGCCTGGGCAACGCGCGCAGCGAGCCAGCGTTCCCCGAGCTCAGGGCCGAGATGCAGGTCGGACAGAATTACGATCACGGTTCCATCGAGATTGCCCGGAAGGCGGTCGAGGTAGACGTCATAGTGTTGCACTATCGGCGGACGCAATCCTTGTACCAATGCAATCACCGACAGCAGCCCGCCGGCAATCAGCGCGGTGCCACGCAGGCGTGGTGCGAAGCGCGGCAGCAAGAAGCCGAAGCAGGTGACGATATCCGCGGCGAGTACGGAGACAAACAACAGGAACGACACGCCCAGCCAGGTCATGCCGAGGAATTCCGTCAGCGCTGCCAGGTCGCCGCCATTTTCCGGGCGAAGTGCCCGGCCCAGCAGGAAGATTGCCCATAAAACGATGCCAAGAATGGCCAGGTAACGGCGCGGCACGCGGCGCTGAACGAAAGGCACCGCAGCCGCACGCCAGAAGACATAGCCTTGCATCAAGGTCACGGCAAGGGTGAGGATGACACCGAACATTTCTGTTATGCACTCCCAAAATCTGGCAGCTCAGAGTATCGCCTTCGTCATTCCTGGTCTGCACCGAACGAGTTGTTGCGGAGATCAGCTTAATTCCGTCAATCCGAGCCAGGATGTTTGCTGGTTAACAATAACGATGACAGGGTAGAAACATGAGCATGCGGATTAAGCCGGACTATCTTTTGATAGCTAGTCAAAACAATATGATTAGTTTCATGGAGTTTGCATGCACTGTTGGCAAGGATGCTTTCCCGACGAAGTCTGATAACTTGTCATTGATGTAAGGGTTAATTTCAATTCGTAATAATTTGGTAACTAATTAATCATAAAGTTCCCGGACATACGGATGTTGAATGGCCAAGAATTAAAGGCATCCGGGATCGACGGCTAAACTATATCAAGAACAAGATGATCGGGTTTGCTTGAGAACAAAAAGAATTGTCCCGCAGGGGCAATGCACATCCGTGAAGAAAATGTTATTTCTGCTCTGGTGTGGCTTTAATAATAACCAAGGAAAATAAAAATCATGGCAATTCAAGAAGTGAGCAAGGAAGAGGTAAAGCTTGTGGCGGGTGGAAGCAGCATGCACATGGCACAGACTCGCGTAGCAACGGCGCTGCACCTTTCGGTGAAACAATGTGTTGCCAGCGGAATGAGCCACGTGGCTGGCTCGCAAGGGGCAGCAGCGTTGAGCGTACATAATTCGGTTGCATCGAGCGCGCATCATGCTGAAGTGCACCACGCCGAAGTGCACTATGCCGTAACGAAGCACCACTAAAAGGGGCTCAGACCGGCAAGTTGCGGGTGATATCGGGGTGGACCTCAATCCACCCTGATGTTATTTCCCCGTTTTTTTGGCTTCTTTTTTGCCGAACAGATTTTCGAACCAGCCGCCGACCTTGGCGCCCACTGAAGTGCCGACCCCCGGTCCCATCAGCGTGGTGCCGACGGCGGCGCCCGCGATGGTTCCACCGGTAGGAAAGAGCAATGGCGCATCGAGTGTTCCGGATACGTTGAGAGGTACTTTGGTCGTGCTGCCGAGTGCCCTGATCTGAGTGTTGAGGCGGCCGGAGAGCCGATTTTGCGGCGAGATGTTTACATCGCCGTCCGCAGCCAATGCTCCCGATGCGATCTTGAGTTGCGTAAAGCGAAAATTGCCGTGCGCCATTTCGAGATACCCTGACAGCTCATCAAATCGTGTTTCGCCGCCGGTTGGTCCCTGCTTGATCATGCTGGTAGCGGCCTTCTGGATATCGACGCCGTAGAGCACGCCGTTCTGGACATTGAACGGCGTTTCCAGTCGCAGTGCATTCATGAGTTGATCGGCCGAAGCGGCCGCGGCAGAAAATACCGGCTTGGCGGTAAGCCGGCCGCTCACACGCAGCTTGGGCAAGAGCAGGGAGGCGATCTTACGCACCTCCACTTGGTTGATGTCGAGGTTTCCCCTGACCTGCAGCCCCTTTTTCCAGCCGATGGTCGCCTTGCCGTGTGCCGTGCCGCCATAGAGCCGGGCGCTGATCTGGGTCAGGTTGACGTCGGTGAGTGTTGCAATACCCTTGATACTCAGCTCGTCGAACATGAGCGCCGGCCCCAGCGGCAATGTCCATGCCTTTGCGCTGGCATCGATATGATAATTGGCTTGCTCCGGCCTGATTGATGCTGTGAGCTTCTGATCCCGCGTGGCAAGCGAGACATGCTCAAGGCCGCCTTCGTGGTTCATGCTTGCGCGCGCATCAAACGGGCCGAAAGGTGTCCCGTCGAAATTGAGCAGCGAGTTGTTGAGCTGGACGCTTACCACCCTGACCTGCATCGCCGGTTGCGCCGGCTCGGCACTGCTCGATTTGGCCCAGGCCTGAATCTTGTCGAGACCCTTCCGGGTCAGATTCAGCGAATCGATCTCGATGTTCCGGATGACTTTGTCCGTGCCCAGCAACGACCACAGGTCAGGAGTCACCTGTATCTTGCCGAGCTTGATGTCATCGGTCTTGCCGACCGTGATGCCGTCGATCGTGACTTGTGGCAACGGCATCACCGAGAGCCGGATGCTGGTTATCCGTACGGGCTCGTTGATCCTGGACGAGAGAAATTTTTCGAGCGGCGGGATGTAACTGTTGAGTGGGATGAGGAAGGGCAGTGCCGCTGCCACGACCAGCAGCACCGCAACCGCGATCAGGATGCGCTTAAGCCATTTCATACGGCGTGCAGGCACCCGGAGTAATTGATCGGAGGAATCGACTGGCGATGATTATTCTGCATCTTTCCTCGCGCCTCGAGATTGGAATGAGTTGCTCAGCAGCGGTCCAAAAAAAGCGCAGCTGCTGCAAGTAAGACCGGCACTACCTTACCGAGAATGCCCCAGTCTATTTGGACAGGGTCAACGAGTAAATCCGTTCCTGCAGCGGTTTTTTCTGTTCCTCGATCTGATTGTATTTGGCGATCAGTTCTTCGGACTGCCGATAGAGATCTTCCTCGCGGCGATCCACGTTTTTTCGCTCTTCGATCACGTCAAAATAGTTAGGGAACTCGCCCATCTGCTGCACCTGGCGGCCCTGGCTGCCATATAGCGCCTGCGGAGTTCTGCGCATCATCGCCTGTACCATCTGGAATTGCTGGTAAATCACCTGCTGTTCCTGGGTAAGCATGTTCAGGGCGTTATACAGATTTTGCAGTTCGGCGCTGTTATCGGCGGCCGAAGCGGTAAAGCTGAATAGCAGCAATGAGAGAATCCAGGCGAAGCGGTGCCGGAACGGACGGGCAGGGAACGGGGAAGATTTCATCACGGGTACCTCCGAAATTGAACGTCCGCGTGCAGGCGCAGGACCGATTGTCGGGTGCAATTTAACACGCAATCCGGCTTGCTGTCAGCCTAGCCGGGAGTTGCGCTAAACGTTGCGGATGTTTTCAGGACGTGGAAGATATTGATTCCGGTGGCGCGACGCCGCGGCGTGCGGCCATGCGCCTGCCAATTGTTTCGAGGTGTGCGGAGGTTAACAGTTGGCCGGCGAGGGGCAGCAGCTGCGAATTTTCCACTGCAATATGTTCATCGTAGGCACGAATGAAATCATCGACGGTTTTCGCATCCAGCACGGCCGTGTCTTCTTGCGCGATTGCGAGTAACTGTGGGCGCAAGCGCTGCCAGGCAGTTTCCATCACGGTATGTTCGGCCAGGAGGCGTTGCACGAGAGCGCTTGCCGTCGGGTCGCGCGTGTCCAGCAAATGCGGGAACAGGTCTTGTTCCTCATCATTATGGTGATGTTGCCCGGCTGTATCGAAGTAACGCAGGATGGCCTGCGCCGCCTGCTGTGCCTGGTCATCGCAGCCGTGTGCGGCAAGGTGCGCTTGCAGCTTGCGCAGGGTGGCGCACTGCGCCTGAATCCGGCTGTGACAGGCGTGCAACAGTTCCAGCGGATCGTCAAATGCGGGGGCAGGGGTGTGACCGGGCAGGTTAATCATTTCAGGTTCCTCGTAGCCACGGGGTCGGGCTGTGCGTGATGGCAGTTGCGACGATGAAGCAGAAGACCAGTTGCGCCGCGATCCATGCAGTCAATTTTGTCCGGCGTGTTTTTCCCCGTCTTATCGCGACGGAGCCGAGGACAATATATAGCAACAGCGCGCTGATCTTGGTTAGCAGCCAGACGCTGTTGAGCGGCGAAACGCCGAGCATTACCGCAAGCGTGATGGCGCTGGTAAGCAACACGGTATCGACGACATGCGGCAGCACGTTGGCATAATGGCTGTGCAGCATGGATGAGTTGTTTAAACTCCAGATGCCGCGCAAAAAGAATAGTGAGTAGCTAAGCGCGACGCAGCTGATGTGTAAGGTCTTGATGGCGGCATAGCTCATTCGGTCACCGATGGTCAATGCGAGAGCATTTTTTTCTGCTGCCGTGCATGTTCGCGGGCAAGGCGGTAGATGTCGATCAGGTCCTCTTCGCTTACGTCGATTACGCTGTCGATCTTGCTCAACGCCCATTCGATGTCGTTCACGCCGATTTCGATGTCAGCGGCTATTTGCGGGTGCAATCCGGTTGCCGGATGACCCGCCGGATATTGCCTGCCCGGCAGCAGATTGTTGATCAGCAATGCCAATATCAGAGACAGACCGGCATTTGCCGCAACGATGTAGATAGCCCATAACAGACCCATATCGTGGTACAAGGTGCTGCTCAACACCATTGTCAGTGCGGTCGCAGCGCCCGGTGGATGCAGGCAGTTGAGCAGATGCATCAACAGAATGGATGAGCCAACAGCGATCGCGCCCGCGAGGACCGGATCGGAAACTGCCGAGCCGCAAAACCAGCCTGCGATCGCCGAGATCAGGTGGCCGACGATCAGGTTCCACGGTTGGGCCATTGGACTGTGCGGTGCGGCAAATAGCAGTACCGCTGAAGCCGCAATCGAGCTCAGCATCAGCAGGGGATAATGTATATGCGGCAGATAATGCAGCAACAGGCCAAGCAGCACGATGGCAGTGCCGCCGGCCGCGCCACTGCGAAGTTTCTCCATTAGAGGCACGGCTGCGTGGCGGGGTAAAAATGATTGCAGCACACTCCCGTCAGCAAGGTGATTTACCACCCGACTAGTCAAGGTCATCGGCCGAGTTCCGGGTTGCACGTTTGCCCCGCAGTTCCAGACTATCTTGTTCGCTTGAAATGGAGTTCAATCAGCCCCGGTTCCCGGCTGATGTAGTTGATCTGAATGCCTTCGACGTACCGGAACTTTAATTGATCGAGTAACGGCAGCGGGTCGTGATCGTTGATGAAATGCATGACTTCACCGGTGCGCAACGACTTGAACGCCCCGAAAATCGCAGCGTGGCGAAAACGCTTGGCAATACCGCGGGCATCGAAAAAATGAACATTTTGGGCAGTTGGAGCTGAGCAGTTGTGTGTCATTTTAAAGCCTCAA
Organism: Gallionella sp.; assembly: GCA_035702405.1. GTDB lineage: Bacteria > Pseudomonadota > Gammaproteobacteria > Burkholderiales > Gallionellaceae > Gallionella. Next base: position 17,103 of record DASSQR010000088.1, on the reverse strand, counting down.
CAGAAACGAAAAGTGGATTGCAGGCGGAATCCGCGCGCCTCGTCATTCAGAAGCGCACCAGCTTATCTTTCTCCATTTCAATGACCAGCGGAAAAAGGCGGTTGTTTTCCAGGTCCATATGCAGCAACAAATCCCTGACCAATGCGCGCACCCCCTGATAGAGTGCGGTGAAGCTGGCGCAAGCATAGGGCGGCAAAGCAAAGTCACGGGTGATTTGCACCATTTCGTCCAGGATCCCACGATCCGTGTCGTGCTCCGCCTGCATGACCCGAATCGGGTTTGCAATCGTGCCAAACATTGGTGGAGTCACGGTTGATGAACCGATCAGTTGTTTGATGTAGGGAAACAGGATGTTTTCCTCTTTCATCAAATGCATATCCATGTCGTTCCGCAGGCGGCGGAGCAGAACAACCAGCTGGGCGAGCTCGGGATGACGGTCGCCATGCATGCGCGCGACCTGCTCCGCCAGCGGAGACAGCTCGGCGAGTGCGGCTTTGGTGTAGGGATGGTGATGCCGCAGCAGTTGCTCCAGCAGTTCACTTACGCTGCCGAACGCTCGGCCGTTGTTCATGTTGCTCATCGATCCCTCCGGGTGATGCTAATACATTCATAACGCATGAATGATATGAGCGTATCGGAGAAAAGACAAGCGTTGTCGCAAGGCGCAAAGGCGATCAGGCAAGCAAATCCGCGAGCGATGTTTTGTCGAGTGAATTGAAGAACGCATCCAATGCGTTGCCAAGCGCTTTCGTCAGCCGGCAACGCGGCTGCAAGGGGCAAATATCACGCGGCTTATCCTCTTTCATGCAGGCAACCAGGGCAACGTTGCTTTCCATCAGGCGCACCACATCGCCGATAATGATCTTGCCCGGTTCAACCGCGAGCTTGATGCCGCCATTGCGCCCGCGCTCACTGGCAAGAAAATTGGCCGCCACCAGTGTCATGACGACTTTCATCAGATGGGTCTTGGAAGTGTTGCAGCAATCGGCAACCTCCTGGATGGTGGCCGGCCCTCGCTTCTGACCGAGATAAATCAGGGTCCGCAGGGCGATATCGGTTGACATCATGAGTTGCATATTTCGGGGCGCTCCAGTAGGTCTTTTGCTGGAGCGAAATTATACGCAATGGATCATGGAGTTGCAGCCAGACGATAGATGCGCGAAGGAACTTGCAGGATGCGTCCGCGAAATTGCGGGCTGCTCGGTGGTTCTGGGGATTGAGTCCTGACAGACGTGCCAGCCATCGCGGCAGCGATGGAAAGTAGCATTGGGTGGCTGATCTTCGGCCTTTGCTGCCGTTGCAAACAATGCCCTGAGACGTCCGCTTCGCACCAGAAAAGCAGCCGCTTAACAAATGAGTTAGCCGATACCGACAGTTAGCAAGTTTTTTGGGGTACCGATTTGCATCGGTGACTGTAATTAAAGCGGTTAACCCCTTGAACTTTCGAGCAGCGCCATTTAGCCAACGGTGTGGAATAATAGTTAGCATGAGTAGTGATCGCGATATTCAAAAAGCTATTGAAGCCGGGGAGAAGAACCGCCGGACTACTGAGCTTATCCACAACTGGTGCCGCCACGCCAAAGTCGAAAAGTGCGGGGGCACTGGGCTTATCGAAATGCAGACTGGCCTGCCCATCGGTCACCATGCAATGGTTTGCCCCCATGCACCGGCTTCCGGCATGGCTACATGGGATCTTGCCGACGCCGCACTCGATTTTCATGACCGTAATTGTGTGGACTGTAAGCATCGTGTTCCGGTTCGCCTGCCAAATCTCAGCGAATTATTGGGCAGGCGAGATAGAGCACAAGCAGAGCAAAAACAGATTCGCGATTTTCAAGAAGCTCAAAGAATAGTCGCACTGACCAGCCGTCAGGAAATTCGCCGCACATTAAGGGGGAAGCTCCCAAGCTCCTCGCATACCATCATCGAGCAACTTGACGAGTTAGATGGCGGTCGCCATGAAGACCAGCGCACAAAGCTTGTGGAAACAGCGAGGTTGGCGCCGGAGATTTTTACACCGGAAATCATTGAGTACTATTTCCAATTGCTGGAGGCGCGTGAATCATGGTTCAGCTTCGTTGGGCTGGAAACATTATTTTTGCTAAAAGCCGATCCGGCGCGCCTTGCACGATGCGCCCTTATTGCAATACGTGATTTCGATGCAACCGAGATTGCGAGCAAGATTGTTCTTGAGCATATAGCGCACGTTGACTCTTCCTTGATCGAAGGCGCATTTCGCTCGTTGTCGCTTCTCGCCGCTCCACCACATTTCTCCTTCACCGGAATTCAACGTGCCGCTACGCCAGAGCCGCTGCTCGCCTTGTATCGTCATTATCCAGATGCAGTAAAGGCTGCCATTCAGGCCTGTCTTGATTCAAAGGATTATTCGGCAATCGAAAGGGCCGCAAAGGCCATATTGGTCATTGAGCAACAGGACGAATCCATTGCTGTTTCCTTTGCGCGCACCGTCATCGCCATACTGGCACGCCCAGAGCTACTGATAAACCTTGACGAGCACCATTCCCATCACGATGAGACCGACCTTTTTCATGACTTGCAAAATGTGCTCAAGTCGTCGCTAAGAGCTGCGCCACAACCAACAGATGAGCTAGTTTCCTCATTCTTGACGACAGCCGATTCGGAAACAACGGTGCGGGTTCTGAGCGCGTATGAGAGTCTGTTTCATGCCGATGGCTGGCGCGAAGATATAAAGGAGATCGAAGCGCATTCGATAGCATTAAGGCGCTTGGTCAATACCGCCACATCCACAGACAAGTTTGACGATCTCTGGAGGCTGCTCGGAATGTTTCGGTCCGGAGCACCCAAAGGTCTGGAAAATCTGATTCGCAAGGAAGCCTCTTATTTGTTGGGTGCCGCCATTATTCTGGAAAACCAGAGAATCAAGCTTGCTGATGAACGCACGCAGGCGAAGGATATGTTGGCCTATTGGGGGGCTGACAACCAGTATGGCTTTCTCGTGCAATTCCAGAAGGGGCTGGTAGGTTGGGTTGCGAGGGCCGCTACAGACTCTCCGCAGACAGCGAAGGCTTACCTTGAAACACTATCGGGCATACCTGATGACAGCCATCATTTGCGTGGGGTAATGGTAACGGCACTATCCAATCTAATGGGTTCAGTAGAGGGGTTGAGCTTTGCGCTCCCCTCTCTTTATTCGGCATTGGTTGGTGCGTCGCAGCTAGAAAGGGCGGCGGCCATCAAAGCACTAAAGGAACTTGATTTTGCGCGACGCAATGATCTTCCGCGACTGCTGTTTGAGATATTTTTAACCACCCTGTATGACCCATATCGGATCGTGCATCAGTCTGCTGTTCATGCCCTTGAGCGATTTACGTTCCCAGACGCATTTACGCCTGCACTCAAGCTGTCCGTTCGTAATCTAATCTTTGCCTATGCACAAGGAGAAGACGGCGATGAGTTCCTGGCAGAATGCATTTCCCTCTACGCTTCCCGCTATGCCGACAAAGAAGAATTGGAGGGCGACGTCGGTGCGCTTCTGGTTTCACAGTTATCCAGGATGAAGCCAGAAATAGTTATGCGCAGCCACTTTGACTGGTATGTCAAAAAACTAAAACATTCGCCGGGCATTGGCTCTTTGGCAGTAAAGCAGCTCAGGGCATCTTCTTCAAACTATGAAAAAGAACCCGTCTTCCGCGTTTTTCGAGACTTGCCGCCTGCTACCATATACGCCGAACGCAAAGGCTTGGAAGGTATAGCAATGGAGCGTCTCGATGATGTTGACTGTATTGGTTCCATGATTGAGCTTCTTACCCGGTCTGGCGCGCTGAACGAGGCCGAACGCATAGCAAAAGCGGTCGTGGATTCAATTCCCGATACAACATGGGATTATCAAAGACGACTTGCTGCCCAATTGCTCCATATCGCAACCAAGCTTGAATCGGCTATAGCCGGTATCCGTCAAGACGAAACAGTCGAACAAATAAGCCAACAATGGGGACAGACCATCGAACGCATAGAACAGGACAGGAAGGAATATGAGACACGGCGTGATCCTCTCCGAGGCATTCTCGGCCAGAATCCTGGCCATTGAAGCGCTACGCGCGGCAACAGGGATTCGCGTAAATAATGCGCAAGCCATGCGTAATGCAGCCGATGACCTTGATGCTGCCAGCATCAGCTGCGATTACAGCGTGGCTGCCGCCTCATATGGTGCATTGGCCGGGCTGTTGCGAATAACCGCCATGTTGGTGGAGTGGCGAGGTGCAATCTTTGAGGCCGCGCAAGATGCCGATAGATTCTTGCGCAGTGCCAAAGCACAATACAAGCTCTGGCTAGACGAATACAGTACAGCCGAAATCCAGCTTGGACTTTTAGAGGGTAGCGTAGCAATTAAATCTGTAACTGAATTGGATCAGGTTGGGAATGTATGCCATGCCATTGCCTCTATTTCGCTGCCAATTCCTTTCTTCGCCGCAGCAGTGCACCCATCGCGTACACCAATGGGCGACCAGAAGCAGGAAAAGGATCCTCCTGTTGAGTTGCAGGTTGCATTTCTTCAATTCGAAATCAATGGCGAGCCTGCAAAACAAGTCCATTTTCTGACACCGCAGATGGTGCACGATCTCGAAATCGAAGTTCGTGTGACGAGATGGCCTGAAAACGCCACCACACTAGATTTGCGTCCTGTTACTGTTGAAAAGCCGGATACCTACGATTTCCCCAATTTCCAATTTGTTCGACCTTCGGGAGATGGGCCATTTGTGATGAGGCAACAAGGCCGGGCAATATTGAAATTTCCCCATAGCATCCAAGCTAGTCCATTTGAGTTTAAGTATGCGGCGGAATTTTCGCCACGCGCATCTGAACAGCCTGTGGCGGTGGTAGGGCATAGAACATTAAGGATAGAGGGGATAGACCTTCAGAGATCGCCCATAACCGGCTATCAGGCTATGGACAGGAAGTTGATCGAGCTGAGGGACATTCTCAGGGAAAATAGATTAATCGCGGAAACAGATTTAAAGCCATCGCTCGTTTTAATGGCAGCACTTGGAAGTCTTGCTTGTCGAGCACTACATGGTGATCTGTATCCGGGCATTCGCGATGAACCACAGTTCCAGCATGATATTAGGGATGAACTGAGAAAAATTCCTGAGATTGCATCCGAGCTTGAAGAGCATCCGCACGCCTCAGGAGGCATTACGGATTTGTCATTCCGTGGAATCCGCATTGAACTCAAGGTCGAGCAGCAAAAACTTTTGGCATTGGATGACTGCAATCGCTTTTTGGGGCAGACGGCAAGCTACGTAATAGCAACCGGTAAGCGTATAGGCATACTTTGCGTTCTCGATTGCAGTCCCAAAAATGTTGCATTTCCAGCGGAAGAGAATTGGGGAATCCTGAAACACAAAACTAGAGATGGGGAGGTGTTCGTCGTGACGCTAATTATTCAGGGTAACCTACCGACTCCTAGCAGCCTATCTCGGTGATCAAACTGAGACAATCTGCGCAGACTGAACCGTACCAGAAACAGTAGATATGTCATGATCTGATTGTCTTAAATGTACATTAATGCGGCCATTCTGCAGTGCGTCCGATTTGTCAGTTATGGCCGAATCGCTGCCACTTTCGAAGTCGGTTTAATGGCTCGTGCGCTTAGACCCATAGAATTTCGGCCAATGGCGAAGGAGGTTCCTGCAACAAAATAAAAACGCCCGCTTCTGGGAAAGAGGCGGGCGTGGGGTGGTCAGGTTTATCCCGGACTCATTCATCCGCACCCACGGCCGATGTGTCCAGTAAGGTTGGCGCCCAATAGTTTCACCTTTGAGGTCAAAGTTTTCAGCTATTGGGTGCCAACTTTCATATTTTGCGTTAACTCACAAGTTACTAACCTGGAAAGAGCTGCAAATTAACCGCATGCGCCGATCGCGCCGCAGCTGGTGCAAAACTCGCAGCCGTCCTTCTTGATCAGCGTGGCATTGCCGCACTCCTTGCACACTTTGCCGGGCATGGGCTTGAATTCGGCGCCTTTGCTTTGTTTTTCAGGTACTTCCAGTACGCCCATCGTCTGCACCGGATAGCCTTGTTCGTCGAGAATGCCGAGCATGGCGTAGCGGTGGATGATCAGCTTGGCGACATATGACACGGTCGAGGGATAGCTTTCCATCTTTTCGCCACCCGGCACACGGGCCATGAAGTCGCCCAGCGGCTCACCGAAGTTGAGCAGCTTGCGCAGCTTCATGCCGATCCAGGCCGGGTCGATCACGCGCATGTCCAGGCTCAGCACCTTGCACAGGCCATCGAGCGAGCGCGGATAGGCGCCGGCCAGCCACATCGAGTAGGGGCGGCGTTGCCCATCCGGCAATACCAGTTCCTTCAGCCCTAGCACGAAGTCATCACCGGTGCCGGCATTGGCAATGTCCACGGTCCAGCTCATGGTGCCGTCGGTGCCCGTCTTGGGCTCTTTTTTGGCGAACAGCGCGTCCATCATCGGCGTGGTCACGTCGTCACCAACATCCAGCGCGCCTAGTTGTTCAATACGGAATTTCACCAGATGCGCGAAGGCGGCCACCAGGCTGGGCATGCGCCGAACTTCGCCATTGGGCGGCATCGGCATGTCGAACGCGTCGTCGCCGCTGGTTTTGGTCAGCATTTCCAGCTTCATGCGCAGCCAGACCGGGTCGCGCGCGCGCATGTCCATCGACAGCGTTTTTGCGAGCGCGCCCAAGCCGCGCGGCTGCTCGGAGCCGTTCACCCAGACTTCGAAGGGATGATTCTTGCCGTTCTCGGTATGCGACACGAAAGTCACGAAACTGCCGAGCGGATGTTTCACCACCTGCGACGCCCAGCCGGCGCTGCCGGAAGGCAGCTGCGGGCGGCCCGGCCAGCGCAGCGAAGCGAGGGCGGGATTGGGGGCGACCGACAGGACGATGCGCCGGTCCTGGTCGAACATCAGGTCTTGCGGCTGCTCTTCCTTCTTGGCGGGCACCGGTTCGGGCGTGACCGACAATACTGAGCCGAGCACCGCGTTGGGGCGATAGGTTGCCAGCCCCTTCAGGCCGGCCTTCCATGCTTCGGTGTAGAGATCCTTGAAATCTTCATACGGATAATCGGCCGGAACGTTGACGGTCTTGCTGATGGACGTATCGATGAAGGGCGCGACCGCAGCCACCATCTTCATGTGGTCGATGGCGGAAATTTCCAGCGCGGTAACGAACGCGGGTGGCAGGTTGTTTACATCGCCGCCCATTTGCTTGTATACGCGCCACGCATGGTCTTCGACCTGGTAATCCTTGGTGGTGCCATCCGTCATGCGCTTCTTGCGCGTGTAGAACCAGGAGAAGGCCGGCTCGATGCCGTTGGAGGCGTTGTCCGCAAAGGCAAGCGAAATCGTGCCGGTCGGCGCAATCGACAATAGGTGGCTGTTGCGCAGCCCGTGCTGGCGGATCTTGTCCTTGATCTCGTCCGGCAGGCGCGATGCAAAATGCGGTTCAGCCAGGTATTGTTCGGCGTCCAGCAGCGGGAACGATCCGCGCTCGATCGCTAGATCCACCGAGGCGAGGTAGGCCTCGTCGCGCATCACGCGCGTCAGGTCAGCGGCAAAGCTGCGCGCCTCATCGGTGTTGTAGCGCAGGCCCAGCATGACCAGCGCATCGCCCAGCCCGGTAAAGCCCAGCCCGATGCGCCGCTTGTTTTGAGCTTCCTGCTGCTGTTCCGGCAGCGGCCACGCGGTGACGTCGAGCACATTGTCGAGCATGCGCACGGCGACCCGCGCGAGTTGCTTGAATTGTTCGAAGTTGAATGATGCGCGCGGGGTGAAGGGATTTTCCACCATGCGCGTCAGGTTGATCGAACCCAGGCAGCAGCAGCCGTAGGCCGGCAGCGGCTGTTCGGCGCAGGGATTGGTCGCCTCGATCACTTCGACGTAACCGAGGTTGTTGTCGCGGTTCATCAGGTCAATGAACAACACCCCCGGTTCGGCGTGATCGTAAGTGCTCTCGATGATCTGCCGCCAAAGGTCGGTGGCTTTCACCCGGCGATAGACCCACTTGCCGTCGGCACGCTGCTCCGCGCCTTGCGCCTTGATTGCTTCCGCCGGCTCGGCGTTATGCACGAGCTCGAACAGTTCGTCATTCTGCACTGCCTGCATCAATGCATCGGTGACGCCGACGGAAATATTGAAATTACGCAGATCGCCGCTGTCCTTGGCGTGAATGAATTTCTCGATGTCCGGATGGTCGCAGCGCAGCACGCCCATCTGTGCGCCACGACGGGCGCCGGCTGATTCCACGGTTTCGCAGGAGCGGTCGAACACGCGCATGTAGGAGATCGGGCCGCTCGCACGCGAGTTGGTGCCCTTGACCAGCGCACCTTCGGGGCGAATGGTCGAGAAGTCGTAGCCGACGCCGCCGCCGCGCCGCATGGTTTCGGCTGCCTGTTGCAGCGCGTCATAGATGCCGGGTTTGCCATTCTGGACGCCGGAGATTGCGTCGCCGACCGGTTGCACGAAGCAGTTGATCAGGGTGGCCTGAATCTTCAGACCAGCCGCCGAATTGATGCGCCCGGCGGGCACGAAGCCGTTTTCCTGAGCCTGAAAAAACGCCTCTTCCCAGTGCGCGCGCTGCTTCTTCTTTTCCGTTTGGGCCAGACCGCGCGCCACGCGCCGGCGCACGTCTTCGACGGAGTTTTCACCCGGTTCGGCGTACTTTTCCAACAGTACTTCAGTGCTGATTTCTTGTGTCATTGCATGGGCTCCTTCAAAAGCTGGTCGGTGTCTACTTTGCCTTGTCGTCATTCTGTTTCGGTTCCAGCGCGGTCCGGAATTCTTCGAGTTTTTCGTGGAATCCGTCCGCTTCCCCGTAGGGCAGGAAATGCCGGTAACGCGCATGCGCGGCGGCTACTTTCCGGGCGTGTTTGATCGGACAAAAATATTGTTCGGTGCGCCCGGTGATTTCGGTCGCATAGGCCAGCAGGCCCACCGCGTACGAACAGTACAGGCAGTCTACTTTTTCAATAATATTCAAATAGGCCAGGTGCTGGTGGTCGAACACGATATAGTCGCCACGTTTGGCCTTGGTGATGCGATAAATCGGGAAGCAGGTCGCCTGATAGATGGTCAGACACAGGTCGAAAAAAGCCAGCGGCACAATCATGCCGTAAATGACGGGGGCGGTCACGAGGTTCAGCGGGCGGATACCCCGGAACCATTTGAAGACGCCGACCTTGACGCGCTGGTGTGCTTCCCGGACGGCGTGTTCGAAGGTGACGCGCTTGTCTTCGAGCTGGTAGCGCAAGCGTTCCTGTTGCGCATCGAGCAAAGTATTCAGCTCGTCTTCAAGGGTGGTGATCTGGTCGAGTATCTGACGAATCTTGCTGTTCATGACAATTCTTTCCAATTACGAGCGAGGCGCAAAACGGCAGCTGTCCGCCTGGTACCGGATACGGCCCCCGTGACGGCTCATGCTGTTTTTGCTGAAGCCGGATTAAGCCGGCGCGTCGGACAGAGCCCGACCTGCTGATGCTGCAAGGCGTGTCGCTAATGCCCCAGCAAGTTCACCAAGCCATCCAGTCCGACAAAATTCAGTGCATAACTGGCCTGCTCGCGCACCACCGGTTTGGCATGGTAGGCGATGCTGACGCCGGCCCGCGCCATCATCTTCAGATCGTTCGCGCCGTCGCCCATCGCGATGACCTGTTCGGGGTTGAGCTCGAGTTCCTCGCGAATTTTCACCAGTTGATCGGCTTTGCCCTGCGCATCGAGGATATTGCCCAGCACCTTGCCGGTGAGTTTGCCGTCCCGGATTTCCAGCGTGTTGGCCGAGGTGAAATCGAGCCCGAGGCGTGCCTTCAGGCGTTCGGTAAAGAACACGAAACCGCCGGACACCAGCAGCGTGCGGATGCCGTGTTCTTTCAGCTTTGCCAGCATGATTTCGGCACCCGGATTGAGTTGCAGTCGTTCATCATAGACGCGCTGCAGTGCCTGTTCGTCCAGCCCTTCCAGCAGCGCCACGCGGCGGCGCAGGCTTTCGGCAAAGTCGATCTCGCCGCGCATGGCAGATTCCGTGATCGCCGCGACTTGCGGCTTGAGCCCCTGCATGTCCGCGATTTCATCGATGCATTCGATGCTGATCAGAGTCGAATCCATGTCCATCACCAGCAAACCGAAATCCGCCAGCGTGCGTCCACGTGGCACAAAGCCGAAATCGAGCCCGTGCGCGAGGCAGTAGGGGGCGATTTCGGGATGCGGCCGGGCTTCGGCCAGCCGATATGCATGAACGGCAATCTGTTCGCGCTGACTGCTTTGCGCGAGGCTGCCGATGTGATCGAGATGCTGGGCGGCGATAGGGTGGGGTGCCTGGATGATGAGGTTCATGCGGTGAATTCGGTATGGTGTTTGTTGCGTAAACGTACTGTCATATTTTAATTCAAATTGACTTCGTTCACTGCGAGCGAGCCGGTAATTTTTGACTCGGGCAATCGGGTAACCGTGGCACATCGCCATTAACCAATGCGGCATCAACGGCTTGCCGTATTAGATTGAGCGTTGTTGCAAAAATGACACGGCGGACGACGGCCGAGTGCACAGCACCAGCCCTGCTTTCAGTAATATTATTCGAGGCTGGGCAGGGGCGGATGGTTTGGCGGTATACTGGCTTCGCGCAGGCCAACCTCAGTCTTTCGAGTAAAAGTTTCACCGTGAATACCCAACAATTCTTGCTCATGTCCATTCCCGCGCTGGTCGCACTCGGCGGCGGGATTCTTGCTTCTTTCTGGAATCCGGATCGCCATATGCGCAGCCTGATCCAGCATTTTGCCGCGGGCGTAGTGCTGGCCGCGCTGGCGGTCGAACTGTTGCCCGAGATCGGCCGCGAACATGCGCCGGGGCTGGTTCTCGCGGGTGCATTTGCTCTGGGCAGCCTGTTCATGTACGGGCTGAAGCTCTGGACGCTGCGCCTGGAGCACCAGGCGTCCGCTGCAGGAACCGTGAGCGGGATGAACGCCGGCCTGTTGTGGGCGACATTTATCGACGTGGCAACAGACGGTTTCATCATTGGTGCCGGCTTTGCCGCGGGCGGCGAGACCGGCACCATTCTGGCGCTGGGGCTGTCGGTGGAACTGCTGTTTCTCGGCCTGGCGCTGACGTCCGAGGCTACTTCCGGCTGGCGCATCATTGCGATTTCCGGGGCGCTCGGCGCGACGGTGCTGGGGTTTGCGCTGGCCGGTAATTACCTGCTCACCGGCGCATCACATGCGGTAATCGGGGGTGCCTTGGCCTTCAGCGCGGCTGCCTTGCTCTACCTGGTCACGGAAGAACTGCTGATGGAAGCACACGAAGTCGAGGAAAAACCGGTGTCGACACTGGTGCTGTTCGGCGGCTTCCTCGTGTTCTGGTGCATCCAGCTCATGGGCGCATAACGATTATTTTGGAATATTCTTGGGTATCCCTAGCAATTTGCTTTTGCGGGATGAAGCGCAAGGAGCCGCGCAGCGAACGACGAGAAAACGAAGTTTCGGCGCAGGCTAATGCTGGCGAAGCCAGCGTTAAACGAAGTGGCCGAAGCCACATATCTTTTAGATAGACGAGGAATGAGCGAGCATGCGACACCGCGATTCGCCCGGAAAAGTAATTGATAGGGGTACCCTTACTCGCCACGCTTGCCGAAGCCTAGCACCCCCATCACCATGCGCAAGACGGCGTAGCTGAAACGCGCGACAAACCGGGCACCCCAGCCGAGATTGTTCCATTGCGCCGGATCGATGAGCAGCGAATCCTGATCGATGACTTCGAACAGGCTGTTCCGCAGGGCTTTGGCAAAACCGGCATGCTGGACCGCGAGATTTGATTCGCGCGCGAGCAACAGGCTGAACGGATCGATGTTCGACGATCCCACTGTCGCCCATTGTCCGTCTACCACGGCGACCTTGGCATGCATGTAGCTCGCCTGGTATTCGTAAATCTCGATGCCTGCACTCAATAATTGATCGTACAACGCATGCGTCGCATAGTGCTGGATACGATATTCCACTCGGCCCTGCAATAGCAGCACCACCCGCACGTTGCGTTGCGCGGCCTGCACCAAAGCCTGGCGAAAACCGTGGCCGGGCAGGAAGTAGGCGTTCGCAATGACGACTTCATGTTGCGCTCTGGCGATCGCGTTGAGGTAGGCACGTTCGATATCGCGACGATGGCGCAGGTTGTCGCGTACCAGAAAGGTAATACTCGAACTGATGACTTCCCTGGCCTTGCGTGCGATGAAGCGCTCGATCCGCTTTCCGCGCATGCGAATGCTTGCCCAGGATACCGCGCTCCACAACTGGCGCATCGACATGTGAATTTCGCCCACGACTGCACCCTGGATGCGTACCGCATAGTCCAGCCTCGGCAAACTGAATTTGTTATGCAGTGGAATATCGTCGATCACATTGATGCCGCCGACAAAGCCGATTTCGCCATCAAGTACCACCATCTTTCGATGCAGCCGGCGCAAGCGGCGCAAGCGGCTGCGGCTCAAGGTGAACGGGGAAATCTCGCGTCGGAACCATTGCACCTCAATCCCCGCGGTGCGCATGTCGTCAATCCAGGTCCGCGGCAATTCTGCTGACCCATAGCCGTCCAGCAGTACGCGCACCGATACGCCTCGCCCGGCCGCCCGTTGCAGGGCATCGGCTACCATGCGGCCGGTCTCGTCCGCGGCGAAAATATAGGTTTCGAGATAAATCGAATGCTGTGCCGCTTCGATGTCGGCGCACAGCTGCGGGAAATACGCGGTGCCATACTGCAGCAGCGTGAGCAGGTTCCCGTCGACTTCGTGGCTGTAATTCATACTGCTTCGACTAGATCATGCCGCATTAGCCTGGTTGAGAGTGCCGCATGGTCGGACAAACGTTGCCAGATGCCACCGACATGAACCTCGCTGCGCAGCACGATGAAACCGCGCACGTAAATGCGATCGAGGCGAAACAATGGCAGCGCGGCGGGATAGCTGCGTGCCGGCTTGCCGCTGTGCAGGTGGAATACGTCGTGAATGTCCAGTTCGTCGGCCAAGGTGTGGTTGACCTGATTGCGCCAGTCATTGAAATCGCCCGCGATGATGAGCGGCGCGTCGGGAGGGATCTCCTTGCGCACGTATTCGACCAGCAGATTGGTTTGCGTGCGCCGCCCCCGTTCAAACAGGCCGAAATGGGCGCACAGGCAATGGATGCTTTGCTGCCCGGCAACTGCGATTTCGCTGTGCAGCAAACCGCGGCTTTCGAAACGGTGGGCCGAGACATCCTTGTTTCTGGATTGCAGGATCGGGAAGCGGCTGAGAATCGCGTTGCCGTGATGTCCGGCCTCGTACACCGAAGCCTCGCCATAGGCGGCGTGCGGCCAGATTTCTTCTGCAATGAATTCGTGTTGCGCCCTCGCGGGGTAACCTTGAAAACGCTCGGCATACTCGGAGTGCCGGCCCTGTACTTCCTGCAGGAACACGATGTCGGCATCGAGGTCGCGCAGCCGGTCGCGCAATTCGTGCAGCACGACCCGCCGGTTGAACTGGGAGAGCCCCTTGTGGATATTGTAGGTCGCGATGGTGAGTGTATTCATCGCCGCCCCTTAATCAGACGTTGCCGATGCCGCGCGGTGGCAGCTTGAGCTGCCGGGCGAATTCGAGCATGCGCTGGATCGGGAGCGCGGCCCGTTGCCCCACCGCCGGATCGATCAAAATCTCGTTGCGCCCAGTCTCCAGCACTTCGACCAGATTATGGAGACTGTTCATTGCCATCCAGGGGCAGTGAGCGCAGCTCTTGCAGTTGGCGCCCCGGCCGGCAGTCGGCGCTTCGATGAAGATCTTGTCCGGCGACAGCGTGCGCATCTTGTGCAGGATGCCGCCGTCGGTGGCCACGATGAATTCCCTGGCATCGAATTCCTGCGACGCCTTGATGATCTGCGTGGTCGAACCGACCGCATCGGCCAGTGCAATGACCGCATCCGGCGATTCGGGATGTACCAGCACCTTGGCCCCCGGATGCTGTGCCTTCAGCGCAGCCAGTTCGCTGGCCTTGAACTCGTCATGCACGATGCAGGAACCCTGCCATAGCAGCATGTCGGCGCCGGTCTGCTGTTGCACGTAATGCCCCAGGTGACGATCCGGCGCCCACAGGATTTTCTGGCCCTGTTCGTGGAGATGCTTGACCAGCGGCAGCGCGATCGAGCTGGTCACCATCCAGTCGGCGCGTGCCTTCACTGCCGCGCTGGTATTCGCGTACACCACGACGGTGCGGTCCGGATGGGCGTCGCAAAAAGCGCTGAATTCGTCTACCGGGCAGCCCAGGTCGAGCGAGCAGGTGGCATCCGGATCAGGCATCAGTACGCGCTTTTCCGGATTGAGGATCTTTGCGGTTTCGCCCATGAAGCGCACGCCGGCCACCACGATGGTCTTGGCCGGATGCTGGTAGCCGAAGTTGGCCATGTCCAGCGAATCCGATACCATGCCGCCGGTTTCCTCGGCCAGGTCCTGCAAATCGCCGTTCACGTAGTAATGTGCGACGAGGACGGCATCCTGCTCCCGCAAGAGCTGTTTGATGCGGGCGATCAGGGCCGGCTTCTCCTGGGGGTCGGGTTCGCATTGAACCTTCGCCCACGCAGCAGCGGTCGAACAACCGGGATGGTCGTAGGGGATGGTAATGATGTTTCCGTTCATTGGGTCTTCCTGTGCACGCGTGCAGGTAATTCCAGTATCGCAGCGCGGTTACTCGGTGAAAATACAGTTGCAGCCGCATCCTGCCATGCCAGCCACTGGTATTTCAAGTGCTCGCGCGGTGACAATTGGACAGCAACGGGGTGCGGTAATTCCAGACCGAAGACATGCTCGGTGTTGTGGGTGGTATCCGGCGCATAGCGGTGGCGCCATTGCGGGTAGATTTCGTAGACATTTTGCGATTGCCAGTCGGTCAGTTCGAAGCGGCTGGCATCCAGTCCGGTTTCCTCGCGGACTTCCCGAATGGCGGTCTCGAGCAGGGTTTCTCCCGCTTCGCGGCTGCCCGTGACGGATTGCCAATAGCCGGGATGATCGCCACGTTCCAGCAACAGCACATCCAGGGCTGGGGTATAAATGACCACCAGGACCGAGATCGGCTGCTTGTACCGTGTCATGCGTTACGCAAAGAAAACCCAGAACGACTTGCCGCGCTGCCGCCAGTAAAGGGTCGTGTCGGCCAGGATGTCCTGGGCAATTTCCCGGTCGTGCGCCGACAGACCCAGCGTGGTGCGGGCGTTGCGCAGCAGCAGCACGTAACCCTTGGCTTCCCGCCATGACAAATCGCACAGTGCGTCGGCCAGCGCATCCCAGTTGGCACCGAACCAGTCCGGAAAATGGGCCGCTTCAGCGAGCGCAAGCAGCACCTGCTGTTTGCCGGTGGCGCCCTTTAGGTCGGCATCGAACAGCGCGAAACCGGCAGCGTCGACCGCACAGCGCAGTGTTTCGACGCTACAGTCCAGCGTATAGCTGCCGGCTGCCGCCAGGTCGTTCAACTGTCTGACGAGTTCGTCCATGGCTACTCCCGGATGCGTTTGAAGGTCTGGTAATGGTCGGCCGTGTAATAGCATTCCGGCAACGGTCCGCAGACAATGCGGCGTGGACCGCGATTGCGCACGCCGGGCGTTTTTACCGTGTACTCGTGATAATAGCCGCGCCGCTGCCTCGGCAAAATGCGCTCATAGTTGCCGAATACCACGCCGTCGCGCGCATAGGGGAACGGGCCGCCCTGCTTGATGAGCCGCAGGGTGTCACGCCCTTCGGCGGGTAGTTCGGTTGCCGTGATGACCGGCAGTTCGCCCGCCGCTGCAGCGCCTTGCGCCGGCGTCCACGCCAGCGCGAGCAAGAGCAGCAGTCCGGCCCGGAACAGTCTTGCCATGCTTAGCCCTTGGGTGTTTCGGCCGCGACTTCGACGCTGGCCTGCACCTGGTGGCGCAGGCGGATGTGCAGGTCGCGCAACTGGCGCTCATCCACAGCCGACGGCGCATGCGTCAGCAGGCACTGCGCGCGCTGGGTCTTGGGGAAGGCGATCACGTCGCGGATCGACTCGGCGCCGGTCATCATGGTGACAATGCGGTCCAGTCCGAATGCGAGGCCGCCGTGCGGCGGGGCGCCGTATTGCAGCGCGTCGAGCAGGAAGCCGAACTTGAGCTGCGCTTCTTCCGCGCCGATGTTGAGCGCGCGGAATACCAGCGATTGCACTGCTTCCTGGTGGATACGCACGGAACCGCCGCCGATTTCCCAGCCGTTCAGCGCGAGGTCGTAGGCCTTGGCCAGACACTTGCCCGGATCGCTTTCGAGGAACGGCAGATGTTCGTCTTTGGGCGCGGTGAACGGATGGTGGCAGGCCGTCCAACGCTTTTCTTCCTCGTCGTATTCGAACATCGGGAAATCCACGACCCACAGCGGCTCCCAGGCCTTGCCGTTGGTGTAGCCTTTCTCGTGGCCGATTTTGCTGCGCAGCGCGCCGAGCGCGTCGTTGACGACCTTCGTCTTGTCCGCGCCGAAGAAAATAATGTCGCCGTTCGCGGCACCCGTGCGTTCGATAATGGTCTTCAGCGCGGCCTCGTGCAGGTTCTTCACGATGGGCGATTGCAGGCCGGTTTCGTTGAGCTGGGTGACGTCATTGACCTTGATGTAGGCCAGACCCTTGGCGCCATAGATGCCCACAAACTTGGTGTATTCGTCGATTTCACCGCGCGAGAAGGCAGCACCGCCCGGCACGCGCAACGCGGCCACGCGGCCGTTTTCGGAGTTGGCTACACCGGAGAAAACCTTGAACGCGACATCCTTGACCGCGTCGGTGACTTCGGTCAGTTCCAGTGTGACGCGCAGGTCCGGCTTGTCCGAACCGAAGCGCGCCATCGCCTCACCGTAGGTCATGCGCGGGAACGGGTTCGGCAGGTCGACGTCCAGCGCTTCCTTGAACACGCTGCGGATCATCTCTTCCATCAGCGCGGTGATCTGCTCTTCGGTCAGGAACGAAGTCTCGATATCGACCTGGGTGAATTCGGGCTGGCGGTCGGCGCGCAGGTCTTCGTCGCGGAAGCACTTGGTAATCTGGTAATAGCGGTCGAAGCCAGCCACCATCAGCATCTGCTTGAACAACTGC
>DASSQR010000087.1:0-54278 GCA_035702405.1 Gallionella sp. | reverse complement strand
AACCGCATCCGCAGCGCGTCGATGATGAGAAAGCGGCCGATGAGCGGATCGCCCGCGCCGATAATCAGCTTGAGCGCCTCGGTGGCCTGAATCATCCCGACGAGGCCCGGCAGCACGCCGAGCACGCCGCCTTCCGCGCAGCTCGGCACGAGCCCGGGCGGCGGCGGTTCGGGATAGAGGCAGCGATAGCAGGGGCCTTCCTTGGCGTGAAACACCGAGGCTTGGCCTTCGAAGCGGAAGATGCTGGCATGGACGTTGGGCTTGCCGAGCAGCACGCAGGCATCGTTGGTCAGATAGCGGGTCTGAAAATTATCGGTGCCATCGGCGATGATGTCGTACTGCGCGCATATCTCCAGCGCATTGTCCGCAGACAGAAACGTATCATGCGTGACGATTTCGATTTCCGGATTCAGGTTCCGCAGCTTCTCGCTGGCGGAGACAATCTTCGGGCGCCCAACATCGGAAGTATGGTGCAACACCTGCCGCTGCAAATTGCTGAAATCCACCACATCGCTGTCCACCAGCCCGATGCGGCCCACCCCGGCCGCGGCCAGATACAATGCAAGTGGAGAACCGAGGCCACCGGTGCCGACGCACAATACGCTCGCATTTTTCAGCTTCCGCTGCCCCTCGATCCCGACTTCCGGCATGATCAAATGCCTGCTATAACGTTTTACTTCTTCTTTTGACAACATCATTCTTCAGCAACCTCATTGAACGGGGATATTGTTGCGACGAAGCAGCCACGGAATACTCAATGCACGATCGACGACTTTAACGTCTTCGTTGTTCGCAAACGTAATCAACCACCCGAACAAACGGTTATTACAATTTTGCGAAACGATATGAATAGAACTGCTAAGCGAATTCTAGTGAGGGATAACTGTCCTGGGAATGTGGCATATTGTCGCACCGGGCCTTGAGAACCCTGGTGCATCCGACCACGACAGGGAGGGGTGAGATTGAATCACGGTGTTTCTAAACCCGAAGCGTTCATATTTTTTGGCGGACAACATTCTTTCGTGAAAAAATGTTGTCCTTGGATGTTGAGGCGCAGCGGAAATGGAAGCGAACCCGGCCCAAAACTTATCGATCTAATCATTAATCGCTCATGGAAGCAGGTGTAGCTTGAGATTCTGGCTGATGAAATCCGAACCCTCCGATTGCAGCATCGACGACCTGGCGGCGATGCCGCATCAGACCGTGGCCTGGTATGGCGTACGCAATTACCAGGCACGCAACTTCATGCGCGACCAGATGAACGTCGGCGACGGGGTGCTGTTCTACCACTCAAACTGCAAGGAACCGGGCATTGTCGGGATCGCCAAAGTCTCCAGCAGCGCGTCTCCCGACGCGACTCAGTTTGAACGCGGCAGCAAATATTTTGACCCGAAATCGACGCCGGAACAGCCGCGTTGGCTCAACGTAGATGTGCAACTGGTCAAGAAAGTCAGGCTGATTTCGATTGCCGAATTGCGGGGCCATCCCGAACTGGCCCATATGCGCACGCTGCAAAAAGGCAACCGTCTGTCGATCACGCCGCTCGATCCGGCGGAATGGAATTTCATCACCCGGCATCTGGTTCATGACGCATGAGCGTCATCTCGTCCGCAACGGGCTCCAATAAACAAATTGAAAATAGGGCATGGAAGTAAATAGCTTCATCGCCCGCATCTGAAAGTCTCAGCAAAATGGAATGGTATATCGCATATCTCTTGCTCGGCGCATTCGTCGGTTTCTTCGCCGGGCTGTTTGGTATCGGCGGCGGGCTGGTGCTGGTACCGGTGCTGAGTTTCATGTTTGATGCACAGCATCTCACCGCACAGCACAATCTGCATCTCGCGCTGGGCACCTCGATGGCCTCGATCCTGTTCACTGCATTTTCGAGTGCACGCGCGCATCACCATCATGGCGCGGTGAACCTCGCCATCGTGCGCACCATCACACCGGGTATCCTGCTCGGCACGGCGCTGGGAGCACTGATTGCGAGCAGGGTGTCGCCGTTTTACCTGACTGTATTCTTCGCAATGTTCGTCTATTTTTCCGCAACACAAATGCTGCTCAATCTCAAGCCATCACCCGCAAGCCAATTGCCCGGCCGCTTCGGCATGACGCTCGCAGGCGCCGGCATCGGCGCCATCAGCAGCCTCGCCTCGGTGGGCGGCGGGGTCATCAGTGTGCCGTTCATGCTGCGCCACAACGTGCCGTTGCGCAACGCGATCGGCACTTCCGCGGCAATCGGCCTGCCGATTGCGATTGGCGGTTCGATCGGCTATGTGGTCACTGGCCTGTCACAGAATGCATTGCCGCAATACAGCCTGGGATTTGTCTATCTGCCCGCCTTGCTCATCCTCGCGATCGGCACCAGCACTACCACATCGCTCGGCGCCAAGGCCGCGCACCGGTTGCCGCTGAAGCACTTGCGGCGCGGATTCGCGCTGCTGCTGTTTGTGCTGGCAACCAAGATGCTGTGGAAGGTGATCGGCTGATTTCCGGCCCTTCGTGTCAGCTGGCATGCCCTTTATGTGCCAGCCCCATCGATGCAATAATGTTTCATGGTTTCCATCCAACACACGCTGCCCGCTCTCTCCGGCACCGACCGCATCAATGTCCAGGACTGGCTTAGCGCCCTGGCCACCATTTTCGCACCAGCCGAGCTCGCTCTGATTCGGCACGCCTGCGAAGTGGCCGAACCACTTTATGCCGGACAAACCGAACTGACCGGCACGCCGTTGCTGCAGCATGCGCTCGGCGCCGCATCGATTCTGGTCAACATGAACATGGACCATGAAACCATTGCCGCCACCATCCTGCATGCGGTACCGGCATATTTGGAGAACTGGACAGAAAAGCTGGAGGGCGACTTCGGTGCGAATGTGAAAGCGCTGGTCGAAGGCATTTCGCGCATGGAGCAAGTCCGCCTGCTCAGCGAGATGCGCGCCCCGGACAAAAAAGACAAGGGTGACCAGGCGCAGCACGTCGAAAGCCTGCGCAAAATGCTGCTGGCGATGGTACAGGACATTCGCGTGGTCTTGATCAAGCTGGCCGAGCGCACGCAAACCCTGCGCTGCCTCGCCGCAACCGATCCCGCACAGCAAAAGCAAATCGCGCTGGAAACGCAAAACATCTTTGCGCCGCTGTCCAACCGCCTCGGCGTGTGGCAAATCAAATGGGAGATGGAAGATCTCTCCGTTCGCTATCTGGAGCCAGAGTTATACAAAAAGATAGCCAAGCTGTTGGACGAACGCCGCGTCGACCGCGAACGCTATATCGCGGACGTGCTGGAACAGCTGAAACAGGCGCTGCAGAAGGCCGGCATCGCCGCCGAAGTAACCGGCCGCCCCAAGCACATCTACAGCATCATCAACAAGATGAAGCGCAAGCATCTGGAATTCAGCGAGTTGTACGATGTACGCGCGGTACGCATCCTGGTGAATGACATCAAGGACTGCTACACCGCGCTCGGGGTCGTGCATGAGTTATGGCAGCCGATCCAGAGCGAGTACGACGATTACATCGCCCACCCCAAGAGCAACAATTACCGCTCGCTGCACACCGCGGTTGTCGGCCCACGCGCGCTGCCGCTGGAAGTGCAGATCCGCACCTACGAAATGCACCAGCATTCCGAGCTTGGCGTCGCCGCGCACTGGCGCTACAAGGAGGGCGCGAAGGCCGACAGCAAGTTCGACGAGAAGATTGCCTGGCTGCGCCAGATTCTCGAATGGCAAAATGATCTCGCCGATAAAGGCGACATCGTGGAACAATTCAAGAACGAACTGTTTCAGGACCAGGTCTATGTGCTCACGCCGCAGGGCAAGGTGATCGACCTGCCCAAAGGCGCGACACCGGTGGATTTCGCCTACACACTGCATACCGATCTGGGCCACCGCACGCGTGGCGCCAAGGTGGATGGCAACATGGTGCCGCTCAGCTACCAGTTGCAGAACGGTCAGCGCGTGGAAATCCTCACCACCAAACAGGGCGCGCCCAGCCGCGACTGGCTTAATCCCACGCTCGGCTACCTGCAGAGTTCACGCGCGCGCGCCAAGGTGCGTGCGTGGTTCAAGAGCCAGAACCTTGAGGAAAGCATTGCACAGGGCCGTGCCCAGTTCGACCGCGAACTGCACCGGCTCGGGATTACCTCGATCAACCAGGAAAAGCTCGCACAACGTTTGCACTTCAACAAGCTGGACGATTTTCTCGCGGCCATCGGGCGCAACGAAATCACCCAGCGCCGTATCGCCGTAGCAATCCAGGAAGAGCTGCCGACCAAAATCATCGAAGCCGCCCAGCCGATCGCACCCAAGCCAATCACCGAACGTCCCGCCAAGACGGACATTACGGTCGGCGGCGTCAACAACCTGATGACGCGCCTCGCCAAATGCTGCAACCCGGAGCGGCCCGACGCCATCGTCGGCTACGTCACGCGCGACCGCGGCATCACCATTCACCGCGCCGACTGCACCTTCATGCAGCACCTCGCGGAAAACCGGCGCGAACGCAGGCTGACGGCACAGTGGGGCGAATAACAGTTATGCTGCATCACACAACTCATGGAGTATTACGATTTTCCTGAACCAGACGACTTCGTTCCGCCCAACTGGACTAGCGAAAAGTCTTACCTAACCCAAGGAGTCAACTCTTATGAAACAACAAATTACCCGCTTTTCGCCACACCAGAATGCCAAGGTCACTGCTATCCTCATGGCGATCGGTTCCCTGATCTTTGTGGTACCCATCTTCGTCCTCGTCGCCCTGAAAGCGCCAGCGGGGACACAGCCACCGATGGCCATGCTGATCATCATGCCGCTCATATATCTCATCTTCGGTTACATCTCGATTGCCATCCTCAGCGCTGTCTACAATTTCCTGTACAAATACATCGGCGGCATCGAATTCGAATCCACCACAGAGGCAAATGAAACACATGGATAAGCTTCGAAAAGCGCTGGGCTGGCTCTACTTCTCGATCGGACTGATGCTGCTGCTGTTTGTCGTACTGTCCTGGAAGGATACGCCGAGCAGCAACATGGCCGCAGCACAAACGGTGTTCAGGCCGGTCCTGATTGGAGGACTGGTCTACGGTGCCGCCGGCTTGTCACTGCTGCGAAATTTCAAATATTCGGTCTGGATTTGCTTACCGCTTGCGGTGTTGTCGTTGTTCTATTTCCCATTCGGCACTATCACCGGGGCCTGCTACCTGTGGTACTACTGGAAATTCGTTTACAGACGGACGGAAAGTACCTAACGCAACTGTTTCACGTGCAGACCTGCAAGCACCTTTGCCGCAGCACATTTCTGTCCTGCCGAACCACATGATTCGGCAGGACAGAAGAATTACATGAAATTGCGCGTGTGCAGCGCTGCCAGGCGGTGTGCAGTCTGTTCGTCAAAACCGAGGCGCACCAGGCGCCCGAACCTGCCTTCGGCCATTTCCGCCATGAGTTGCTGTACCCGTGCGTAACCGGTGGCGATTGCCGCGGGGGTAAATTCGCCGGCGGCCAGCAAAATCAGGGCATCAAAGACTTCTTCATTGAGCCCGGCGGTGCCTGCCAGCGCATCATTGCGCCGTTCCACCGCGTTGGCGAGGCGGGTGCGAAACTCGGGCTCGCGATCGAGCCGCCGCAGCAGATGCGACATGCCGAACGCAACGTGACGCGCTTCGTCGCGCGATGCGAGGCGGGCGATCTGGCGCGTCACCGGGTCCGGGGCATGCGCGTGCAGGAAGTTGAGCAGCGTGACAAAGGTGCCTTCGCCGAGCACTGACAGCAGAAATTCCGCGACTGAAAAATCCGGTTCGTCGAGCAGCGTCTTGAGCGAAGCCTGTCCGCCCGCGGTCGACAGCGCCGGCTCACGCCCGCGCAACCGCAACCGCCGGGTAAACACATCAATGTGCCGCGCTTCGTCGGCCACCTGGATCGCCAGCACCGCCTGCACTTCGCGGAAATGCGGATGCAACTGGCCGAGGAAGCGCGCCGGCACCACCAGCGCCGCGTTCTCGTTTTCGATCATGTAGGTCATCACCTGCGCGACAGCATCTTCCACTTCATCCGGCAAATCGAACGGTGCATTCCAGTCGATTGCCTGATCCGCATGCCATTGCGCGGCAAGTGCCTGAGCGTAAAGCTCGGCAGCATTGTCAGCCCATACCCCATGCTTTTCAGACAGGCGGAACGCATATTCCGGTGCGCCCGCTTCCACCGTAGCGCCACGCGCAGCCAGGCCGTAGCCCGGATGGGCCTGCTCATGCACCGCGCCCTCGTGGCGCGGATCGGCATGCCCGCTCGACAACGCACCGTGCCAGCGACCGGCATGAACTGCGCTGCGCGTGATGCGGGCACCGTCGGCCGTGAACGTCACCGGATGTCCCTGGCTCCGGCACCATGCGGAAAGTTGCGCCTCCCAGCCGGGCGCGGTGCCGGTGACAGTAACCGCGCCGCCAACCGGCACCTTGTTCAGGCCATGCTTGATCAGCAGATGGGCACCCGCATCCAGCCCGAGGCCTTCAATATCGATAATCGGCAACAAGAATATTTCCTTCGGCATCATAGAATCGCTCGTCATCCACCGCGCGTTCCAGCAAGGCGTAGCCGCTGGTGCGCCCGGCGCGCCACGCCTTAAGCCCTTCGAGTTCCAGGAGCGGACGCACTTCCGGATCGTCCCAGGCCATGCCCAGCAGCAACTCGACAAACCGCTCCACCTGAGCCGCAGATGCAGCAGGGCTCGTCGTGAAGTTGCAGTGGTCATACAGCCCGGTACGCGCCACGATGCGCGTGGCCCCGGCGGGCAAAGTACCTTCGCGCGAAAACGCGAGGTGGTTACCGTCAATCATCCAGGCAGCATCGATCTCGCCAGCCAGCAGCGATAGCGCCGCATCACGCTCGCCGCCGATGTGGTCGCCATGTTTGCCGCCGAGCAGGTCAAAACGGCGCGCCGTGTAATCGCGCCCGGCGACGAGACCCTGTGTGCGCAAATGGTCGCGCGGAATCAGGTTGGCCTGCGGCGAATCGAGCGCGCCGAAACCGACCGTTTTGCCGCGCAGCCCTTCCGGCGTGGCGACGCTGGATTCGCTGCGCACCACCAGCACCGAGGTCAGGTCGCAATCGGTGTCCCGCATGGCGACCGCGCGCACGCTCTGGCCGCGGGCGCGCGCCATGCGCTCGGCACGCACCCACGCCAGCGGCGAATTCCATGCAATGTCGATGGCACCCTCGAATTGCGCTTCCACCTGGCGTTCGTAATTGGCGTAGAGCACGAAATCGAATGCAAAATTGCGCCGATGGAAATATTCCTTGAAACCTTCCCAGATGGTCACCACTTTAGGCGCATACGCGACGGCGCCCATTACCAGCGGACGAGTCATATCCGCTCCTCAGCCAAACACCGGCATGCCGCACACGACCTTGCCGATGAAATCAAACAGTACGTCGGAAGTCGGCGCCATCACCGACGCGGCGCGCGCGTCGCGGAAACAGCGTTCAACGCCCACGTCCTTGCGGAATGCGGCACCGCCGCAGACCCGCATCGCAATGTCGGTTACTTCCAGCGCAGCCTCGGCCGCTGCGGCCTTCACTTCCATCACGCGCAACATCGCATCGGCCCGGTTGGCCGCCAGTGCGCTTATGGTATCGTCGCGCAGCGTGCGTGCCATGTCGGCGCGGATGCGGGCACGGCCGAGATATGCGCGCACGGTTGGCAGGTCGGCCAGTGTGCTGCTCAGGTGCTCGAACTTGTTGCCGCTCACATGGGCTGCGGAGCGACCGATCGCAGCCTCCATCAACCCCACCGAGCCGGATGCGACGAGTGTGGAAAACACCGGCAATACCACGCCGATCATGATGTCGAAACCGCCACCATCGGCGCCCAGCATCGCCGTTGCCGGCAAGCGCAACGATTGGCACACCAGCGGCGCGGAACAGTTGCCGCGCAAGCCAAGACCGTCGAATAGCTTCGGTTCGGCCAGCCCGGACGCCTTGCTGTCCACCAGCCACAGCGTGCTGGCGCCTTCGGCCTGGGCAGGGCGCGACGACCAGATGTAGGAATCAGCCTCGATCGCCGAAGTCACCATGGTCTTGGCGCCATCGAGTAAATAGGCATCCAGGTCGCGTGCGGCCGTGCCGACGGGTGCCCAGAAGTGGCTGCGCGAACCGGCCTCGGACCACGCCAGCGTGGTGAGGTGACGACCGGCCGCAATGTCGCGGCGGATGGCCTCGGTGCCGAATTTTTCAAGCACGGCGGTGCCGCAAAAATGCATCGTGACCACCATCGCGGTGGACGGGCACACCGTCGCGATGCGCTCCACCACCTGCGCTGCTTCCGCCAGTCCCAAGCCCATGCCGCCTACTTCGGTGGCACTGGTGAGACCGAGCAGTCCCGCGTCGCCCATCGCGCGAACGGCGGCGCGCGGAAATGCAGCATTCCGGTCAACGGCAACTGCTGCAGGTTCGATGATGTCGCGGAGAATGGTGTCGAGTCGTTCGAGATATGCCATGGCTGCCCTTTTTTAGTGTTGAGAAATGGGCGCGACCGAACTTCGAGCCAGGACACAGGCATGAGGGTACGCCGTGACGCACTGCGCACGGCAAAACACATCCGACCCGCATGCGCGAGTTGGCTTGGTTTGAAAGAAGTAGCGAGTTAGCACCGCGGCCGCAGACAGCACCGCACAAGGCCACGTAATTTCAACACCGGTTGGTTTCGTACCTCACTGATCTGCTGACCTGCCCGCCGGCAGCGCTTTGATACGGCACTTCAATCGCACCCGACGCAGGCCAGTTTCACCCAGGCCGTCAGACCCGATCACCCCAAGGTGAATCGGCGTTACGGCGAAACAGTCAGCGACAGATACGACAGCGGGCGGAGTTTAGCAGAGAAGAGAGAGCGGGGAACAGCACATACCGTTTCGGTGTCCGCGTTGAGATAGACCAGTAATTGACCACCCGTCATATCGTCTTGTACCAATAACCTTTTTGGCGCTTATCCGCAAGCTATCCACAGGCCCATCCACGGCAATTGTGGAAATGCTCATCTGCGTAGAGCACCATAACTCGGGACAGGTCTGTGGCTTCCCGCCCAGATGCCCCAAGCAAGTTACATCAATCGTTCGCTGGTCTTATAACAGGCCTCCAGCAATCGCTTCGACAGTTCTTCATCGTTTAACGCCCGCGCAACCGCAACCCCTCCGATCATCAATGCGCTGATTGCAAGTGCGGAGTCCATGTCGCCGATCATCGGCAACGTGTTGATCCGTTCGATCACGTCCCTGTAAACCTGCGTATAGGTATCCCGGATTTCATTTTGCTGATTGGCAACATCAGTCACCAGAAAAGCCAGCGGGCAGATGGCCCCCTGCTGTTTGACGTGTGACATGTCGAGATAGGCGCGCACCATGGTTTTCACCGTCGCCTCGTCCGCATCCCCGTTCAATGCAGTGACCGGGCCATGGCAGGCTGCATGCAGCACGGCTTCCGTGTACAGGGTCTGTTTGGAATCGAAGTGCGCGTAAAACGCACCGCGGGTCAGCTTGGCATCCTGCATCAATTCATCCAGCGTAACGCCATCGTATCCGTTTGCCGAGAAGAGCTTGACGGCACTATCGAGAATGCGGCGTCTGCTGTTTTCCTTGTGGCTTTTCGAGTAAGGCATGGCGTATTCCTGAGCGTCGTTAAATATGTTCTTGATCATATATTGATTGGGCGTAGCCTTCCCAGCGGTTTGAGGAGCCATTATTCGATACCAAGGGAGAAAGAATATGTTCGGTTTTACCCATGTTGGCAGCGCAAGGCACACATCATGATTAAGCTCTACTACTCGCCTGGAGCCTGCTCGCTTGCACCTCACATTTTGCTTGAGGAATTAGGTGTTCCATATCAACTGGAGCTGGTATCAATCGCTGAGGGCAGGACACAAGCACCCGAATTTTTGGCTGTAAACCCAAAAGGCCGGGTGCCTGTCCTTGAAGTCAACGGGGCGATTCTTACCGAAGCGCCGGCGATCCTCGTTTACCTGGCACTGACCCATCCCGACAAGTCCATGTTGCCATCTGACCCCGTCGAACATTTCCGCTGTCTTGAATGGTTCAATTGGCTCTCGGGCACGGTTCACGCCATGGGTTATGGCCAACTGTGGCGCCCCGAGCGGTTCATCGATGATTCCTCGCAGTACGACCGGATTTCGGCCAAGGGCAGGGAAAATATTATCGATTCCCATCGTCATATCGAAACGCTCCTGAACGGAAGAAGCTGGAGTATTGGCAATCGTTATTCCTGCGTTGACCCGTATCTGCTGGTGTTCTATTTATGGGGCAATGCAATCGGCCTTAACATGGCCACGGAATATCCGGCATGGTCGGGGCACGCCGCGCGGGTTCTCGCGCGTGACGCCGTGCAGCGCGCGATTAATCAGGAAGGGCTTCCGATATAGCCCGAAAGTAGTTGCGCCGTCCCGTCCTGGTGTCCATCAACTGAGCACTCATGGTAGCTGCCTGTCGCAAAGGCGATTTTGCCGCTTATCCGCAATCTATCCACAGCCCCATCCACGGGAATTGTGGAAACTGCTCAGCGAAAAGAAACGGTACGCTTCCTCAAGCCGGAACGGACCTGGGGTCTTCAGAATATTGACAGATACCAGCCACGGTGTTTACATGGCCACCGAATTACACCCGTCTGCATTACCCCTTTACACGATGTGCCTAAGGAGGTTTAAAAATGCAAGTCACCCGAAGACAATTCTTCAAGGTCTGCGCCGGCGCGCTGGGAAGCTCCAGCCTCGCCATGCTGGGCTTCTCGCCCAACGAGGCGCTGGCGGAGGTGCGCGAATTCAAGCTCGCGCGTTCGACCGAAACCCGCAACACCTGCCCCTACTGCTCCGTGAGCTGCGGCCTGCTGATGTACAGCTATGGCGACAAGGCAAAAAACGCCGAGGCCAGCATCTACCATATCGAGGGCGACCCAGACCATCCGGTGAATCGCGGCACGCTGTGCCCGAAGGGCGCGGGGCTGCTGGATTTCGTGCACAGCCCGAACCGCCTGGAATATCCCGAGTACCGCGCCCCTGGTTCCAAAGAATGGAAGCGCATCTCGTGGGACGAGGCGTTCACCAAGGTCGCGAGGCTGATGAAGGACGACCGCGACAAGAATTTCATTGCGAAGAATGCCGAGGGTGCAACGGTGAACCGCTGGGTAACCACCGGTTTTCTGGCCGCCTCGGCATCGAGCAACGAAACCGGCTACATTACCCACAAGGCTCTGCGCCCCACCGGGATACTGGCATTCGATAACCAGGCGCGTGTCTGACACGGACCTACGGTGGCCAGTCTGGCCCCTACGTTCGGTCGCGGCGCGATGACCAATCACTGGGTCGATATCAAGAACGCCAATGTCATTGTAGTGATGGGCGGCAACGCCGCCGAGGCACACCCGTGCGGCTTCAAGTGGGTGACCGAGGCGAAGGCGCACAACCAGGCCAAGTTCATCGTCATCGATCCGCGCTTCACGCGGTCGGCGGCGCTGGCAGACATTTATGTGCCGATTCGCACCGGCACGGACATCGCGTTTCTGGGCGGGGTAATCAATTACCTGCTGAGCCATGACAAGATTCAGCACGAGTACGTCAAGGCTTACACCAACGCCGCGCTGATCGTGAACGAGGGCTACAAGTTTGAGGATGGCCTGTTCTCCGGCTACGATGCGCCCACCCACAAATACGACCGCAGTTCGTGGGTCTACGAGATGGGCACCGATGGCTACGCGAAGATCGACGAGACCTTCCAGCATCCGCGCTGCGTGCTCAACCTGCTGAAGCAGCACTACGCACGGTACACGCCGGAGGTCGTTGCCAATATCACCGGCACACCAAAGGAACAGTTCCTCCAGGTCTGCGAGATTCTGGCGACCACGGCGGTACCCACCCTCACCACCACCTTCATGTATGCGCTCGGCTGGACGCAGCACTCGGTCGGTTCGCAGATGATCCGGGCGGCCGCGATGGTGCAACTGCTGCTGGGCAATGTCGGCATGCCTGGTGGCGGCATCAACGCGCTGCGCGGGCATTCCAACATTCAGGGGTTGACCGACCTCGGACTGTTGTCCAACCTGCTGCCCGGCTACCTCACGCTGGCCGCTGACAAGGAGACCGACTACCAGGCCTACCTCGACAAGCGCACGTCAAAGCCACTGCGACCCAACCAGTTCAACTACTGGTCGAACTACCCCAAGTTTCACGTCAGCCTGATGAAGGCCTGGTGGGGCGACAAGGCCACGAAGGAAAACAACTGGTGCTACGACTATCTGCCCAAGATGGATATGGGGTATGACATTCTGCGGCACTTCGAGCTGATGAACCAGGGCAAGATGAACGGCTACTTCTGCCAAGGCTTCAACCCGCTGGCGTCGATCCCGAACAAGCAGAAGCTCATCGCCGGCCTGTCGAAGCTAAAATTCCTGGTGGTCATCGACCCGCTGGCGACGGACACGTCCTGCTTCTGGGAAAACCACGGCGAGTACAACGACGTGGATTCGGCCAAGATCATGACAGAAGTCATCCGCCTGCCGTCGAGTTGTT
This sequence comes from Gallionella sp., assembly GCA_035702405.1. Classification (GTDB taxonomy): domain Bacteria; phylum Pseudomonadota; class Gammaproteobacteria; order Burkholderiales; family Gallionellaceae; genus Gallionella. Next base: position 41,717 of record DASSQR010000087.1, on the reverse strand, counting down.
TTGCCGAGGAAAACGGTTCCCTGACCAACAGCGGGCGCTGGCTGCAGTGGCACTGGAAGGGCCAGGAGCCACCGGGTGAAGCCATGGATGATGCGGCAATCATCGCCAATATCTTCCTGAGACTGCGCGAACTCTATCGCAAGGAAGGTGGTGCTTTCCCCGACCCGATCCTGAATCTCACCTGGCCGTACAAGATTCCCGATGCCCCTTCGGCCGAAGAACTCGCGATGGAATACAACGGCAAGGCACTGGCCGACCTGACCGATCCCAAGGACCCGACCAAGGTGATCCTCAAGGCCGGCCAACAAGTGGACGGGTACGGCCAGCTCAAGGACGACGGCACAACTGCATCCGGCTGCTGGCTGTTTTCGGGCTCGTTCACCGAAAAAGGCAACATGATGGCGCGGCGCGACAACTCCGACCCGAGCGGACTCGGCAATACGCTGAACTGGGCGTTCGCATGGCCGGCCAACCGGCGCATCCTGTACAACCGCGCCTCTGCCGACCCGACGGGCAAGCCCTGGGATCCGAACCGCCGGCTGGTGTGGTGGGACGGCACGAAATGGACCGGTGTGGATGTGCCTGACTTCAAAGCGGACAGTGCTCCGAGTGAAGGGATGAGCCCCTTCATCATGCAAGCCGAAGGACTGGGTCGTCTCTTTGCACTGGACAACATGGCGGAAGGCCCGTTCCCAGAGCACTACGAGCCGTTCGAGACTCCGATTGGCACCAACCCGTTGCATCCCAAGGTGGTAAGCAATCCGGCGGCACGCGTGTTCAAGGGCGACTTCGAGCAGTTCGGCAAGACGGACAAATTCCCCTATGCGGGGACCACCTACCGCCTGACCGAGCACTTCCACTACTGGACCAAGCACGCCCGACTCGCGGCCATCACCCAGCCCGAACAGTTCGTCGAAATCGGCGAGGAACTGGCAAAGGAAAAAGGCATCAAGGCCGGCGACATGGTGAAGGTCAGTTCCAACCGCGGCCAGATCAAAGCCAAGGCGGTGGTGACAAAGCGCATCAAGCCTTTGCAGGTCGACGGCAAGACAATCCACCATGTCGGCGTGCCCATTCACTGGGGCTTCAAGGGCATTGCCAAGCCGGGCTATCTAGCCAATACCCTGACGCCGGTGGTGGGTGATGCAAACTCACAGACGCCTGAGTTCAAGTCGTTCCTGGTCAACGTTGAAAAGGTATAGCGCACCAAGACCGCGCGATACCTTTTGGTGAAGGCTAACCTCTCGGTCAGCGAGAGGTTATGCCGGAACCAGAAAGCAAAGGAGATTGCCATGCCACTGCAATCGCTCGACATTACCCGCCGCTCGGCCACCACCACGGCCTCGCCCCATCAGCGCCAGACGGCAGAGGTGGCCAAGCTGATCGATGTTTCCAAATGCATCGGCTGCAAGGCCTGCCAGGTCGCCTGCATGGAGTGGAACGATGTGCGCGACGAGATCGGCAGCAACGCTGGCGTCCTCGACAATCCGCCGGATCTTTCCGGCGCCTCGTGGACCGTGATGCGCTACTCCGAGGTGGAACCGGAGCCAGGCAAGCTGGAATGGCTGATCCGCAAGGACGGCTGTATGCATTGCACCGATCCCGGCTGCCTCAAGGCCTGTCCGGCGCCGGGCGCCATCATCCAGTACAGCAACGGCATCGTGGACTTCCATGAGGAAAACTGCATCGGCTGCGGGTACTGCATTACGGGATGCCCGTTCAACATTCCTCGGATCTCGAAGAAGGACGGCAAGGTTTACAAATGCACACTGTGCTCCGACCGGATCGCAGTCGGATTGGAGCCGGCCTGCATCAAGGCCTGTCCTACCGGTTCACTGGTATTCGGGACCAAGGAAGACATGAAGCAGCATGCCGCGGACCGCATTGTCGATCTCAACCGCCGCGGCTACCCCAATGCAGGGCTGTACGATCCGCCGGGCGTAGGTGGCACGCATGTGATGTACGTGCTGCAACATGCCGACCGACCGAACCTGTACCACGGTTTGCCGAAAGATCCGGCGATCAGCCCGATGGTCGCGCTGTGGAAAGGAGTTACCAAGCCGCTCATGAGCCTGGGCATTGGTTTGGCCGTGCTGGCCGGTTTCTTCCACTACGTTAAGGCCGGCCCCAATGAGGTAGAAGAAGAGGAAACGGAAAAATAACGCCCCGGTTTCCGGCTGATTAGCTGGACAAGCTGACTGGTTCAGGCACAATGACTGCGTTCATCCGCATCCTCATTTGACTCTTAAGGAGCAATCATGAGCAGCGAAACAAATCTGGTGCAACGCCACGACACGAATGAGCGGATCAACCACTGGGTGCTTGCCATCACGTTCATCCTGCTGGCCCTGAGCGGGCTCGCGTTATTCCACCCCGCATTTTTCTTCTTGACCAACCTGTTCGGTGGGGGCACGTGGTCGCGCATTCTGCATCCGTTCATCGGCGTGGTCATGTTCCTGTCGTTTCTGGGCATGGCCGCGAAGGTCTGGAAAGACAATCACATCACCGGCGCCGACCGCGAGTGGGCCAGACATTTTGGCGAAATCCTCGCGAACCGGGCCAAGAACCTGCCGGAGATCGGCAAATACAACCTCGGGCAAAAATATGTGTTCTGGGTGCTGGTGTATGCAATCCCGATTCTGCTGGTGACTGGTGTCATCATCTGGCAGCCCTATTTCACACCGGCCTTTCCCATCAATCTCGTCCGCTTTGCGGTACTGATTCACGCACTCGCGGCCTTTATCGCCATCATCGCCATCATCATTCATATCTATGCGGCAATCTGGACCCGCGGCTCCATCCGAGCCATGACGCGCGGCACGGTGACCGTCGCCTGGGCCAAGCATCACCATCCGGCCTGGTACAAGGAAGTTTCCAAGGAGGTAAAACAGTGAGCGCTGCCAGCATTCTCCAGCCCGGCGAGATCGAGCCACCAGCCGGCGAAATCCCGTTTCTCCATCTACCCGAACGGAGCGCAATTTTCCGTAGCCGGGCAGCACGGCTGCGCACCCTCGCGCAACATCATTCTTTGCAGGACTTTTTGCTCTTTATCGCAAATATCTGCGATGCACAGCAGGCCGCACTGAATATCTTTCCGGCGGTGCCATTACCGCAGGAAGCAAACCTCAAGCTTTGCCGTGAGCATGGCATGCCTCCGCTTTCGGTGCAGAGCTGGCAGCGTCATGTTTCCTGGCAGCAGGCGCTCCGGAAAATTGCAGATCGGGTAAAAGCGAATGCGACACCGACGTCGCGCGAAGCCATTGCGCGACTGGCGCAGTTGGACAGCACCGCACTGGAAACAATGGCGGACGCCATCCTGGTCGGCAATTACCAGGACCTGGACCTCGCCGTCGCACCGCTGGTTGCCGCCGCGCTACAGGTCTACTGGACGCATCTGGTAACCGCGCTGGAACCGCGTTCATTCGGCCGCAGCGACATCGCCAATCTCTGCCCGGCATGTGCCTCATCGCCGGTCGCAAGCATCGTGCGCACCGGTGGCCCCGAACAGGGGCTGCGTTATCTCAGCTGTTCGCTGTGCGGCACCCAGTGGCATATGGTGCGCGCAAAATGCAGCAATTGCGATTCCACCGACGGCATCCACTATTACTCGATCGAGGGCACCTCCGGCGCGGTGAAGGCCGAGTGCTGCGACAAATGCGGTGCCTACCTCAAAATTGTATATATGGATAAGGAACCGCAGGTTGATCCGATTGCCGATGACCTGGCCACGCTGGCACTGGACCTCATGCTGGACGACAGCGGCAAGCTGCGCAGCGGCCCAAACCTGTTCCTGATGACCGTTCCGGACTCGGCAGAATAGCCATCCCAACGAACCCGCAAACCATGCCATATCAAACGAGCGCCGCATCGCAACCGGCGGCCGGCACCCTGCTGGTTGCCATTCCCTCGGTCGACCGCGTGCTCAACATGAGCACGACGCAAACGTTGATTGCCGAATACGGCCGAACACCGGTACTGATGTCGATTCGCTCCATACTGGCGGCATTGCGCGAGGATGTAGCTGGCGGCGCAGAACTGCCGCATGATGCTTTCTCCGAGCCGGTCATCGCAGCACGTCTGCAGAAAACGCTGGCACAGGCCGCCTGCCCAACCCTCCGTCCGGTGTTCAATCTGACCGGAACCGTGCTGCACACCAACATGGGGCGCGCACTGCTGCCGGAAACAGCCGTCACGGCAGTGGTCAACGCGATGACCCGGCCATGCAACCTCGAATACGACCTCGGCAGTGGCGCACGCGGCGACCGCGATGCGCTGGTGGAAGACCTGCTGTGCGAACTCACCGGCGCGGAGGCGGCCACCGTAGTCAACAACAACGCCGCGGCCGTATTTCTGGCACTGAACACGCTGGGGCTGCGCAAGGAGGTCATCGTGTCACGCGGTGAAGAGGTGGAAATCGGCGGCGCATTCCGCGTGCCTGACATCATGGCGCGCGCCGGCTGCCGGCTGCGCGAAGTGGGGACGACCAACCGGACTCACCTGAAAGATTACGCCGAAGCGATTTCGCCCAAGACAGCACTGCTGCTGAAAGTGCATACCAGCAATTACGCAATTCAGGGATTTACCGCCTCCGTCGCCGAACCGGCCCTCGCGGAACTCGCGCGCAAGCACGCCATTCCGGTGATGGTGGATCTCGGCAGCGGCACGCTGATCGACATGGCGGCGCTTGGCCTGCCGAAGGAGCCTACGCCACAAGAGGCGCTGCGCAATGGCATGGACCTCGTCACGTTCAGCGGCGACAAGCTGCTGGGCGGACCACAGGCGGGCATCATCGTGGGGCGCAAGGATTTGATCTGCAAAATCAAGAAGAACCCGTTGAAACGTGCGTTACGGGTCGACAAGATGACCTATGCGGCACTCGAGGCGGTGCTGCGCCTCTACCGCGATCCGGAACGGCTCCCACAAACCCTGCCCACGTTGCGTCTGCTGACGCGGCCACTGGGAGAAATCGAGCATACCGCAGCTGAACTACTGCCGATTGTAGAGCGCGCGCTGGCCGGCAAGGCAAATGCGACGCTCAGACCCTGCCACACCCAGATTGGCAGCGGGTCGTTGCCCATCGACCTGCTGCCCAGCGTCTGCATTGCGATAACGCCGTTGATCAGAGGCAGGGGCGAAGGCACTGCGCTGAAGAAAATCGAACAAGCCTTCCGCAAGCTGCCGGTACCGATCATCGGGCGGATTGCGGATAGCGCGTTCTGTCTTGATCTGCGCTGTCTGGAAGGAGGCCAGATGAGCGAACTGGCCGGTCAGCTCGAACAGTTTCAACTGTAGATGACAAGCGCTCCCAATGACCGAACTGGTGCTGAATGCGATCTACCGCATCAAATTATGCAGCGACGACGAGATTCGGCAGTGGCAATACCTTGGTCCGGATTCCAGATCACTCATCTGGTGGCGTGATGTGGAGACCGGAGCCGAATTCAACGAATCGAGCTTGATGTACGCGTGGGAAATTGTTCCCGACGAAGAGGCTCCGTTAACGAACAAAGACAGGAACTCGTGATCGCTCCCAACCATCGCTGGCATCGTTATCCGGTAACATGATCGTCGGCACTGCAGGCCATATCGACCACGGCAAAACTTCGCTGGTGAAGGCGCTCACCGGCATCGACGCCGACCGCCTGAAAGAAGAAAAGGTGCGCGGCATCACCATCGACCTCGGTTATGCCTATACCCCGTTGCCCAATGGCGACACGTTGGGTTTTGTCGATGTACCTGGCCATGAAAAGCTGATTCACAACATGCTCGCGGGCGCGACCGGCATCGACTTCGTGCTGCTGGTCATCGCGGCAGACGACGGACCAATGCCGCAGACGCGCGAGCACCTCGCCATTCTTGATCTGCTCGGGCTGAATCGCGGCGCGGTGGCAGTCACCAAGATCGATCGTGTGGCACCAGAACGAGTGGCCGCGGTCAGGGGAGAAATCCAATCGCTGCTGGCAGGCACCGGGCTGGCACAGAGCCCGGTGTTTCCACTGTCCGCCATCTCCGGTGAAGGCATCTCCGGATTGCGCGCGCATCTGGACCAGGCCGCCATTAATCTTGCACCGCGCCCTGCTTCCGGCCATTTCCGCCTGGCTGTCGATCGCTCGTTCACCCTAGCCGGCACCGGTACGGTCGTGACCGGCACCGTGTTTTCGGGCGAAGTGCGGGTAGGCGACAAGCTGCTGGTGTCGCCTGCCGGCACCGAAGTGCGCGTGCGCGGCATTCATGCCCAGAACCAGCCATCCGAAACCGGTCGCGCAGGCCAGCGCTGCGCACTGAACATCGCCGGCCCCCAGTTTGAAAAAGATGATGTGCGCCGCGGCGACTGGCTGCTGGAAGCACCGGTTCACGCACCGGTACAACGCTTTGATGCCTGCTTCCGGTTGCTCGGAACTGAAGCAAAAGCGCTCCGGCACTGGACGCCGGTACATCTCCACGTCGGCGCAGCCGACGTCACTGCACGAATTGCGGTGCTGGATGGCGATGCCATCGAGCCGGGCGATACAGCGTTGATCCAGCTCGTCACCGACAAGCCGGTCTGTGTCCTCCACGGTGACCGTTTTATCCTGCGCGATCAGTCCGCCATCCGCACTCTGGCCGGCGGCAGCGTGCTGGATCCGTTCCCGCCGGCCAGAAACCGGCGCACGTCCGCGAGGATTGCCGCGCTGCTAGCCATGCAGGAAGCCGATTCTGGCAAGGCACTGCTGCAGGCACTGGAGCAGTCCGCCATCGGCCTGGACCTCGGCCGATTTTTCCAAACCCGCAATCTCCGGTCGGAAGAGGCGCAGTCCTTGTGGCAAGGGCTGCCCATTCGGATGGTCAGCACGTCTCCTGCCACGGTGGGTTTTACCGCCGCACGTTGGGTGGCGTTAAAACAGGACATACTGAATCGCTTGGCACTGGAGCACGAGCAGACACCCGACTCGCTCGGCCCGGACCGGGCGCGCATGCACCGCATGGCTTTGCCCGCAGTCGCACGACCGGTTTTTTCCGAATTGCTCGATGAATTGCTGGCTGATGGAAAAATCGCTCGAAGTGGCCCTTGGCTGCACCTGCCCGAACACAGGATTACCCTCGGCGCGGCGGAAGAAAAACTGTGGCAGTGCATCCAACCGCTGCTGCAAGAAGAACCGTTCCAGCCGCCGCGGGTACGGGACATTGCCCATGAACTGGGCATCGACGAGGCCGATATTCGTCAGTTGTTGCGTCGGGTAACGAGAATCGGAGACGTCTATCTGGTTGCGCATGACCATTACTTCACTAAGGAAGCGGTCGCACAGCTGTCCGGCATCATCAGGAAACAGGCTGAAGCGCAGGAATGCGTGCGTGCAGCAGAATTCCGTGATGAAATTGGCACCGGCCGTAAACTGGCCATCCAGATTCTGGAATTTTTCGATCGGATCGGCTACACCCGGCGTACCGGGGACGAGCATCGATTGCGCCAGGAAACGCTCATATTTTAACAGGGTGTTGAAAAACTACTGCGGCAGCCATCTGCTGCGTTGCGCGGTACTCGCTTCCTCGCCTATCTCAGAGATATGTCTCGTCGCTCCGTTCCGTGCGCCTTGCATCTGGCCGTCCTCGCTACGTTTTTCAACACCCTGTTAGCGGCATGCGGCTACAATGTCCTACGATGGAAGGGATTCGTTCCCCGGTGGGACGGCCGGACTTCAACTCCGGTTGAGCACGCCAGCGTGCTCAGGTGGGTTCGACTCCCACTCTCTTCCGCCAGTTACCCGATACTTACGCCTTGCGCTATCTTCTGCGATTGCCGCCTTGCGCATCACTTTCGACAAGCCGCGCTAACCAAGTCAGGGAACCGCCGGATCGTGTTGCGGTCTTATCAAACAGTATGAATTGACATGCAATTAATTTGTACAGTAAAGTGCTCGGCAATAAAAAAGAAAATTCTTATTGTCAGCTGCAATGGCTGCAATTTGATACGCAGCACCGAGGAGAAATCAAATAACCCATTGAATTTAAGGCACGGAAAAGCGTCCTTAAGCGTACTGCTATTTCGTGTGAACAGGATTGCTTCGCATGGGGCAATAGGGGCCACCGCTTGGTGGATGTTGGAAATAAGAAAAACTTAAGGAGAGCAAGAAATGGCAATTCAAGAAATCAAGGAAATGGAAGTTGTATCCGGTGGCTTGGCACTGGCTGGCCTGAACCTGGGCGGTTTGACTGGCGGCCTGCTGGGCGGCCTGAACCTGGGCGGCGCAACCGGTGGTCTGCTGGGCGGCCTGAACCTGACCGGTTTGACCGGCGGTTTGCTGGGTGGTCTGAACCTGGGCGGCGCAACCGGTGGTCTGCTGGGCGGTCTGAACCTGACCGGCCTGACCGGCGGTCTGCTGGGCGGCCTGAATCTGGGCGGTGCAACTGCTGGCCTGAACCTGGGCGTTCTGGGTCTGTAATTCAGCGACTCAAAGCAAGCCACAAAAGAACCGGATGCGTAACAGCATCCGGTTTTTTATTTTCTGCCGTTCTGATTTTTCAGTTTAATCCGGATGCAGTTATACAGCGTCATACCGGATGTCGAAATCCGGGAAGGTGCCTGCCGCCGGTTCGACTTCCACCCGCTCCACCCGCGCCCGTTCCGGGCCATGCTGCGCCCAGCGCTTGATGGCATCCACCGCAGCGGAATCACCCTGAACGACGGCTTCCACTGTCCCGTCATCGCGGTTGCGCACCCAGCCGGTCACGGCAAGCCGTTGCGCTTCGCGTTGCATCGAATCGCGGAAAAACACCCCCTGTACGTGCCCGTGAATCACGAGCCGCAACGTTACCCGAGGCGAATCCGGCGGACTAAACATTGCACTCCTCCTCCGTTATATTCGTTGAGCAACGGCAGCGCTGCATCTCATTTGCTCAGTACCGCCCGGAACAATGCGCCCGCCGCCTTGGCCGTCAATTCGCCGCGATCGTGGTACGGGTTGTATTCCACGATCTCCATTGCGACCAGGGCAGGGTCATGGCGCAACTGACGCAGCGCCTGTTCAAGTTCATGACAAAGCAGGCCGTCAGGCTCTGGCGAGCCGACGCCCGGCTCCTCGCCAGGATCGAGGACATCCAGATCCACGCTGACGCCGTAACCTGCCGTGCCGCTGCCCGCGATGGCCATGCCTTCCGCCAGCGTTTCCGCTAAGCCGCGCTGGCGGATTTCCTGCATGCCGATCACCCGCACGCCAAGCCGTTTCAGCAATGCAGCCTCGCCTTCCTCAAAACTCCGGACACCTAGGAGACAGACGTGTTCCGGCTGCAGCTTCGGATCGGGCGTGCCGATGCCAATCAATTCCTTTTCGCCGTAGCCTAGCAGGCAGGCCAGCGGCATACCGTGCAATGCGCCGCTGGGCGTGGTCGCAAAGGTATGACTGTCCATGTGCGCATCGATCCAGATCAGGCCGAGCGACCCCCGTTGTCCGAGCCATTGGCGGACACCGCTCCAGGTGCCGATCGCGCAGGTGTGGTCACCGCCGACCACGAACGGAAACTGCCTTGCCGCCAGGCTCTCTTGCACCTTTTGAGCGAGGCGGCTGTTCAGTCGGGCAATAGCGCTCGTGCGCGTTTCCGCAGTGACATTCCCCAAGCGCAGCATGTCGCCCCAGCTGACCGGCCTGGCGCCCCCTTGAAATACCTGGAGCGCACGAAGAAACAATGGGCCGTCCTCGCAGCCATGATCCTGAGCGCCCAGACAGCTCGCCACGCCGATCAGATTGACCGGGTACACAGGACGCCCCACCATGACGGATTAAACCTGCTGATTGATGCCGCTGGTTGCATGCGCATGCCCTGATTTCCCACAAGTAAAGGAAGAGTCACGTGCCGTCCGGCACGAGTCGTTATTCCCGTCGGTACCTGCCTCGACCGGTCCGGCCGTGCGGACCGCCGGTCAACCGCCCAGATAGGCGCGTTGCACCACTTCGCTGCCCAGCAGTTCGCTGGCGACGCCGGTCAAAGTGATCGCGCCACTTTCCATCACATAGCCGCGCTGCGCGACCTGAAGCGCCAGCCGCGCATTCTGCTCGACGAGCAGGATGCTCATGCCGAGCGCTGCGATGTCGCGGATAGTATCGAAGATCTTTTGCACCATCAATGGCGCGAGCCCCATGCTTGGCTCGTCCAGCATCAGCAGCCGCGGCCGACTCATCAGGGCACGCGCCATTGCGACCATTTGCTGCTCGCCGCCAGACAGAGTTCCGGCCAGCTGATCCTTGCGCTCGGCCAGGCGCGGGAAGAGCTCATACATGCGCCCCAGGTCTACGGCGATTTCGGGTGCGTCGCTGCGGCTGTACGCACCCATCAGCAGATTCTCGGCCACCGTGAGGCGCGCGAAAATGGCGCGCCCTTCGGGCACCAGCGCCATACCCAGCCCGACGCGCTGATACGCCGCAACGTCATTCAGGTTGTGACCAGCATAATGAATGTGACCGCCGGCCGGCGCATGCAGCCCCGCCAGGGTTTTCAGCGTGCTGGATTTTCCGGCCCCATTGCTGCCGATCAGTGCCACCAGTTCGCCCGGCGCGACGTGCAGGTCGATCCCCTTCACTGCGCGGATACCGCCATAGGCGACATGCAGACCGCGCACTTCGAGCAGGGCTGCGTTGGGAGCTTCAGTCACCGCCTCCTCCTTCTCCGGCAGCGGGTGTGGCTTCCGTCCCCAGATACGCAGCAATCACCGCAGGATTCCGGCGCACTTCATCGGGCACGCCTTCGGCGATCTTCTTGCCGTAATCGAGGACCGCAACACGGTCGCACAGCCCCATGATGAGTTTGACGTCGTGCTCGATCAGCAAAACGGTAACACCGCTGGCGCGAATGGTCTGCAGCAGCGTCTTGAGGCTGGCCGTTTCGGTCGCGTTCATTCCGGCAGCAGGCTCATCGAGCGCAAGTAGCATCGGATCAGTCGCCAGCGCACGCGCGATTTCCAGGCGGCGCTGTTCACCGTAGGACAGATGCTTCGCCAGCGTCTGGCCGGAGCGGTCGATACCAACATAGCGCAACAATTCGTTAGCACGCTGGACGATGGCTTGTTCTTCGTGCCGTGTGGCCTGGTTGCGCAGCAATGCTCCGAATACCCCGGCCCGACTGCGCAGATGGCGGCCAATCATCACGTTTTCGAGCGCGGTAAGATTGGCGAACAGCCGGATATTCTGGAACGTACGCGCAATGCCGGCTTGTGCCAGCACATGCGGCTTGCCGCCGTGATAGTCGACGCCGTTGAAACTGAAATGTCCGCTGCTGGCCTGGTACAGCCCAGTCAGCACGTTGAACAGGGTCGTCTTGCCTGCGCCGTTCGGACCGATCAGCCCGTAAATCTCGCCGCGGCGGATGTGCAGCGAAACGTCGGACAGCGCATTCAGCCCGCCGAATTTCTTGCTGATGCGAGACGCGTGCAGCAATGCGTTGTCAGTGTGCGGCATCGTATACGCTCGCCTCACCAGTGGTCTCTTCGTTGCCCAGTTCGCGCCGGCGGACGCGCGATGGCAGCATGCCAGCTGGGCGGTAGAGCATCATCACGATCAGCGCCGCGCCGAACAGCAGCATGCGCAGACTCTCTGGATCGATGATGGTCTTGCCAAACAGCGCCTGCTGCAAGGGCACCACGCTGTGGCGCAGCACTTCGGGCAGTAACGCGAGCACCAGGCCGCCGATGATCACGCCGGCGATATTGCCCATGCCGCCCAGCACCACCATGCACAGCACCATGATGGATTCCATCAGGCTGAAACTTTCCGGGCTCACGAAACCCTGAAACCCGGCGAACAAGGTACCGGACACACCGCCGAACATCGCGCCCATCGCGAACGCAAGCAGCTTGAGATTGCGCGTGTTGATACCCATCGCGGAGGCTGCGATCTCGTCTTCGCGGATCGCCATCCAGCCGCGGCCGATGCGCGATTTTTCCAGCCGTTGCGACACAAAGACCACCAGCAGGGTAAAGGCCAGGAAGAGATAGAAATACAGGTGCACCGACGGAAGCGTAATACCGAATAGCTCATGCGTCGCGTTCAGCGACGTGCCTGCCACGCTGATCGGATCGATGCGGCTGATGCCCTGCGGGCCATTGGTCAGATTTACGGGCGCATTCAGGTTGTTCATGAAGATGCGGATGATCTCGCCGAAGCCGAGCGTAACGATGGCGAGATAATCACCGCGCAGCCGTAGCGTCGGCGCACCGAGCAGCACGCCGCAGCCACCTGCGAGCAACGCCGCCAGCGGCAGGATTGCCCAGAACGGCAGGTGTACGCCATCGGGAAATGCCTGCGGAAAAGCAAGCGCCAAATGCGGCGAACCGCATAGCGCATAGCAGTAAGCGCCAACCGCGAAGAATGCGATGTAGCCCAAGTCGAGCAGACCGGCATAGCCGACCACGATGTTCAGCCCGAGAGCGAGCATGATGTAGAGCATCGCGAAATCCGCGATGCGCACCCAGCCGCGCCCTAGCAACGCGTCAGTGACGAAGGGCAACAGCAGAGTCGCGCCAAGCAGCAGCCAGAAGATTGGTGAACGATAGAGACCACCCTCTCCCCTGCCCCCTCTCCCGCTTGCGGGCGAGGGGGACTGGAGTTTGCGTGCTGGTTTTTTATGCGCGTTCGGCAACGCGTTCTCCCAGCAATCCAGATGGCCTGAACACCAGCACGGTAATCAACACGAAGAACGCGAACACGTCCTGATAGTGGCTGCCCAGGAAGCCGCCGGTGAGGTCGCCGATGTAGCCCGCGCCCAAACTCTCGATCAGGCCGAGCAGCAACCCGCCCAGCATTGCCCCGCGCAGGTTGCCGATACCGCCCAATACCGCCGCGGTGAAAGCTTTCAGGCCAAGCAAAAAGCCCATGTAGTAATGCGCGAGGCCGTAGTTGGCGCTGACCATCAAACCCGCGATCGCCGCAAGCGCCGAGCCGAGCATGAAGGTGAGCGAGATCACGCGATTGATGTCCACGCCCATCAACTGGGCGGCATGCTGGTTTTCTGCCACCGCGCGCATTGCGCGCCCGAGGCGGGTGCGGTGCACCACGACCAGCAGGCCAGCCATGATCACGAGTGCGAGCACGAAGATGATGATCTGGATATCGCTGATGATCGCACCACCGATGACGTGCGGAATGTTGGCGCCGAGTTGCGGAAATGCGTGGTACTCGCGCCCCCAGATCATCATCGCCAGGTTCTGCAGCACGATGGAGACGCCGATCGCGGTGATCAGCGGCGCGAGGCGCGGCGCATGCCGCAACGGACGATAGGCGACGCGCTCGATGCTGTAACCCAGCGCCATGCAACCGGCCATCGCCAGCAGGATGGCAAGCAGCAACGCCGGCATCGGTGGCACACCCCAGCCGAGCAGGGCGGTCAGCACAGACATTGCCAGCATCGCGCCGATCATCACCACCTCGCCATGCGCGAAATTGATCAGGCCGAGGATGCCATACACCATGGTGTAACCGAGCGCCACCAGCGCATAGACGCTGCCCTGCACCAGGCCATTGATGATTTGCTGGAGAAAGATTTCCATGGTTGGCGAGCAGCGACGACTGGGCAGGTATCAGCCGAAGCGTTGCATGACTACTTCAAAGCAAGCGCGGTTGCAGCTTCCGCTCCCAGCGTCTGCAGTGGTTGCCACTTGCCCTGCTGCACTTGGTACACTGTGACCGCACCGCCTTTGAGATCGCCTTTGGCATCAAACTGGATTTTCGCGGTAACGCCGTCATGGGAAATGCCGACCAACGCGGGCAGATACTTGGCGGGTTCGACCGAGTCGGCCTTCTGCATCGCCGCAATCATCACGTTCACGGCATCGTAGCAATACGGCGCATACAACTGGATCGGCTGGTACTTGGCAACGAAGCGGTCGGCAAATGCCTTGCCGCCGGGCATCTTGTCCAGCGGCACGCCGGGCAGGGAAGCGTAAGTTCCTTCCGCCGCATCACCGGCCAGCTTGATGAACTCCGGCGTGTACCCGCCATCGCCGGACATGAATTTCAGGTTCAGCGCGAGCGCCTTGATCTGCTTCGCCATCGGCCCGGATTGCGCATCCATGCCGCCGTAGAACAGCAGATCAGGCTGCTTGCCCTTTACCGCGGTCAACACCGCGGTGAAGTCCACTGCCTTGTCACTGGTATATTCGCGCGCGACGATTTGTGCGCCGCTGGCCTGCACTGCTTTGGCAAACTCATCGGCCAAGCCTTGGCCGTAAGCAGTGCGGTCGTCGATGATCGCGATCTTTTTCGCGCCGAGATTCTTCGCCGCGTACTGGCCGAGCACTTGTCCCTGCTGCGCATCATTCGCCATCACGCGGAACGTGGTATTGAACCCCTGTGCTGTGTAGGCGACTGCAGTGGCGGACGGTGATATCTGCGGGATGCCGTTGTCGCTGTAAATTTTTGCCGCCGGAATGGTCGTACCGGAATTGAGATGCCCGATGACGCCGCTCACCTTGCTGTCCGCCAGTTTCTGCGCAACGATCGTGCCGGTCTTTGGATCGGCCTGGTCGTCTTCACTGACCAGTTCGAAGCGCACCTTGCGCCCGCCGATCACGATGCCCTTCGCGTTGGCATCGTCAATCGCCATGCGAGTGCCGTTTTCGTTGTCCTTGCCGAGATGCGCCTGGGGTCCGGTTAGCGGGGCTACGGCGCCAATGCGAACGATCAACTCTCCGGATGCCGCCGCCTGCTCTGGAGCGGATTTACCACAGCCAACCAGCGACATTGCCAACATGGCTGGCAACCAAACACGAACAGAATAAAACGACATAACAAGACCCTTGATAAACGTGCGCGGATTATGCGGAGGCGCCATCACGCTTGTCAATTTTACAACAGACCGGCAGCAAAAAAGCCGGCACAAGCCGGCTTTTTTCGAGGAATACTGCTGACTTAGTTTGCCAGTCCCAGCACGAAACCAATCAGTTCCTTCATGTCCGCCGGATTGACTTGCGGGTTAGGCGGCATTGGTACCGCACCCCACACACCGGCGCCGCCCTTGGCAACCTTGTCAGTCAACTTGGCTGCAGCAGTGGCATCGCCCTTGTACTTTTTGGCCACATCCGACCAGGCCGGGCCAACCAGTTTCTTGTCGATGGTGTGGCAAGTGGTGCAATTGTTCTTCTTGGCAACTGCGGGCATATCGGCCGCCATTGCGCTGCCTGCAACCATCAGACCTGCCGCTACTGCCATGCTTGCGATGATAGATTTCATGTTTTCTCCGTTGTTATTGAATAATTAATATTTTCTAAAACATTACTAAACAACTCCAAGGTTGCCCTTGGTCAATCGGATACATCCAACTCCGCCCGCGTTGCACGACGGTACCGCCTGACCCTGCAGCGACATGACGTTGGCCGGCAATGCATCCGGCCCTCGCAGGCGTTGCAGGAATAACGCAGGCCGGCAGGCCTGCGTTGACAACTTACTTCAGGGACAAAACAAATTTGACCAGGGTCTTGCGATCGGCCTCGCTGACCGCCGGATTGGGCGGCATCGGCACCTGGCCCCACACTCCCACGCCGCCCTTGCCGACCTTGTCCACCAGCTTGGCTTCCGCCGTAGCGTCGCCGCGGTACTTGGCCGCCACATCCTTCCAGGCCGGACCGATCACCTTCTTATCGACGGCATGGCAAACCAGGCAGCCTTTCGCTTGCGCCAGTTTCAGCGGATCGCTGGCGCCGGCCGCCGGGCCTGTCATCGCAGCCGTTGCGGCCATGGCTTGGCCAGCTGCCGGTGCGGCCGCCACCTGAGTTGCAGGCGCAGCTGCTGCGGCCGGCTTGTCTGCTGCCTTCGGTGCAGGCGCCGCCGGTTGTGGCGCGGGGGCAGGAGCAGATGGCGCAGCTTCCATCGCCGCTGAAGCGGCCGGGGCTGGAGCCGCCGCAGGCGCTGCCGGAGCAGGAGCGGGAGCAGCCGGAGCGGGTGCACTTTCCTGCCGCTGGCAGGCAGCCAGTGCAACCAGTAACGATGCCAGTACTACGCGTTGTACATGCATAATGTTCTCCTTAAGCGAAAGTTACGGGACCTACGTTGACAAATTACATTGCTGCGGCACGGTATTCCACGATCAGTGTATGCCGCGTCCCTGCCGGTACCTTGACGGCGTTTTCCAGGGTATTGACCGATTCGACGCATACCATTTCGCGCCAGCCGTCTGGCTGTCCGAGGTCGCCCATCCGGTTCGCCTTTTCCGTCCACGGGGTCCAGACCACGGTGGAATGGCTGCCGGATTTCGCGATGTGGATGCGCCGTTTCAGCTGATCGTCCTCGATGACGCATTCGGCGCCAGTATTGACGTAGATGCGATCGGTCTCGCCGGAAAAACTGATTTCGCCGTCCTGCGTTCTGAACGCCGTGGCGCCTACCTTGTCCCAATAGCCGCAACCTGTCAAGCCAGTCACGCGCACCGCGCCGATATCACCGATCCTGAAGTAGGTATGCAGGGCTTCCCCGATCACGAAATCCGCATTGTCGGTGTTTTCGGTGGTCAGCTCCATGCGCAGCGTCTCGCCGATGCTCACGGTCAAATCCAGGCGGCAGGCATGCGGCCACTGCGCGCGCGTCCGGCCGCTTTCGACCAGACGCAAGGTCAGGCGCGTCGCACCATCCGGCTCGCAACCGGTTTCGAGCAATTGCCAGGGCACCATGCGTGCAAAACCGTGTGCAGGAAAATCCGGCTCGGTCGGATGCGCGCTGAACCATGGCCAGCACACCGGCACGCCGCCCCGGATCGATTTTCCCGCAGCCAGCTTGGCATCACGCGACAGCCAGAGCACCGGCTCCGCCTGATGCCGCGGATGCCAGGTCATCAGGTGCGCGCCCTGCAAACACAACGAGGCCGTTGCATGAGCGTTATCAATATCGGCGATGATCAGGCCGCTGGCGTCCTCCCGGAAACTCAGTTCGCCTTCGATACTGAACTGGTCGTTCAGTTGCTGCGCAGCTGTCATGCACGTCCCCCCCTCATCTGGTGCAGAAACCTACCGCTCGATCTGCGTCACGTCCCGCACTGCCCCCTTGTCGGCCGAGGTTACCATTGCGGCGTACGCATGGAGCGCCGCCGACACTTTGCGCGCGCGCGGAGCGGCGGGTTTCCAGGCCTGCTTGCCCTTTGCTTCCATCGCTGCACGGCGCTGCGCGAGATCGGCATCGGAGATCAGCAGATTGATGGTGCGATTCGGGATATCGATCTCGATGCGGTCGCCTTCCTCGACCAGCCCGATGGCGCCGCCGCTTGCGGCTTCCGGTGAAACGTGGCCAATGGACAGTCCCGAGGTGCCACCGGAGAAACGGCCGTCGGTCAGCAGCGCGCACGCCTTGCCGAGCCCTTTCGATTTCAGGTAGGACGTCGGGTACAGCATCTCCTGCATGCCGGGCCCGCCCTTCGGACCTTCGTAGCGGATCACAACGACATCACCCGCCACGATCTGGTCGCCGAGAATGCCCGCGACTGCCGCATCCTGGCTTTCGAAAATGCGCGCGCGCCCCGTGAACTTCAGGATGCTTTCATCGACCCCGGCGGTCTTCACGATGCAGCCGTCCAAGGCGATGTTGCCATGCAGCACCGCCAGCCCGCCATCCTGCGAATAGGCATGCGCCTTGTCGCGGATGCAGCCCGCGGCGCGGTCCGGGTCGAGTTCCGGGTACAGCATGGATTGCGAAAAAGCGATGGTCGTCACGATGCCGCCGGGAGCGGCGCGGAAGAATTTCTTCACTGCTTCGTCGCTGGTCTGGGCAATATCCCATTGTTTGAGTCCGTCGCGCAAAGTTTTGCTGTGCACCGTGCCGACTTCGCCGTGCAGCAGCCCCGCGCGATCCAGTTCACCAAGGATCGCGGCAATGCCGCCAGCGCGGTGCACGTCTTCCAGATGGAAGGGCGACGAAGGTGCGACCTTGCACAGCGTCGGCACGTGGCGCGACAGCCGATCCATGTCCTTCATCGTGAAATCCACGCCGGCCTCGCGTGCGACCGCGAGCAGATGCAGCACGGTGTTGGTCGAACCGCCCATCGCGATGTCCAGTGTCATCGCGTTCTCGAACGCATCGAAAGTCGCGATGCTGCGCGGCAGAACCGAGACATCATCCTGTTCGTAGTAGCGCTTGCACAGCTCAACAATGGTTCGGCCGGCACGCAGGAATAGTTCCTTGCGTTCCGCGTGGGTCGCGACCAGCGAACCGTTGCCGGGCAGCGACAGCCCCAGCGCTTCGGTCAGGCAGTTCATCGAATTGGCGGTGAACATGCCGGAACAGGAGCCGCAGGTCGGGCAAGCGGAAACTTCGATCGCGGCCACTTCTTCGTCGCTGCAGTGGCTGTCCGCCGCCGCGACCATCGCATCGACCAGATCCAGCCCCTTGGTCTTGCCCTGCCAGGTCACCTCGCCCGCTTCCATCGGGCCGCCGGACACGAACACCACCGGAATATTCAGGCGCATCGCGGCCATCAGCATGCCGGGGGTGATCTTGTCGCAGTTGGAGATGCACACCAGCGCGTCGGCGCAATGCGCATTGACCATGTATTCCACCGAGTCCGCGATCAAATCGCGCGATGGCAGCGAATACAGCATGCCGTCATGCCCCATCGCAATGCCATCGTCGATCGCAATGGTGTTGAATTCCTTGGCGATGCCGCCCGCCTTCTCGATTTCGCGCGCGACCAGCTGGCCGAGATTCTGCAAGTGCACATGCCCCGGCACGAACTGGGTAAACGAATTGGCAATCGCAATGATTGGCTTGCCAAAATCATTTTCATTCATACCGGTGGCGCGCCACAAGGCGCGCGCGCCGGCCATGTTGCGGCCATGGGTGGAAGTGCGGGAGCGATAAGCAGGCATGTTGTCTCTCTAAAGAAATGTGAAACTGCACGTATAATTGAAGCGACCGATTTTACCCGATTCCAGGAAACCTAATGCTCGTTCATCCGCAATTCGACCCTGTTGCCCTGCATCTCGGCCCCTTTGGTATCCACTGGTATGGCCTGATGTACCTGGCGGGTTTCCTCACCTTTTTGTGGCTGGGGCACAGGCGGATTGCCACGCTGAATATCGCGCAGTTCGACAACAAGGCGCTCGACGACATGCTGTTCTACGGCGTGCTCGGTGTGATCATCGGAGGTCGGCTGGGCGAAGTACTGTTCTACAACCCCGGCTACTACTTCGCCCGCCCGCTCGAAATTTTTGCGGTGTGGCAGGGCGGCATGTCGTTTCACGGCGGCTTCCTCGGCGTGCTGGTGGCAATGGCCTGGTTTGCGCACCGGCATCATTTGCGCTGGTTGCAACTGATGGACTTCGTCGCCCCCCTGGTGCCGCCCGGCCTGGCCTTCGGCCGCCTTGGCAATTTCATCAACGGCGAGCTGTGGGGACGCCCGACCGATTTGCCGTGGGGCATGATCTTTCCGCAAGTGGACAACCTGCCGCGCCATCCGTCGCAACTTTACGAGTTCGCGCTGGAAGGCGTCGCGCTGTTCATACTGCTGTGGCTATATTCCAGCAAGCCGCGCCCGGTCGGTGCGGTTTCGGGCCTGTTCCTGATCGGTTATGGCAGCTTCCGCTTCCTCGCCGAATTCGCGCGCAACCCGGACGACGGCATTTTCGGCTATATGACGTTCGGCGTCAGCATGGGGCAATGGTTGAGTTTGCCGATGGTGCTGATCGGAATCCTGCTGATGGTGCGGAGCTACCGGCGCGCCGCTTGACACCCTCGGTCCGCTCGCCCACTATATTTCGCATCATAATTACTGAAACATCACTTTGGACGACATCCCGTTAGGCGCACTGCTCGGCGTGCTGTTGCTGCTGGTAATCTTTGGCGCGTGGTTTTCTGCGGCCGAAACTTCAATGATGGCACTCAGCCGCTATCGGTTGAACACCCTGATCCGCAAGGGCAACAAGAGCGCCAAACTCACCTCCCGTCTGCTCGCCAAGGTAGACAAGCTGCTCGGTTCGATCCTGTTCGGCAACACCCTGCTCAATGTCGCCGCAGCGGCAGTCACCAATGTGATCATCATGCGACTGTTTGGCGCCAGCGAGTGGTCGCTGCTGCTGGGTACCCTCGCAATCACTTTTGTGCTGCTGGTCTTCAGCGAAATCATGCCGAAGGTGATCGCGGCCAGCTACCCGGAGCGGGTCGCGCTGCCTTCCAGTTACCTGCTCGCACCGCTTATCACCCTGTTCCATCCCGTCGTCTCGGTGGCGACGGCGATGGTAAATGGGGCACTGCACCTCGTACGAATCAAGATCCAGACCGACCAGAGCAAACAACAGATGACTATGGAAGAACTACGCGGACTGGTGCTGGAGGCAGAGCATTTCATGCCGCGCAAGCATCAGAAAATGCTGCTCAACCTGGTCGATCTCGGGCGCATTACCGTGAACGATGTGATGATCCCGCGCAACCAGATCGAGGCACTGAACATTTCCGCAGATGCCGCTGAATTGCGCCAGCAAATCATTACCAGCCACCACACATTGCTGCCGGTGTATGCCGACACGCCCGGCAATATCATCGGCATCCTGCATATCAAGCGGGTGTTGGCGCTACTGCAGGAAGAAGCGCTGGATCTGGCGCAATTACGCGAAATCCTGCGCGAGCCTTATTTCGTTCCGTCCGACACACCACTGCTCAAGCAACTGCAGCAGTTTCAGGAACGTCACTTGCGTTTGGGGCTGGTGGTGGATGAATACGGCGAACTGCTCGGTCTGGTGACCCTGGAAAACATCCTCGAAGAAATCGTCGGCGAATTCACTACGCAATCGCCGCTGCAAGCGGGCAAATTCGTACGCCAGGAGGATGGCAGTTACCTGCTTGAAGGGGGCAGCAGTTTGCGCGAACTTAACCGCAAGCTGGGGCTGCATTTTCCGCTGAGCGGCGCGAGAACGCTGAACGGCCTCATTCTCGACCACCTGCAGGACATTCCGGAGCCCGGCACCAGCATCAAGATTGCGGGCTATCCGATCGAGATCATCCAGACCCAGGACCGCATTGTCAGGGTGGCGCGCGTCTTTCCACCGCGGCCAAACAAGCAATAACCGACGGCGTTCAGACTGATCCGTCCGCCGCCGGGTTCCGCCATGGCGAGACGCCCGCCCAAGCTTTACAATTAGCCTAAAGCTCGGCATCATGCCGCCAACGTTGCTCGGTTTGCTCAAGGGGGACACCATGGCTGTCGCACCAAAGGCTGTTGCACCAAAAACGGAAAAAGAAAAAGGCAAGATCTACACCTGGGAAGGCAAGGACAAGACCGGCAGATTGCTGAAGGGTGAGATGCATGCCGCGGGGGAGGCACTGGTCGCCGCCCATCTGCGCCGCCAGGGCATTACCGTTACCAAGATCAAACGCCTGCGCGGCGGTGCCAGACCCATTACCGAGAAAGACATTACGTTATTTACCCGCCAGCTTGCCACGATGCTGAAGTCCGGTGTGCCGCTACTGCAGGCATTCGACATCGTCGGCAAGGGGCATGCGAACCCCTCAGTGGCACGCCTGCTGTTTGATATCCGAACCGACGTCGAAACCGGCAGCAGCCTGCAACAATCGTTCAGGAAATATCCACTGTATTTCGACGATCTCTACTGCAACCTGGTCGGCGCCGGCGAAGCCGCAGGTATTCTGGACACCCTGCTGGATCGCCTCGCCACTTACAAGGAAAAAATCCTCGCGATCAAGAGCAAGATCAAGTCGGCTCTGTTTTATCCAATAGCCGTGATTGTGGTGGCTTTCATCATCACCGCGGTGATCATGATTTTCGTGATCCCGGCCTTCAAGGAGCTGTTTTCGAGCTTCGGGGCAGACTTGCCGGGACCGACGCTGTTTGTCATGGCCGTGTCCGACGTCTTTGTCGCCTACTGGTGGCTGATCTTTGGTGGTATTGGCGGCGGCCTTTACGCGTTTTTTTACACCTGGAAGCGCAACAGGCAGATGCAGGCCGTGATGGACCGGCTCATGCTGAGACTGCCAATCTTTGGTGAAATCATTCGCAAGGCGACCATCGCACGCTGGAGCCGCACGCTGTCGACGATGTTTGCCGCGGGCGTGCCGCTGGTGGAAGCCTTCGATTCGGTAGCCGGCGCATCGGGCAACATCGTGTATTACGATGCGACCAAATCGATCCAGCGTGAGGTCAGCACTGGTAACAGCCTGACCGTTGCAATGCAGAATACTGAGGTATTTCCCAGCATGGTGCTCCAAATGGTGGCGATCGGCGAGGAAGCCGGTTCACTGGACTCCATGCTCGGCAAAGTGGCCGACTTCTACGAGGGTGAAGTGGACGATGCCGTCGCAGCGTTGTCCAGCCTGATGGAACCCATCATCATGGTGGTCCTCGGCGGCCTGATCGGGACCATGGTAATCGCAATGTACCTGCCAATCTTCAAGATGGGTCAAGTTGTGGGATGAGCAACCGGGATAGTGATTGGCCTGAAAAGGCATCACTCCCTTGTTCGTCGCGGAATTCGATGTTGTTTAAACCTTATAGCCCGTCACCCGGCAATGGCTTGCCGCTAGCTGCCGGGACGCCATGCCGGTTTTACTTGACATGCCTCGGGCTTCATTGAAATATCCGGCATGCTCGAATTTTTTTACCTTCTCGAATCGTCTCCTGCAGTATTCATCGCTACGTGCGCTGTAGTTGGACTTATGGCTGGCAGCTTTCTCAATGTGGTGATCTACCGGTTGCCGATCATGCTCGAACGCAGTTGGGAGCAGCAGTGCGCGGAGCTGTCACTGCAGAAGACCGGCCCGGACCATCAGCGTGACCACGCCGCACAGTTGTTTTCTCACCCGCACGACGAGGCGGAAACAGAGCCCGCTTTCAATCTGGTCGTGCCGCGCTCGGCTTGCCCGCATTGTGGCCATCTCATCAGCGCATGGGAGAATATTCCTGTAGTGAGCTACCTGCTGTTGCGCGGCAAATGCAGCGCCTGTGATGCGAAAATCTCGCCCCGCTACCCGATCATCGAAACCATCAGCGGGTTGCTGAGCGCCTATGCAGCCTGGCACTTCGGTTTCGGCTGGATGGCCGGCGGCGCACTGGTGCTCTGCTGGGCATTGCTGGCGCTTACGATGATCGATCTCGACACGCAATTGCTGCCCGATGACATCACCCTGCCGCTGCTCTGGATGGGATTGCTGTTCAACCTGTTCGGAGTCTTTACCAGTCTGCCGAGCGCCGTGCTGGGCGCGATATTCGGCTATCTCGCGCTCTGGAGCGTGTACTGGCTATTCAAGCTGGTCACGGGCAAGGAGGGTATGGGCTACGGCGATTTCAAACTGCTGGCCGCCTTGGGTGCCTGGCTCGGCTGGCAACTGCTGCCACTAGTCATCCTGCTATCGGCCGTGGTTGGAGCGCTGGTCGGCATTTTCCTGATCATCGCGACCAAACGCGGGCGCGACATGCCAATCCCGTTCGGCCCTTATCTCGCCGGCGGTGGCCTGATCGCGTTGTTCTGGGGGCAAACACTGACCAGCAATTACCTGCAATTGGTGGCCATGCCATGACCAGCTCGACTGCAGCGCATTCGCATCCCGATGACCGCGTCACCGGAAAACCATGCATCGGCCTGACTGGCGGCATCGGCAGCGGGAAAAGCACCGTCGCCCGGTTGTTCGAGGAGCATGGTGCCGGTATTGTGGATACGGACGTGATCGCCCACCAGCTAACGCAGGCGGGAGGCGATGCTGTCGCGGCAATCCGTAAGATCTTTGGTGACCGATTTATCACGGCGGATGGTGCAATGGATCGCGTAGAAATGCGCGCCTTGGTATTCTCGGACGCGACCGCCAAACAACAACTGGAGCAGATCCTGCACCCGCTGATCCGGCTGCAGGCAAAAGCACAGGTTCAGCAACTGCAGTCCACCCCGTACATCATCATCGTCGTCCCTCTGCTGCCGGAAAGCCCCGCCTTTCAGCAGCTGGTCCAGCGCATTCTGGTAGTCGATTGCGAAGAAACAACCCAGATTGCACGCGTCATGCGGCGCAGTCTCCTTACCGAAGCCGAGGTGCGTGCGATCATCGCCCGGCAGACCCCGCGCGTCACCCGGCTGCAGCTGGCCGATGACGTCATTCACAATGATGGGGGGCTGAACGAACTGGCCGCGCAGGTCGCCATACTGCATGAACATTACGCAAATATGTAAAAGCCAATTGACGCCGTGCCGAAATCCCATATATCGTTCGGAACCTGATTTTTTTCGCCCGATACCATCGTGATCGACTACGAGTTCCCCCTCAACGAAAAAGTCCGCACCTTGTTGCGCCTGGAGGATCTGTTCGCACGCATGGCTTACTTCACGGCACGTGATCACGGCATCGATCACCAGGCTGCGCTGACCATCCTGTTCGAAATCCTTGAGGTAGTCAGCCGTGCCGACCTGAAATCCGAACTGTTGCAGGAACTGGAACGCAAGAAACGTGTGCTGGCCGCACTGCATAACAACCCCGCCATCTCCGAGGATGCGCTGGATGAAATCCTCGCCGAAATCGATGATGCAGCTTCCGAGCTGCTCGCCTTGACCGGCAAGATCGGGCAGCACTTGCGCGAAAATGAATGGTTGATGGGCATCAAACAGCGCGCCTGCATTCCCGGTGGCACCTGTGAATTCGACCTGCCGTCCTACCATTACTGGCAGAAACAGGCCCCCGAGTACCGGCGTGAAAATCTGAACGGCTGGCTCGCGCCGCTGCTACCCATCCAGACCGGGTTGAAAATTGTGCTGCGCCTGTTACGCGACAGCGGCAAGGTGCTCCATTTCACCGCGCATCAGGGCACCTTCCAGCAAATGCAGGGCGGCCGCGTCGCGCAATTGCTGCGCGTCAGTCTGAGCAGCGAACTGGCCTGCATCCCCGAAGTCGGTGCCAACAAGTACGCCATCAATATCCGCTTCATTGCGGGCAACTACGCTTCGAAATCCACCCTGTTCGAACAGGATGTTCCGTTCGACCTGACCTTCTGCAGTTTCTCGTCGTGACCCAGGCCAAGACCCCGCCCGTCGTGCCCTGCCCGCAATGCGGAAAGGAATTGCACTGGGATGTGACCAACCGTTATCGACCGTTCTGCAGCGAACGCTGCAAACTGATCGACTTGGGCAAGTGGGCCAACGAGGAATATCGCGTCGAACAGCGCGAGCAGGAATTTCCGGAAGAGCCGCCGCACTCGACGTAAAAAGCAATTCTGGTTTCATTTCGAAGGTGAGGAGACAAGGCGGCAATGAGCATGCGACGCTGGCAGTGCATAAAGCACGACCAGGAGCATGCGATAACCAGCGACTTGGCTAACGTCTGTTGGCAGCTTAGTCGGATGGCTAGGTGTTACTTCAGGAAGCCAACGCAGTATCAGCAATGAAGTGAAAAGTGAATCACCAGGCTTGGCGCAGCAGGGCAATGCCATGCGCCCCATGTTGCCAGGCTAGCTGCATATCAGTGTGTTTTAGTCCGCCGAGCGCATAGACCGGAATCGTTGACCCCGAGACCATCTCGGCAAATTTTTCCCAGCCCAGATGCGGTGTACCGGGATGACTCAGTGTCGGCAACACCGGTGACAGCAGCGCGAAATCGCAGCCCAGCGCCTCTGCTTTATGCAACTCGGCCACCGTATGGCACGACGCGCCGCACCACGCCACCTCGGGACGCACCTGCAGGCTGGCTAGTTGCGCCGAGGTCAGGTGCACACCGTCCGCACCCGTTTCCTGCGCCAATTCAACATCGCTATTGAGCAGCACCCGTGCCCCATGTGCATGCGCCAGCGCAACCACGCGCTCTGCCAGTGCACGCAGCTCATCCGGCGGCAGCTGCTTCTCGCGCAACTGGATCAGCCGCAAGCCCTTCTGCAGGGCGGCTTCCAGCCGCCGTAAAAATTCTTGTTCACCCAGTTCCTCCACATTGCTGATCGCATAGAGCGGCGGCAGCTCCAACGCGCGCAACACCGGCGCATTGGCCGGCAATACCGGCGCGACCGAAACCTGCCCCCTCTCCCGCTCGCGCCCCCGCAAGGAGGAGGCCGATGGGTTCCCCGCCGCCTCGCGGCGACCCATACGCTCGGAGAGGGATGGGGAGAGCGCGCGCTGCCAGGAAAACTCCTGTCCCTCATGCGGATGCAACTCGCCGCTCCATTCCGTCACGCGAAAGAAATGTAGCCGTACCGTGGCATGGGGATAAGTGAAAATGCGGGTAATCCACGGATACGCGGTTTTAACGGTAATACCCAATTCTTCTTGTAGCTCGCGCACCAGAGCATGGTATGGCGTCTCGCCCGTTTCAATCTTGCCTCCGGGAAATTCCCAGTAGCCGGCCCAGATTTTGTCGGGAGGACGTTGCGCGAGGAGGAAGGAGCCGTCGGGTTGTTGCAGGACGGCGGCGGCGACTTCGACGATTTTGGTTTTTTCAGTGGAGTGATCCAATATTACTTCTTTCGTTTTATGTTCACGGCTGGTGCTGAGCAGCCTGATACGCAGTCCGTTCGTGGTGAGCTTGTCGAACCATGAGCGGACGAATACAAAAACTCCAAAACCGTCGGGGGTAGCCCGACAGCCAGTCACTTTCTTTTGCTTCGCCAAAAGAAAGTAACCCAAGAAAAGGCGACCCCAATCCGCCATCCCTACGGGATTCCCTGCGTTGCTGGCTACGACATAACCTGAAGGTTAGTCTCCGCCGCAACAAGCCGCTG
Organism: Gallionella sp.; assembly: GCA_035702405.1. Taxonomy (GTDB): domain Bacteria; phylum Pseudomonadota; class Gammaproteobacteria; order Burkholderiales; family Gallionellaceae; genus Gallionella. Next base: position 15,080 of record DASSQR010000087.1, on the reverse strand, counting down.
CGCGGCGTGTTGTCGCTGGTCAGGCGGCTGCGGAACTCGCGCTGCGCGCTCAAACATAACCAGCGACTTGGCTGGCGTCGTTTGCCAGCTTAGTCGAATGGCTAGCTGTTCCATCAGTCCTCGCCGACACCTCCTGACCAGCCTCCGCTACTCGGTGGCGGATGAGGGGAGGACGGGCTACAAAGCTACTTCGACGATTTTGTTTTTTTCAACTTGGTGATTCACTGAAACCTCTTTGATACCAGTTTATCCCACAGGATGACCGTTACGCTCGCCCATCCCACTCATTAATTAACCTTAACATAATGGCAAACTTCTTCCGTCACAGCCCTGAACTTCAACGCAGGCAGAATATGCACTTGCCCATCAATTATCACGTTAGGCAAATGAACCGAAATTTCTGACGCTCCGTTCAATGCGACGTTCGAAATATTTAGATAGTATCTTCGCCATCCGGTTAGCCGATGACCAAACCATGCGCCTTGCTCGAGGGTATCCGCAGCACCTGTGAACGGAAGATTTGGGGCGAATTTGTACGCATTAAGGTTTGTCACCGTTGTCTTGGACGGCACGAGAGTTGTACCCTTGATCGGGGATACTTCTGTCGACGTACAGTGACGTTCTCCTGCCGATCCTGTGTCACAAAATATGTGGTATCCGATGAACTCAATTGGCGCAGAGAGCACGTTACCCGCTGAACTGGTCAACAACACTTTCGTATCCTGAAGCTGCATCACAGAAGACTCTGCGAGGAGAACGCTGATACAAAGCCCGTTGGCCTCTTGCGGTGGCGACAAATATTTATCTCCGCATACACTTACGCTGAAAGTCGCTCGCTTATCAACATCAAAATTTGCGACATCCGGCCTGTAGAAATCTGTTCGTATGTCATGGTCTTCTTGATTGGATATGGATTTATAAAACGAAGCCTGTCTGCAACTCACACAGCCAGACAACATGGACAAGATTGCTGCTAACAGAACAATGATAGCCGGATACAACAATTCCCCCCTGCTTTCGCTCGTTACTTGGCGCCGTGCTTCCATCCTCTACCACCTCCCAAATTAATTCCGCTTAATTGCTTTTACCCCCGATGTACTGTCTCACTTTATGGTCAACTGGGTTCAAAGAATGCGTGCATTACTCCCCTGTGCGCCGCCGAGTAGCGCAGGCTGGTCAGGGGCAGTCGGCGAGGACTGTTTGAGCGCGCAGCGCGAGTTCCGCAGCCGCCTGACCAGTCGAGCAACGCAGGGTACCCCGAAGGGGCGGCAAACCGGGGGCGACTTCTTTTGATTACTTTTCTTGGCAAGACAAGAAAAGTAATCAGCTGCCGGGCTGCCCCCGGCGGTTTTGGTCGAACGTCACGATAAACGTTATGGCGATGCTCTCCCTCTTCTACCCTCTCCCCAGCCCTCTCCCCAGCCCTCTCCCTGCAAGGGAGAGGGGATAAAGGCTAAGCCTTTGGAGGTGCTGTGCATGCAATAATTGCTTCAACCTCTCCGGTGGTTTTTCTTTGGGAACGGATACGGTCCGTTCATGGTTCGACAAGCTCACCACGAACGGAGTTGAATTAAAGCCTCCCGCACCAATCCTTCGCAAACTGCCCCGCCACCCTTCCACTCCGCGAACCTCTCATCAACGCCCACTGCAGAGCCGCCGTGCGCACCTCATCGGTCATCCCGTGCTTCCAGCCATGATGCGCAAGCCAGTGCGCCGCGACATCGAGGTATTCATGCTGGCTGAACGGATAGAACGAAATCCACAAGCCGAAACGTTCCGAGAGTGATACCTTTTCCTCGACCCCTTCCGCGGGGTGTACTTCTTCGCCAACGTATTTCGTCGCCAGATTTTCCTGCATGTATTCCGGCATCAGATGGCGGCGGTTTGAGGTGGCGTAGATCAGCAGGTTATCGGAGAACGCCACGAGATCGCCATCGAGCGCGGCCTTGAGCGTCTGGTAACCGGGTTCATCGGCGTTGAAGGAAAGATCGTCGCAATACAGTATGAAGCGTTCGCTGCGGCCCTGCACCAAGCCGACGATCAGCGGCAAATCTTCCAGACCCGGTTTGTCGATCTGGATCACGCGCAAACCCTGGTCGGCATATTCATTCAGCAAAGCCTTCACCAGCGACGATTTGCCGGTGCCGCGAGCGCCGCTGAGCAGCACGTTGTTGGCGGTGCCGCCACGCACGAACTGGCTGGTGTTCTGTTGCACGCGCTGTTTCTGGGCTTCGATCCCGAGCAGGTCGGACAGGCGAATGCGCTGAAAATTTGGCACCGGCAGCAACGCACGGTGCCGGTGATCCCAGCGGAAGGCGCAGGCGGCACTCCAATCCGGTTCCGCCGGGGTAGTGGCAGGCAACAGTTTTTCAATCCGCGCCAGTAATGCGTGCGCCTGATCCAGCAAACTTTCGGTAGAGTTCATCAGTTATTTCCAGACTTGTACCAATGGCAGGACGGCAACGCCGCCAATAAATGGAGAGGCTCAATCCTCCAGCGGATGCGGGTGCGAGATCGCGAAGCCTTGGGCATAGTCAATGCCGATTTCTTTCAGCTTGGTGATCGTCTCTTCGCTTTCCACCAATTCCGCGACGGTCTTGATGCCCATTATCTTGGCCGCACGCTGGATGGAGGTCACCTTCGAGAGATCCACTGGGTCGCGCAGGATATCAAGAATAATGCTGCCGTCAATCTTCAGGAAGTCAACCTGCAAGCCGCGTACCTGTTCAAACAATATCCGCCCGTACCCGAAGCCGCTCACGGCGACCCGGCAGCCATTTTGCTTGATCCGCTGGGCAAATTCGGCCATTACTGCACCGCGTAGCGCCAGTTCCGCATTTGGTATCTCGAAGCACAGGGTGGAGCCATGCACGCCGTGTTCCCGCAGGGTTTGTTGCAGGAATTCAGGAAAAGCGGAATCGCCGATCGTTGCATCCGACAGGTTGATAAAATAGATCGGCCCTTCCCCGGGCGGCATCCGGTGATAACTCGCCCATTCCACCACATGCTCCACCACCCAGCGGTCCAGATGCGGCATCAAGCCATATTTTTCCGCCAGCGGAAAAAATGCCCCGGGTGGCATCAAACTTTCTTCCTCTTCCTTCAGGCGCACCAGGATCTCGTAATGCACCGTGCCGGCCTCCGGTGTCAGCGGCGAAATCTCCTGACAGAACAGATAGAACTCGTCTTTCTCGATCGCTGCCATGATCAGGCCGCCAGCATCCTCGGGAACGGCCGCCTGTCGTGAAAACGGATCGATGAACGTTTCCGGTGCCGGCACCTCCTCTGGCTGCACACGGACCTCTGCTGCAGGAACTGCAGGAATTGCGGGAACTGCGGGAGCGGCAATAACGGCGGGCGCGGTGGCAACTGGTGCTGGGACCGGGACCTCGGCACGCAAGGGAAGATCATGGATCAGCATATAGAACCCGCTTACCTTGCCGTCCTCATCCCCTTGCGGCAGCTGGTCGATAGCAAGGTGGTACTGCACCCCATCCGGCATTTTTTGCGTTCGTTCATAATGTGCCGCCTGGCCCGCGAGAGAAAGCCGGATTTGCTCCGCTATGCTCTGGTACATCGGGTCCCCCAGCATGTCGCGCAGGTGGCGACCGGTGGTTTGCTCCGGCCGCAGTCGCAACCACTCCATGAAGGCACGGTTGCCATAACGACAACGGCCATCCGCATCGATGAATGCCACCCTGATCGGCAGAACTTCATCCAGCAAGCGTAACCTTGGTCTGCTTGCGGAAAAAGCGTCCTCCGCGCGCTTGCGGAGTTGGGTTTCCTGCTCGAGTTTGCCTCTCAGCAACGCAAGTTGGCGGGTACGGCGCCGGGAAGACCAGATGGCGCGCGAAACGCGATTAGTCTCCGCAAATAACGCAGCGACCAGAATCCCGGCCAGAAAAATCTGCCATTGCTCGAGAGACCGGGTGATATAAATCGTGGCAACGAGGGCGGCTGCGGTGACGATGACCGCAACGAACGAGATGAACGGGTGAATTTTGCGACGCATCTTGCGACCCTGCATTCCCCTCTCCTATTTACCAGGCGCAGCGGAAAACTGTGACCCTCTATCCGGAAATTCGGCCAGACAGGCGCAACTATATCGCGTTCTCCGGCAACGCGCAGCTGCCTGCCTCGCCCAAGAAGCCGGAAACGATTATAGCCGCTGCGGATGCCGCAGCCGAGGAAGCTGGATTATCAGCTGCGATAGCTCGCGTTGATCTTGACGTAATCGTAGGAGAAGTCGCAAGTCCACAGACGTGCCTGCGCGTTGCCCCGATTCAGCACCACCCGGATCGTAATGTCGGCTTGCTGCATCACCCGCTGACCATCCTCCTCGCGATAGCTGGCGGCACGCCCGCCGTGCTCCGCCACCAGAACGTCGTCCAGATAGAGTTCGAGCGCCGCCACATCGAGGTCGGCCACCCCGGCGTAGCCGATTGCAGCGAGAATGCGCCCGAGATTGGGATCAGAGGCAAAGAATGCGGTCTTTACCAGCGGTGAATGCGCGATCGCGTAACCGATCTGCCGGCATTCGTTTTCGTCCCGCCCGCCTTCGACCTGCACCGTGATGAACTTGGTCGCACCTTCGCCGTCGCGCACGATCGCTTGTGCCAGCAGGATCGCGACCTCGGTAACGGCTTCCAGCAGCGCTCCATAAGCCGGACCGGCGGCCTCTCGTACTTCGGCCAGCGCGGCTTGGCCGGTGGCGATCAGCATCAGCGCGTCATTGGTGGAGGTGTCGCCATCCACGGTGATGCAATTGAACGAACGATTGGCCGCAGTGCGCACTATTTCCTGCAGCACGGGCTGGGCAACGGCGGCATCGGTCGCAATATAACCGAGCATGGTCGCCATGTTCGGGTGGATCATGCCGGACCCCTTTGCAATGCCGGTGACGGTTATCGTCACACCGTCGATCTGCACCTGCCGGGACACCGCCTTGGCGACGATGTCGGTGGTCATGATGGCGTGCGCGGCATCGAACCAGTTGTCGGCGTGCATGTTCGCGACAGCGGCCGGCAAGCCGGCCGTGATCCTGTCTACCGGCAGCGGTTCCATGATCACACCGGTGGAGAACGGCAGAACTTGCGCGGGCTTGCACCCCAGCAGACCCGCAAGCGCTGCACAAGTGGTGCGGGCATCCCGCAGGCCCTGTTCACCGGTGCCGGCATTGGCATTGCCGGTATTCACTACCAACGCACGAATGCCTTCTCCTTGCGCCAGATGTTCGCGCGCAACGATCACCGGGGCGGCGCAAAAACGATTCTGGGTGAATACTCCGGCCACGCGCGCATCATCGCACAGCTGCATGACCAGCAGGTCCTTGCGCTCGGCGCGCTTGATGCCCGCTGCGGCAACACCAAGAGTTACGCCCGGCACGGGCAACAATTGCGCCGCGACGGGCGGTGTCAGATTGACCGGCATGAAAAACTTCCTAGTAACGTCCGTGAGTACGGTAAATGTAGTTGCTTAATTCCTTGGACTGCACGTTCACGCGCCGCACGATGCCGTGCATGTTGCGGATGATGCCTCGCATCACACGATATACAATCATCGGGTGGGTGTTGATCAGGGTTTCGAACCTTTCGCGCTGCAGGCACACCACCTTGGTATCGCCCACCGCGTAAAGCGTTGCGTTGACCTGCGCAGCGGCACCGCCCGCAAATGTGATCATGCCGGCCAGGTCGCCGGGCCGAAGCACGTGGATGATGGTTTCGCCGGTCTCGCTGTCGATCTTCACCTCGATATCGCCATGCGCCAGCATATAGAGGTTGTCAGGATGCACATCTTTCGGACTGACGATCACGTCACCGTTCCGGTAGTCCTGTACATCACACAAACCTGCGAGAATTTCCACTTCGGAATCGCTCAGTTCCTCGGTCACGTCCGAGGCACGGAGCGTATCAAATACCAAAGACATCTCCTTCTCCTTTCGCATCTCAACTTAATTTGCCATGGCACTGCTTGTACTTTTTGCCCGATCCGCAGGGGCAGGGATCATTGCGGCCAACCTTATGCCCCTCCCGTACAAACGGTTTATGTTCTTCCGCGGTTGACGACGTTTCGTCGGATTGCGCCAGCGCTTCATCGTAATCGGCGTGATGGTATTGCACGTTTTCCGGCGCAGCCGGCGCCTCAACCGACTCGACGTCCGCCTCGCTGCGCACCTCGACGGTCATCAACACCTGCGTCACCTCACGCTTGATGGAGTCCAGCATCATCGCAAACAATTCAAATGCCTCGCGCTTGTATTCCTGCTTGGGATTCTTTTGCGCATAACCGCGCAGGTGGATACCCTGCCGCAAATGATCCAGCGCGGCGAGATGTTCGCGCCAGTGCACATCCAGGCTTTGCAGCATCAGCACGCGCTCGTAGTGATGCATGATTTCCGCACCCACGGCATCCACCTTGGCCTGATAGTGCTGCTGCCCCTGCTCGCTAATGCGCGCACGCAGCCCCGCCTCGTTCAATTGCTTGTCTTCCTCCAGCCATTGCACCAGCGGCAATTCCAGCCGGAACTCTGCCGCCAGGGTCTTCTCCAGCGAAGGCACGTCCCATTGCTCTTCCATGCTGCCCGGCGCAATGTGCTGGTTAATCGTATCCTCCAGCACGCTCTCGCGCATCGCCTTGATGGTTTCGGAAATGTCCGAGCTTTCCAGCAAATCGCTGCGCTGCTGATAGATCACCTTGCGCTGATCGTTGGCGACGTCGTCGTATTCCAGAATCTGCTTGCGCATGTCAAAGTTGCGCGCCTCGACCTTGCGCTGCGCGTTCTCAATCGCCCGCGTCACCCAGCTGTGCTCGATCGCCTCACCTTCCGGCAGCTTGAACCGGTTCATGATCGCCGCAACGCGGTCGGATGCAAAAATGCGCAGCAGCGGATCTTCCAGCGAGAGGTAGAAGCGGCTCGAACCCGGATCGCCCTGGCGGCCGGAACGGCCACGCAGCTGATTATCCACGCGGCGGGATTCATGCCGTTCGGTGCCGATGATGTGCAGGCCACCCGCGGCCAATACTTGCTGGTGAGACTGCTCCCACGCAGATTTCAATTGGGCAATGCGCTGCTCGCGGGCCGCATCATCCAGGCTGGCATCGGCGCGGATAAAATCAATCTGCTTCTCGACATTACCGCCGAGCACGATGTCCGTACCGCGGCCCGCCATGTTGGTCGCGATGGTGATCATCTTGGGTTGCCCCGCCTGCGCCACAATCTGCGCTTCGCGTTCATGCTGCTTGGCATTCAGCACCTGGTGCGGCATCTTTTCCTTTTCCAGGTAGTGCGAGAGCAATTCCGAGTTCTCGATCGAAGTGGTACCCACCAGCACCGGCTGTCCGCGCGAGTAGCAGTCCTTGATATCTTCGATCACTGCGCGGTATTTTTCCTTGGCGGTAAGGTACACCTTGTCCATCTGGTCGGCGCGGATCGTCGGGCGATGCGGCGGGATGATCACCGTTTCCAGATTATAGATTTGCTGGAATTCGTAAGCCTCGGTATCCGCCGTACCGGTCATGCCGGCCAGCTTGTGATACATGCGGAAATAGTTCTGGAACGTGATGGACGCCAGGGTCTGGTTTTCCTTCTGGATCGGCACGCCTTCCTTCGCTTCCACTGCCTGGTGCAGCCCGTCCGACCACCGGCGGCCCGCCATCAGGCGCCCGGTAAACTCGTCCACGATGACCACTTCGCCCTCCTGCACGACATAATGCTGGTCGCGGTGATACAGGTGATGGGCGCGCAGTGCCGCATACAGATGGTGGATCAGCGTAATGTTGGCCGGATCGTACAGGCTGCCGCCCATCGGCAACAGGCCGGCCTGCGCCAGAATCTTTTCGGCGTGCTCGTGTCCCGACTCGGTCAGCAGAATCTGGTGGCTCTTCTCGTCCACGCTGAAATCACCCGGGCCATCTTCCTTGGCCTGACGCTGCAGTTGCGGCGCAAGCTGGTTGATACGGATATAAATGTCGACGTTGTCCTCGGCCTGACCGGAAATGATCAGCGGCGTGCGCGCTTCGTCGATCAGGATCGAGTCAACCTCATCCACGATGGCGAAGTGGAGCGGACGCTGGAACCGCTCGTTGAGCTGCGTCGCCATGTTGTCGCGCAGGTAATCGAAGCCGAACTCGTTATTGGTACCGTAGGTAATATCGGCGGCATAGGCCTCCTGCTTGTCCCCGGCCGGCATCTGCGACAAAATCACCCCCACCGACAGGCCGAGGAAGCGGTACAACTTGCCCATCCATTCGGCGTCACGGCTGGCCAGATAGTCGTTCACGGTTACAACGTGCACGCCCTTCCCGGCAATCGCGTTCAGGTAGGCCGGCAAGGTCGCCATCAGGGTCTTGCCTTCGCCGGTGCGCATTTCGGCGATCTTGCCGTAATGCAGCACCATGCCGCCGATCAGTTGCACATCGTAGTGACGCATCCCCAATACCCGCGAACTCGCTTCACGCACCACCGCAAACGCCTCCGGCAGCAACGCATCGATCGGTTCGCCCTGCGCATGCCGCTGCTTGAATTCTTCGGTTTTCTGGCGCAACTCCGCATCACTGAGTCTCGCGATATCGGATTCCAGTCTATTGATGGATTGGACGGTAGCACGATATTGTTTGAGCAGACGATCGTTACGGCTACCGAAGATTTTTTTCAGCACACTGGAAATCATATTTTTATTTTCTCGACTACAAATAAATGAGGGTGAGGCGGCTCATCACCACCTCACCCTTAACATTAAGTTCTGCCATTAACTAGCTGCATTCTGCAAGAAACGCACGGGATTCTGGGCGATACCTTTATAGCGAACTTCAAAGTGCAGGTGGCTGCCGGTCGCCCGGCCGGTGCTGCCAACCTCGGCGATTTTTTCGCCTCGCCAGACCACCTGACCGACCTTGACCAATAAGCGCGAAGCATGCGCATAGCGCGTCACAATGTTGTTGCCATGATTAATTTCGATCATATTACCATACTGATAGTGGTTCTCCGAATAGACCACCACACCATCTGCCAGCGCGCGGATCGGCGTTCCCTCCGGAGCCATGTAATCAATGCCTTCATGGATGGACCTGATGCCGGTAAAGGGATCCAGCCGCCAGCCGAAATTATTGGAAGGCCAATACGCCTCGACCGGGGAAGTCGGCGGCAACAATTCATGCCCCAGGCGATTCTGTAATTGCACGTCCTCTATCGCAACCCGTTTATCGCTGCGCGTATTGACCAATTGTGCCAGCTGATCGAAGTGTCGTCCCAGGCTGACCGCAGCCATTTCCTTCACGAGCGCGGCGATCAACGGCGTATTCGGGGCAGACGGCGATTCGAAACGAAATTCGTCCCGGTTCTGCTGACTCAACTTGACCAGACAAGCTCCCGGTACCGCCGGACATAACTCCCGCTCCGGAGCCCAAACCAGTTGCAGGGTCATGGCAGCCAGCTGGAACGGGAACAAATACGGCGTTTTTTGGAGCTCACCATGCTGCGGGATGGATAGCAACGCATCCAGCTTGCCATCCCCTCGTGAGGGCACCTGCCAGGCTTGGGTCGCCTGCAGGACAATTGCCACCAGCATGACCAATGCGAGCTGCAGCCACAGAATCCGCTTTGGTCCCGGCATAGCGCGGGATGGTTTTGCCTGATAACCGGAAACTGGAATATTATTCATGCTCCCGCCTTTCTTTAAGCAATCATAAACTTGTGGCACAGCGGTTTAAATCACTTCTAAGCGGCAGCCCGGAACTGCGCGCGTTATCCATCAGAGCCCGAGCTTTGTCAGAGTTGCAGCATGAGTTCGCCAGTGTTGCGCCCCCCTATCTAGCGCAATGCAGCCAGGTATTGGGGCTGCACTTCGGCACGCTCAGCGTCGGAGTCACCAACGCCACGGCCGCCGCCAAACTGCGGCAGCTCGCTCCGGAGCTGGTCGTTCTGCTGCAAAATAAAGGCTGCGAGGTTAGCGGAATCCGCATCAAGGTGCAAGTTTCCTTCCCGCATGACGCGCCCAAAACGCCGCCCCGCGAGCTCAGCCAGACTGCGCAAGATGCATTGAAAGGACTAAGCGAGCGTGTGGGCGATTCGCCGCTCGGACACGCGCTCGAGAGAATGACTCAACACAAAAAATAGGATTTTTGCTGTTACAAGTTGTAACAAATTTGTCATGCGGGGTAGTTTTTTTCTGTCAATATTGATATATTTTCCGTATTACATTTTTTGTTGTCATGAAACCGTCATACAAAGTGATTACTGTATGTACAGTTTCTTGGGCTGCCGGACTGAATCATCGACAACCCAATTGACTGACACTGCGGAAAGCCACAAGGCACCGCGTGCAAATAAAAAATTTGCCCCTATGGGGCAATAACAGCCACCTGAAGGTGGATTTTTAATGTAACTTGGAGAATAAGAAAATGGCAATTCAAGAACTGAACAAGGCAGAAATCGGTGCTGTAGCTGGTGGTCTGGTACTGCTGGGCCTGGACGTTGGCGCAATCCTGACAACCATCCTGACACCGGTTGTGCAAATCGTTGCTAACGCCCTGACCGTTGTTGCTAACACCGTTGCCGCTGTTGGCACCCTAGTTGGCAATCTGCTGGTCAGCGTCAACAACGTGGTTGTTGGCCTGGGCCTGTAATTACTAAGCAACTTGCTTAAGTAATTCAGCACAGCTGAATCAAAAACGGGGCGTACTTGGTACGCCCCGTTTTGCTTTGTGAGTTGGCCCCGCTGTAGCACCAGGGCGCTGGCGCAGATTGCCGACAACCATCCTCTCGCGCCGCAACACCAGCTCCTCCTCCCTAAATTACAAAACGAAAGACCACGGTCAAATTAATGACATGATTTGCTGATTTAATGCCTGTCAGCCCGTTTTCCGCACGAAACAGAATTGCTCAGTAAGCAATACCGTCCACCGCAAGGTGGTTTCTTAATGGAAGAAGGAGACCTGTAATGGCAATTCATGCACTTCGCAGTAACGAACTCAGCGTTATCGCCGGCGGCCTCATTGCGCCCGGCCTGAACACAGCAATTGCCAGCCCTGCCGCGACGCCGCTTTCCGGCCCCATGCTCTATGCACCGAGCTTCGTGTTGCACGTTATGCAAAGGGGTGGCCGCAACTTCTGGGCACGTTCTGCCCCGACACCGGCACCAGCACCCGTGATTACCCCGCCCGTAATATAAGATTCCGTAGATTAAGCCTGCGCACTCGGTAACAAAGGCGCGTCGTCAGCCGGGAACAACCAATCTTGGGCCCGATGCGCCTTATCCGACAATTCGGAAAAACGTATCAGCGTGGAATTAATTGTTTCTTCCGCCGGAGAGCAGGTCGCGATCACGGCAGAATCTGCCAGCCCATCAGCACATAGCGCTCTGCCAGATACAGCAGCAGGAAAAGTAACAGCAAGAGCAAGGTAAAGCGCAGCGTTTGCCACGCGAAATCAAGATAGCGCCGGTCGCGCGTAAAGAGGTATAACACGGCGCTTACGGCCACCAGCAGTGCGACCAGCAGGATGAATAACCGGAGGATTACCATGGTGCAATCTTAACATTCATACGGTTAAGCAATGCAGTGCATGCGCATTGCCGTCGCAGTTACCAGGCTTGGTGCGACAAAAAACGCCCGGATCAGGCTGTTTGCAGTTGCAGGCGCAGGAACGCGGGGGCTTCCTCGACGTTATCAAAGGTAACGAATTCCCAGGCCTGCGCGTCAGCCAACAGCGCGCGCAGCAAGGCGTTGTTTAACGCATGGCCTGATTTGTATCCCGAAAACGCGCCGATCAGCGGATGCCCCAAAAGATACAGGTCGCCGATTGCATCCAGCACTTTATGTTTGACGAATTCATCTTCGAAGCGCAGACCATCCGGATTCAGCACGCGGTAATCGTCCATCACGATGGCATTGTCCAGACTGCCGCCCAGGGCCCGCCCCTGCGCCCGCATGTTCTCAAAGTCGTGCATGAAACCGAAGGTGCGTGCGCGGCTGATGTCTCGCACGTAGGAATGTTCGCCGAGATCGACTACCACCTGCTGTTTGGTGTTGGTAAATACCGGATGGGCGAAGCTGATGGTGAAGGTCAATTTGTAGCCATGGTACGGATCAAAGCGCACCCATTTGTCGCCCTGCTGTACCTCGACCGTTTTCTTCACGCGGATGAATTTCTTGGCAGCGGACTGCTCGACGATGCCCGCCGATTGCAGCAGAAAGATGAAGGTACCGGCGCTGCCATCCATGATCGGCACTTCCGCGCTGTCCAGATCAACGTAGGCGTTGTCCACGCCCAAGCCGGACAGGGCGGACATCAGATGCTCGATAGTGGCGACGCGCACGCCATTCTGTTCCATGCAGGTGGAAAGGCGGGTGTCGTGCACCAGTTCGGCCTGGGCACGAATTTCCTCCACCGGTTTCACGTCCACGCGCCGGAACACAATGCCGGTATTGACCGGCGCCGGCCGCAAGCCCAGCGTAACTTTTTCGCCGCTGTGCAGACCAACGCCCGTCACGCTGACGGAATTTTTAAGGGTGCGTTGCTTAACCATCGCAGTCTTCGTAACCGAAATCATGGGGCGATTTTATCACAGCCGGTTTAACCGGCCGCGCACCCTGCCCCGGAGAACTTTGTAACAACCGGTTACAACTCCAACTCCCTAGCAGGATATTGAAAAACTACTGCGGCAGCCATCTGCGGCGTTGCGCAGTACTCGCTTCCTCGCCTATCTGCGAGATATGTCTCGTCGCTCCGTTGACCAGCGACTTGGCTGGCGTTTTGTGCCTGCCTAGTCGAATGGCCATGCATAGCTCTGTGCGCCTTATCTGGCCGTCCTCGCTACGTTTTTCAACACCCTGCTAGTCCGCCTGTTTGCGCAGGAACGACGGGATATCCAGCATTTCCATCCCGGATTTTTCCATCGCTTCAATCTGCGCACGGCGACCGTTGCGGACAATTGCCGGCGTATCCAGCTCGGCGTAATTCACGCTAGCTGCGGGACTATCATGCGTGCCGGTGCGCTGGTAAGTGTCCTCGCCCCGGTACACCATTTCCGGCTTCGGCTGTTTACGTGCCACCGGCGCACCGAGACCGGTTGCCACCACGGTCACGCGCAGCTCATCGCCCATGGCTTCATCAAACACCGAGCCGACAATCACTGTTGCTTCTTCCGCGGCAAACTGCACGCATTCCATGACATCGTCGATTTCCTTCAGCCTCAGCTGGTTCGAGGAAGTAATGTTCACGAGCACCCCGCGCGCGCCGGACATATCCATGTCCTCCAGCAAGGGGCTGGCAATCGCGCGCTCGGCCGCCGTGCGGGCACGATCCGGCCCGGAGGCAATCGCCGAGCCCATCATCGCCATGCCGTTTTCCGACATCACGGTGCGCACGTCGGCGAAGTCCACGTTGATCAAGCCAGGCACGTTAATCACTTCGGCGATGCCGGCCACCGCCCCCTGCAGCACGCCGTTCGCGGCCTTGAACGCCTCCGGCACGGTCACGTCTGCGCCCAGCACCTCCATCAGCTTGGAATTTGGAACAATGATCAGCGAGTCGACAATCTGCTGCAGCGCTTCGATCCCCGCCTTGGCATAGCGCATACGATTGCCTTCATAGGCAAATGGCTTGGTCACCACCGCCACCGTCAGGATGTCCATCTCCTTGGCGATTTGCGCCACGATCGGCGCCGCACCCGTGCCGGTGCCACCGCCCATGCCGGCCGTGATGAACACCATGTTGGCGCCGCTGACCAACTCCCTGATGCGCTCGCGGTCTTCCTCGGCGGCCGCCTGGCCGACTGACGGTTTGGCGCCCGCGCCGAGCCCCTTGGTGATGGCCGCACCGATTTGCAATTGCGTCCGTGCCCTGTTGCGCTTGAGCGCCTGGGCATCGGTATTGATGGCGATGAACTCGACCCCCTGCACACCCTGCTCAATCATATGGTCCACCGCGTTGCCGCCGCAACCGCCCACGCCGATCACCTTGATGATCGCTTCTTGAGTTTGCGCTTCCATGATCTCAAACATCATTGTTCTCCTTTTTCGTAATTGCAGAATCAACCCTAACCTGCTCGCAGACTTTCATGACCACTAAAAGTTGCCCAGAAACCAGGCCTTCATCCTTGCCAGTACATCGCTGAACGAACCAGATTGCATACGCGTCTCCTCATTGCGTTGAAAATGCTCCAAGCCATACAGCAACAGCCCGACCCCGGTCGCCATGCGTGTCGTTTTCACCACATCTGACAAGCCGCCGACGTACTTGGGAAATCCCAGCCGCACCGGCAGATGAAAAATCTCTTCGCCCAACTCGACCATGCCCTGCATCGCGCTGCTGCCACCGGTGATCACGATCCCGGACGACAGCAAATCCTCGAATCCGCTGCGGCGCAGTTCCTGCTGCACCAGCGAATACAGCTCTTCCACGCGCGGCTCGATCACTTCCGCCAGCGTCTGGCGCGACAACATGCGCGGCCCGCGCTCACCCACGCCGGGTACCTCGATCGAACTGTTATCGGCCAGCTGGCGCAAAGCGCAGCCGTGCTTGATCTTGATGTCCTCGGCATCCTGTGTGGGCGTGCGCAGTGCCATCGCGATGTCGTTGGTAATCTGGTCGCCGGCGATGGGGATCACCGCGGTATGCCGGATCGCACCACCGGTGAACACGGCGATGTCCGTCGTCCCGCCGCCGATATCGATGATGCACACGCCCAATTCCTTTTCGTCGTCTTCCAGCACCGACTTGCTCGAAGCGAGCGGCTGCAGGATCAGCTCGTCGACTTCCAGTCCGCAGCGGTGAATGCACTTCATGATGTTCTGCACTGCCGCCACCGCACCGCTGACAATGTGCACCTCGGCATCCAGGCGCATGCCGCTCATGCCCAGCGGCTTCTTGATGCCATCCTGGCCGTCGATGCTGAACTCCTGTTCGAGGATGTGCAGGATCTGCTGGTCGCCGGGCAGGCTGATCGAACTGGCAGTCTCGATAACGCGGTCGATATCCGGCTGCGTCACTTCCTTGTCCTTGATCTTCACCATGCCGCGCGAATTGATGCCGCGAATATGGCTGCCCGCAATGCCGGTATAGACCTCGCTGATCTTGCAGT
>DASSQR010000086.1:0-15513 GCA_035702405.1 Gallionella sp. | reverse complement strand
TTACCGCATCGCCAAGCTGAAACAGCTTTTGCGCGTCGTTAAGATTGATCAGGGCGAGATTGCTGTCATAGGGTGCCATGCCGATTTCGAAGATGCCGACCACGCGGAACTGCTTGAGGCGGGGCACCATTCCGGCCGGCGTAATCTGGCCTTGCGGCGCGATCAGCATGACCTTTTCATTCGGGCGAACCCCGAGCGAGCGCGCCAGATCGACGCCCAGGATGATGCCGAACTCTCCGCTGCGCAGCTCACTCAATGCACCGGCCTTCATTTTCTCGGCCATTTCGGTGATCGCGGCTTCGCGCTGCGGGTCGATGCCGCGCACCATCACTCCCTGCACGCTTTGGCCGAAGGACAGCATGCCCTGTCCCGCAACATAGGGTGCGGCGCCGGTGACTTGCGGATAGTGTGACACCTTGTCCAGCACCGGCTGCCAGTCGTACAGCCGGCCGCCGTCGGCCACGACTTCAAGATGAGGGGAAGCGCCCAGCATGCGCGCGCGGATTTCCTTCTGGAATCCGTTCATCACCGACAGCACCACAATCAATGCCATCACACCCAAAGCCATGCCAAGGATGGAGATCAGCGAGATAAAGGAAATGAAATGATTGCGCCGCTTGGCCCGGGTGTAGCGCAGTCCGATGAACAATTCGAATGGTTGCAAGGCAGATGAACGAGGTGTGTTAACAGGTGTAAGTGTGCCACAAAGCGGGATGGCCATGGTGGCATTGGATGTTGGGGCAGCAGCCAGTATTCACGCTGCTGCCTCGCAGTTTGTCGTCGAACGATCCATCAGAACTGGCGGGTGAAACCGAATTGTCCCAGAGTGCGGCGATAGGTGAAAAAAGGAATGGTGGAATTATTGTGGATCACGGTCACCGAAACCGTGGGGGATAGATCGAATATTTTCCAGTCCCGTTTAGTGACGTCGACAGTGAAAGAAGTCAACTCATCCTTGCGGAAGGCATCGAAAAAGCCCTGAAACACCGGGTACGGGCTGCGAGAGGCATATAAGTTCACGCCATACAGCAGGCCAAAGGGGGCTTCCGAGCGGTAACCCAGAAATACGCCAACGGTATTGTGGCGCATGATCTCGCTAATGGTTGTGTCGCGGGATAAATCCAGGCCGCCTTCTACCAGGCTGGACGGACTGAGCATATAGCGCAGTTTGCCGCTGGCGGTGGTCAGCGTGCCTGGCTCTCCTTTGCCGACTACAAAACGATATTTCTGCGACTCTAGTGAAGCATAAGACCACCAATGGTCAGTGATCTGGTAGTTGGAGTCCACATATAATCCGTTTGCATTGCTATAAGGATGGTCACCTATTAGCCGCTTACCCAGGCTGACGCCAAAGCCGGTGTCGCCGCCCTCGAACAAATAGCGTGGCCCGAGGCGGGCATACAGAATCATGTCGTTGAACTGGTGTTTGCTATAATCCTTGCGCAGCAGACTGCCGCCCGTGGTGAAACGCCATTGGTCAGACATTTGCCACCATCTGTCACCCCCTAGCCGCCACAGAACCCCGATACCGCTGGTTTCACGTGCATCGCTGTTCAAGACCATCGGCAACCCGGCGATTATTATGGTTTGTGCGCTGGGAGCCTGATTAATATTGCTGTCCGGCAATAAGGCAAAATTGAACCCGAAATTGTAACCGCGCTGCATGCGGATTTGTTCCAGATAGTGTTCCACATTGGCAACCACCGGCGCAGGCAGATCGCTTGCCAATACCCGTTCGAAGTGGTACTTCGCGCCAGCCCAATCGCCGGCCAAAAAATAGGCGCGCGCTAATTCCAGGCGGACCCGCGGGATGCTGGGGTGATCAATCAATATTTTCTGGAATTGTTTGATGGCGCTCGCGTAGTCTTCGTTGCCGATGGCGATCATGCCGCCAAGGAACAGCACTTCGATCGGATCGGCAGCGGGATCATTTGCGACATCCTGCAGTGCAATTCGCGCGGCCTGCCATTGCTGCCGGGCGATGAAATATTGCACCAGCGCAAATGGAGACGGAGAGGTTAATGAAGCGGGAGCAGGTGCTGTCGGCTGCATGGCATTGGGTTCGGCACGTGCCGTGCCGACCGATGCGAGTATGCAGAGAATCAGAAAACGTCTTTTCATATCACAAGAGCGGCCCAGCCTGCCTTGACCGCAAAAAAAGTAATATTTTACACCAAGTGACGTCCCGCCCGGCTCGCATGAGGTACTCAATAACGTTTTCTTAAACAGGAACATTTTTGAAATAGCATGCCAAGCCATCCGGTGAGGTAAACTTGCTCCATGAGAAGTATTCACTTGGTCATCGCGGATTTATTCCTGCCCCACCAATTTGCCACCGAAATCGCGTCTGGGCTGTCTCTGCCCGCATTGGAAAAGTTACTGGGACGAGGGCGCAGCGAGGTTGCGGAAGCGATGTCACTGGAACAAAGACTTTGCGGCATGTTTGGCTTGCCCTGCACGGCAGAGGCACCGATCGCACCGGTCTCCGCCACATTCGACGGATTGCCTGATGGCTGCTGGCTGCGTGCCGATCCGGTACATTTGCGGCTGCAGCAGGATCAGTTGGTGTTGTGGCCGGATGTGGCGCTTAGTGCAGATGAGGCAGCACAGTTATGCGCGAGCCTGAACGAGCATTTTGATGGCCAGGGTCTGGCATTTTTTGCTCCGCATCCGCAGCGCTGGTATCTTCGGCTCGATGGACTGCCGGGTATTGAAACTGTACCTCTGTCGGTAGCTGCGGGGCGCAATGTGCGTGGCTTGTTGCCGCGGGGAGCGGAAGCGAAACGCTGGCATCAAGTATTTAACGAAATCCAGATGTTGCTGTTTGCCCACCCGGTGAATGCCGCGCGCGAAGCCTGCGGCAAATTGCCGGTCAACAGCGTTTGGCTGTGGGGTGCCGGTTGCTCGGCGGATGCAAAACCATGCAAGGCATACGATCGCGTGATTTCGGATGATGTGCTGGTCGAGATGTTCGCGGCGGCGGCAGATGTGCCTCATATCCATTGGCCGGAGCAGTGGCACATCGATGGTGGGGGCAATGCTCAATTGCTGGTGTGGACTGGCTTGCGACAAGCTTTGCAGCGGGGTGATCTGGCCGCCTGGCATGACGCATTGCAGCATTTCGAAACTGGCTATGCCAAGCCGTTGTGGCGGGCGCTGCGCTCCGGAAAGATTACCCGATTGGTCCTCGAAGTTCTGACGCAGGAAAACATATGGCGGACCACATTAACGCCAGCCGACGCGTGGGCATTCTGGCGGCGGTGCAAACCGCTGGCGGAATATTCAGCGAGTTAACAGGGGCTAAAAAAAACCAGGGCGCGGCGGCGTCACGCGCTGCTCGCCATTTCACCCATTATTCATTGATATGTCTCGGTTGACTCTGCGCTGGGCACCTTGCATCTGGCCATCCTCGCGACGTTCTTCAGCATCCTGTTAAAATGCCGCAACCAAAAACAAGGAATGAGTATGTCTTTCTGGGATAGCACCATTCAGTTCTTTTGGCGCGAAGAGTCGCTGCCGGTGTTGCTCATGACCCTGGGTCTGGCGTTCGTGCTGTTCCGTTTCCTCAAGGAAGCGCGCAAGAGCATCCTGAACACGTTGTCTTTCTTCCTGGTCTGCGTGCTGCTGCAGTTTATCGGCAGCCTGATCCATGCCTTCCAGTTTGCTTCTGCCGCGGCGGTGTTGCGTGAAACCGCCCTGATCGGCGCCGGGATTGCGATCATCCGGCTGTGGGGGTTGATGATCTTCCGCATGGTCCTGCCCCGGGTGCATTTGTCTCCGCCACGCATCGCCGAAGATATTTCCGTCATTGTGGCCTATCTCGGCTGGGGGCTGGTGCAGCTGCGGTTTGCCGGTCTGGACGTGAGTGGCATCGTGGCGACATCGGCAATGATCACGGCCGTGGTGGCATTCTCGATGCAGGATACGCTGGGCAATATTCTCGGCGGTCTCGCGCTGCAACTGGACAATTCCATCGAGGTTGGTGACTGGATCAGGGTGGATGACGTGGTCGGTCGCATCGTGGATATTCGCTGGCGCTCCACACTGGTCGAAACCCGTAATTGGGAGACCGTCGTGTTTCCCAACAGCCAACTGATGAAGAATAAATTTATGGTGCTGGGACGTCGCAGCGATCCGGAGCCCCGGGTTCGCCGCTGGATCTGGTTTGGCGTCAGCCTGAATGACACGCCGGCGCGGGTCGTCGGTGCGGTGGAAGATGCGATTCGCCAGGCCGACATTGCCAACGTCGCCAAATATCCCGAGCCGAATTGCGTATTGATGGAGATCGACAAGGGTTATGCCCGTTACGCGTTGCGCTATTGGCTGACTGACTTGGCGAACGACGATCCGACGGATGCAGCCGTGCGCTGGCATGTCTATACTGCGCTGGAACGGGCAGGCATCAGAACGGTAGTGGAAGAGCACAGCGTGCACCTCGTCAAGGAAAACGAGAAATACGAAGCCGCGCTACACCAGCACGAATTGCAGCTGCGCATCAAGACGCTCAGGCATGTCGAGTTGTTCGCGCAGATGACTGAGGATGAATTGCATACGCTGGCCGAACGGCTCAAGTATGCGCCCTTTGCCAAGGGTAATATCATTACCCGCCAGGGCGCGATTGCGCACTGGCTTTATGTCATCATCAGCGGCGAAGCGGAGGTGTTCCTGGAGGGAACCGATGGCGAGCGGCGCAGTCTGAATGTGCTGTCCAAGGGAAATTTCTTCGGCGAGATGGGCATGATGACTGGCGCTCCGCGCTCTGCTACGGTGATTGCCCGGACCGACATGGAGTGCTACCGGCTCGACAAGGAATCTTTTGAGGGGATCATCCTGGCGCGTCCCGCCATTGCCGAGGAAATTTCACATATTCTGGCCGAGCGAAAGGTGCAACTGGACAGTGCGCTGCAACACTTGGATGCGGAGAGTCTGCACAAGGAAATGCATCAGCAACAGAGTGAAGTGTTGAAGACTATCAAGCGATTCTTTGGTTTGTAGTATCATCGCGCGGCTTTTGATGTGCCATAGCTGGAATTAAACATGAAAATATCATTTCTGGATTTTGAGAGTCCCATTGCCGAGCTGGAAGACAAGATCGATCAGCTGCGTTATGTGCAGGACGATTCGGCAGTCGACATTGCGGATGAAATCGAGCGCCTGTCCAGGAAAAGTGCGGCCCTGACCAAGGAGGTCTATGCCAAGCTGACTCCCTGGCAAATTTCGCAGGTGTCGCGCCACCCACAGCGCCCGTATACGCTGGACTACGTCGATGCATTGTTCACCGACTTTGTGGAATTGCATGGCGACCGCTCGTTTGCCGACGACAAGGCGATCGTCGGTGGTCTGGCACGATTCAACGGTCAGAGCGTGATGGTCATCGGTCATCAAAAGGGCCGTGATACCAAGGAAAAGATCGCACGCAATTTTGGTATGCCACGGCCGGAAGGCTATCGCAAGGCAATGCGACTGATGCGTCTTGCCGAAAAATTCGGTATCCCGATCCTGACCTTTATCGACACGCCCGGCGCCTATCCCGGGGTTGGCGCCGAGGAGCGCGGCCAGTCCGAAGCGATCGGGCGCAACCTGTACGAGATGACCGAGTTGCGCGTGCCGATCATCTGCACCGTGATCGGTGAGGGCGGCTCCGGCGGCGCGCTCGCGATTGCCGTGGGCGACGCGCTGCTGATGTTGCAGTACAGCACCTACTCGGTGATTTCGCCGGAAGGCTGTGCGTCGATTCTGTGGAAGAGCGCGGAAAAAGCCCCCGATGCTGCCGAAACGCTGGGCATTACCGCGACGCGCCTGAAAACGCTGGGTCTGGTGGACAAGATCATCAACGAGCCGTTGGGCGGGGCTCACCGCGACTACGCGGCAACCATGCAGAATGTGAAAAAGGCCTTGCAGGAAGCACTGAAAACAGCGCAAGGCAAGCCGGCCGCCAGCCTGCTGCAGGATCGCTTCAATCGCCTGATGAGTTATGGCAAGTTCAAGGAAATCACTCTGCAGTAATCCAACGTTCGGCTGTCATTCCGGGCCAGCCCCGGTAATACATTCCGTCGCGGGGCCCGGCCACGCGGCGGCCGATGTCTGGACGGCATGACCGCCTCACGTTCGCCGGAAACGCCCGGCACCGATTTGGCCGAGCGGGTTGCCGCGCAGCTCGCGCCACTTTTGCCCCCGCGAAGTTCCGTTCTGATCGGCTTGAGTGGCGGCGTCGATTCGGTGGTATTGCTGCATCTGCTCCAGCAACTGGCCTCACGGTTCTCATGGCAACTTTCTGCCCTGCACGTGCATCACGGCATCAGCCCGCATGCGGACAGCTGGGCGAAATTCTGTGCCGATTTGTGCGCGCGCTATTCCATTGCCTTGCGGATGGAGTCTGTGGACATTGCTCCATTGCGTGCACACGGGATCGAGGCGGCAGCGCGCAAATTGCGCCATGCTGCCTTCGCCCGGCAATCCTGTGACTTTATTGCCCTCGCGCATCACGCCGACGATCAGGTGGAAACCATGCTGCTGCAACTGCTGCGCGGCGCCGGCGTACGCGGCGCGAGCGCGATGCCTGTCCTGAGTATATCGAAGGGGCCTGTCCTGAGCTCGTCGAAGCGGCCCATCCTGGACTTGTCGAAGCAGGAGCTGCAGCCAGAAAGCCCGGTGATGCCCAGATTGGTGCGGCCACTGCTGCATTGTTCGCGGCAGGAAATTATCGGCTATGCCAAAGCACATCAGCTGCAATGGATCGAAGATGAAAGCAATGCGGATGACAGTTACCCGCGCAACTTTTTACGGCACCGAGTGCTGCCGTTACTGAACGAGAAATTTCCCGCCTATCGCAATACGCTGGCGCGCAGCGCGCAGCATTTCGCCGAGGCGAATATCCTGCTCGATGAACTGGCGCAACAGGACGGCGCTCACGCCATCCATGCGGGTGCGCTTGCAGTGGAAGCATTGCGGCGGCTCAGTCCGGCTCGTGCCAGAAGTCTGCTGCGCTACTTTCTGCACAGCGTCGGCGCTCCCATGCCGCAAACCGTGCAACTGGACGACATGCTGCAGCAACTTTGCAACGCCCGAACCGACTCGGCGATATGCATCGAATATGGCAGCGATACCACATCCCGAGCCGAGCGCTGGCAGGTACGCCGCTATCAGGACGGAGTGTATGCCCTGCCTGCGCTGAATGAGTTTAAACCTGATCTGGTCCTGCCGTGGCACGGGGAAACCGAATTGGCTTGGCCACCGCTAAGCTCGCGGCTGTCATTCCGGCAAGTGATGGGGCAGGGGATTAGCCGCTTGAAATTGCAGTCCGAGCCGGTGACACTGCGGGTACGTTGTGGCGGCGAAACGCTGCGCCCGGAGCCGCATGCAGCCACGCGTACCCTGAAGAATCTGTTCCAGGAACATCGGATCCCGCCCTGGCAACGCGAGCGTCTGCCATTGCTCTTTTGCGGGGATAAGCTGGTATGCGTGCCGGGCGTGGCTGTCGCGGCGGAATATCGGGCCGAAAAAGACGAAGAAGGAATATTGTTGTCCTGCGATTAAATCACCTATGATGCGCCCAACAAGAAACCGCAATGTGAATGCGGCTTAACATCCAGAGGGCGGAGATGAAAATCGTCAGTGTGTTGTGTAGGAACGTGTTGCTGGGGCTGGTCGTGACCCTGTCGGCGGCAGCCTCTGCCGATCCTATCATCATCAAATTCAGCCATGTCGCTGCGCCGGACACACCCAAGGGGCGCGCCGCGGAAAAATTCAAGCAACTGGCGGAGCAAAAAACCAACGGCCGGGTAAAAGTCGTGATTTACCCCAACAGCCAGTTGTATAAGGACCGCAAACAAATGGATGCCTTGCAGCGCGGCGTGGTGCAGATGCTCGCGCCGTCGCTATCCGAATTCGGGCCGATGGGCGTGCCTGAATTCGAGCTATTCGATT
Source organism: Gallionella sp. (assembly GCA_035702405.1). Taxonomy (GTDB): domain Bacteria; phylum Pseudomonadota; class Gammaproteobacteria; order Burkholderiales; family Gallionellaceae; genus Gallionella. The sequence goes on along the minus strand of DASSQR010000086.1, from coordinate 7,587 downwards.
TGCCTTACCTTTTTCCTGACAGCACGGTGCTGCACCGTGTGATGGACGGGGCCATCGGCAAGAAGCTGTTCGCCAAACTGGATGCAAAGGGGGTGACCGGGCTGGCATTCTGGGATAACGGCTTCAAACAGATGAGTGCCAATCGTCCGCTGCGCAGGGTCGGGGATTTCGCGGGGTTGAAAATGCGCGTCCAGCCGTCACAGGTGCTGGACGCGCAAATAAGGGCGCTCGGCGCAGAGCCGCAGGTGCTGGCGTTCAGTGACGTGCGGTCGGCATTGCAGCAGGGTGTGGTGGACGGCACGGAGAATCCGGTGTCCAACTTTTATACGCAGAAAATGCACGAGGTGCAAACACACCTGACAATTTCCAATCACGGTTATCTCGGCTATGCCGTGGTGACCAACAAGAAGTTCTGGAACGGCCTGCCGTCCGGCATTCGCGGTGCGTTGACCGAGGCGATGCGCGATGCCACCGCCTTCGAGCGTACCATCGCGCAGCGGGAGAACGATGCGGCGCTGGAAAAAGTGCGCGCCGCCAGGACTACCCAGGTCTATGTCTTGCCGGAGAGCGAATACACTGCGTGGCGCGAGGCCTTGCTGCCGGTGCATGTCGAATTCGGGGAGATCATCGGCAAGGACCTGATCCAGGACGTGTATGAAGTGGCCGCGCAGGTGGAAAAAGAACAGCGGCAAGCGCTTGGTAAAAAGAAGAAGACATAGACTTGCGGCAAGCGGCCCGGAGCGACGGGATCAAAGGGCAAACGATATGCGCTTTTCGGCGTTGGTGGCGCTGAGCCTCATTCTGCCGCGCCGCCGGCTTACGGTATATCACGTTACGAGGTGTCTGTCTGTCTGTTTGTTGTTGCGCTGCGCTCAATTCGATTATGATGCGGCGGACAATCAATGGTAGTGCCAATGCAGTCTAACCATCTTTGGGGCGAATATGAAAATCGTCAGTGCGTTGTGTCGTGTCTTGTTGTGTCTGTCCATCACTGCCTCTGCGGCAGCATCCGCCGATCCCATCATCATCAAATTCAGCCATGTCGTTGCGCCAGACACTCCCAAGGGACGTGCCGCGGAGAAATTCAGGCAACTGGCGGAAGAAAAAACCAAAGGTCGCGTGAAAGTCGAGGTCTATCCCAACAGTCAGTTGTACAAGGACCGCGAAGAATTGGAAGCCTTGCAGCTCGGCGCAGTGCAGATGCTCGCGCCGTCCCTGTCCAAATTCGGGCCGATGGGCGCGCGTGAATTTGAGCTATTTGATCTGCCCTACCTTTTTCCCAACCGCACGGTGCTGCATCGCGTCATGGACGGGCCGATCGGCAGCAAGCTGTTTGCCAGACTGGACAGCAAGGGGGTGATCGGGCTGGCGTTCTGGGACAACGGTTTCAAGCAGATGAGCTCGAACCGTCCGATACGCACCGTCGCCGATTTCAAGGGTCAGAAAATGCGCATTCAGTCGTCCAAGGTGCTGGATGCAGAAATGAAGGCTTTGGGTGCGGTTCCGCAGGTCATGGCTTTCAGCGAAGTGTATTCGGCGTTGCAGCAGGGCGTGGTGGATGGCACCGAAAATCCGGTATCCAACTTTTATACGCAGAAGATGCATGAAGTGCAAAAGCATCTGACGATTTCCAATCACGGTTATCTTGGTTATGCCGTCGTGACCAACAAGAAGTTCTGGGATGGATTGCCGGCCGATATCCGCAGCGCACTGACGGCGGCGATGCAGGAAGCGACGGCCTTCGAGCGCACCATCGCGCAGCAGGAAAATGATGAGGCGCTGGAAAAAGTGCGGGCAGCCAAAACGACCCAGATCTACGTTTTGCCTGACAGCGAACGCGCTGAATGGCACAAGACCTTGCAGCCGGCGCATACCGAGTTCGAAGGTGTCATCGGCAAAGACCTGATCCAGGGCGTCTATGCAGTGGTCGCCCAAGAGGAAAAGGAACAGCAGCCTGCAGCCAACAAAAAGAAGAAGACATAGGTTTGTGGTGAGCTCGCCGCGTGGCCGACTTGCTCATGGGCAGCCGGAGGGAATTGCATGTTCAATCGCATTCTTGATCGTTTGGAAGAGACGCTGATCACCTCATTCATGGCGGCGGCGACGCTGGTCACGTTCGCCGCCGTGGTGATTCGTTATGCAGGTGGAACGGGCATCAGCTGGGCGCAGGAACTTACCATCTACCTGTTCATCTGGATGGCGAAATTTGGCGCGGCTTACGGCGTGCGTACCGGCATCCACATCGGCGTTGACTTCGTGGTGAACACGGTGCGTCCGTCGATCAGGCGATGGCTGGTTATCATCGCAATGCTGCTCGGGGTGATGTTCACGGGCGTTATTGCGTTTTTCGGTGCGCGCTGGGTCATCTTCATCTATGGCACCGGCCAAACCTCACCCGATCTCGAGTGGCCGATGTGGATCATCTATCTGGCGATTCCGTTTGGCTCCGGCCTGATGTGTTACCGCTTCATGCAGGCGTTGGCGCTGTTTGTCAGGACAGGCCGGTTACACAGCCATCTGTCCTCGACTGAGCACGTCCGGGAGGACATTTGACCTTCCCGCTCATCGTCATAATCCTGTTGCTGCTGCTCAGCACCAGCACGCCGATCTCCATCGCGCTGGGCATGACCGTGCTGGTATTCCTGCTCGGCTTTTCATCGTTCTCGCTGGATACCGTCAATATCATCTCGCAGCGCCTGTTCACCGGCCTGGAGAGTTTTGCAATCATGGCAGTGCCGTTTTTCGTGCTGTCCGGCCAGTTCCTGATTGACGGCAAGATTGCGGCGCGCATCGTGCGGTTCGCCAACAACCTGGTTGGCTGGCTGCCGGGCGGCATGGCGATGGCGGCAGTATTATCCTGCGCTTTCTTTGCCACTATTTCCGGATCCAGTCCGGCGACGGTCATGGCGATCGGTTCGGTAATGCTGCCAGCGATGATCAACGCAGGTTACCCTCGACGTTTCGGCGTAGGCGTGATCGCGACGTCCGGCTCGCTCGGTATCCTCATTCCGCCGTCCATCGTAATGATTATCTATGCCGTATCCACCAGTGAGAGCGCCGGCAAGTTATTCATGGCCGGAATCGTGCCAGGCATCCTCCTCGCGCTGATTTTGATGGGCCTGGTGTTTATACAGGCGAAACGAAGTGATTTTCCGGTGATGCCCAAACCAGCGGGCAAGGAGTTGCTCCGGTCGTTTCTGGATGCCTGGTGGGGGCTGTTCCTGGTCGTGATCGTGATGGGCGGCATCTACGGCGGCCTGTTTACGCCGACCGAAGCCGCGGCGGTGGCGGCGGTGTATGGCTTCATTGCGGCCAAATTCATCTACCGCGACCTCAAGTGGCGCGAGGTGCCGAAGTCATTGCTGGCCGCGGCGAACACCAGTGCGATGCTGCTGTACATCATCACCAACGCCATCCTGTTTTCGTTCCTGCTGACCTCGGAGCAAATTCCGCAAGCGATGTCCAACTGGGTGCTGGCGCAGCATCTTGAACCGTGGATGTTCCTGCTAGTGGTCAACTTGGCGTTGCTGGCAGCAGGTCAGTTCATGGAGCCCAGTTCCATCATCCTCATTTTGGCGCCGTTGTTCCTGCCCATTGCCAAAACACTCGGGATTGATCCGATCCATTTGGGCATCATCATGACCATCAACATGGAAATCGGCATGATTCACCCGCCGGTCGGCCTCAATCTGTTCGTTGCCAGCCATCTTGCCCGAATGGGCCTGACCGAGGTTTCGATCGCGACCCTGCCATGGGTGTTCGTGATGCTGGGATACCTCGCGTTGATTACCTACGTTCCCGCGATTAGCCTGTGGTTGCCGCAGTTACTCTACGGCGGCCATTAGTTGCTGCACCTAATTTCGAAACCTGGACATGCCAGGACAAGAGCACGCTTTCAACTCTGGTGGCATGCCGTGCAGGCAAAGGCCGAATTAACCATCATCTGCGGTTCTTGTTTCAAACCAAGGTCTTTCGGAGCGTTATACAGAGCCACATTTTTTTGCGCGTCCTTGATGCGATCTTCCAGCACTGGCCGGAATTTCCAGGTGGTGTAGCCCGGCGAAAGCCTGGCGCCTGCGTAAATCTGTTGTGCGGTTTTCCAATCGCCCGACTTGACCAGCATATCGCCCATATTCAGGAAGAAACCTTCGATATTATGAGGGGCGATCCACGAGTTCCCGCATACCCGTTTTACTCCTTCGCTGGCCTGTATCACCTTGTATGCGGAATAATCAACGCTCTGTCTGTCCACCTTCCCCTCGATGCACTTATCCAGAGTCAGCCACTGCCATTCCAGGCCTTCTTTAAACCTGGGGGAATCGGCAGGTTGCAGACTCATTACGTAGCCGTACGTAAACAGATTGAATTCAGGCCATGCCTTGGCGGAGTCGAGCAACGTGTAATAGCCCCGGCGAACGAGTTTTTCGTCGTGATGAATCGTTCCCTCGATTGCCATGGCGCCGCCTAGAAACCCCTGGTATCGCGCATCCGAAGGATTAAGCGTAACCGATTCCTGCAAGTATTTTCGTGCCACCACGATGTCATCGGTGATGCTGGCCGGAATCTGCGTCAAGCGATTTCTTTCGGTAATTCGCCAAAAATGCAGCATACCAATGTGGCCGGCGGTGATCGAATCGTTGGGAGTGTTCAGATAGGCGGCGGTCAAGACTTCGAGCGCGTTCTGGATTTTCTCGTATTCCCCGTTGTGCAGCGTGTCCCAAAACAGCGCGTCGGCCTTTATTGCGGCGTCGCTCCGTTGGGTCGCAGTCTGTTTCTTTGGCGCCGACTCCACGGCCATGTTGGTACAGGCTGCCAGAGCGCTGCTGATGGCAATGATCGCAAAGAAACATCTCGTGTTCATCTGGGCCTCCAGTACTGGGGTAGTCATGGCTGCGCTGATGCGGGTATCACAAACCATTCTGTGGGGTTATAGAATGCGATATAACGCATTGATTTAACATGCTGTAAGTCCTGTATTTTTGGGGGCTCTACAAGTTGGTGTTGAATTTGCGCTGTTCTGACTGAATTGTCGGGGAATTGCAGTGGTGTACCAGCCCGCCCTGGATGATTGGCTGGCGCTCTTTCCGCACCAAGTCAACCGGTCCGCGGACCAGGAATCGAGCTATCGTTCATGTTGCAAGGCTAATCAATTTTCGCCGGTCCCTCGGCGGCGTCAGCAAATGACGCGGAAGGCTTGTCTGCGGCGACAGCGCGGGCAAAGCCTGATAGAATATCGAGTCAATTTTTTATCAACCAAAGTTTGGAGAATGTAGCATGGCCGTTGAACGTACCCTGTCGATTATCAAACCCGATGCTGTAGCCAAGAATGTGATCGGTCAGATTTACACGCGTTTTGAGAATGCCGGCCTGAAAATCATCGCGGCACGCATGATGCATCTGTCGCGTGCCGAAGCCGAAGGTTTCTATGCCGTTCACCGCGCACGCCCATTCTTCAATGATCTGGTCAGCTTCATGATTTCCGGTCCGGTGATGGTGCAGGTGCTGGAAGGCGAAGGTGCAATCCTGAAGAACCGCGAACTGATGGGCGCCACCGACCCGAAGAAGGCCGACAAGGGTACTATCCGCGCCGACTTCGCGGACAGCATCGATGCGAACGCCGTGCATGGTTCCGATGCTCCGGAAACTGCCGCTGTCGAAATTGCCTATTTCTTCCCGGCATTGAATATTTACTCCCGTTAATTCATGGCATCGTTAGAAATCGTGATGAGCAGCTCGAGTGCAAGGAGCCGCGCAGTGAATGACGAGACATACCTGCTGGTAGGCGAGGAATGAACGAGCATGCGACGCCGCAATCGGGTTGCGCAATAGATTTGTAACGATGACAAAACAAAACCTCCTCGACTTTGATGCACAGCAGTTGACTGCCTGGTTCGCGGAACACGGCGAAAAGCCGTTTCGCGCGCGGCAGGTGCTGCGCTGGATCTACAAGGCCGGGGAGTCCGATTTCGATGCGATGAGCGACCTCGCTGTGTCGCTGCGCGAAAAACTGAAGCAGATTGCCTGCGTGCAGGCACCCAAAGTGATCCGCGAGGAACTCTCCGATGACGGTACGCGCAAGTGGCTGTTCGAGGTTGGCGCCGGCAATGCGGTAGAGGCGGTGTTCATTCCGGAAGAGGGCAGGGGCACGCTGTGTGTATCTACCCAGGCCGGCTGCGCGCTCGACTGCGCGTTCTGTTCGACCGGTAAGCAGGGTTTCAATCGCAACCTCAACGTGGCCGAAATCATCGGCCAGTTGTGGTGGGCGAACCACCAGCTCGGCAAGGATCCTGAAGGTAACTGGCAAATCAGCAATGTGGTGCTGATGGGTATGGGCGAGCCGCTGCTGAATTTTGATCACACGGTAAGTGCGCTTCATCTGATGCTGGATGACCATGCCTATGGACTCTCGCGCCGTCGCGTGACGGTGTCCACCTCGGGCATCGTGCCGGCGATGGATCGGCTGCGCGACGAGTGCCCGGTGGCACTGGCGGTATCGCTGCATGCGCCGAATGACAAACTGCGCGACCAACTGGTGCCGATCAACCAGAAATATCCGCTCAAGGAACTGATGTCGGCATGCCAGCGCTATCTGGAACGCGCGCCGCGCGATTTCATCACCTTCGAGTACGTGTTGCTGGATGGGGTGAACGATAGCGAGCAGCATGCGCGTGAACTGGTGCGGCTGGTACGCGACGTGTCGTGCAAGTTCAACCTGATTCCGTTCAACCCGTTTCCAGAGACGCATTACCGGCGCTCCGGGCCGGAGGCGATCCGCCGCTTCCGCGATGTGCTGATGCAGGCGAACATCGTGACCACCACTCGCAAGACTCGCGGTGACGATATTGCCGCAGCCTGTGGGCAGTTGGCAGGTCAGGTGCAAGACAAGACCAAACGAACGACACAACGATTAACCGGGGTGCATTGATGAAGCAATGGGCAGGTTTGTTCATATTCTTTTTCATGCTGACCGGTTGTAGCACTTCGTCCGGCGGAAGCAGGGCGCCGGAACGCGAGACCACCCGCGAACGCGCCAGCGCCAAGGTTCACACTGAGCTAGCAGGGCTCTATTACGAGCGTGCGCAAATGGGCACCGCGCTTGGAGAAATTGAACTGGCTTTGCAGGCGGACCGGGATTATGCGCCAGCCTACAATGTCCGCGGATTGATCCATATGGCGTTGCGCGAGGATGAAAGCGCTGAGGAAGACTTCCAGCGCAGCTTGCATCTCGATGAGAATGCCTCTGAAGCGCACAACAACTACGGATGGTTTTTGTGCCAGCGCGGCCGCGAGAAGGATTCCATTCCGCAGTTTATGGCAGCGCTGAAAAATCCGCTGTATGAAACCCCCGAGCGGGCTTATCTGAATGCGGGCGTGTGTTCCAGGAAAGCGGGCAACAATGCGGATGCCGAAGAATTTCTGCTCCAGGCGCTGCGGTTGCAGCCCGGCTTGCCTCCGGCGCTGGTTGCAATGGCGGAACTGAAATTCGTCGGTGGCGATTACGTTACCGCCAAGAAGTATTTTGCGAAATACTCCGAAAAAAATGACAATCTCACTGCGGAACAACTGTGGCTGGCGGTGCGGATTGAA
>DASSQR010000085.1:0-6458 GCA_035702405.1 Gallionella sp. | reverse complement strand
AGGACCAGGTCGTGCCGCTTTATTACGATCACAGCAAGATGGGTCTGTCTCCCGGCTGGGTAAAGATGTCCAAGCACTCGATGGCATCGATCATGCCGCGCTTCAATTCCAAGCGCATGGTGGCCGAATACCTGGCGAAATGTTACTTGCCGGCCAGCAAACAGCATCGCTTATACAAGCAGAACCAGTTTGAAGTTGCCCGCACCATCGCCGCGTGGAAGGCGCGCGTGCGCCATGCCTGGCCTACGGTTACGTTGCGTCGTCTGGATAATGAGCGCAAGGAAATCATCTACGGCGAAAGTCTTCGCTTCGAAGTCGCGGTTAACCTGGATGGCTTGCAGCCGAATGACATTGTCGTGGAAATGTTGCTGGGGTTTCAGACCAAGAGAACTGATTTGCAGCGCGCCCACCGCTACTATTTCGAGTCAACCGGCACGACCACGGCGGCCGGGGAACAGGTGTTTGCACTCGAAGTACGGCCTGAGCAATGCGGCAAACTGGAATACCGTATTCGTGCTTATCCGTACCACGAGATGCTGACCCATCCGTTCGAACTCGGCATGATGCGCTGGCTATAACTCAAAAATATTACAGAATTTAGAACAGATAGGTAATGGCCGAACTGAGAGTCCTGTTTGCGACTTCCGAAGTCGCTCCACTGATCAAGACCGGCGGTTTGGCAGATGTCAGCGGCGCATTGCCCGCCGCGCTGCGCGCCATTGACACCGACGTGCGAGTACTGCTGCCGGGCTATCGCCGGGTCTTGGCGCAACTGGCGCAGCATGAAACCGTCGCAACCCTTGATGCCTTATCCGGCTTCCCAAACTCGCGCCTGTTGGCGAGCACACTGCCGAACGGCGTGCCGCTGCTGGTGCTGGATTGCCCGGAATTGTATCAGCGCGATGGCGGCCCGTATCAGGACGCCAACGGGCATGATTGGGCCGACAACCTGCAGCGCTTTGGCCTGTTGTCCAAAGTGGCCGCGATATTGGGCAGCAATGCAACGCCGCTCGACTGGCATCCCGATCTGGTGCACTGCAATGACTGGCAAACCGGCCTCGCGCCCGCCTATCTGCGTTTCATGCCAGAAGGGGTGCCAAGTGTCATCACAGTCCATAACCTGGCGTTCCAGGGCATCTTCCCGCCGGCGTCGCTGAACGAATTGCAGCTGCCGCCATCCTGCTTCCAGATCAATGGGGTGGAATATTACGGCAATCTCTCGTTTCTCAAAGCAGGGCTGTTCTACTCCAACCACATCACGACTGTCAGCCCGAACTATGCCCGGGAAATCCAGCATGAGGAATTCGGTTTTGGCATGCAGGGTTTGCTGGCCGGGCGCAGTAGTGATCTGACCGGCATCCTGAATGGCATCGATACGGATGAATGGAACCCGGCGCACGACCCGCATCTACCCAAGAGATACAGTACTGCCCGCATGACCGGCAAAGCTACCGTCAAGGAGTCACTGCAACGCAGACTCGGGCTGACGCCGGAACCGGATATTCCTTTGCTTGCGGTGGTCAGCCGCTTCGCCCATCAGAAGGGTATTGATCTGGTGCTGGAAATCGCCCCGCATCTGCACCGGTTGCCCGCCCAACTGGTTCTGCTCGGCAGCGGCGAAGCACACTTGCAGCGGCGCGCGCGTGACCTGTCGCACCGCTTTGCGGGTTGCATTGCGGCACACGTTGGCTTTGACGAGGCGCTGGCCCACCAGATCGAAGCCGGCGCCGACATGTTTCTCATGCCTTCGCGTTTTGAACCCTGTGGTCTGAACCAGATGTACAGCCAACGCTACGGCACGCCGCCCATCGTGCATGCGATCGGCGGCCTCGCGGATTCGGTAGTTGACTGTACCCCCGAAACGCTCCGGAATGGCACCGCCAGCGGCTTTACCTTCAATGGCATGACGGCAAATAACCTGTTGTCTGCGATTCATCGTGCCGTGGTGCTTTACCACGAGCAGTGGAAATGGAAGAAATTGCGCAAGAACTGCATGACCAAGCCGTTTGGCTGGGATATCAGTGCCGCGGCATATCGGGACGTGTATCTGAAAGTGTTGGGCCGTGAACCCGGGACGCTCGTGTGACCTCTTGAGCACGCGCGAAGAACGGGCCCGGCAAAAACAATGACTGTGCCAGGCTGGAAACAAGCCATTCGCGGGGACTATCCCGTATTATTGTTGCTGTCGCAGCCCGGATTGTGAGAAAATCTGCGCCGCTAAAGGAGCCAGCACGTTTATGGGCGTGGATGGCGCGGGTGCAGGAATTGAACCCGATCAATATTTTGAGTGCGGCTTTGCCGCACTTCGTATTTTTGGAATAAGAATATGCCTGTTATTACTTTGCCGGATGGTTCGCAACGCAGTTTTGAACAGCCTGTTACCGTGGCCGAGGTTGCGGCCAGCATCGGTGCGGGATTGGCGCGCGCCGCACTGGCCGGCAAGGTGGACGGAAAACTGGTCGATACCTCGCACCTGATCGAGCAGGATGCGGCGCTGGCAATCATCACCGACAAGGATGCGGATGGCGTTGAAATCATGCGCCATTCCACCGCACACTTGCTGGCGCACGCGGTCAAGGAATTGTTCCCGGATGCGCAGGTGACCATCGGCCCGGTGGTCGAAAACGGCTTCTACTACGATTTTTCATACAAGCGTCCCTTCACTCCGGAAGACCTGGCAGCGATCGAAAAGCGCATGGCCGAGCTTGCCAAGGCCGATTTGCCGGTTGTTCGTCGCGTGTTGCCGCGCGACGAGGCCGTGGCATTCTTCAAGCATATCGGCGAAAACTACAAGGCCGAGATCATCGAGTCGATTCCGCCGGAGCAGGATGTTTCGCTGTACAGCGAAGGTGAGTTCACCGATCTCTGCCGCGGTCCGCACGTGCCGTCAACGGGGCGGCTGAAGGCGTTCAAGCTGATGAAGCTGGCCGGTGCCTACTGGCGCGGCGATTCGAAAAACGAAATGCTGCAGCGCATCTACGGCACGGCGTGGGCGAAGAAGGAAGAGCTGGAGGCATATCTGCACCAGCTCGAAGAAGCCGAGAAGCGCGACCACCGCAAGCTCGGCAAGCAGCTCGAATTGTTCCACATGCAGGATTCGTCGCCCGGTATGGTGTTCTGGCATCCAAAGGGTTGGACGCTGTGGCAGGAAGTCGAGCAATACATGCGTGCCAAGTTCCGCGCCCACGGCTACCAGGAAGTGCGCACGCCGACCATCATGGATCGTACCCTGTGGGAAAAGTCCGGCCACTGGGAAAACTATCACGACAACATGTTCACCACTGCATCGGAGAACCGCGACTATGCGGTGAAGCCGATGAATTGCCCCGGCCACGTGCAGATTTTCAATCACGGCCTGCGCAGCTATCGCGATTTGCCGTTGCGTCTGGCTGAGTTTGGTTCGTGCCACCGCAATGAAACCTCCGGCTCGCTGCACGGCCTGATGCGCGTGCGCGGCTTTACCCAGGACGATGCGCATATCTTCTGTACCGAGGATCAGGTGCAATCCGAAGTATCCAGCTTCATCGTGATGCTGAACGAGGTGTACCGCGACTTCGGATTCAACGAAGTGCTGGTCAAGCTGTCCACGCGTCCTGAAAAGCGCGTGGGTTCTGATGAGACTTGGGACAAAGCCGAAGCCGGCTTGGCATCGGCCCTGCAGCAGAATGGGCTGGACTATGACCTCCAGCCAGGCGAGGGCGCGTTCTATGGCCCCAAGATCGAGTTCACGCTGAAAGATAGTCTCGGCCGGTTATGGCAGTGCGGCACCATTCAGCTCGACTTCAATCTGCCGGTGCGCCTGGATGCCGAGTTCGTTGATGAAGACAACAGCCGCAAGGCGCCGGTGATGCTGCACCGCGCCATTCTTGGTTCGATGGAGCGCTTTATTGGCATCCTGATTGAACATCATGCCGGCGCATTCCCGTTCTGGCTGGCGCCGATTCAAATGGTGCTGATGAATATTTCGCAAGCGCAGGAAGAATATGCGCTGCACGTGGCGCAAGTGTTGCGTGATGCGGGCATGCGCGTGCAAGTAGATTTGCGCAACGAGAAGATTACCTATAAAATACGCGAACATAGCTTGCAGAAATTACCGTATCAATTGATTGTCGGTGATAAGGAAATGGCTGCAAATTTGGTGGCCGTGCGTTCCCGAAGTGGTGAGGATCTTGGGCAGATGACGCTGGAAGCGCTGCTTCAGCGTTTGAAATCCGAGACCAAGAACGGGTAGCACGGCTTAGTATTGTCTGACAGGAGAGATTGCGATCGCACAGGAAAAAACGCAACGCATCAATGAGATGATAACGGCGCCGCAGGTGCGGCTCATTGGTGTCGATAAAGAACCCCTCGGGATTGTTCCTATCGCTGAAGCTTTACGGCTGGCGGATGAAGCGGAGCTGGATCTGGTGGAAATTTCGCCTATGGCGGTCCCCCCGGTGTGTCGCATCATGGATATCGGCAAGTTCAAATATGCTGAGAGCAAGAAGCTGCATGAAGCCAAGCTCAAGCAGAAACAGATGCAGATCAAGGAGATCAAGTTTCGCCCGGGTACGGATGAAGGCGATTACAATATCAAGTTGCGCAATTTGATCAAATTCCTGCAGGACGGCGACAAAACCAAGATTACGTTGCGGTTTCGCGGACGCGAAATGGCCCACCAGGAGATCGGCATGCGCCTGATCGAGCGCGTCAGGGCGGACTTGGCGGAGTATGGCAACGTCGAGCAGTTTCCCAAGATGGAAGGTCGTCAGATGGTGATGGTGCTGGCGCCGAAGGGGCTCAAGAAATAGATGCATTCGGCTTGAATATGGTCCGGCAGCAAGCAGGTGATATGCGATTCAAGCCTCAAGTTTAAATTGTTCCGGCAGGAGGGGATGGTCGGAATGATGCAGTAAATTGTTCCCCGATAAAAAAGTGGTGTCTGGGTTATCAAGTTTCTCCGTCCGGAGAACACCTTGCACCAAAACATATATGGAGTAGTTATGCCAAAGATGAAAACCAAAAGTGGTGCGGCCAAGCGTTTCAAGGTCCGTGCCGGCGGTAGCGTCAAGCGCTCGCAAGCCTTCAAGCGTCATATCCTGACCAAGAAAACCACCAAGAACAAGCGTCAACTGCGCGGCACGGCTGAAGTCCACGCCACCAATACGGCATCGGTTCACGCCATGATGCCTTACGCATAAGGAGTAGAACATGCCAAGAGTAAAACGTGGAGTAGTAGCACGCGCCAGCCACAAGAAACTGCTCGCGCAAGCCAAGGGTTATCGCGGCCGCCGCAAGAACGTATACCGTATTGCCAAACAGGCGGTGATGAAAGCGGGGCAATATGCCTATCGCGATCGTCGTCAGCGCAAGCGTCAGTTCCGTACTTTGTGGATCGCCCGTATCAATGCAGCCGCGCGTGAGCAAGGCCTGAGCTACAGCGTATTCATGAACGGACTGAAGAAGGCGGCCATTCAGGTGGATCGCAAGGTTCTGTCGGATATCGCGGTGTTCGACAAGCCGGCGTTTGCCCAATTCGTGGCACAAGCCAAAGCCAGCCTCGGCGTATAATTTGGCGCGCTGAAATATAAAGGAGGCGTATTCGCGCCTCCTTTTTCGTTTGCAGTATCCCTTTGGAGTAGTGGTGGTATAGATGGACGAGCTCCAACAAATTCTCGATCAGGCTCTGCAGCAATTCGCCGCGATTGGCGACGAAGCTGAACTGGAGCAGGTCAAAGCCCGCTACCTGGGCAAGGAAGGCAGCCTGACTGGCCTGCTTAAGGGCTTGGGCAAACTCTCTGCCGAAGAACGTCCGGCAGCCGGCGCGCGTATCAACCAGGTCAAGCAGCGCATCGAAGCCGCCTTGCAGGAACGGCGCGATGCATTGCAGCAAGCCAAACTGGCGCAGAAGCTCGCAGCCGAATCGCTGGATGTGACGCTGCCTGGCCGTGGACTCGGCACGGGTGGTCTGCATCCAGTCACCCGTACGCTGGAACAAATCGAAACCTTGTTCCACTCGCTCGGTTTCGCGGTCGCATCGGGTCCCGAAATCGAAACCGATTTCTACAATTTCACTGCGCTGAACATTCCGGAAAATCATCCGGCACGGGCAATGCACGACACCTTCTACATTGACGAGAAGCATGTCTTGCGTACCCATACCTCGCCGATTCAGGTGCGTTACATGCAGGCGCACATGGCGAAGTTCGGCAACGATGCAACCATGCCGGACATCCGCATCATCGCACCAGGGCGGGTCTATCGGGTGGATTCCGACGCGACCCATTCGCCGATGTTCCATCAGGTCGAAGGCCTGTGGATCGGCGAGCAAGTTAGTTTTGCCAATCTGAAGGGCGTGGTGCAGGATTTCCTGCAGCGCTATTTCGAGCGCGACGATCTGGTGGTGCGCTTCCGTCCGTCATTCTTCCCGTTCACCGAACCATCCGCCGAGATGGACATGAGCTGGGGCGATGGCTGGC
>DASSQR010000084.1:0-2277 GCA_035702405.1 Gallionella sp. | reverse complement strand
GCGCTGACCCAGTTGAGCCAGGCCAGGCTGCCGTTCATCTCGGTGCTGACCGACCCCACCATGGGCGGCGTCTCCGCGAGCTTCGCCTTCATGGGCGACGTGGTGATCGCCGAACCCGGCGCGCTGGTTGGCTTTGCCGGTGCGCGCGTGATTCAGCAGACGGTGCGCGAAACCCTGCCGGACGGATTCCAGCGCGCAGAATTCCTGCTTGATCACGGTGCGCTGGACATGATTGTGGACCGGCGGGAAATGCGGGCCCAACTGGCGGAGCTGCTCGCCTTGCTGACCGGTCAGCAGGCGGCGGCCGAAGTGGTCATCTGACCGTCCGCGGCGCATCCCGAAAAGCAGCGCTGATGGATTCGCATAAATTCCCATGCTGTACATCGCGCTGAAAGTTGTCATTTCCGCGATCCTCATTGTGGCGGTGGCCGAAATCGCCAAGCGCAGCAGCGGCGTTGCCGCACTGCTCGCCGCCTTGCCGATGACTTCGCTGCTGGCCTTCGTGTGGCTGCGCCTCGACGGCATGGAGCCCGAGCGAATCGCGGTGCTGTCCGGCCAGATTTTCTGGCTGGTGCTGCCGTCGCTGGTGTTATTTATCCTGCTGCCGGTGCTGATCAGGGCGGGAGTGGAATTCTGGTTGAGCCTGACCCTCTCGGTTGCGGCAACCAGCCTCTGCTACCTCGCGATGTTGCCGATCTTGCGCAAGTTCGGCGTGGAGTTGTGAGTCGCGCCGTTGCAGATGTCTGATTGCTGCATTGGGTGGAGTAAGGCGGGTTCCAATGCAAACATCTTCGGGGGGTAACGTGGAAAAAGTGGATCTCAAGAAAGAGCTGCGGCATCTCTACAATCCGTCTACGAAAGAGGTGGTCGAGGTCGATGTTGCCGCGATGAATTATCTGATGATCGACGGCACCGGCGATCCCAATACCTCACAGTCGTTCCGGGAAGCGATCGAAGCGCTGTATGCGCTGGCGTATACCCTGAAATTCATGGTCAAGAAGGGTGCTCAGGCGGTCGACTACGGCGTCATGCCGCTGGAGGGACTCTGGTGGGCCGACGACATGGCAAATTTTTCCACGACCGACAAATCGAACTGGAAGTGGACCGCGATGATCATGCAGCCGGACTATGTGACTCCGGCCATGGTCGATACGGCCATCACCGAGGTGCGCAAAAAGAAGAATCCGCCCGCGCTGGGACTGGTGCGCTTCATCGCTTTCCATGAAGGTCGGGCCGCGCAGATCATGCACATTGGCCCGTTCTCCGCAGAAGGGCCGACGATTGAAAAAGTGCATCAGTTCATCCGCGAGCGGGGCTGTGCCTTGGTCGGGAAACACCACGAAATTTACCTCAGCGATATGCGCCGGACCGCTCCTGAAAAATGGAAGACGGTCATCCGGCAACCGATGGAATAAACCATGCCGCATGCACAAAATCTTTCCAGCCAGTCAGGGCTGCCGGCCACGCTGGCCGACTGGCTGACCTATCTCGAATCGCTGCATCCCAAAACCATCGCGCTCGGTCTTGAACGGGTCGCCCAGGTCAAGCGCCGGCTCAATCTGCAACCTGACTTTCCAGTCATCGTGGTCGGCGGTACCAACGGCAAGGGCTCGGTTTGCGCAATGTTGGAAAGCATGCTGCATGCCGCCGGTTATCGCGTTGGCTGCTATACCTCGCCGCACTTGCTGCGTTACAACGAGCGGGTGCGCATCGCCAAGCAACCGGCGACCGATGCCGAACTGTGCGCGTCGTTTGCCGAGATCGAGCAGGTGCGCGGTGATACCGAGCTCACCTATTTCGAATTCGGCACGCTGGCGGCGATGCAATGCTTCATTGCCCATAAGGTGGATGTCGCGATTCTGGAAGTCGGGCTGGGCGGCCGGTTGGACGCGGTGAACGTATTCGACAACGACTGTGCGGTGGTTACCAGCGTGGATATCGATCATACCGATTACCTCGGGGGTACCCGCGAGCAGATCGGGTTCGAAAAGGCCGGTATTTTCCGGCTCGGCAATGTGGCGATTTGTGCGGACCCGGACGTGCCGCAGTCGCTGCGCGCTCATGCGCAACAGGTTGGCGCGAAGCTGTGGTGCATTGGCAGCGAGTTCGGTTTTTCACTCTCCTCCCCCGCAAGCGGGGGAGGGGCTGGGGTAACCAATGACTTGGCTGTCGTTGTTGGACAGCCTAGTCAGATGGCTAGTAGTTCCATCAGAGAGGGCAGTAGCAACGTGAATCGCATTACCATTTCCGGCAGTCAATCCCGCACCCCAACCCCAC